>JBJXFL010000068.1:0-12898 GCA_046155405.1 Bryobacteraceae bacterium | reverse complement strand
GATCGGCGAAGACCTCCACCGCCACGCCGTCGCGAAACTCAGCGAATCCGCCTATTTGCAGGAGTTCAAGTGCGAATTCCTCCACGTGCCCCAGCCACGCTGCCGCCTGCTACCCCTCACCCAGTAGCCGATACAGGGTTGACCGCGTCACCCCCAACACCTCGGCGGCCTTGCTCTTGTTCCCGCCGAAATGGTCCACCACCAGTCGCGCGTGCCGCTGGTTAAGTAACTCGAGTGTTAGTAGCTCCACACCGCCGGTCGCTTTAGCCGGAACGGGAGCGACTAACGCCGGTCCGGCCCCCCGCTGAAATGACGGCGGCATATCCCGGATATCCACTAACTCGCCGTCGGCCATCATACAGGCCGCGCCGATGACATTCTCCAGCTCGCGTACGTTGCCCGGCCACGTATGGCGCGCCAGCATCGCCTGCGCCCGCGGTGTCGCGCCCGCCAGATTTTTCCCGTACTCCTCGGCGAATTGCGCCACGAAATGCCGGACGAGGAAAGGAAAGTCCTCCATTCGCTGAACCAGGTTCGGCACGTGGATTTCCACCATGCTTAGCCGGTAGTACAGGTCCTCCCGGAAACTTCCCGAACCCATCATCTCTTCCAGATCCCGGTTCGTCGCCGCCACCACCCGCACGCTGATCTTCTTGGTCGCCGTCGCGCCCACTGGCTTTATCTCCTGCTGCTGGATCGCCCGCAGCAGTTTACTCTGCATCGCCAATGGCAAGTCGCCCAGCTCGTCGAGAAACAGCGTCCCTCCGTGCGCCGCCTCGAACAGCCCCTTCTTGTCGTTCGTCGCCCCCGTAAAGGAGCCTTTCAAATGTCCAAACATCTCGCTCTCAAACAGCGTCTCCGTAATGGCGGAACAATTCGCAACCACGAAAGGACCCGCCGCCACTGGACTCAAAGCGTGCAGCGCATGCGCGGCCAGTTCCTTGCCGGTGCCCGTCGCCCCCCGCACCAGCGCTACCCGGAAGTGCGGCGCCACCCGCCGGATCAGCGCGAATAGCTCCAGCATCTGCGGGCTCCGTCCCACCATTCCCTGGAACCGGTTCGCCTGTAAAAATTCGATTTCCAGCCGCGCCGCCTCCAGCCGCCGCCGCGCGTCGTCCACCAGTTCTTTCACTCGCGCCCGCAACGCGCCGATCTTTACTGGCTTCGTCAGGTAGTCGCACGCTCCCTTTCGAACCGCCTCCACCGCCGACTCCGGCGTGTAGTGCCCGGTCAGCAATATCACTTCCGTCCCCGGCGCCGCCTGCAGGATCTCTTCCAGCAGTTCCAGCCCGCTGACGTCCGGCAGCATCAGGTCCAGCAGTACGATTTGCGGCCGGTCCGCCTCCAGTGCCGCCCGCGCTTCCGCGCCCGTCGCCGCCGTTAATATCCGCAAGCCCATCGACCCCAGCGCATCGCGCACCAGGTCCAGGCTCAGCGGATCGTCGTCCACCGCTAACAATGACAACACGGTTGAAGTCTCGCCCATACGCGTGAACTCTCAGCCTAGCAAGGATATTCAAAAACAAGGAGCCTTCCATGCACCTCAACCGCCATCCGCGCCATAATCTACCCATGCGGTCCTGGACGTCGCGCCTTCCCTTGCTCGACGAAAAGCTATACGTCGTCAGCGGCGCCCTCGCCCTCCTGCTCGGCGTCGGCGCCGTTTACCTCAACTGGCAGAAGGGGCAGGAGGCCGATCTGCTCGCCCGCCAGAGCCGCCGCGCCGTCACCTTGATCCATCAATTTCAATTGACCATCTCGGAAGCGGAGTCCGGCCACAATGCCTTTCTCGTCACCGGCGAGGAGGCGTTCCTCGCGCCCTACCACTACGCCAAGGCTAGCGTCGAAAGCCAGTTGATCCAGTTGCGCGAAATGGGTGGCACCCACAGTCCCATCGGCGCGCGCTTCAACGAAATCGAAAAACTCGCCAACCGGAAATTCACCGAACTCGGCGTCTCCGCCCAGGCCGGCCGGCTCGGCGAATGGGATTCCGCCAGCGATCTCGTCGAACAGGGCCGCGTGCTCGATACCGCCGGAAAACTTCGCGACGTTCTCGCCGCCGTCGAACTCTCCACGCTCGAGGAAGGCGAGCGCCTCACCCAGAAAACCCTCTCCAGCATGAAAATGGCCGCCCTTCTCGCCGTCCTCTGCTGCATCGGCCTTTTCGTCCTCTTCGCCGTCGAAAACCAGCGGGTCGCCGCTCGCCGCCGCGCCGCCGAACGCGCCAGCGAAGTCAAAAGCGCCTTCCTCGCCTCCATGAGCCACGAACTCCGCACCCCGCTCAACGCCGTTATCGGCTACAGCCAAATGCTCCAGGAGGAAGCCGAGGCCGACCTTCGCACCACCGATTTCCAGGACCTGCAGAAAATCGAGTCCGCCGGTAAACACCTCCTCGAGCTCATCAATTCCATTCTCGAAATGTCGAAAATCGATGCCGGCAAAGTTGATGTCCATCCGGCGCCATTCGCCATTCCTCAAGTCCTCGAAGAAGTCGTCGAACTCGTCCGCCCCACCGCCGCCAAAAACGGCAACACGCTCGACATCGCCATCGCCCCCGGCGTCAACCGCATGTATTCCGATGTCGTCAAGGTCCGCCAGTGCCTATTAAACCTTCTCAGCAACGCCTGCAAATTTACGCAAAATGGCCGGATCACCCTCCGCGTCGAACGCGTTATCGACGGCCAGCGCCCCTTCCTCCGCTTCGACGTTGTCGATAGCGGCCCTGGCATCGGCCCCGACGAGCTTGCCCGCCTCTTCGAGCCCTTCCATCAACTCGAATCCACCCCCATCCGCGGCAAAGGGCAGGGCACCGGCCTCGGCCTCGCCATCACCCGCCGCCTCACCCGCATGCTCGGCGGCGACACGTTCGTTCAAAGCGACCTCGGCGTCGGTTCCACATTCACCCTCTACATCCCCGAAGAGTTCGTCCCCGGCGGCCTCAACGCCTCTCCGCCCCTTCGCCAGTCCGATAAGCCGACCGTTCTCGTCATTGATGACGACACCGCCGTCCACGGACTCGTCCGCCGTCTCTTCGACAAACATCCCGTCGATGTCGCCGTCGCCCGGAACGGTGAGGAAGGCATCGGCATGGCCCGCATTCTCAATCCCCGCGTCATCACGCTCGACGTCGTAATGGAAGGCGCCGACGGCTGGGAAATCCTCCGCCGCCTCAAAGCCGACCCTCAACTCGCCGCCATCCCCGTCATCCTCCTAAGCATCCTCGACAACCACGGCGACCCCCGCGGCTTCCTCGCCGAAGAGGTCTTCACCAAGCCTGTCGATGTCGATCTTCTCTCCGGCGCCATTCTCCGCCACGCCGCCGCCGGCCGCGCCCAATCCGCGCTCATTGTCGATGACAACCCCGACGCCCGCGGCATCCTCAAACGCCAACTCCAGAGTCTCGGCTGGGCCATTCACGAGGCTGCCGATGGCGCTGAAGCCCTCGAAAAATGCGCCGCCGTCCAACCCGGCGTCGTCGTCCTCGATCTTATGATGCCTAACGTCGATGGCTTTGAATTCCTCGCCCTCCTCCGCGCTACCGAAATGGGCCGCCTCACCCCGGTGCTCGTCGTCACCGCCATGGACCTCGACGCCGCCCAACGCCAGCGCCTAAAGCAACAAGCCGCCGCCCACGTCAGCAAAGGATCCCTCCGCGGCCACGACCTCATCGCCCACATCCTCGCCACGCTAGAGGTAGCGAAATGACCCAAATCCCGCCAGCCCGCGCCGCCGCACCCGACGCGCGCCAAATCCCCCCAACTCGCGCCGCGCGCCGAATCGGCGCCGCTCTAGCCCAAATTCGCGGTGAACGCGTGCCGTTCGAAATCCCGCCCGGGCACCGCCCAGCCGGCTGCCGCGCCGCCGGAGCCGACCCGCGCCAAATCGTCGCCGCCCTAGGCCAAATTCGCGGTAAGAGTACGCCGTTCGAAATCCCGCCGGAGCGCCGCCCAGCCGGCTGCCGCGCCGCCGCACCCGACCCCCACCAAATCCTCCCCGTGATCAGCGAGATTTCAAAATGACCACCGTTCTCCTGGTTGAAGACAACGAGATGAACCGCGACATGCTCCTCCGCCGCCTCCAGCGCCAAGGATTCGAGGTGCTAGTTGCCCTTGACGGCGAGCAAGCTATTCAAATGACGCAACAATATCAGCCCGCGCTCGTTCTAATGGATATGAGTTTGCCAGTTCTTGATGGCTGGGAAGCCACCCGCCGCCTCAAGGCCGACCCGGCTACAAAACACATCCCCATCATCGCCCTTACCGCCCACGCCCTCCCCGCCGAGCGCGTCCGCGCCCTCGAAGCCGGTTGCAACGCCTTCGAAACCAAACCTATCGATTTTCCAAAACTCCTCGCCGTCATGGAGTCGGTGCGCAAATGAAGGTGGCGGCCGTTGGGATTGCGGACCCCATTCGCGCGACCATTCAATCCTGGGGTTGGGAACTCACCGAAATAGGCGCCGACGCCATCCTCACGGAAGCCGCCGGCCAAATCGAAATCCGCGCCGCCGCCACCCTTCACGCCGACGACATCATCTTCCTTCCATTAAAGGAGGAAGAACTGAAACATCGAATCGAATGGGCGAAACGCCGCCAAACCAGGTTCGCCAGGCGGCTCCATGACCTCAGGTCGCCACTAACGGCCATCCAAGGCTACGCCGAAATCATCGCCGAAAGCGCCCAGGGCGATCCGCTCCGATTTGCGTCTAATATTCGAACAGCCAGCGAACTCTTGACCAGCCGCTTAGAGAATTTTCGTGAAGAAGGCGTCTGAAATGCAGACACTCTTAGCTGATATGATTCGTAAGTGATTGATAATAAAAGAATGGAGAGTTTGGCGTGAATCGTGCTTTAGAAAGAGCATGTTCACCAACACCAATCTCAGCCAGGAACAATTTGCCGCCGCTTACCGGCCCGGCTTTTCTCGGACCGTACGCTTTCTTCAGTCGAGTGGTGTTGACCATCAACTCGCCGAAGAGATCTCCCAGGCCGCTTGGAGCCGGGGTTGGGAGTGCCGGGCTCAGCTAAAGAACCCCGATGCGATCGGTGTCTGGGTAAACAGCATCGCCAAAAATCTGTTGCGCGTCGACTACCGCCGCCGCAAAACGGTCGAGGAATTGACGGAGGATAGCGCGACGATCGAGGCTTCGACGGATACCACCGCTCTGGCCGAACTTCTCGCTCATTGCAGTGAGGAGGATCGCATGCTTCTCGTCCGTCACTATATGGAAGGCTGGTCGAGCAATGAACTCGCTCCGGCTCTCGGCATCTCACCGGTCTCGGTCCGCGTCCGGTTGCTTCGCATCAAAAACTCGCTTCGCGAGACCCTCAATTTGACCGGTATTCAACTCCCGCAGGCTGCATAATCTTCCCCGATCATAAATAACGCTGAATCTGCTCCCGGAAACGGGAGTAAGCCCAGGATGCCGCGATCAGCAGGCAGCCCAGGACGATGAACGAGAGAATCCGGCTCAAAGTATCGAGCTGCGAGAAGTCATGGAAGAATAGCTTGCCCAAACAAAGGGCAAACAGCGTCAGTCCGCTCAACCGAAGCTGACGGCGTTGCAGCCCAATCCCCGCGCCCAGAAACATGATCGCTTCCACTCCCCAGGCCAGCGTCAGCCGCCGTCCGCTGACAAAATCCTGCAACATTGCGGTGGTCACAAAAACAGCCGCCAAGCCCTGTACTGCGGAAGCCATTCGCTCCAACGGATCTCCGCGGCGAATGGGCGTCAGGTACATCGCAAATAGAGCGACGACTGCCGTCAACTGGGCCGCCAGGTTATCCTGGCGGCCCAGAATATCGAATGCCCAGAACGTAAGCGCCAATACCTCCGGGAGCACGGCGCTACGGGCCAGACTCGGGCCAACCCGTAACACACCGGCCGCCCAACAGGCTAGCGCGAGCAGCGCCCACGCCGCCATCAGCCAAGGCGTCTGGCCCACGAGCCGGTAGAGCAGCACGCCGATATAAAACTGCATCAAAACGAACGTCGCCAACCTCGGCAAGCCTTCCGGCAGCGCCCAGCCGAACGCGCCATACAGCACCGTCGGCAGCGCGATTGTCACCCAAATCAACTCCTCCGGCACGCGGGTACTCAGCGCCAGTACGGACAGCA
This sequence comes from Bryobacteraceae bacterium, assembly GCA_046155405.1. Lineage (GTDB taxonomy): Bacteria > Acidobacteriota > Terriglobia > Bryobacterales > Bryobacteraceae. Next base: position 6,783 of record JBJXFL010000068.1, on the reverse strand, counting down.
CGGCCAGTGCTAATCCCACCCAACGCGCCTCCGGCTTCTCGCGCAGCCGTAACGCCAGCCCCGCCAAGCCGCCGGCGATCGTCAATAGCACCGGCCGCAAATGTCGCGGATCAAAGTCGAGTAACAGTCCGGCCAGTGTGAACACGGCGCCGATCGAGTACCAGACGCCGCCCAACAGGAACAGGCGGTTCAGCAGGAACATCGCGGCCAGCGCCCAGTAAAACGCCCGCCCTCCGGAGTCGGTAACCACCTCGAAGGACAGCGCCAGCGGTAGCGCAAATAGAACGGCGCCCAGCCCGCGCAGATAAGCGCTGCGATATAACCAGCCGAATACGGCGATCGATTCCGCCAGCAACGCCAACGCAAATCCGCGCTGTACTCCCGTGAATCGATCCAAAATGAACGCGGCGGAAAACAGCGCCGAGTAAGTGATCGAAGCCCCGAAGCCGCCGAAAACGGAGTCGTCGACAATCTCTCGCGACTCGTTCAACCGCCCGCGAAGAAGGGCGCTGACAAACTGCGCCGCCGCCATCGTGGCCAGCATCCAGTCGGGCTGCCATCCGCCTCCGCTCGGCCAGACCGCCGCCGTCGCGAAGAGAAATCCGGTCAGGTTCAGCGGCGCGATCGGCAGCGTCGCGCCGCGCCGCTTCGACGCCAGATCGAAAGCTTCCAATATGAGCCAGTAAATCCAAAGCACCGGCTCGCCGATCAGAATGAAATAGCGATCCTTGTCGCCTGTCGCCAAGTCAAAACCGTATGCGGCGTATGCCAGCAGAGCGCCCGCCGCCGCCAGCGGCTGCCAGCCGAACCTCCACGCCACCACCAGCAGGCTCACCAGCAGCGGGATGGACGCGATGGCCGAAAACTGTGTGAGCGACGAGATTGCAATAGTAAGGAATGCGGCCATGTAGGCCAGTCCCGTCACCGTCTGGTTACGGTACCGGAGCGAGTGCAGAATCATGCCGCCCGCCACGCCCAAAAGCAAAACCAGCCCCATCCCTCCGCTGTCGATGATCCGCGACGCGTCGATTCCATGCGAAGCGAAAGCGGTGAAGTACAATCCCGCCCAGCCGCCGCCGATCAGCGCCGTGCCGAGCGTTCGATAGTCGGCCTTCCGCTCCGCCGCCACTCCGGCGCCCAGCAGCGCGAGGCTGGTCGCCAAGCCCGTTAGAATCCGCCCCAACGGCCCCATTTCCGTCAGCGAGTAGCCAAGGAACAGCGCGATCCCAATCAGCAGCATCAACACGCCGAGCCTGCTCAGCCAGTTGCCGCCGATGACGGTCTCCAGGTCGCGCCGCGGTTCCACCGCCGGCCCGAAGACCTGTTCCACGCGGCTCGGTATCGGAGGCGGCGGCGGACGCGGCGGAACCGGTTCATACGCCGGAGGGGGCGGCGCCACCGCCGATTCGACCGCCGCCGGCACCGCCGCGCCATTCCCCGCCCGGGCTTCCAACGAGTAAATTCGCGCCGTCAGCGCGGCGATCCGCCGCGAGTCCTCCGCGCTCCGCTCTTCTAACTTCTGGAAGCGGGAGCGCGCCCACAACAGCAGCGCGGCCACCGCGACCAGACAAAGAAAGAGGGTCATACTGGACTGTTTTGGATGCTAGCACAGCCCACGCTTCCGATCGGAAAGTCGGCGCCCTTCGCCCATCCAACTCGCGAAAAGCGGGCCCGCGCCAAACCACCTAACCGACGAGGACCTCCTCCAAATACTTGGAGGGGACGCGCAGGCCCACGAAAAACTGCCCAAATTTAGCGTACTTAGCGCTTACTTCGTCAAACCGCATCTCATAAATCAATCGCTTGAACACCAGCGGGTCGTCGGCAAACAAGTCCACACCCCACTCCCAGTCGTCGAGCCCAATCGATCCCGTGATAATCTGCTTCACCTCATTGGCATAGCGCCGCCCCACCATGCCATGCTCGTGCATCATCCGCTGCCGTTCTTCAATCGGCGCCGAATACCAGTTGTTCACCTCGCCGCGCAGCCGGTCCATCGGGTAGAAGCAGACGTATTTGCGATCCGGGAAGGTCGGGTAAAGACGCACGGCCATGGCTTCGCGCTGCCGGTCGAGCGTCGCCTTGATCTCCTGATTCCACTCCTCGGTGTGCGGTTGCAGTTCGCGGTCGAGCAGCGCGCGGTACGTCTTCACCGTCGATTCGTACAGCCCAAGCTCAACAACCGAAAAATAAGAGTGAACTTGTTCGAGGTACTTGCCGATAGGTAATTGAGAGAAATCGACTTCGGCCTTAAGCAGTTCCGACGGATCTTTCCGGAAATGAATCAGCATCAGGTCGCTCTTGTGCCCGATCATTGCGAAGGCGGCGGACGGGAATTCCTCGCTCTTTTCCCAGAACTCAACCAAATCGACCAGTTCCCGGACAAAAGTTCTCTTCTTGAGCGTATCCAGGCTTCCCCAGGCGGACTGATTAAACCGGAAAAGCTGGTGGAGTACCCAGGAGCCTTCAATGGTTAGGGGAATCGACGGTAGCGAATCGGAGTTGGACATAGTTTTCTACTTTCTACTGTAACTAAGGTGTTTCAACTATTCAGTATTCCGCCGCAACTGCCGAAAGAGAACGTAGGGGCGAGGGAGACTCCCGAACGAATCTATGAATCGAGCGTCGATCACACTGGTGTCCGTCTTCTTTATTGCCATTGGCGTGGCGTCGGGACAGACCACCCAAACGCGCATTTATTCGGATCCCCCCGGAGCTTCCTTCTACGTGGATGGAACGAAATACACGAGTTCGGCGACATTCTTCTGGCCGAAGGGCAGCCGTCATACAGTCTCGGCGAATATCGCTCAGGATACCGGTGGAACCACCCGCATGGGCTTTCAAGGCTGGACCGACGACAAATCCCTGCTTCAGCCCACCGCTTCGCCTTCCATCACCGTCACCGCCGACCCGGACTTTCTAACCTTGAAAGGAACGTTCATCGTCGAACACCGCATCGATGTGCACTTTACCAATGCCGTCTCCTCGGCGCCGGTGGACTGTGCGGCGGGTTTGACAGCGCCGGGCGTGATTTATATCGACGGCCAATGCGTGACAAAATCGGTCGCCATCTGGGCCGCCAAGGACGCGACGATTATTTTTAACGCTTTCCCCGCGCGCGGTTTTGTTTTCGAGGGCTGGATCGTAAATGGTGCGCCATTGCCGGACAGCTTCCTGCGGACCTACAAGGTGTCCGGACCGTCCTTCATCTCACCGCGCTTTGCGCCGGCCAAGCGGGTCATTTTCCGCACCGAGCCGGAAGGCTTGAACATCATGGTGGACCGGACTCTGATTCCCACCGGTCATCCCACCGATAACCTCCCTTTCGTGGTTCCGCCGTGGGAACTGGATTTCGCCGACGGATCGAGCCACGTTTTGGGCGCGCCGGCGACGCAATATGACCGGATGGGGAAAACCTGGATTCTAGATAGCTTCAGCATCGGAGGCGGCGAGGGAGCGGTATATAAAACCGTCGGCGTCAATACTCCGGAAACCGTCCTGGCACGCTTTATACGCGGCACGGGCGTCTCCTTTCTCACCAACCCCCTAGGTTTGAAACTCAATGTCGACGGTCGCGAAAGCTGGCCCTCGTACAACTTCGTCTGGGGCGTAGGCACGAAGCATACGGTGACGGCCCCGTCCGAAACGACCGATGCGAAGGGCCGCAAGTACAGATTTCTAGGTTGGGCGAGTGGCGGCGAGGCTACACAGCAGATCACGACTCTGGAGGAGACGGAGTTGGGCGGTATGCGGTTGGTGGCCAACTACGAACTGTATCCACGCCTTGTAATTTCGAGTGGGCAGCCGGGATCCCGTTTGCAGGTGGATGGGGCTTTTTGCCCATTGCCCTGTACGCTCGACCGGCCCAATGGAACGACGGTTGGGCTTTCGGTTCCGGAGAACGTCTCGCTGGGCGCCGATTCGCGCCTGCAGTTTGAAGGCTGGAGCGACACGGCGGCGGCGACGCGGACGGTGACCTTTGCGGGAGCCGATCGGCAACTCAGCTTTCGCTACCGGACTTATAACCGGCTGCTTGCCTTGTCCGATCCGGCCGAAGGCGCGAGCTTCCGCGTCGAACCGGGTTCCGCGGACGGTTTCTATCCGAACGATGCGACGGTGCAGGTGACGGCGGTTGCCGCCGAAAGCTACAAGTTTCGCCGTTGGGAGGGCGATCTATCGGGCACCGGCGCCGCCGGTTTCCTTTCGATGCTCGCGCCGCGGCTGGTGCGCGCGCAATTGGACAAAGTACCCTACATCCCGAGTGCCGGAATCCGTAACGCCGCGGCCGATACGCCACTGAAGGCGGTGGCCCCAGGGTCCATCGTCTCGATCTTTGGTTCCGGATTGGCCAACGATTACGTTGCCGGAGCGAATGCGCCGCTAGCCCAAACGCTTGGCAATGTCACGGCCCGGATCGGAACGCGGCTACTGCCGCTGCTTTTCGTTTCACCGGAGCAGGTGAACGCCTATTTGCCGTCCGATCTGGCCGATGGCGAATACACTCTCGCTGTGCGGAACGGCGGATTGCCGGAGATTTCCGGCAAAGTAACGGTGGTGCGGCACGCGCCGGGAATTTTTGGACAGTTGATCGGCGAGCGGTTTGTGGCGACGGTGCAGCGGCCCGACGGGTCGTTGGCGGCGCCGGACAGGCCGGCCAAACGCGGCGAGCAGGTCATGCTGATGGGAACCGGATTTGGCGCGTATCAGCGTGGCATTCTGGACGGATTCCCAGCCGCGGACAACCCGCCGAACCCGCTCGGGACAAAGCCTGAAATCCTCGTCGGCGATCTGGTCTACACGCCTGATTTTGCGGGCGCGGCGCCGGGCCTCGCCGGCATCACGGTGATCCGCTTCACAGTGCCCGCCGAATGGAACGCCGGAACCGTGGAACTGCGAATCCGGCAGGCCGGAGTTGAAAGTAACAACGTTCTTTTGCCGGTGGAGTAATCATGATCAAGAAGCTGATTCAGAAAATTCGCGGGCTGGTGGCGCTGTTGGCGGTATCGATGACGGCGCTAAACGCGGCGACCATCGGCGCATCCGAGCCAATGGCGTGGCGCTTTGCGCACCCGGAAGCGCAGATTCTGGCCGGTGTTGATTTTCGCAAGTTGGCGGAGACGCCGGACGGGAAGCAGATTCGCGATCAATTCGTGGCCGCGTTGGGGGCGCCCATACTGGACCAAGCCGAGCGGCTGCTGATGTCTTCAGTCGTGGAGGCGACCGGCCGGCGATCGGACGTGTTGATTCTGTCGGGTTCATTTACACTTCCGCAGTTGCGGAAGATGGCGATGAGCGAAGGGGCGCAAATGACGCCCTATAAAGGATTGGAAATAGCGGCTCCCGCTGGAGCGGTCGCCGGCGACCCGCATTTGGCCTGGATTACCGGACCGGGCGGCGGCACAACCGTGCTGATTGGAACGCGGCCCGCGATTCAGGCGGCGGCGGAACGGAGCAAGGCGCATGTCGAGTCGATGGCGTCGGTAAACCGGTTGTTTGCCCGCGCGCGCGATTTGGCCCAGTATCCGGTCTGGGTGAGTTGTGAGACCATTCCTCAAGGTTTTGGACCGAAAGAGATCGACAGTTTCATAGAAAACGGGGACGCGTTCGATGTCGGCCGGTTGGAGGGTTTCGACGTCGGAATTCAGGTGGGGAAGCCGGCTGGATTGAATATGTGGATCTGGACGGCGACCGAAGCCACGGCGGACGTCGTACTGAAACAGTTCCAGGCCGGAGCGGCCGGCAAGGATCGATTTGCGCTTTCGTCGTGGCTTCCGGAACTAAAAGGTTCGATTGAAAACAGCACGCTCGTTCTGGGAGCGCCTCTTGCCGCGGGCGCGGTGGCCGAACGGCTAGGGCCATTGATGGCCGCCTTCGGGCTGCCGGTCGACGTCAAGGCGAAGGCTCCTCCGCCACCCCCTCCTCCGCCCGTTTCGCCGGCAGCGCCGCCGAAGAAGATGTTTGTCCGGATCGAAGGTATGGACGACGGACTGAAGGACATTCCCTATACCGCCAAGCAGTAAGGGCGTGCTTAACCATTTTGAGGGCAGTCGCCGAAAAGCACCCCCGCGAGGCTGATCGCTAAACGGGCACGACTTGGCAAGTGCTTTAGAATCAATAGGGGACTTCCGGCCGTTACCGTCCGGAAGCCGAACTGATCTTTCAGAATGTTCGACGAGATGGCAGAGCGGGTCTCGAAGGGCGATGGTTTCAGTCTCGAGTTTTTGGAATTTCTAAGCCTTTCCCATTTTCGATGGGAACTCGGCAAGGTGCTGTGAGTTATGGGTGGATGTTCTCTGAAGGTGGTCATGGACTGCGATCAATGGAACGCATTCCTCGACCTCTACTCAAGCGTCATCAGCGATTGCCCGATTCACTATAAGGCAGATCGGGACTTGAAGTTCTTACGCAGTTTGACGATAAACAAAGAGTTCAGAATCGATGATGGTTTCTTTGATCTCGAACGCCGTCGCTTATGGATGCAATGGGTGGTTGAGACGAAGGATGGGAGAAAGGAGGAATGGCCATTCTTTAACTAATTCCTCCAGGGAGATCCCCCCGGCTCTGCGGGGGTGGCAGTAGCAGTTTGACATTTCTGGGAGTCGTTCTTCGTGCCGAATCCGCGCAACTCGCCGCCAAGAGGTCGCTTTCAAAGTTTGTCTTTTTCGGATGCTAAGAGGGCTGCCGGTAAAACCGATTCAAGTCGCGTCCAGTTGTCCCGTGCACTCCTCGAATCGTCATTGCCTGATCGTCGTCAGCTACGCGAGATGCATCGTCGGGTCGCGT
>JBJXFL010000067.1:0-37748 GCA_046155405.1 Bryobacteraceae bacterium | reverse complement strand
TGCCGACGGTGACGTTCCAGTTACTTTACTGTTTCTTCGTCATCGAGCATGGGAGGCGCAGAATCCTACACGGCAACGTGACCTCTCACCCGACGGCCACGTGGGTGGTCCAACAACTGCGCGAGGCATTCCCAGAAGCGGGTCCGTATCAGTACGTGATCTTTGATCACGATTCCATATTCAATGAGGAGGTCGTCGCTCTTCTGAAAGCAACAGGACTGAAGCCCAAACGAACGAGTGTCGGGGCCCCTTGGCAGAATGGAATCGCTGAGCGATGGGTGGGTGGATGTCGGCGAGAGCTGCGGGACTACGTGATTCCGCTGAACGAGCGGCACTTGCGGCGCCTCGTCGGTGACTACGTTTCCTACTTTCACGACGATCGGATTCACGACAGCCTCGGGAAGGATCCCCGAATCACAGGCCGGTCGAAAAGCGGCAGTCTTCGGAGGCAACGGTGATAGCGAGCCCCCGGCTGGGCGGACTCCATCATCGTTACTCCTGGCGCCAAGCGGCGTAGAACGTTCACCCAGTAAATCGTCGGCCCAAACGGGCCATGTAGCGCTGGCCCGAGAATTGATCTGGAGGGTGAAACACGGTTCCCGCAAGTCCGGCGGAGAGTCCGGTTTCCTAAGGCTTGGTCCCGAACAAGCAGACCAGCGTGTTGGAGCCAGTCACGCTAGCCATCTTTCTGCGGCTTCGACCTGGTTTTGACTACACAGGGGGAGCCGCACCCTCCAAAACCCTTCGTTGCGGAAGCGTTCGGCGCTCACTACTCATCGTTCGGCGTTGCGTTCCAGGAGTTGGATGACTTCCCGGAAACGCCCTTCAATTTCTACTGCCGTCGAGAGAGTAAAGCCGAGTTCGAGCGCAAGACTCTCTAATTCCGGCCCCCACTCTGGAGGCATGACAAAGGTTGGCGGGAACGCATGAGTGGCGCGCACTCCGAATACGCGACGCGCTGCATCGGCCGTCTCCGCATAGTTGAGTTGACCGAGGGCGTCGACCAGCAGAATGTCCAGCACGTCCCGCGCCCGATCTGCGGCCGCCGGACCAGTGCATGCGTGGAGTTTCTGCGCAACCTGCTCAGCAAGACCCAAGCATCTCACTGGCGATGTGACCGGAATCCCAAGTTCCACGAGGCCTCGGACCTTAGGTTCGATGAGGTCAACTCGGTCCACGTTGGCCGGCCCGAGATCCACTTCGATCGTCTGCCACGAGCGCGTGCGATATTGGAGTGCTACGAGCACTCGAATGGTATCCGCCTGTTCCATATCGCGAGTTTGACCCTTTATCCGAAATGTGAACTGATCGAAGCCGGCACTCAGCGCCGCCGATAAGGATTGCAATCGACTAACCCGCGTACCTTCCATACCCAAGTCCATAGCTTTCGTCGCGCGGGCGCGTTCAGCGAAACGCAGTTCCATCGCGACGCCGCCTTTGAGGTAGTAGCTGGCAAGATCACCTGCTTGAATCGCTCGGTCAAGTGCTCCGCAAAGCGCTAGAAAAAAGACCCACCGGCGAAGCCGCTCTTGATCAACGCCCTGCTCCCGAGCGACGCGAGCCAACCTCTTCTCCAATCGCTCCGGTGGCTTCGGCTTGGTCATGTTGTTGCCAGTTTGCCGCTTGAGGCACGCAACGACTTCAGGTGCGACTCGATTCGCCTCCGAAGTTGGCCGGCCTCGGCGGCGCCGATGTATCCTTCACGGCGGGCATCGGCGATTGCCTGCCGGAGCAGGTCGATCCGCCCGCCGGCCGCCAATAGATCCGTTACCGTCTTGCTGATCGATGTGAGCGGAAGCCCCTCATGAACTGTGATGTCGCTCTTCGTGAGATCGTCGTGATGCACGATAACGTTTTTCGGCTTGTCCCGTCGCAGTCGGGCGGATTTGGGCACCGTGAGGTGAATCGAACTGGGGTTGGCGTCAGACTGTCGTTCTCGGAAACCTCATCTTGAGGTCTGATCGGGCGGGATCCACGGCCTTTGGGGGTTTTTGAGGGAGAGCCTTTGACGGTCTTTATGCTCAATGAGCCGTCGGATCTGTGCTAAGCTCATCGAGGTCTGGCGACCTGTTGGGTCCCACGTTAAGTTATGAATCGAAGAAAATTCCTGAAACACCTCGCCGCCGGCGCATCCGCAACAGCCTTCGCGCCCTACCTGAATCTGATGGCCGGACCGAAAACCGGCAAGGTCAAGATCACCGACGTTCAGTGCATCCTCACTCGCATCGGATTTCGTGTGAGTCCGCTCGTAAAGATCTCGACCAATGTAGGGCTTGTGGGCATCGGGGAGTGCCATCACGATGAGAAAGGGGAAGGCGCGAAGGACATTGTCTTAAACGTCTGCAAGCCGATCCTGATGGGTCAAGACCCCATGAACCTCGAGTACTTAGTGTTCAAGATGAGCACGCGCACTTCGTACTACGGGGGCAATCACGGCGTTGCTACCCACGCCATCACGGGCGTCGAGTTCGCCATGTGGGACCTCATTGGGAAGATCACCGACCAGCCAGTTCACCGCATCCTCGGCGGCGGCTCGCATGTACAGGAAGTTCGTGCCTACGCCTCTACCGGACCTCGCGACATGCTGAGCAAAGAGTCATGCGTAGAATTTGCCGAACGGATGAAACGCCAGGGCTGGACAGCCTGCAAAACAAACATCCTCCGCGATCAACGCTGGGACCAGCTGGACAACCGGCGCATGTCAAATGTTCAGGTCGACCGTAACGCAAAGGGCTTCGCAAACATGCGGGAAGCTTTGGGACTCGACTTCGATGTCGCGGTACATTGCCATTGGGAGCTCGACTACGATAGTGCGTTCAGGCTCGCGCAAGCGGTGGCTCCTATGCGTCCGATTTGGATGGAAGACCCGCTGCCAATAGCTTTCAACGAGCAATGGGTCAAGCTCACGGCGAAGGCGCCGGTGCCGATTCTTACCGGAGAGAACCTCTACGGCCGCGATGACTTCCGCCCGTTCATCGTTAATCAGGGTGTCGACATCATCGAGATCGACGTTTCGATGGCCGGTGGCCTGCTGGAGGCGAAAAAGATTGCCGACCTTGCTGAGATCTACTACATGCCCGTGGCAACGCACAACGTCGCCGGACCAATTGCGACGATCGCTTCCGCTAACTTCGCCGCCTCGGTGCGCGAGTTCGTGGCGCACGAAGCCTTCGTAAATACTCCAATGAACCGTGATGGCCGCGGCATCAATGGTGACCCCGAGGTGCTGGGATATGACAAGGAGATGATCGTCAAAGGGCACATTCAACTCAGCGATCGGCCCGGTTTCGGAATACAGTTGAACGAGAAGCTAATCCGCGAACGCTATTTGGCGGACGGCGAAAAGATGTGGTCCTAGCGAGCCGGCGGCTCGCATTACCCGGTGATTTGGGCATGTGGTGTGCGAAGTCAATCCGTAATGGAACGTGTTTGTCCACTTGAGGCTGTGCCAGCGCTTCCAAGGTACATCTGACAACCCCGTCCGGCGCCGTTCAGATGGTGTGCCATGATCGAACCCGAATACGATAACCTCACTTCTCAGAGAGAGGGTCTGCTCTGGACGTACCTGTCTCGTGGCGTGAAAAACTAATTCAGATTTACCCCCAAAGGAGCTATTCAGTGAGGATTATTCTGGCCTTCGCTCTCTGCCACTGCGGCATCAGTCTCGGTATTTGCCAGGGACCGCCGGGGGGCTCGCGGGTTCCCGCCGCGTTCTATGAAGACACCAAGAACATTCCAATTTCCCCTGAGGTGCAGGCCGATCGCAGGGTTACCTTTCGGCTCTTCGCCCCGAAAGCGAGTGAGGTGCTCTTGATTGGGTCGCCGGGTATTCTGGAAGTCATCAAGAAGCCGACGCCACTGGTGCGCGGCGACAACGGCGTGTGGAGTCTTACCGTGGGGCCGCTTGTCCCCGGTTTCTACACATATGGCTATGCGATTGATGGAGGGTTGCGGATGCCCGACCCATCGAACCCCAATCTTGAGCTGCGCCGCTGGGGAGCCACTAGTCTTTTTGTCATTCCCGGACTGGACCAGGCGCCGATCGACGAACGAAAAGTGCCGCACGGCACGATCCACGTTAATTTCTATGACTCGCCGAGCCTCAACGCCGAGCGTATGGTGTATGTGTACACGCCACCCGGCTACGAGACAGGTAAACAGAAACTGCCCGTTCTCTATCTGCTGCACGGTAATGGGCAAATCGAAGCTTCCTGGACCTGGACCGGCCGTGCTAACGTGATCATGGACAACCTCTTCGCGGAAGGAAAAATTAAGCCCATGATCGTGGTGATGCCATATGGCCATGTCACGCGCGAAATCAAGACGGCCGCGAATCCAACGGCGGCACCTTCACCCACCGACCAAGGAGTGATCGAGAAGGAATTGATGACGGCCATCAAGCCAATGGTGGAGAGCAAGTATCGCGTGCTCACCGGCCGTGACCACCGGGCAATTGCCGGCCTTTCCATGGGCTCTGCTCAGTCGCAGATGATCGCTTTGCACAATCTCGACCAGTTTGCCTATCTCGGCGCTTTCAGCGCGGCGGGCAATCGCGCCGAATGGGAGAAAGCTGACGCCGAGGTCCTGAACAGGAAACTGAAGGTTCTGTGGCTGGGCTGCGGCACTGAGGACTTTGCCTATAACGGGATGAAGAACCTCCACACCCTGCTTGAAACAAAAAAAGTCAAGCATGTTTGGAACGAATCAGGCGCCGGCCATAGCTGGCCGAATTGGCAGGTGTATCTGACAAAGTACGTCCAGCTGCTATTTCGCGACTGAAGTGGTTCCGGCAGATGATGGGAATCTGGGGCTGTCGTTATTTGAGATTGATCCAGCCAGGCTGCCAAACGCCCGTCGGTGGAAGGCGCGACGCGCACTGGCAGGGTGCGAGTAGGCGGAGGGTGGGAGGCATGTCCCGCCATCGGAGTTTCAGTGTTCGAATCGGGCGCGGCCAAAGGATCCGTACCCTTCGCCCGGCCACGGATGGAACAGATGTCCCGTATCTTTTCGGACAGCACCTTGCCGGAGCGAGTGCCTCTGAATGCAAAGTTCGGACGGAAATAAATGTGCCGTTGTGAGGTTGGCTGTTTAGCTTCTTAAGGCGCCAACACGGCCATTCGCCAAGCGCCGGCGAGGAGCCCACAATTAGCCAATCCACGGAGCCGGAGAACGGGGATCCGGGTGTGCTTGTGGAAGTCTGCCGCCCCCGTGAGGAACCCTTGTGCGCGGGCATCTATAATATTGTCTACAGCCACTCCGCGCCTGCGGGGTGATCTTCAAGACCGCAAGAGAGATCGCGCCGGGCCTGAGAGATTCGCCGGCGGCGGAATCGATGCCGTGACGCGCACGGTTTTAGTGAAATGGTCTGCCTCGCCACGAGTCCACGACGGGCGATTTGAGGATGAGTCATAATTGTGATGGTCGCAAGCAGGGATCAATGCCATGAGACTTAGATTCGTTTCCGCCCTCGTCGTCCCCGTTCTCTTCGTTAGCGGCACCATGGCCCAGAAGCTGGCCTCTGACATTCCCTACGTGGAGAACGGCCATAAACGCCACGTCCTCGATGTCTACACGCCGGAAAAACCGGCCGGGAGGAGTCTGCCCGTTCTGTTCTGGATCCACGGCGGCGGCTGGCAAGCTGGGGATAAGAGCGATGTCGCGCTGAAGCCCAAGGTACTGACTGAGCGCGGATTCGTTTTTGTCTCGACGAACTACCGGCTGCTGCCGGAAGTGGGAATGGCCGAGCTGATGGGCGACGTCGCCAAGTCGCTCGGCTGGGTGCACAGGAACATCGCCCGGCATGGCGGCGATCCCGCGCGGATCTTCGTGGGTGGGCATTCCGCAGGCGCTCAGGTGGCGGCGTTGATGGCGGCGGACGAGCGTTACCTGAAGAAAGAAGGCGTGCCGTTCGATGTTCTCAAGGGCTGCATCCCGGTGGACGGTGACACTTACGACATTCCCAAAATCATCATGACATCGGAGCACCGGCAGGCGCTCTACGGCGGGAAGACGTTTACCTTCGGGCATCGTCAGAAATTCGGAAACGACCCGGAGAAGCACGTCGATTTGTCAGCCGTGACGCACGTGGCGAAAGGCAAGGGGATACCGCCGTTCCTCATCCTATATTTCTCCGGGAATCCGGACACGCGCGCTCAGGCGGAGCGTCTTTGGAGCGTGCTGAAGGCAGCTCAGATCCAGGTCAGGGTGTACGGCAAGGGTGACAGCAACCATAGCCGTCTGAACGACGACCTCGGCCAGCCCGGCGACCCCGCCACGCAGGAACTCTACAAGTTTCTCGATCCGCTGACCGGCCGGGAACAGTGACGCAGGCGGGGTGAGGCGGTGGCGCCGGTTAATACCCTTTGGCCTTGTTCACCACGTTGATCAGCGGCTCGCCCTTGGCGAAACGCCGGATGTTTTCGCTGATGACTCCGATGCGCCGCTGGTTGGAACCTTCCGCCGCCGACGCGACGTGCGGCGTGATCACCACATTGTCAAAATTCCAAAGCGAGTCGCCGGGCGGCAGCGGCTCGGGGTCGGTGACGTCGAGGCCCGCGCCGGCGATTTTCTTCGAATCAAGAGCCTTGACGAGCGCCCCTTTATCGTAAAGCCTGCCGCGGGAGACCGCGACAAAGTAGGCGCCCTTCTTCATCGCGTCGAACTGCGGACCGGCGATCATGTGCTCGCTCTTCGGGGTCAACGGCGCCGAGACGAAGACGACATCGGCCTGCGGCAGAACTTCGTTCAACCGGTCCGGCGGCACGATCTGGGAGAAGTAGTTCGATACGGGGATGGGCTCGGGATCGACGCCGATGACCTTCATGCCGAACCCGTGCGCCCGCTGGGCGATCTGCGTCCCAATGCCGCCCGCACCGATGATCACCGCCGTCATGCCCGGCAGTTCGGTCATCGCCGTGGACCCGTCGCCGCGGCCGCCCCACTCCTTCTTCACGCGGTTGGGAATGTAAAAATTCAGTCCGCGCGTCAGCGCCAGCAGCATGGCAAACGCGTGGTCGGCGATCGTAGGCCCTTGCACCACCTTGCAATTGGTCAGCGTCAGGCTGCTAGCTACGAATTCGGGCCAGAACGAATACTGCTCCACGCCCGCGCTGATCGTCTGCACCCACTTCAACTTCTTTGCCTGCGGATACAAATCCTTGCTGACGCCACCGATGATGCCGTCGGCGTTGGGCACTTCGCGCGCGAACTCCTCGGCCGTGCGCGCTACCACGATGTCGGCGGCCGATCCAGCGGCGGCGCGATATCTAGACAGAGCGGCGTCAGTGGAGACCCAACTCTGGCGGCCGGAGTGCTGGATCAAAATCTTCTTATCGGCGGCGATTGCGGGGGTAGTGATCAGAACAAAGGCGAGAGCGATTCGTTTCATGCCGGTTCTTCTTTCGTAAAGGCTCTCGAAGAATGATACATCAGCGGCGCGGGTGGCGTAAGGCGGGCGAACAGTGGGATGAACAATCCAAGCGCGAACGCGCGAGATCGCGAAACGGCCAGCCCAGTCTGGGAGGGTTGACGCCGGCCTGACGCCGGACTGACGAACCTCCCATTCACCGGATCGGCAGAGGTCGCAACCACCCATCCGAAAACGTCGTTTCGATCGAGCTGTGCCGGCTACGGCCAAGCCCGCGCTGGTACAGCCGCGCGTCGAGTCCGGATGATCGGGCGGCGTCGTAGCCGTACGGCGGCTTCGGAGCAAGTCACTCTTGCGCCAAGCCAGTTCGGTATCGAGGAAAGTGAATTCGTCGTATGCTAGGTGTGCTCAGCCCACTGGCGCTGGCTGGACCCTATCTCCCGTTTGCCACAGGAACAATCGCATCGTCCGCTGTAAGTCCGTGGCGCTTCAGTGCGGCCCCGACAAAGCCGGACGCCTTGACGCCGTCGATGAACTCTCGCAGGAAGCGGGCGGCTTGCGGCCTCCCTTTCGGAAGTCCGGCTGCCTGGGGAATCGTCATGAAACGGCCGTTCATCACGCGCGACCCGGGGACTGTGCGTGAAGCGGTCACCAATGCGGTTCTAACTCCCGCCACGGCCTCCAGTTTCCGCGCAACCAGTAACTCGAGTGATTCTGCGGTCGTACCAGGGCGAACGATCTGCGCATGCTTGAGATTACGGCTCAGGAACAGGTCATAGGCACTCTTGGGGTTGACCGCGATCCGCACGCCCGTTTGATCCGCATCTTCTACGTTCCGCAGCTTCGATCCGGCCGGCACCAGATAAGTGCCCTCCAATTCAACGTAGGGCGCACTGTAGTCAATATCCTGCGCGCGTTCCGGATCGATGGCCAAGAAGGCCACGTCCCAGACTCCCGCCTTTGCGAGCGCGCTCACCTTGCCGGCCGCATCGAACGGAACCAGCTCCACGGGCAAGCCAAGCCGGCGTCCCAACTCGCGCGACAAATCGACCGTCACTCCGCGCAGCTCGCCAGTGTTTGCGTCGCGCACCGCCAGAACCGGGTTCCCGTGGTTGATTGCCGCGCGAAGTTTTCCCGTAGGTGCGAACTCGGCGCCTAGAGTAGCCATGTCCGGCTGCTGCGCAAACATCGAGAAGCCTGCCAGAGCTCCGAAACAAATTCTGAATACCATGATCGTGTCCATACAAATCTCGTAACGCCGAACCTTAAACCACACTCCGCCCGCCGGCTTCGCGACCCGAACGCGACGACGCCAGCATCGTCGCCGCCATCCGTCCAATATACTCCACTAGTCGCCGCGGGTAGCTCTGCTCGATCACGCCGGATTTTGATGGTGTTCACCAGCAGGCGCGGTAACAGCGTGCTCAGACGGCCGGCGAAATTATATACAGTGGGCACCCTGGCAATGCCCGCATCCGGTTGATTTCTTTGGTCGGGGCGACTGGATTCGAACCAGCGACCCCCTGCGCCCCAGGCAGGTGCGCTACCAGGCTGCGCTGCGCCCCGACTTTCTACATCCTTGACCCAAAGCCAGTTCTACTAGGACGGCAAACGGATTTGACTCCCGCTTGCTCAAAACTGTACCCAAACTGCTGGTGAGATGGAAATTGTGCGAAAACCCTACAGCTCTGTAATCCAAGGCACTTAACCCCACTCACATACGTTGGAAGGCGGCCGGTTCGAGATCTTTCGGAACGGAGCGATGAAACTCCAAGGCTGCAAATTGGTTCCGACCTCCTCTCCGCCAAACTGCGCAATGTCCGCTAGACTGTCGTTACTGCGATTACTGCGTTTTCTTACTAAGATCAGTTGACGGCGCGGAACTGGTTTATTTTCAATGGTCGGGATGAACGGCCATGAACACATATGTTCTTTATTTTCAATCTATAACCAGCCTTCCAAGCTGTTGGTCGCCGGTTCGATCCCGGTCTCCCGCTCCATAATTTCAACAATTTAGGAACTTTCATTCGGCCGTCGGCAATGGTAGCGAAGGAAACAAGACTATTTATTTGTTGGATGCGGGTGGGCGAGCTCAGGCATTTCATGGATCACGTTGTCGCGGGGGCCTCTGCCGAACTCAGTCTTATTGAAAAGAATCTGACTGAAGGCGCGTACGATTCGCTCGAAGAGTACGAGAGCGCCGAAAACTCTCCATTTGGTCGGATCGAAATTGCGTCGCGCGCCATAGGCCAGGAATTGGCGAATCTGATCGAATATGAACTGCATGAGGCTGCGACAGTTCCCTGGCTCCACTCCCGCCATAAGGGACCGAAGACACTTCTCGACCTAGGGGAAACCGGGGATCCAACGAGACTAAAAATGGTATCCGACCTTAACATGAAGGACGCAATAGCCTTGATTGAAGGGTATTACGGCGTTGTTCTCGCAGAAATCGACGGATGGGACGATGTCAACCGGCTTCGGGAAACTGTCAATTCATTCAAACATCGCAATGGAGTGAAGCATTGGCGCGATTGCGGTTGGGGGGAGAACGGCTTCAGGTTTCCTCAATTTGAAGAGTTCGGTTCGGTTGAGGCGTATGAGGCGATGGATACCGTGGAGCGGTTCCTAATCGCATTTGATCACGCTGTCGAGAACAAGTGTCCGGACGCGAAGCAAGCATATTAATACTTGGTTGGCTAGGTCCAACACTTCAAATGCTCTTTAGCCTTGCGTGAACCGCATCCCTCAACCGCTTCAACACAACCCGGCGTTTGTAGTCGGAACAAATCGCGGCGAATGTCGGTTTGCAGTCCAGCGCAATCCTCCGCCAGTCGATCTCCTTCCGGCGGCCATCATTAACTTCCTCGGATTGAAGTTCATAGACTCTTGCCGCCAGCATCACATATCTCAATCGCGGCCGTGCGGGGGATTTTCGGAATGGCGGCAACTTTTTGGCAATTATCGCGAGAACGGGTCGCTTGAAGCCTTTCGCTTGTTTCTCCACCCTGGGCGCGAATGTCGCAAACAACTGGTCGCAAAATTCTTCGACGAACTTCTGAAATCGCTGCGGGCGCGCGGCCGCTGGTGTTCGTGTTCCCTCGGACCCTCTATGCTTGGATGCGTCGTCGCCGCTTCGCCGGTTCGATCCCGGTCTCCCGCTCCATAAATAATTATAAAAAACGTTAAACGGAATTTACTTCTCCGGCGTCTAAACACATCAGAACCACTCTTTACGATAGGAGAAACAACTCCTGTGGGCAGCGCACTCGCCATTGCGGTTGCAGTAAGCCTCGTCCTGACATCGTGCATGAGCCAGGCCGGCGCGCAGGCGGACTCCGCGGTACGGCCCTCGGCGGGGCCGGAACGGCCGCCCGGCGAACGGCTCGTTCGCGTGACGGGGATAATCCAGGCGCTGCGATCCGTCGCTTTACGCGTGCCTCAGATCTCCGCGCAGTCCGGCCGGGTGACGCTGGCCGCATTGATCCCGAACGGTTCAACCGTGAGCAAAGGCGACACTCTCGCCGAGTTCGACCAGACGGCCGTCCTGGACGAAGAGCGGGACATCAAAGCGAAGCTGAGCGAAGCCACTTTCCAACTGGATGAGCGCCGGGCGAAGGCGCGCAGCGACGCCGCCAAGCGCGGAGCGCTTCTGGCGGAGGCCGAGGCCGACCTCGCCAAAGCCCAAATCCAACTTCGCAAGGCGGAAATTCTCAGCGACATAGACCGCCGGAAAAACGAAACACTCGCGGGAAGCGCCAAGGCCCGCGAGGCGAGTCTAAAAAAATCGAACGCGCTCCGCGATTCCGAGGAGGCGGCGGCCATCGGAGTTCTGGACAAAAAGCGGGAACGCCTGGCGGTACAACTGGAGCGCATTAAGTCCAATCTGGAAAAGCTGGTGATAAAAGCGCCGCTAAACGGAATGATCGCGCTCGAGAACACTTGGCGAAACGGCTCGATGGGGCCGCCGCAGGAAGGCGATATGCTCTCGCCGGGCCAACCGGTTCTTCGCATTTTCGACCCCGGCGAAATGGTGGTTCAGGGGACCGTCAGCGAGGCCGATGTCGCCGCTTTACCGCGCGCGGCTTCCGCACGGGTATATCTCGACGCCTATCCGGGCGTGAGCTTCGAAGCTCGGCTGGAATCGGCCAGCCCCGTCGCCACGGCGGGCCTCGATAGCCCCATACGTACTTTTTCGGCCCGATTTCGTCTTTTCGGCCGGGACCCGCGCCTGCTGCCGGATCTCTCGGCATCGCTCGAAATTATAAAGGACTCCGCCAAATGAAGCGCCGGATGTTCTTTCTCGTGTTTCTGCTGTCGATCGTCGCGGCCTCGGGTGGCTGGGCGTATTTTCAACTTTCACGCACCGTGTCCGCGACGTCGCTGCCAACGGCGCTCTCGCGGAAAGGCGAATTCCTGGTCATCGTCTCCTCGCGAGGCGAACTGGTGGCCGAACGCTCCGTCCTGGTTAACGCACCGCTCAACGTGCCGAACCTGCAGCTCATTTGGACCGCTCCTCCCGGCGCCCCAGTCAAGAAGGGCGACATTATCCTGAAGTTCGATGTGAGCGGCGCGAATCGCCAGCTTAAGGAAAAGGAAGCGGCCCTGAAGCAAGCCGAGGCGGGGCTCGATCAGGCGATCTCCAACGCCCGCATCGCCGAAGAGCAGGACAAGCTTGAGCTATCCTCACTCGCGCATACCGTCAAACGGGCGGAAATAGAGGTTTCGAAGCAGGAAATCGTCAGTAAACTACAGGCGGAACAAAGCAAAATCGACCTCGATCTCGCTCGCAACAAGCTCAACGTCCAGCAGGCCTCGCTTGAGCTTAACCGCGCGTCGGCCACTTCCAAGGTCGCCTCCCTTCGCGCCGTAACCGACAAGGCTCGCGCGGAAGTGGAGATCACCAAACTCCGGATCTCACGCATGGAGGTATCGGCTCCTTCGGACGGCGTCTTGAGTTTTCTTATGAATTACTCGCAGGGATGGATGAACGCCAAGCCATTCAAAGTCGGCGACAGCGTGTGGCCCGGCAGCTCCGTGGCCGAAATCCCGAATCTCCAGAGCTTGCGGTTCAAGGGCAAACTAGAAGAGATTGAGCGCGCGCGGGTCCAAACGAAATATATGGTGCGCCTCCACCTCGATCCGTTTCCGGAGATGCCTTTTCGCGGCGCGGTCACATCCGTGTCTCCGCTAACCGAACAGAATTTCGAATGGCCTCCCTCCCGCAGCTTCCGCGTCTATGCATCGTTCGATCCGATCGATCCGCGCCTGCGGCCCGGCATGAACGGCCGCGCCGATGTGGTCGTCGAACGGATTCCGGACGCCATCAGCATTCCTACCAAGGCGGTCTTCTCCCGCGACGGGAAACCGTTCGTTCTGGCGGTTACCGCGGCGGGCAACAAACCCATGCCGGTGGAAGTGATTGCCCGCAATCCGGACGAAGTGGCCGTTCGCGGCCTGGACTCCGGCGTCCGAGTCGCGCTGATCGACGAGGACGCCGACAAGAAGAAAGGAGCCGGTAAGTGACACTCAAATACTTCGGTTTGTTTCTCGCCACGGCCGTGCTTCTGCTGGCCGGTTGGGGCGGCGCCCATGTCTATCAGGAGCTCCAGACGCATACCGGCGCCACCGTTCCCGTCACGCGCGTCAAACGCGGCGACGTGACATTCCACGTGTCCGCGCAGGGAGCGCTGCAGGGCGGCAAGTCTCGCGTTCTTACGGCCCCGATGACCGGAAGCCGCGAGATCGTGCTTACCATGCTTCTACAGCCCGGCGAACTGGTTGAGAAGGATGCCGTGGTGGCGGAATTCGATACCACCGAGGAAACCTACAAGCTTCGCGAAGCGGAAGCCGATCTCGGGGAGGCCGAGTTACAGGTGAAGCAGTCCGAGTTCGAATCGCAGGCGCGCGAGGAAGAACTGCTTTACGAATTGATCAAGGCCCGCGCCGACCTAAAGATCGCTGAGATCGAGTGCAGGCGCAATCCGCTCCTGGCGACGCTCTCGGCGCGGCAGAACGATATCAGTCTGGAAGCCGCCAAGGAGCGGCTGGAAAAACTGGAGCGCGACTATCCCTCGCGCAAGGCCGCCGCCGCCGCGTCCATAGCCATTCAACTGGCCGCCCGCGACAAGGCGAAAATGCTGGCCGCGACCGCGCGCCGCAACATCGAGATGATGACGCTCCGCGCGCCAATGGCCGGCTACGTCAACGTCGAACGCAACCAAAACAGCAACTTCTTTTATCAAGGCATGCAGTTGCCCCTGCTCCAGGTCGGCGACGCCGTTCGCCCGGGAATGCCGGTATCGCAGATCCCGGATTTATCGACGTGGGAAGCGACGGCGCAGATTGGAGAGGAAGACCGCGGCCACATCGCCCTAGGCCAACAAGCGGTGGTCGAGTTGGTCGCAATGCCCGGCAAGAAATTGAACGGATCCGTGGCGAATCTCGGCGGTACGGCCGGACCGCCGTGGAATCGCCGCTTCGAGTGCAAGTTGAATGTGCAAGGCGCCACTTCGGAGATGCGGCCCGGCATGACGGTCCGCATCGTTATCGCCACCCACACCGCCCGGAACGCCCTATGGATTCCGGCGCAAGCGCTCTATGAGAGCGACGGCCGCAAGTATGTCTACCTGCAGAGTCCCGGCGGATTCACCACGAAGGATGTGACAATGATTCGCCGCGGCGAGAGTCAGGTGATCGTCGACGGGCTGCGCGAGGGCGACGTCGTTAGCATGGCCAACCCGATCCAGAATCAGGAGACTTCCAAGCCCGCGGGCGGAGTTACGAAAGCGCTCGCCAAATGAGAATCGTCAACATTGGCGGCGACCTGAAGGACGCGTTTGCGAACTTATACGCGCAGAAGATGCGAACGCTGCTGACGGCGCTCGGTATCGTGTTCGGCGTTGGATCGGTCATCGGCATGCTTTCCATTGGCGCCGGAGCGCGCGAGGAATCGCTGCAGTTCATTGAGAATCTAGGCGTCCGAAACATTCTGGTTGAATCGCGGCCGGCCACGAGCGCGGAAGAACTTCAGCAGCGCCGCCGCGTCTCGCCCGGTCTAACCGAACGCGATATTCGCGTGCTGGAAGCTAACCTCGAAGGCCTGGAGATTCTCTCGCCGCGCCGTTCGCTCCATCCGGCGCGCATCCTTCCCAAGCCCACCGGCTCCATACCGGATTTGCATGGCGTGCGCCCGTCCTACGCGGGCATTCACAGCCTGGCCATACATGAAGGCCGTTTTTTTAGCGACGCCGAGAACGATGGCAGCGTGGCCGTCTGTGTGTTGGGACAAGCGGCCAAGCAGGCCATGATCGGTTTCGGCCCCGGCGCCGGCAAACAAGTGAAGGTCAACGATACCTGGCTGCAAGTGGTGGGCGTGCTGGCCGACCAGGTGACCGACGGTGGGCTGGGCGTCAAATCGCTTGATCGGGCCAACGCGATTTTCATTCCGGTGAACACGTTCAAATTTCGCTTTTGGGATTCGAGCCGATTTCTGAAGGATGAACTCGACGGCGTGGATGTTCGCATGCGGCCGAACTCGGACAGTGTTTCCGCGGCGAAGGTGGTCACGGCCGTTCTTGCGTCCACGCACCGGGGCGCGGAAGATTTCACCGTTACCATACCGGCCGCGCTACTCGCCCAGCAGAAGCGGACCCAAACCATTTTCACCTATGTGATGGTGGCCATCGCGGCGATTTCGCTGCTGGTCGGCGGCATTGGGATCATGAACATCGTGCTGGCCACGGTGATGGAGCGCACGCGCGAGATCGGCATCCGGCGCGCCGTCGGCGCGCGCCGCGGCGACATTGTCCGTCAGTTTCTGACCGAGTCCATTCTCATATCGATGGCGGGCGGGATCCTGGGCGTCGCCTGCGGAATTCTGATCTCCTGGGTGATCGCGCAGGCCGCCGAATGGCGGACGATCGTCACGACGCCGTCGGTACTTATCGCGTTTGGCGTATCGGTGTCGATCGGCGTGATTTTTGGTATTTACCCCGCGATGAAGGCCGCCGAGATCGATCCGATCGAGGCCCTGCGCTACGAGTGATTTCTACGCGCGAGCGGCAAGGGCCGCCAGCACCCGGTCCGGAGTGAACGGGACTTCGCGAGTGCGGGCGCCGGTGGCGTCGAAGATGGCGTTGGCGATGGCGGCGGCGACAACGGTGATGATGGTTTCACCGGCACCCATCTGTTCTTTATCCGGCCGGTCAATCAGCACGATTTCCACACCGGGCAGCGGATCGCCGAACCTGAACACGGGGAAGCGGCGCCAATCGACCGAGGTGATGGATTCGCCGTTCCACTGGACCTCCTCGTAAAGGGCGCGGCTCATTCCCTGCAACGCGCCGCCTTCGGTTTGGGCCCGCAGTCCGTCGGGATTGGAAATGGGTCCGGAGTCGTTGCCGGCGACGAGTTTCTTGACGGTGACCGAGCCCGAGTCCTGATCCACTTCGACTTCGGCCACCAAGCCGCCGTAGCCGTTGTTTCCTTCGTACAGCACGATGGCGACGCCGCGGCCGGAGACGACGCCGGTCTTGGCATTGCCCGGCTTGGGTGAGGACCTGGTGTCCCATTTGGCGGCACGGGCGGTGGCGTTCAGAACATCGATGAGCCGGGAATCGGTGAGGTGCCGGAGACGATAGGCGACGGGGTCAACCTGGAGCGCGGCGGCAACTTCGTCGATAAAGCTCTCATTGGCGAAGGTGTTCTGCAGCCGAGCCGGAGAGCGGAGAGGACCCGTGTAGAAAGGCGACGGAAGGGTGTGCGTCAGCACCCGCTCGCTCTGGACGGTGCCCGTGCCGCCGCAGGAGCCGCCGACGCAGCCGGTGCCGTAGGCCGAAGCGATGTTGCCGTTGTTGTTGAACGCGGTGGGGCGTGTGGGCGTGGCGGTTGGCACGATCGCCGGGGCCGCGTAGCCCAGCAGACCGCCCGAGAATATGTTGCCGGGCGTGGTGGCGTTCGGCCGGTTGCCTTTGCTGAAGGTCCAGCTTTCGTAGTCCCAGGCGGTGATCTGACCCTTCTCGTCGACACCGGCGCGAAGATCGATGACGTAGGCGGGGCCGAAGCTTTCGCCGGCGGTCATTTCATCGCGGCGCGAGTATTGCAGGCGAACGGCGCGGCCGGTGACCTGGGAGACGACGGCGGCGTCGTAGGCTACCGAGTCGGCGCCGTTAAGGCCGTAGCAACCGGAGCCTTCAACAAAGATACAGCGGACGTTTTCTTTCGCCGTGCCAAGGATGAGCGCGATGCTATCCCGCTGCGGGTAGATGCCCTGCGACGCGGACCAGACGGTGGCCGTGGTGTTGGCGCCGGTACCGCGCACGTCGGCGACGGCGCAGGAGGTTCCGAGCGATCCGTGGATTTGGAAGGGATGAAAATAGGTCGCGTTGAAGGTGCGGGCGGCCGCCTTCAATTTGTCGTCGACATCGGCGGCGACGACGGTATAGGAGTCGCGCGAAGCCATCTTCCGCATGTTGGCGTAGAGCGCACGCCGATCGGGAAGCGCCTCTCCGGCGGACCACTTAACGACCAGCTTGTCGGCGGCCTTCATCGCTTCCCATTGGGTGTCGGCGGCGACGGCGACGAAGTCCTTCCGGACGACGACCTTGACGTTGCCCGGAAGCGAGCGGACGGAGCTTTCGTCGACACCGACCAGCTTGGCGCCGGCCACGGGCGGGCGAACCACCTTGGCATGAATCATCGCCGGCAGGCGAATGTTGTGGACATACTCGAACTCGCCGGTCGCCTTGGGCGGAACGTCATAGCGGGGAACGGACGTGCCGAGCACGGTATAGGCCGCCGGGTTCTTGGGGACCGCGCGGGCACTTAGAGTGAGGTTAATTTTCTTCCCGCCGATGAGTGCGCCGTAACTCATATTTTTGGAGCGGTCGGCCTTGCTGTAAACGATGCCGTTTTCGACGGTTAGCTGATCGGCGGCGACGCCGAGTTGATCGGAGGCCATTTGAACGAGCGCCTCACGGGCGGTGGCGAGGGCTTGGCGAAGCGCGTTGGAGCCGAACTGGGTGGGGTGGCCTTGGCTGCCGGAACTGACGCCCTGATCCGGGCAGACGGCGGTGTCGCAAATGATCATTTTGACGCGGGCCAGAGGGACGCCGAGCTCTTCGGCGACCAACTGATGCTGCACGGTGCGGAAGCCCTGGCCGAAGTCGCATTTACCGGAGTAGGCGGTGACGGTATCGTCAGCCGCGATGGCGATCCAGGAGTCGACCCGATTGTTGGGAATGGTCGGGGTCGGGAAGCCGGTGGCGGTTTGCGCATCGGCCGTCTCCAACGTGCCGCCGAGGCTAAAGCCGACGATGAGCGCGCCGGCGCTACGGAAGAAATTGCGGCGGGAGAAGCCTTCGCCAGCGAGGGCGGTGATGGCGTCGGGTGTCATGCCCTCACCTCCCTGGCGTAACGAACCAGCGCCTTCACCATGCGCGGGTGGGCGTAGCAGCGGCAGAGGATTCCGCCGAGCGCCTCCTGTATTTGCGCTTCATTGGCGGTGGGGTTCTTGTCGATGAACGCCTTCCCATAGAGCACCGGACCGCTGATGCAAAACCCGCACTGCAGCGCCTGTTCTTCAATGAACGCCCGCTGAATGGGATGCGGATTTTCCATGGTGCCCAGCCCCTCGAGCGTGACGATTTTGCCCTTCGCTTCGGAGACTGGGAGGGTGCAGGAGCGGTACGGTTCACCGTCCATGAGAACAGTACACGATCCGCACTGGGCAAGCCCGCAGCCGAATTTCGGGCCCTTCAGGCCGTATGCGTCCATCAAGACGAACAAGAGTGGACTTTCGGGGTCCACCTCAACGAGGTTGTTTCCGCCGTTGACGTTGAGAATTACTTCCGCCATTGTTTTGGTTGCCTTCCTATCGCGCGCTTGGGGGAAGCATATGCCCGGCCTTGCATCAAGTCAAGCAGCGGGCCGGCAGGGCCGGCAGGCCGAGCACGGGACAACTCGCGGACGGTTTCCGTTGCGGGCGTCGTCTGGAGCTTCGCTCGCGTGTACATTCATCGTGCGCGGTCGCCGGATTTGTAGATCAGGCGGAGGGGGTGGGGTAGTGGGCGGGCAACAGGATCTCGTCGAGCGGAATCCGCGCACCGGGGAGCACCTCGGGGGCTTCCAGAAACTGTCCCGCGACGACATGTTGCACGGAGCCGTCGCGGTGGTAAGCAAGCGCGTGACGGCGCCGGGGCCACAACACCCAAACCGTCTTGGCGCCCGCTTCGAGATAGTTGCCGACTTTGTCGTCCACATGGGCCGAGGTATCGTGTGGAGAAACGATCTCGACGGCGAGGGCGGGCGCGCATTGCAGCGCGCCGCGATAGCGGCCGGCCGTTTCGAAGGCCGGTTGATCGAGCAGTACCACGTCCGGCGCCTGCACGGTACCCGCGTTCAAGACGAATTCGGTATCGCCGCTGACTCGCAGGTTCGGGAACCGGCTTTTGCAAAGCACTGTAAGGACGTGCGCGCATCGGATCATCATCTCGTTGTGCTCGAAGCTGGGTTTTGCCATCTCGACGACCTTTCCGTCCAGCATCTCGACGTCGACGCCGGGCCGTTCCGGAAGGTCGAAATAATCATCCAGCGTGAGCAGCGTGTCAATGGTAGTCATGCCGATACCTGCGATTCCAGACTATCAACTTTGGCGGCCGGTTGGAGCCGAGTAAGACCGGGCGCGCCCGTCGGCCCATACGATCCGGCACCAGCGGCATGGGCGGGGTCTGGAAAGCCCGCGACCGGCCTTTGCGCTTCTACGGCGGCGGGGAGTTAGCGGGACCTATGGGCAGACGACCAGCCGTTTGACCAGTTCCACACGCTCGCCGTCGCCGGTCACTTCGCGGAAGCCTTGGCCGGTGAAGAACGGGGCGGCCTGCCGGGGGGCTTCCAGGCCCACCGTTTGCACCGCCGAGTTTCTGGTGATTTCCCGCATCCGATAGAAGAGCATTAGGCGGCCAAGCCCCCGACGCTGCCACTTGCGGCGCACCATGCCCCAATGCAGGCGGGCCGAGTCACCGTTCACCTCGAACCCGCCGCAGGCGACGATTTCGCCGGCGTGTTCGGCGACGAAGAAGGGGCCGGGACCGCCGTTGAGGAAGGCCGCGAATTTGGGCCGGTTTTCGGACGCGTTGGAGTCGAAGATCTCCAGGCAAGCGTCGCGATCGGCGGGAGAGTAAGGCCGTATGTCCATAATGCCTAGCGATCGCCGCGCCAGCGCTCCAGTATGGTGGGCGTGAGGCGAATGGCGGAATAGGCCACGATCATTGCGAAAAGGGTGAGGCTGGAGACGATGGTGTAGAGCTTGCGCTGGGGGTCGAGCGTCCGGGTGGAAGAAGGGGTAGGCGCCTCCGGACGGGCACCGAAAACGAGCGTGACCTCAATGTCGACGAGCGCATGACCAAGCCGCTGGCGGAGGTTCTCGATTTCGACCCGATACTCACGGTCGCGCACAAGCGGCGTCCGAATTGTACCGGTCAATTCGTAGGTAGTTCCGGCGAGCGGCACATCGGAACCGGTGTAGAAGACGGCCAGGCGCACGCCTTCGCCGCCGCGCTTGGAGGCAAATTTCACTTCGAGTTGGGCACCCTGTTGTTCCAGCGGAAAAAGCACGACGACCTTGCGCTCCATCGCCTCCACGCGCACGAGTTCCTGCACCAGTACGACGCGATGTGGCTCCGCGCTTGCGAATCCGGCGCCCAGGATTGCCAGCCAAAGCCACCTCATCGATCGCTGAATACCGTCTGGCCGGCGACGAAAGTCATCCGCACTTTCACGGCCGGCAGTTCCGCCAGCGGCAGTGTCATGATGTCGCCGGACAAGACGAGAAAGTCCGCCACTTTGTTCGTTTCCAGCGTGCCCTTCCAGCCCTCTTCAAAGGCGGCGTAGGCACCGGCCCACGTCCAGCTTCGCAGAGCTTCCTCGCGGGTGAGGCGTTCTTCGGGCCGCCATCCGCCGGCGGGCCGGCCCTGGGCATCCTGCCGGCTGACAGCGGCATAGAAGCCCATGAGCGGGCTTGGTTCTTCCACCGGAAAGTCGCTACCATTGGCCACCACCGCACCGGCGTTCAACATGCGTTTCTGGGCGTAGGCGCCCGCAACGCGGTCCGGCCCGAGACGCGCGAGCGCCCAGCGCATGTCCGATGTGGCGTGGGTGGACTGCATGGAAGCGATGACGCCGAACTTGTTGAAGAGCGCAAAATCGGGCAGCGCTACCGCCTGCGCATGTTCGACGCGGAACCGCTTCGCGTTGTTCTCTCCGAGCACTTGGCCATAGGCGTCGAGAACCATCCGATTCGCGCGATCCCCGATGGCGTGGGTGTTCACCTGGAACCCTTTTTCGACGGCTTGGCGCGCGACGCGCTCGACGGTTTCCTGTTTCAGAATCATGAGGCCCGTGTTGCCGGGATCGTCGGCGTATGGCTGCCAGAATGCGGCGCCGCGCGAGCCCATGGCGCCATCGGCCATCAGCTTAATGCTGCGAACCGTGAGCCGTTCACTTACCTCCGGGCCGGTTTCGAGGAAACGCGTCCACATAGGCCCCTCGCCGCCGATCATGACGTAGACTCGCAACGGAAGTTGATTGGCCGCGAGCAGTTTGCGATAGGCGCGCAGTTCCTGTTCGCCGATGCCCGCGTCATGCACGGAGGTCAAGCCCAGACGGGCGCACTCGCGGGCGGCGGCGCGAAGCCGGCTCACCACTTCGTCATCGGTCGCATTCGGAATTTTCGAGCCAACAAGGCCTTGCGCGCGGTCAATCAAAACGCCGGTGGGACGGCCGGCGGAATCGCGGATGATTTTCCCGCCCAAGGGGTCCGGCGTCTTTTCGTCAATGCCCGCAATTTCCATCGCCTTGCGATTCACCCAGGCGGCGTGCCCATCGACGCGCGACAAAAATACGGGATGATCCGGCGCCGCCTCCGTCAAAGCGGTATGCAGAGGGAATTCCCCGCCCCAGTTTGTCTGGTCCCAATTGCGCGCCCGGATCCAGGCGCCTTTGGGGAGCCGCGCGGCGCGTTGGCGGACAAGGGCCGCGACTTCAGCGACGGTCTTGACATGGCGCAGATCCGCGGTCTCGATCATTTGTCCGAGACCGGCCATGTGGACATGGCTATCGATCAATCCGGGTATGACCGGGGCGCCGTTCAGGTCCATGACCTCGGTCTTCGGCCCGATTCGCGCGCGCACTTCATCGCCAATGGCGACAATGCGTCCATTGCGAATTGCCATGGCTTTGGCCCGCGGCTGCGCCGGGTTGGCGGTATAGATCGTGGCGTTATTTACAACCAGATCGGCGGGCTCCACCGCCATGGCCATCCAAAGCATCGCTAGAATGGGGAGCATGCAAGACAGTATGGCACAGGCCTCTCCGGCGGCCGCCATTGTTGACCTGCCGGCGTGGAAAAACGCGGTGGCTTGGATATGCGCGGTGCTGATTGGCGTCTTTTTCCTGGGCGCCGGATTGTGGAAATTAACCGATCATTTGGGCACGGCCACGCGGATGACGCAGGCGCTTGTGCCGCCCGTGTTGAGCGTGGCGGCGGCGTTGTTCTTCGGCATCACGGAAACATTCGGCGGAATTCTGCTGATGATTCCGCGTTACCGGCGGTGGGGCGCGCTGCTGTGTTCCGGCCTGCTGGCGGCATTCATGGTTTATATCGGCTGGAATTACACGGCGTTGCAGGGCATGGACTGTTCGTGCTTTCCATGGCTGAAACGCGCGGTGGGCCCGGCGTTCTTCTGGAGCGATGGAGCGATGTTGGCAATGGCGGCGTTGGCCGGATGGTGGGCGCACCGCAGTGAAGGGTTCAAGGGCGCGGGGCTTATCCTTGGCTCGATTCTGGTGTTGGCCGGTGTGGCCTACGGCATTACCGAGTCGCGGCAATCGGGCACGAAAGCGCCGGATTCCATTACGGTGGAAGGCCAGCCCTACTCGCTGCAACAGGGCAAGGTTCTGCTCTACTTCTACGATCCGGAATGCTCGCACTGCAACGAGGCCGCTCGCCGGATGTCGAAGCACACGTGGAAGGACGCAAAGGTTATCGGCCTGCCGACGCGGGTACCGCAATTCGCGCAGTACTTCATGGATTCGACCGGACTGAAGGGCAAGAACTCGCCCGATCATGTGTCATTGAAGGCGCTGTTTCCTTTCGGCGATCCGCCGTATGGCGTGGCGCTGGAACACGGGCGCATGAAGGCGGGACTGCAGCGCTTTGACGACGCGGAGCCCGAAGCCACGCTGCGCAAGCTCGGCTTTATCGAGTAGAGAATGGACAATAAGTTTTACCGGCTGGCGCAGGGAATGCGGCTGAGTTCGCTTGGCATTGGGACGTACCTGGGCGCCATGGATGAGGCGACCGATGGCAACTACGAAGTCGCCATTCGCGCCGGGATCGCGGGCGGAATTAACGTCATCGATACTTCGCGCAACTATCGCGGGGAGCGGTCCGAGCGCGCGATCGGGCGAGCTATCGCGGGCGCGAATCGGGACGAGCTCGTCATTTGTACCAAAGCCGGATACTTTATCGACCGACGCGGGCATAGCCTGGAGCCGGATTTTCTGGAAGAGAATCTGCGAAAGAGTTTGTTGAATTTGGCTACCGGGCGCATCGACATCTTCTACCTGCATAACCCGGAGACGCAGTTGCAATCCGGGTCTTCCGGCGATTTCTATGCCCAGATTCGCGCCGCGTTCGAGCGCTGCGAGACGATGGCGGCGCGGGGATTGATCCGCTTCTACGGGGCGGCGACATGGGACGGATTCCGGACTGAAAAGAATGTGATGAGCTTGCACCGGCTGGTAGCGATCGCCCGTGAAATCGGCGGCCCAAGTCACCGGTTCCGCTTCGTTCAGTTACCATTCAACCTAGCGATGCTGGAGGCCGTCGATGGCCGCCAACAGGAAGACGGGGCGTCGCTGCTACGGGCGGCCGGGGAGCTTGGAATTACCGTCATTGGCAGCGCGACGGTGTATCAGGGCCGGTTGACGAAGGGGCTGCCCGAAAAGCTTGCGGCTCAGTTCCAAGGGCTCACCACGGACGCGCAAAGGGCGATTCAGTTCTCGCGTTCCACGCCCGGCATCGCGGTTTCACTGGTGGGTATGAGCAACCCGGCGCATGTGGCCGAGAACCTGGCGGTCAAAGACGTTCCGCCGCTGACCGAGCGGGAATACTACAGGATCCATGGCCGCTGAGCCTATCTCGTTGCCGCTACCCGCGCCGGGCGTGGCGCTCGATGAACTGTTGGCTACTCTCCCGGACTCGCCGGCGGTATTTCTGTTGACGGCGGCGGGGGGCCAGCCGTATTTGTCGAAAACGGCGGTGCTTGGCCGGCGAGTGCGGCGGCTGTTGCAGGCGGACGATAAGCGTCGCGCGGCACTGAACTTGCGCGGGATGGTGGAACACCTGGCCTATTGGCCGACCTCTTCGCGGCTGGAAGCGGCCCTTGTTTTCTACGACCTCGCGCGCCAGTATCATCCGGAGAATTACCTGAAGCTCTGCAACCTGCGCATGCCTTCCTACATGCGGTTATTGTCACGCAACGACTTTCCGCGGACGCAGGTGACAACGCGACCGACGGGGCGCGGCCTGGCGTTTGGTCCCTTCCGTTCGCGCGCGTCCGCCGAGGAGTTTGAAAAGGCCACGCTCGACTTGTTTCAAGTGCGGCGCTGCCAGGAGGATCTGCATCCATCGCCCGAACATCCCGGCTGCATGTACGGCGAGATGGCCCAATGTTTACGGCCCTGCCAGGCAGCCGTGACGCGGGAAGAGTACGCGAGCGAAGTGGGGCGGCTGGTTGATTTTCTCTCGACGGAAGGGCGTTCGCTCACTGAAACCGTGGAACGCATGCGCGACCGTTTCAGCGCCGATATGGAGTTCGAAGAAGCGGCACGCCAACATCGCCGTTTAGAAAAGATTCAGAGCGTTTGGCGGCTGCGCGACGAGTTGGCCACGGGCGCCGCGTCTATGAATGGCGTGGCCGTACTAAAAGCCCGCGAGCCGGATGCGGTGACCCTTCATTTTCTTCTTGACGGCGCGTGGCTGGCGCCCATTATTTTCGGCCTGCAAGCGGCCGATGGCCGCCCGGTCTCGCTTGACCGACGGCTGCGCGAATGCTTGCAGACACTCCAGCCGCGGTTGGTGACGCAAGCAGAGCGCGCGGAGCATTTGGCCCTGCTGGCGCGCTGGTTTTATTCGTCCTGGCGCGACGGCGAATGGCTGAGTTTTCCCACGCCGGGCGAGGTGTCATACCGCAAGCTGGTGAACATGGTTCACCGTGTCTCCGGCGTGTAATTACAAAGAAATATGGACGTGTTAGCCTAACGGCAACTATGTCTCGTCCATTCCGTGCAGTAGTAATCCTTACGACATTGGCTGTGAGTTCCCATGCGCAGTCGACGTTTGGCGTGGTTCTGGGAGAAGTTAAGGACGGCTCTGGCGCGGTGGTCCGCGATGCCCGGGTCCGCCTCACAAATACCGCGGAAAACTCCATTCGAGACGGTGTCTCCGACGCTAACGGAGTGTATGAATTTCAGAACGTGAAAGCGGGTCCATATTCGGTGTCGGTAAGCTCGACCGGCTTCCGGACGTTCAGCGCTTCCGAATTGACTCTAGTGGCTCGCCAGACGCTGCGCGTGGACGCCGTGCTGCAACTGGGCGACGTTAGCCAGGTGGTGGAAGTGACCACGACCGCCGGGGTGATCGCAACCGACAATCCCGCCATTTCGTCCACGCTTACCCCGGAAAAGGTTTTGAATCTTCCTTCGAACGTTCGCGGCTCCGGCAGCACAAGCCCCTACGCGCTTTTGCAAGCGCTGCCGGGCGTGCAGGCCGACAACGGCGGCGGCTACTCCATTCAGGGCGGCCTGCCGGCGCAATCGGAAACCAGCGTGGATGGCATCGCGATCACGCAGTTGACCGGGAACAGCGTCAATCGAAACCAGTTCCTCTCGGTGGAATCGATCGGCGAAATTCGCGTGCAAGGCGTCGGCAATACCGCAGAATTCGGCCAGCCCGGCGACATTACCGTGACATCGAAGAGCGGCACGAATAGTTACCATGGCGCTTTGTTTTGGTATCACCAAAACAAGGCTCTGGACGCCCGCGGCTTTGGCCAGACATTGCTGCCCGCCAAGATCGGCAACACGTTCGGCGCGACCGTCGGCGGGCCGCTGGTGCTGCCGCGAATCTACAACGGAAAGAACAAAACCTTCTTCTATTTCACTTGGGAATCCATGCGTTATCCCCGGCAGGGCACGCTGCAGAATAACGTTCCCAGCAGTTTTGTGAAGAACGGCGACTTCAGCCGGGAGGGCGTCACCATTCGCGATCCCTTTACCGGAACTCCCTTTCCGGGAAACGTGATCCCGGCTAACAGGATCAATCCGGTCGCCAAGGCGATTCTTCCGTTCTATCCCGATATCAACTTCGGCCCCACGGATCGGCGCTCCAACGGTAACTACCGGAACAATGTCCGCACGGATGTTAACTCCGATCAATACGATGCCCGAATGGATCATAACTTCAGTACGAAGCACTTCCTGTTTGGCCGCTTCAATACGAAGTCCAATCCGCAGCTTAGCGCCAACAACCTGCTGCTCCCCGGGGATACGACGCAGGCCAAGTATTATCAGGGCACGGCGTCGTGGACCTGGACGGTTCGTCCCACGCTTTTGAACGAGTTTCGTTTTGGAGCCGTAACTTCGGATGAATCGACTATCTTCAATTTCGATGGCCTTGGATTCACCAATGGGCTAAATCTGAAAGACATTCAGAGAGACATTTTCTTTAATGGCCTGCCCGCATTCGGCATTACGAACTATACCGGCTTCGGCAAGGGCCGCCCCGGTTTTGGCATATCTTCGAACACACAGTTCATCGACAATCTGACCTGGATCAAAGGCCGGCACACATTTAAGATGGGCTTCGACATCCGCCGGTTGGTGGGCCAGTCCGCGCTGGGCTTCACGAGCGGCAACAACTACGGCGACTTCAGTTTCTCCGGTAACTTCGCCGGTGAGCCGTTCGCCGATTTTCTGCTGGGCACGCCAGTGGCCAGCGCTATCGCTGTCGTATCTCGCGATAACGACGGCCGCGCCAAGCATTACAAAACCTACTTTCAGGACACCATTCGGGTGACCAAGAAACTAACCATGGATATTGGCGTTCGGTATGAGTTGCATCCCGGCTATGCCGACGCCGGCTTGAACATCGGTAACTTCGACCGCACCGTGCCCGTAACGGGCAAGGTGGTGATCATGTCCGATCCAAAGGCTAAGGAGTTTCTGGCCCCAGGCGCGCTGCTGTCGTTCAATGCGTGTCCGGGAGCCGCCATCAATGGCATCCCATGCACGCCCATCGCGACGGCCCAGGAGGCGGGCCTGCCGGAGGCGCTGCGGAACACTTACAAGACACAGTTCCTGCCGCGGCTTGGCTTCGCCTATCGCCTGAATGACAAGACGACGATCCGGTCGAGCTATGGCATGTACAACATGATCCTGCTGGGGTCGATCTTCTTCTCACTCACCGGAACGGTGCAGAGCGACGTGCGTAACTTCAACAATGTGGGCGCGGACGGCAGGCCTATCTTCACATTGCCGGACACCCGCACACCCGGCAGCGGCGTTCGCGCCGGCGCGCAGGGTACGTTTGAGTTCCGAACGGCCAACCAGATCGATCTGAAGCCGCCGTATATGAGTCAGTGGCAGTTTTCCATCGACCGCGAACTGGCGAATAACATGGGTTTGCGCGTTTCCTACATAGGCAACAAATCGACGCATCTTCCGTGGGCTCCGGACGTGAATCAAATGCAGCCGTCCAACCGGTACTACTCGCAGCGCACGAGCCTTGACCGGCCCTTCCCCAACTGGGGCTTGATCTTTAGCCGCGATGCCGGCGCCAATGCGCAGTACAACTCGCTGCAGGTGGAACTGAACCGCCGGTTCTCGAATGGCGTCAGCTTTACGACGGCCTACACGCTGGCGAAAAATCTTGCCGATAACGCCGGTCCGGCTCCCGGCAGTTTTGCGGGTGAGACGGGCGGCGGCCGGTTGACCAACTCGCTCGACCGCCGCTCCGACCGCGGCGATGTCTACGCGACGCGGCGCCAGCGCTTCGTCAGCACCATGGTCTACGAACTTCCTTTCGGCCGGAACCGCAAGTTCCTAAGCGGTGCGAGCCGCGCGGCGGATCTAGCGCTTGGCGGTTGGCAGTTGTCGAGCATTCTGACGTTGCAGACCGGCCCATTCCTGACACCGACTTTTAGCGGCGGCGACCCGTCCGGCACCAACGCTTCCAGCCGCGGCGCGTCGCGTCCGGACCGCATCGGCAACGGCGCGCTGGCAAGCCCGACACGCGATCTGTGGCTGGACCGGAACGCTTTCGTCTGCCCCGGTCGCGAACCGGGCGCGTTGCAGTTCAATTGCGCGGTCGGCGTTGTCGCTGGACGCGATCCGGCACCGATCGGCCGCTTCGGGAACTCCGGCGCCGGAATCGTCCTAGGCCCGGGAACATTCGGCCTGAACGCCGCGCTGAGCAAGAAGTTCGTGCTGGCGGAACGGGTATCGCTTCGCGCCGAGGGTAGTTTTACCAATGCGCCGAACTGGACCAATCTGGGCGATCCGGTCCTGGACATCGCCAACAGCAACTTCGGCCGCATTACCGGCTTCCGCGGCGTCGATTTTGGCGGCGGGCGGACGGGGCAAGTGTCGCTGCGTTTGGAGTTTTAGAGCGGAAAGACAACCCAGGTTTGTTTGAGGTGGGGGAGACCAGTCTTGAACATGACTAATCACGGATGCGCTATCGTTTTGGAAAAAACGGGAACCGGCTGGTCCGCTTACGCGCCGGACCTGGACGGATGTATCGCGACTGGGTCAACCCCCGACGAAACGCGTCAACTCATGCGCGAGGCGCTAGAACTGCACTTGCGGGCGATGCGCGAGGAGGGTGATGAAATCCCGGCGCCTACAAGTTTGGTGGAATACGCGCAGTCGATGATCTCCACCGCCTAGTCGCGAATCGCGATCCCAATCTCCGGGCTAGTCCGCGATCCCGCGCTCACTTCAACCGCGCTTGTACCGGCCCGACATTCTTCCGGAATGCGCACATTGATTTACCACGCGCCAGTTATCAGCCCCGGCGCCTGGCCGCTGAAGAGTACCTGCGCCGGCAATCCGCAGATACGCGCGGCGGCCTCCTGGTTCGTGCCGGAGCCGGTGCCCCAAAGCTCAACGACGTCGCCACCCCGCCCGCTAGGCCGCGTATCGAACAACGCCGGCGCGGATGGCGCCACCGGGATCTGGAACGCATGCAGCCGCTGCCCACTGCGCTCCAACGCCAACTCGACCGTACCGGTGACCGGCAGATCCGGCGGCGCGGCGATTGTCGTTTGCGACTGGCTTTGATGCACGATGGGCGCGGCGCGGCCATTGATGACTATGCGCGTTCCGGCCAGATCCCGGCCAAACACCGTGAGCAATTCGTTGGGCGCGATACTCCCGCTTCGATAAGTGGCCGCATTGGTAACGCTCAGAGACGTAATGGGCGGCAGGTCCAGGCGGAACCAGGCGATGGCGGCGTCGTGATCGGAAATCCGCGCGGGGCTGGCCGCGTTGGCGCGGAGCGATTCCGGATAATCCGCGTTGCCGCCGGCGTAGGCCGCGCGGGTTATCCACTGCCGCATCGCCGGACTAAGCAGGATGTGGTCCAGCGCCTGGGTGGCCCCGTTGAAGACGTAGGAGTGGTTGTCGCCATTTTTCAACAGGGGGTTTATGTTCGTCAGATTCAGCCCGCCGCCGACGATGGCGAGCATGTCGGCGTAGCCATCATCAAACGGAAACGAATTGAAATCGCCTAATATGGCGAAGGGGATGTTCTCGCCGGCGATGGTGCGTCCGAGCGAGTTAATCGACTCCGCTTGCGCCCTGCGCTTAGCCTGCACGCGCGGGTCTTCCACATCGATCAATGAGCGGAGGTGAACGCACACCAAGGCCAGGCGCTGACTGCCGATGCGGGCGTCCAGGCGATAGGGCGGCCGGTCATGCACCAACTGATTATCGGAGCCAAAACGCGCATCTCGCGCGAAAGGTGCCGCGGTAATTACGGTCACCGTCGCCGCCTTAACCAGGAATCCGGGCGCGATGCCGGAGGGATCGTTTGTCGCGCCAACGAAGGCCCGGTAGCCGCCGAGTTCGGTTGCAACGCGATCAAGCGCCGCCTGGTTTCCCACCTCCTGCACGGCGATGATATCGGGCGACCGGAGGATGTCCCGCACATAAAGTTTCAACTTGGCCAGGCGCACGGGGAAGGCGGTCGCCGTTTCAAAAAATCGTTCCAGGTTCAACGTCGCAATCGTGAACTCCCCCGGCAGCGGCGCCGGGACCGCGGACGGTACTCCCGGGCTGGTCACCGTCGGAAGGGCCTCGGGTAACAGCGTGTAAGTCCGCGCGCCGAAGTCAAGCGGCCCCGTCAAGTTTCTGAGTACTTCGCCGGGCCGCAATTCGAGCGTCGATCCAGTGAGGGCGCGGCTATCCACGCGTAGACGGCCGTTGGTCTCGTCGCCATTCAATCCCGGCCGTCGAAATGGACGGGGGCCGCCGGGAACCGCATAGAATATGCCGTTCGATGTCGAATCTCCGCGGGTTTCGTTGAACGTGCCGCCGGTGGGGGAAGCCGCCGTGAGCGTTGCGCGAATACGCATTCCTTCGAAGCGCTCCCACTCCGTACCCGCCAATGCGACCGGTTCCGGCACGCTTCGCCCGTTGCTCAATACGGTGACGACGGGTGCCGTAATTTCCGTCAAGGTTGGGCTGGCGGGATCCGATGCCGGTTTGAACTCCGCCACCACGCCTTCGACATCCACCACGTTGCCGACGGCGGATTCGGCGGGAGGCGCGCCGCCGGTGAAAACCAAGATGCCCTCACTCGTCGCGTCGTCCGAATCCTGATCGCCGGGTAGGCTTTGGATGTAGAATCCACTCGTCCGGCGCGCGTACACCACGCCGCGCGTGATAACTTTCTTATCCGCGAATGGGGAAGTATCGCCGCCGCCCTGGATCTCGCCGATCTTCAATCGCAGCGCGGGAATAGGCGCCGCGCCGCAGTCGATCCGGGCGGTGGCGCGATTGCGCGGATTCGGCGCGCCGATGGCGAAATCGGCTCGATTGTTGCCAGTATCGATGCACCCGCCCCCGGCGCGAATCGCCGCTGTCGTATTGGAAAGGTCCGGCGTCGGGGCGATCTTGAAATCGTTGGCCGCGGTCCCGTATCCCACCAGATCCTGAATGAACGGCCGGTTCGCCAACTCGTTGAGCGGCGTCGTAAACTGCACCAAAACAACTTTGCCGGCCGCCGCCGCCAATGGCAACGTGCCGGTCGCGTCCGGCGCGGGTAGCGACTGCGTGCCGCCCGTGCCCGCCGCCAGTTGCACCAAGAAGTATTGGCCCGGTTCCACAACGCCGTCGAGCGCCGCGACCTGCCACGTCGTCCCGGTAGCCGCCGCATACTGCACACTCCATCCGGCAAGCGAAACAGCTTCCGTTCCACGGTTGAACAGCTCAACAAAATCGTTGCGCCACAGGGCTCCCGTATTGCCTCCGCCGCCGTACACCTGGCTGATGACAACACTCTGCGCATTCAAGGCCGCCGCGCTCAACAGAAGCAGCAAGTACCGCATAAATCTTCCTCTATCGAATATATTCCGGCGTCACGCCGCGCAGCCGTTTCCACACCGACTCGCAAACGGCGAGCGTCGATTCATCCAGCGGCCCTTCCTTGCAGGCGGCGATATTGGCGCTGAGATGCCGCATCTTCGACGCCCCCAGAATCAGCCCGGTGGCGCACGTGTGATGCAGAATCCAGTTGAGCGCAATGCTCACCAGGCTCCGGTGCGCCGCTCCGGCGGCGAAGGATAATTCGGCCACCGCGTCAAACTGCTCGCTGTTCCAGTAGCGCTCCCGGTACATTTTGTTGCCGTCGAAGCGGCTGCCCTTGATCGCCTCTTGCGGCTCGTGCTTGCCGGTGAGCAAACCGCCGGCCAGGGGGTTATACACAAACGTGGACACCGGGTGTTTACGCGCCATCGGCAACAGTTCCGCTTCAATGTTTCGCGCCAACAGGTTGTACATCGGCTGGCAAATATGCACCGGCGTCCAGCCATTCGCGGCCGCCATGTGTTGCATTTCCAGAATTTGCCAAGCGCCGAAATTGGATACGGCGGGATAGCGAACCTTGCCGGATTTCACCAATGAATCGATGGCGTCGAGCGACTCCTCCACCGGCACGGCGTGGTCCTGCATGTGCATGTAATAGACGTCGATGTAGTCCGACTTCAGCCGCCGCAACGATGCGTCGCATTGCTTCAGAATCGCCGTGCGCGATAGCCCATGGTCATCGGGACCGTCGCCCATCTTGCCGCGCACCTTGGTCGCCAGAATGAATTTATCGCGCCGGCCGGACATGGCCTTCGCCATGATTTCTTCCGACCGGCCGGCGTTGTAAACGTTGGCCGTGTCAAAGAAATTGATCCCCGCGTCGAGCGCCATATCCACCATCGACAGCGACCCCGCCTCATCCACCTGCGAGCCGAATGTCATCGTACCCAGGCACAGCCGCGAGACTTGCAGCGATGTGCCGGGAAGGGGAACGGCCGTCATTTCTTCAATTGCTCCTCAATCGCTTTTACGACTACTTCAGCCAGCGCCGCCGAACCCTCCTTCGTGAAGTGCACGTTGGCCTTGCCCTGGATCTCCGCGAGTCGCGGCTTGGCGAATGCGTAAAGATCCACGATATGAATTTTGTGTTTCTTCATCACCCGCAGCGCGGCATCGTTGAACAATACTTCGTCGCCCGGATTGCGTGGCGGCGATAACTTTCCTTCGGGCACCGGTGTGGTGGTGACATAGAGCAGGCGCGCGCCCGTTTTCTTCAGCCGCTCAGCTATCGTCTGCAGGTTCCGCTCGTACTGTTCGACGCTCACCTGATGCTGGCCGTTCTCCATGATTTTCAGATCATGCAGGCCGAAGTTGAATGTGATGACTTTCCAATTCTCCGCGCCGAGCCATCCGTCCAACTTGGCCACGCCACTGTTCGTATGGGCGGCATTGCCCGCGTGGTGTTTCACGTCGGCCTTTCCGGCCAGCAGCGTCGTCACGACCGGGGTGTAGCCGTTTGAAATCGAGTCGCCGATAATCAGCACCGGCGGCAGTTGGGCGGCAAAACCCAAGCTAACGCAAAATAATCCGAATAAGAGTCGCATCTTGAAATCCTACTTCGCCTTGAACAGAGTCCGCCAGGCCAGCCACGCGGCAATCGTTTTCCCATCGATTATTTTGCCGCTCCTGATCATTTCATTGATCTCCCTGGCGGTGAACCAGCGCGCTTCAATACGCTCATCTTCCATGAAGTTGGTCTTGCCGCGCTTCAAGTCCCGCGCGACGTAGATGTGCATTTTCTCGGCCAGAAATCCGGGGCTCATGTACAGGCTAAACAGCCGCGTCCATTTCTTCGCCGACAGTCCCGTCTCCTCCTTCAGTTCGCGTTTGGCGGCTCTTAAGGGCGTCTCGCCCGAATCCATGCGGCCCGCCGGAATCTCCCAAAGATAATCGCGCGCGGGTAGACGGAACTGCCTCGCCAAGAGCGCACGGCCCTTCTCGTCGATGGGCAGCACCACCGAACTTCCGCCGTGCTGGACGATCGCCCGGTCAATTTCAAAACCGTCCGGATCAATGGCTTTGTCCATGGTCACCCAGAAAATCGGGGTTCGTAGCAGCTCTTCGCTCTTGATAATTTTCATTGTGATTTCCGCAGCGCGCCCTTGAATTCATCGAACGGCAGCGTGTTCAATACGTCGCCGCGGGTCAGCCATCCGCGCCGCGCCATGCGCACGCCGTACTGCATGTTGGCCATGTGCTTTGGATGGTGCGCGTCGGTCGAAATCGTGAACCGGCAGCCCTTCGATTTCGCGATCCGAATCAATGTGGCATGCAGATCCAGTCGCTCGGGGCTCGCATTGATCTCCATTGCCACGCCGCGCGAGGCGGCTTCCGCGGCGATCCGCTCGAAGTTGTAAACGAACGCATCGCGGTGCAGCAACACGCGCCCGGTGGGATGCCCGATCACTTTTACGAACGGGTTCTCCAGGCAGCGAAGGTAACGGTCCGTCATCTCGTCCGGCGTCAAGTTCATGTAGCTATGAACGCTGGCGATCACGAGATCCAAAGCGGCCAGCGCTTCATCGTCCAGGTCCATTCGCCCGTCCTTCAGAATGTCGCATTCAATCCCGCTCATCACGCGTATGCCCAGCGCCTCCTGGTCCATCGCCCGCACGCGCTGGGCGAAGGCGATCGTCCGCGCCTCATTCAACCCGTTCGCCATCGCCAGCGCCTTCGAGTGATCCGTGATCGCGATATAGGCGTACCCGTGTCCGCGAGCCGCTTCGGCCATTTCTTCCAGCGTCGCCCGCCCGTCGGACTCGCGAGTATGCATGTGAAGATCGCCGCGCATGTCGGCGACGGCCAACAGTTCCGGCAGCGTCCCGCGCTCCGCCGCATCGATCTCGCCCTGGTTCTCCCGCATCTCCGGCGGAATCCAAGCCAACCCTAACTTTCCGTAAATTTCTTCTTCGGTTTCCGACGCTGCCAGCGCGTTGCCAGGGACCGTGAACAGCCCATATTCATTGAGCGTCATGCCCATTCGCAACGCCCGCTGGCGCAGCGCGATATTGTGCTCTTTCGACCCGGTGAAGTACTGCAACGCGGCCCCAAAGTGCTCCGGCGCCAGCGCCCGCACGTCCACTTGAATGCCTTCAATCCCCACGCGCGCGCTTGCCTTGTTCTCGCCCTTCGCCAGCAACTCCTGCACCTTTGGGTGCGCGGAGAACCGGTCCAACG
The DNA here is from genome assembly GCA_046155405.1 of Bryobacteraceae bacterium. GTDB lineage: Bacteria > Acidobacteriota > Terriglobia > Bryobacterales > Bryobacteraceae. Next base: position 3,496 of record JBJXFL010000067.1, on the reverse strand, counting down.
CCGCCGCCGCGCCGGGCCCCGTGACCAGCAAATCCAGATCTCCCACCGTGTCCTTCGCGCGCCGAAACGAACCCGCGGGAGTTACTTTCGACACTCCTTCCACAGCCAACAAATACGCCGACAACTCATCCGCCGTCTGCTGCGCGAAGTTCAACAGAAATCGCCCCGCGCTTCGCCGGTACTGCTCAATCCCGCGCAGAACTTTCTCTTCCAACTTCGCGCCCAGCCGCGGCAGCGTCCGAATCTTTTGCTCTTCCGCCAGACGCTTCAAATCGTCGAGAGTGGAGATGCGGAAGGTCTCGATCAACAGTGCGATGGTCTTCGGCCCCAGGCCCTGTATATGCAGCATTTCCAGCGCCGTCGGCGGGTACTTCTCCAAGAGTTCATCGCGCCGGGCAAACGTGCCGCGCTGGTCCAATTCTTCCAGTACCGCCGCAATGCCTTTGCCGATGCCGGGAATGTCTGTCACTTTCCGGGACGAATCGTGCAGCATCGCCGCCACTCGTTCGGGATGCCCCTCAATCGCGGCGGCCGCATTCCGGTACGACCGGATGCGAAAACCGTCCTCGGCGGCGATCTCCATCAGGTCCGCGGTTTCCGCCAGTACGCGAGCGATTTCAATGTTCTCCATGCGTATTCTTCCATCATAGGCGGTGTGATAGATTAGCCTTTTATGAAGCGGATACTCCTGGTTTCCGGAATCGTCTCGGCGGCGGCGATTCTCTTGATGGCGCAAGCGCAGAAGAAGAAGGGCGGGCCGGACCGTTGGAACCAGCCGGTCGGTTATTCCGACACGCCCGTGATCCCCGAGCAGAAGTGGAAGGTCCACGACATTGACCGCCCGCATCCGCGCCAGATCACGCCCGGCGCGCTGCCAACCAACCCTCCATCGGACGCCATCGTTCTGTTCGACGGGAAGAATCTGGACCAGTGGGAGTTTAACGGAAAACGTGGGGATCCGCCCGCCCAGTGGAAGGTGGAGAACGGCTATATGCAGGTCGCCAACGGCGCCGGCGACGCGGTGACCAAGGAAAAATTCGGCGACATGCAGTTGCACATCGAATGGGCCTCGCCGCAGGAAATCCTCGGCAATTCGCAGATGCGCGGCAACAGCGGGGTCATTATCATGAGCCGCTACGAAGTGCAGGTGCTGGATAGTTGGGACAATCCCACCTACGCCGATGGCCAGGCCGGCGCCATCTATGGGCAGTGGTCGCCGCTGGTTAACGCCGTCAAAAAGCGCGGCGAATGGAACTACTACGACATCATCTTTGAAGCGCCGAAATTCGAAGCCGAAAAGCTGGTGAAGAACCCATATGTGACCTTGATGCACAATGGAGTCCTGCTCCATCACCGGCAGAAAATAGTAGCTCCCATGGCGCACCGGATCGTCGCCCCTTTCAAGGCCCACGGCGCGGACGAACCGCTAATGCTGCAGGATCATAACGAGCCTGTCCGCTATCGCAATATCTGGGCTCGCAAGCTTCGCGGATATGACGAAAAGTAGTCTCGCCTTTTTCGTTGTAGCTCTAAGCGCCCAGCCCGGCCCCTGGGAAATCCCGGCGTGGCGCACCCAAAGCAATCCCACCTTTCCCGCTCATGCCTGGAACATTGAAGACGGTGCCATCCACTCCATCCCCACCGCTCCGCGAGTGGACATCTCCACCGTTAAAAGCTACCGCAATTTCGAATGCGAATTCGAATGGAAAATCGCCAAAGGCGCCAATAGCGGCGTAAAGTATTTGGTCTTCGGCATGCGGGCCAATCCGGCCGTCGGGCGCATTGATCCGGAGGTTCCCAAGGCCCTCGGCTTCGAACTGCAACTGATCGACGACGCGAACTTCGCCGACGCCAAGCTTCATCCCAGCCACGGTACCGGTGCCCTCTACCTCTACCAGGCCCCGAAAAACCTTCCCCCAACTCCCGTCGGTCAATGGCATCGCGCCAAAATTGTCGTCAACGGCCGGCACTTGGAACATTGGATTAACGCCGTCAAAGTCGTCGACGCCGATCTCGAATCCGCCGAACTCCGCGCTTCGATGGCGGCCCAGTCCCGCCCCGACATTCCGAAACCCGCCCATCTCGACGAGCTCAAGAACGACAAGGTAAAAGCCTACCCCATTGTTCTCACTCATCACGGCGGCGACGCCTGGTTCCGAAACCTGCGCATTCGCGAGCTGCGATAGCTTTCTGGCAATCCTAGACTATCCACGAAGATTAGGAACGGTAGGCTTTATCGCGAAGGCGGACGCCGAAGATGCGCATGGCGCCGTCGTTAAGACCGAGGAGGACGCGATAGTCGCCGATCCGCAAGCGGAAGCACCCAGCCAGATCGCCATGGAGAGGAGCGACGTCTCCGCCACCGCTGCGCGCGTAATATAGAATGCCATCGAAGATGCGCATGGCCGTGGACCGGTCCAAACGACGGACATCGGCCTTGGCTTCGTCGAGCCACTCGATACGGTAGGACGGCATTACCTGCTCAAGGGAAAATCTTCGGGTTTCAGCCCGAACTCAGACAGCACCTCTTCCATGGGTATGCCTTTGCCGCCGCGCTGTGCAAACCATGCCTGGCCTGCGTGAAAGCGGCGACGGTCCTCTTCGGTTACCGGTTCGTGATCGTCGTGAATCATGACTTCCAGCAAGTGGACCACCGCTGCGAGCTTGTTCGGCTCGAGTTGGCCGAGCAGTTCGTGAGCTTTGGTTTCGAGCGTACTATCGGCCATGGCGTTCTCCTTGATTTCCATTTTTCCGACGCATGGAGATGGCGGCAACTAAGTGGCGACCTGGAATCGCCGCCATCACCTGCGTGTTGCCGGATCGTTCTCGCTGAGAAATTTGCCATCTCATGGACGATTGCGAGGGGGGGGCTCGCAGGGCCGTGCCCGTAATTCCATACATTCATTCCGTATACTCTCACTTATCTTCCTAGGCGGTCAACGGCAGCATGCTGGTGCTCCAGCAACTCCTTCGACCGGCAACCTTGCGGCCTCACGTTTATTGCTACGACAACTGGCGCCGGACATTTCGGTGAGTGCGATTGAAGATGCACTGCGGGGCCGCGGCTCAGCCTGGAATGTGTATGGGAACTAATGGACAAGCCGACGACCAAATGAGAAGGTAAGTCATGAAAACCGCAATTGACACGACGATCACCATGGGCAGCGGCGATGTTTTCACCGACCTCCGCTTCCCCCCGCCGAGTCCCGTAGTTTGCGGCTCCGGTCCCAAATGATGACGGCGCTGCGAAAGTTTATCGAAAAGGAAGGTTTGACCCAAGCGGACGCCGCCAAGCGCCTGAAGGTCAGTCAGTCAGCCCAGGGTCTCCGACTTGACTCGCGGCAAAATCAGCAGGTTCTCGCTAGACACGCTAGCCTGAATTTTCACGCCAACCCTCTAGATAACATTTTCTGCTGGCGAGTCCGCCGCCACAAGAGGTCCGATAGCCTGAATCGTTATCGATCTGGTGAATATATCTACGAATGTACGTATGTGT
>JBJXFL010000065.1:0-62513 GCA_046155405.1 Bryobacteraceae bacterium | reverse complement strand
CGCCCTTTGATCGAGGGGCGGCCGCAACGGTGTGCCCCATCCCGGACAGGCGGCTCCGCGAAGCCTCTCCGACGCCACTGCCAGTGCTCCTTTCCCGCTTGCGAATCTCCTTTGTCCGCTATGATTGCCCCTAATACGCTCTCTGCCGCCCTTCCGCCGCTGCTGCCCGCTTGCTATGCGAAGTTCCTGTTTCCACAGGCTAAACCGTTGCATTCGGCGTTGCGGGGGCTTATATTTAGTGCCGCGCGTGGGGTAATCTCAACGCGCAAATACGCCTGAGGAGAATTCAATGTTCAAATCGTTCGCTCTCGCCATGTGCGCACTCGCCATGACTGTCTCAGCCGCCGGCGTGGAAGGCACATGGAAACTAAACATCGCCAAATCCAAATACACCGATACCGCGCCGAAGGAAATGACGGTCACTTACACCATGCAGGGCGGCGGATGGACTTACTCCGCCAAGGGCGTGTCCGCCACCGGCGAACCAATCAATAGGTCCTACACGTTTGTAAAGGACGGGGAAGAAGCGAAGTTCACCGGAAACCCGAATTGGGACGGCATCATCGTGAAAAACTCCGCCAGCGCCCGGATCTCCGCCACGTACATGCGGCAAGGCAAGGCCGTTGGGACGTCCACACGCACCATTTCTTCGGACGGCAAGACCATGACCATTAGGGGCAATGTTACTCGTCCGGACGGTAAGAAAGCCACCTACGTCGCCGTTTACGACAAACAGTAACACCTCCGCACCGCTCGACCGGGTGAGGTGATACCGCTTCCATGGCGGCACAGCAGCCGAGGCGTCCGATATTTCGCCACCCGCCAACATGAATAGAATGGTCCGCCGACTTGGATGGACGGTAACAGTTTGATCCTCCGAGCCGGGAAGACGGTCCGCGCCATATCTCGGTCATCAACCCTGTACGCCGCGACGACTTCCACGATGTCGACCTCATCAAAAGGGCTACGACCCCAACGCGCCGCTCGCCGTAGCCGATGGCCCTGCGCTCTCGATGGCCCCGCGGTTCGGCAATGCCGATGTCTTCAACCCCGGCTTCGCCGACCCTTTCCCGCTGAAGTATATCTTCTAAACGGGAAGAAAAATAACCGGTAAGACGGGCCGCGGCAACCCATCCGCGGCCCGTCTTCCGTTTCGCCGGGCCAACCCCGAATTCTATCTGATAGTCTGGGAAGACGTTGGCACGCGAGTCAACTACTAGGCCGATTCCGTAAAGTAGTTCGCTTTTCGCGCCGATAGTGTGCATGGAGGCCGATTGTCGCTCGTTACGAAGTTTCTGATTTTGTTCATTCTTTTTGTGGCCGTCGTGCCTCTGTCCGCTCAAAACACTGGAGTCGAGGGCGGTTTGGGCGGCGCGCCCGCCTATGACGGTCCTTCCATTTTGGGCCGCGATGGTCCGTCCTCCGGCAAGCGTGGCTCTGAAGTCGTCCCCATTCATGTACAGGCTTCGGTGAATGGTACCTACGACTCGAATATTCTGGGGTATTCGGTCGATTCTTCCGGCAATTTGCAACAATCGAGCAGCCTGGGCGCCACCGCAGCTCTCGGCGTTTCGGGCCGCAGACTCTGGCGGCGCAGCTTCGTGGGCGTCGACTACAGCGGCGACTATAACCACTTCGTCCGCCAGACATTTTACAACGGCACGAATCACCAATTGAACTTAGGCGGCGGCATACAACTCGGCCCAAAGTGGCAGGTCGTTAGCCAAACCGGGGCTGGCACCTCCAATCGCTTCCTTGGCGGCCAAGCCGTCTTTCAGGCCAGCGAGTTTGAATTCCTCGCCGCTCCTACCTCCGAACTTTTTGATTCTCGAACTTATTTCATCGGCAACACAACCAGCGCTACTTACACCTTCAATCGTCGTCATTCCGTCCGCTTCTCCGGCACCGCCGCCAGCGTTCGCCGCCGCGCCCGCGGCCTCGTCGATTTGCAGTCGTACGGCGCTTCCGCCGACTGGGTCTATCGAGTCAGCCGCCGCACCAGTATGGGTGTCAGTTATGCCTTCAGTCATTTTGATTTCTCCAAGGTTTTTGGCGAGTCGGATATCCATACCGTTGGCTGGCACATAAGCCGCAGGTATGGCCGGGATTGGACGTTTATCGGCAGTCTTACCGGCTCCCGGCAGTCCACCGTCGGGGTCCGCACGGTCGCGCTCGATCCGGTACTTACCGCTATTCTCGGGCGCGCCACGGGTGCGGAAGTTTTTGAATCCAATAATCTTCTCTACGGCTATTCGGTGGGCGCCACGCGACGCTATCGCCGCTCTTATGGCTCCGTTACCGCACAGCGGGCCATCATTCCCGGAAATGGCTACTTCCTGACTTCCATCAACCAAAGCGTCGGCGCACGATTAAACTACGATGTCAGCCGGGATTTATCCTTGGGCGCCAACGTCGAGTATAACAAGCTCGTCAGTCTTGGCTTCGCTTCCGGCAATTTTAACGGCTGGACCGCCGGCGCCAACGTCACCCGCAAGCTCACCGAGAGTTTCGGTATCAATGCCCGGTACGACTGGCGAACCTACGACCTGCAGCAGACCACCTTCGGCCGTACCGGCTATCGCGTGACCCTCGGCGTTACCTACTTCCCCCAGCAAGGCATTGCCAGCCTGTTCTAGGCCGCCCGCTACATCTGTCACCAAGGCCCCGCCGAAAACCTCCGCCCCCCGCGCCGCCATCCTCCCAAACCCCTGTTCGCCAGGCTCGAGTGCGCCATCGCGGATATCTTAGTCTCGGCCGCGCCGCGCTCGGACACTTCGCGCGTCGGGCGTTTGACGCCACGCGGATTCCGGCGCCGGGACTCGAGACAGCCCTTCTTTTACCATCCCGGCGTTTTTGTCTTCCGAGTCGCTAACCGCCGCTTCAAGCGTGATAGCGTCCGGCCGCTAGTAAAGCAGATACCTCGCCCGGCGCGCGACGAAGGCCGCCAGATCATCCGCCTGCCGGTCCTGAATTACACGCGGATCTTCCCCGGCGAGGATCATTTCAATCGTCGCCGGATTGCCGATCAGGTTCTTGTTGACAGCGAAATCCAGCTTGCCGGGGAACAGCTTATGAATAGCCGCCGCAATCTCCAGCCCCAGTCGCGCGCCGCCAAACGCCTCCCGGTCCGTAATCACGAACCGCACCCCCTTGATCGATTGGCCCCTAAAATTGGAGGAATTCGGCGTAAATCGCGTCGGGTAAAACCGTACCCCCGGAACCCGGCGACTGTTCAGGTAAGCGGCCAGTTTCGGCCCGTCGATAAATGCCGCGCCGATCTGTTCGAACGGCGCATCGGTTCCGCGTCCCACCGAGTAATTTTTCGACGCCTCCAGCATCCCCACCCCCGGATACAGCAACGCGGCGTTTAAGGACCGCATATTCGGCGACGGATCCACCCACGTCAGGCCGGTCGAATCGAACCAGTCCCCGCGCTGCCAACCGCGCATCGGCACCACATCCAGCGGCGCCTTCATTCCCAACTCCCCATGGAAAAGCTTGGCTAACTCCCCCGTCGTCATTCCGTGCCGCACCGCCAGCGTGTGCGTCCCAATAAAGCTTTCGCTACCCTTGACGAGCACCGGTCCTTCCACCTTGACGCCCGTTATTGGGTTCGGCCGGTCCAGCACCACGAGCGGCAGATTGCGCCGGTTTAACTCCTCCATCACATTCCGCATCGTGCTGACATAGGTGTAAAACCGCGAGCCGATGTCCTGAATATCGAAGACCACCACATCCACCCCGGCCAGCATTTCCGCGCTTGGGCGCCGGTTGACATCTTTGTAAAGACTCCAGATTTTCACCTTCGTCGCCGGGTCCAGCGAGTCCCCGATGCCATCGTGATCCGCTTTCCCAAAAATCCCATGTTCCGGCGAGTAAATCCCGACCAACCGTACGCCGCCCGCCACCATCGCATCGATATTTCGCTTGCCGTCCCGTGTCAGGCCCGTATGGTTCGTCACCAGCCCTACCCGCTTGCCGCGCAACCTCGCAAACTTCTCCCGGACCAATACGTCCAAACCGGTTTCGACGCTTCCCGTTCGCGCGACCGCCCGCCGCACCCCGCCCATCGACTCGTTATAGCCGTTCAGAATTGCGCCAGGCACGTCCACGCCGAGCGCCGCCGCCGTGATCGTCGCCACCTTGGCCCGTAATGCCGTCACCGGTGGCCTGCGCCTCGGATGCACGCTGTTGGTCAACAAAATCACATACGCCCCGGTACCCGGATCCATCCACAGCGACGTTCCCGTAAACCCGGTATGGCCAAACGAACCGAGCGGGAACAACTCCCCGCGATTGGCGGAAAACTGCGAATCCATGTCGAAACCCAGCCCGCGCAGCACCGGCTGGTCGGCCGGCGTCTGAGGCTGCGTGAACTTCTGAATCGTCAGCGGGCTGAAGAACCGCTTGCCATCAAGTTCCCCTTTGCCCAGCAGCATCCGCGCGAATCGCGATAGGTCGGCGGCCGTGGTGAATAGTCCCGCATGTCCCGCCACGCCATTCATGAACCGCGCCGTCGGGTCGTGCACGACGCCCCGCAGCGGCGCGGCCATTTTCGGATACAATTCTGTCGGCGCGATCCTGCGACCTCGGCCGCCGGGCGGGTTGAACTGCGACTCCGTCATTCCCATTGGAAGAAAAATCTCCTCCCGCGCGAACTCATCCAGCGGTTTCCCCGTGATTCTTCGCACCATCTCGCCCAACAGAATGAAGTTGATGTCGGAGTAGATGAAACGCTCGCCCGGACCCGCGACCGGCTTGTCGATCAGCGCCTTCTGAATCCCGGTCTCATACCCGCTCCACTCCGGCTCCAGGTCCACATCCCCCCGCAGCCCCGAAAAATGTGTCAGCAACATGCGCACCGTAATGTCGCTTTTTCCCCGCTGAAATGCCGGGAGATACTCCGTGACCTTATCCCCCAACCGCACGCGGCCCTGCTCGAAAAGCCGCATGATCGACGATGTCGTCGCCACCACTTTCGTCAGCGACGCCGCGTCGAAAATCGTATCCATCGTCATCGGCTCCGATTCCGGCGTCAAACTGCGGCTGCCGTACGACATGCGATGCAGGATTCTCCCGTTCTGGCCAATCCAGGCCACCGCGCCCGGCATCTGGTCGGCATCCACCGCCTCCTGGATCACCCGGTCGATATCGCCGGAACCGGCAAACCGTTCCTGCGCCGGCAGCAAGCCGGCCGCCGCGAATGCCAATATCGCAAAGGCCAGCCGCAGCCCCCGACGATTCCCGAATCCACCCCTAACCTCGGCCGCGACCGCGTCCGTTTTGCGCGGGTTCATCAAAAGCGCAAAGGCCGGCCGCGGCCCCCGACCATTCCCGAATCCACCCCTAACCTCGACCGCGACCGCGTCCGTTTTGCGCGGGTTCATAAAAAGAAATCCGCGCATCTACTGGAGCCTTTTCGCCAACTCTTCGAGCTTCCCGGCGAGCAGAATATCTTTCGCCGTAAGTCCTCCCGCGTCGTGCGTGGTCAAATCCACCACCACGCGGTTCCAAACGTTGGACCATTCCGGATGATGCTCCATGGCCTCGATGGCGATAGCCGCAGTGGCCATGAACCCAAAGGCATGAACAAAATCGGGAAATTCGTACTCCCGGTGCAACTTGCCGTCTTTGACGGTCCAGCCGGGCAGGGAATCCACGGCCGCCGCCAGTTCCACATCGTTTAGTCTGGCCATTAATCTACATCGTACGCGTAAATCCGGCGAACGGCGGGTCATCCAACACTAAAATGATAAGAATGGCCAAACCCCTAGCGCCGCTCCGACGGGACCTCGACTTCTTTCCCTCGCCAGACCGCGGCCACCCCGGCCTCGTCATCCAGGATCGGAATCGCTTCTCCGATCGCCAGCTCGTCGTTCAACCCGCGCTGGTCCAAATCCTCGATCTCTTCGACGGCCAAAACACCGCCCTCGATCTCCGGGCCGCGCTAACCCGCCTTACCGGCGAACTCGAAACCGGCGAAGTGGCCGGCCAGCTTGAATCCGCGCTCAGCGAGGCGGGCTTTCTGGAAGACGACAACTTCGCGGCCATCCGCGAAGCGCGCCTCCGCGTTTGGCGGGCAGCCGACGTTCTGCCTCACTCCCACAGCGGGCCGTTGAACTACCCCGGCGACTCCGCCGCTCTCCACGCTCAGTTCGATAACTGGTTCCGTTCCGTGCCCAAGCCGGAGGCCAGGAAGGTGCGCGCCATCGCCGCCCCCCATGCCAGCCCCGGCGCCGCCAGCCGCTCCTATGCCGCCGCATACGCGGCGCTCGCCCAGTCGCTTTCCAAGGAGGAGGCCGCCGGCAAAACTTTCGTCATCCTGGGCACCTCCCACTATGGAGAGATGGATCGCCTCGGCACGACCCGCAAGGATTTCGAGACGCCGGTAGGACGCGCGCCGGTCAACGGGGCTCTGCTCGCCGAACTGAAGCGGGAGGGTGGGGCGGGCGTGTTGGAAGAGGACTACTTTTTCTCCCTGGAACACTCAGTCGAATTTCAGGTCGTATTCCTGCAATATCTCTACGGCCCCGATGTCAAGATCCTCCCATTGCTCTGCGGTTCCTACGCGCGCAGCATCTATCTCGGCGGTCCGCCCGAAAAGTCGGACGAAGTGCGCCGTTACATCGACGCCCTCCGCGGCCTTGAAACACGCCATGGCGACGAGCTCGTTTGGATTCTCGGCGTCGACATGGCGCACGTCGGCAAGCGCTACGATGACGACGCTCCCGCCACCGCTCACGCCGGTGCCATGCTCGAAGTGGAACAGCGGGACCGCCGCCGAATCCACTCGTTAAGCACCGGGGACACCGGCGTCTTTTGGGCCCAAATTCAGGAAGGCGGCGATCCCCTGAAATGGTGCGGTTCCGCGCCCTTCTACACCTTCCTCCGTGCCATGCCCGCCGCCCGCGGCGAACTGCTGGACTACGAACACTGGCAAATCGATCCGCAAAGCGTCGTCACCTTCGGCGCCATGCGCTTTGTTTAAGTGGACGGGTTCCTCTCCACCACGATTTGACGCAATCCCGGATGACCGGTCATGATCGGGTGCACTGATTCACTTCTGGTGCCGTCCGAATCGAGGGTCCCGCGCTATTTCGTAATTGGCAGCAGGTTGCCGCCGGGAGGGTAGACGCCGATCCAGTGATTGGCGAACTGTAGATCGGGCGATGGCTTGACGAGCGGCATGTGGCAGCTTACGCAAGTCCGTGACTTGGCGGGCGGGCGCGAATGGCGCTGCGTCGGGTGACAGCCGGCGCAGGCTTCGACCCGGGCCGGCTTTGCGCCGTGCGGATCATGGCAGGTGAAACAGGTTAGCTTACCTTCGCTCTTTCGGAAGCAGGCGCTTTGACTGAACGAGACCGGCTGGTGGCGGGCGTTCCAAGCGTCGCTCCAGTCGATGTCCTGTCCGGGCGCCGGCGGCTGGCGGTGACAGTTCCCGCACTGGGCGTTTACGCCCGCGCCGTTCAGCATTTTGGGCTGGAAGATATTGGTCTTCGACGGCGATTTGGCGTGTCCGGCGCCGGGGCCGTGGCAGCTTTCACAGCGCACGCCGAGTTCGAACGGCTGGATGCCGAGGGCCGGATCCAGGCTTAGCCGGCCGGTGGAATGACACTGAAAACACTTCAGGATTTGGGCACCCGGGTCGTACACCCGATAGGCCACGCCGACGGTATTCTTGTGGCCGGGCGTGAGCGCTTCGCGCTTGGTGCGCGTGTATTTAGTTAGGCCGTGCTCCTTATAAAGTTCTTCGTTGACGCGGGAAACGGGCGTGATGGCTTGGAGGCCGGAGCCGAATTTCCATGTGCCCCCCTCGTACGCTAGCGCGCGGGCGTGAGCGGTTTTCGATTGGGCGTTGTATTGCTCCAAATGGCAGGCTCGGCAGGCCGCCGAACCAATATATTCGGCGGCTGCCGGGCTTACACACAATAAGATTGTTAAAGAAACTTTAGAAATAGAACCGGCCCGTGAACTGCATCTGGCGTCCGAAGACACCGGCGCGTTGGGAGAGGATCCTTCCGAAAGTGGCGGCGTTATTGGGATCGGTGGCCGGATCGGCTCCGAAGAAGGCATTGGCCACATTGTACGCTTCGAGGCGCACTTCGAATCTGACGCGCTCGGTGATAGGGAACATTTTGTTCAACGTTACGTCGGCGTTGAAGGTGTTGGTGCCCTTGACGTTGTCGTACTGAATAGGGTTGGTGCGGCGCGTGAAGGCGGGGAGCGGCCTGAACGCGTCGGTGTTGAACCAGCGGCCCTTTTCGGGGTTGCTGACGCCGGGGTCGCCGGAGACGAGAGCGCCGCCGAAGCGGAGGTAGAGACCGGTGTTATACGTCATGAGTCCGCTGGTGGCCCAGCCGCCGAGAATGGCGTCCACGGCGCGGGGAGCGGCGGTCATAAACTTGCGGCCTTTGCCGAAGGGGAGTTCATAGATAGCGGCGCCAGTGAGGCGGTGGCGGGCATTGGCGGCGGGCAGCCAGGTAAAGTTCTGCGTGAAATTGTCAACATTGTCGTAGAACTGCAAGTTGCTTTCGCGGTTGTAGTTGTAGCCGACGACGAAGTTAAAGCCGTTGACGAACGGACGCTGGAACTGCATTTGAAGCGCGCGGTAGCGGTTTTCGCTACCGGAGCGGATGGTCTCAACCATGCTCTGATACTGCGGATAGGGCCGGAGGAGTTGGCTGACGGCGACGTTAGCCTGCGTACGGAGCGTACCGGGCATTTTGGTTGCCGGAAGCGCATTAAAGAACGGATTGGGAACGCTGGCGTTGACGGCATTCTGGACCTGGAAGCCGATGCGGGGATCGACCTGATTGAGGTCGTAGTTGTAAGGCAGATCGCGGCCGAAGTTCATGAACCAGGTAATGTCGGCGAGGATGTTGCCGGGCAACGTTCGTTGGACGCTGATATTAATACGGTCATTAACGCCGGGTTTGAAATCCTGTTGATACCAGGTGGGGTTACCGCCGAGGCCGGTATAAGTTCCGAGGGTTTTACCGACGACCTGGACGAGGCCATTAGGGAAGGGGTTGGAGATGCGCTGCTGGGGAATGCCCTGGATGGGAGCGATGGTGGCGGTGAGGGCGTCAAAGCCGGGATATGGGACGGAGCCGAGTATATTCAGACCATCGGAAAGAGTGGATGGAATGATGTAGCGGGCAAAGCCGGCGCGAAAGGCGGTCTTGTCATTAACGCGATAAGCCATACCGAGACGCGGCATGAAGAGGCCTTTAGGCGCTTTCCAGGAGTTGCGGTTGTTGTCGTCGGAGAACACCCAGGAGCCATTATAGGACGGCGCCGAGGTGCGGAGAGCGAGAGCCGCGGCTGGCAGCACAGGCTGGCCCGCGCCCTGGAATTCGGGGATGGGTTTGGTGAGATCGAGAAAGCGTGAGATGCGGTTTTCGGGATCGGTCATGGCGCCGAAGTATTCGTAGCGCAGGCCGAGATTGAGGGACAACTTCTGCGAGATTTTGTAGTCGTCGTGGAAAAAGAGGCCGGTCATGTTAACGCGTGGGCGCTGCAAGGGAATGGACTCGACGGTCGAGTTACCATCCAGAGCACCGAGGAGGAGGGTAGCCCAACCGTCGCCGGAGGTGCCGACGTTGGGATTGTTAAAGGTGGCGTTGGTAAGTTGGGCGTTGATGTTGAAGATGGTGAACCGGGGGCGGAAGGCGTCAACGTTTTCTTTACGGTACTCGCCGCCATATTTGTAATAGTGTTTGCCGGAGTTCTTCGACATCTTGGCTTCGATGTTGTAGGACTTGGGTTCCTGGAACCAGTAATTGCCGCGGCCGAGGGCGGTGGTGGTACCTTGGGTGACGTTGATGCCGGGGTAGTAGAGATCGGGAAGCGAGGCGAGGTAGGGTTTGTACCACGCGTTGCCGGGCCAAATTCGCTCGAGGTCCTTGAGCGTGGCGGAGGGCACGCCGAAGGAGTCGACGATGGAATTGTAGGCGCCGCGAATGTTGAAAACCGTGGAGGGGTTGATCGCGTAAACGGCGTCACCGGAGAAGCTGCGGGAATGGCGTTTGGAGCCATCGATCTGGAAGGCCGGGGAGCCGCCAGTGTAGTCGTCGAGTTCGGTGAAGGTGCGGAAGATGTTGAAACGGCCGAAGACCTTCAGCCTGTCGTTGACGTTGTAATCGACACGGTCCGAGAAGTTCCAGTAACGGAAGTTGTTGCCGGCGCTAGTCTGGAAGTTGTTGAGGAGAGTGGGGCCGTTGCCAGGATTGTTGGCTTTCCAGAGATCGCCGACGATGATTTTCCCGGTGGGATCGATGCGGGATGCAGGGATGATGTTGCCGGCGAAAGGGGTGCGGGAAACGACGTTGTTATTGACCTGCGTGGTGTAGGGGTCGTAGATTGTGCGCTGCGCGCCGGTGGTGAGCAGGGACCGGGAGAAATCGCCGGTTCGTTCGGCATCGGTGGGGAGGGTGAACTGGATGGGGCGCGGTTCGATGGTGCGCCATCCTTCGTAGGAAGCGAAGGTAAAGAGCTTGTTTTTGATGATGGGGAGGCCGACGGTGGAGCCCCAGACGTGTTGCCGGGTGAGGTTCGCGCGGCGGGTGATGCGATCGGCGAGGGCGTTGAAGTAGGGGTTGCGGCCGAGATAATAGACGGTCCCTTTGAGATCGTTGGTGCCGGACTTCATGGAGACGCTAAGGACGCCGCCCGCGGAGTGGCCGAACTCGGCGTCAACGGCATTTTGCTGCAGGTTGACTTCGCTGACGGCGTCCATGGGGGGCGTGTAGGAGGACTTCTGGCCAGTCATGGAAGGGGAGCCATCGAGAATGATGTCGTTCTTGGTGGACGTGTTGCCGCCGACGTCGAGTTGGGACGCGGCCCAGTGGTGGAAGGGGCTCTGCTCAGTGGTAGAGCGCACGACGACGGAGGGGTTGAGCGAGGCCAACAGGAAGGGGTTGCGATGAATGATGGGCAGGTTGTTGGTCATCTTGGTATCGATGGTCAAGCCCATGGTGGAGTTGTTGAACTGCACGGCGGCGGCGGAGGCTTCGACGGTGATCGATTCCGTGGTGGAACCGGTCTGGAGACGGCCGTCGATAGTGACGTCGGCACGCGCCTGGACGAGGATTTCCTTGGCGACGAATTTGTTGAAGCCGGCCATCTCGACGGTGACGGTGTAGGTACCGGGGATGACGAAATCAAAGAGATATTGGCCGTTGGCGCTGGTTTGCGCGTTGGCGGAAACGGCGGTGTTGTTGTTGAGGAGGGTGACGGCGGCGCCTACGACGACTGCGTCGGAGGCGTCGGTGATGCGGCCCTGGATTTTACCGCGGCTGTCTTGCGACCAAGCGGACGAGACGGCGAGCAGCATTGCACCCGTCAGGAAGACATTTTTTAGTTTCATTTTTAAACCCTGAATAAAAAGGATTGTCACAATGCAATCACATTGGGGAGGGGGTGTGCAAGCGACCCAAAGGCGAGAGCCGGCGACGGAACTCTTCAGTTAACACTCAATCACGGCTTGACCAAGTACACATTCTGTCGCCCCGCCGCCGCTTCCGCCCGCCGTTTGACCATTGCAGTCCCATATCCTCAACCTGTATGCTCTGGCTAATGCCCTACGCTATCAGGCGCTCGCTTTGCTTCGTTCTCTTGCTCACGCCCGCGCTGCTCGCCCAAACCCAAACCGCATCTCTCCGCGGCGTGGTCCAGGACTCCTCCGGCGCTGTCCTTCCAAGCGCCCAACTCACCCTTACCAACATCGATCAAAATCGCCCCTGGACCGCCGCCTCCAACGAGTCCGGCGCCTACGTATTCTTCCAGATTCCTCCCGGTAACTACCGCCTCCAGGTGGAAGCCAAAGGCTTCAAAAAATTCACTCGTGAAGGTCTCATTCTCCAGGTCGCGCAAGTCGCCGAAATCACCATCCCCATGGAACTCGGCGCCGTCAACGAAGTCCTCCTCGTCACCGCCGAAACACCGCTGCTTGAAACCGCGAGTTCCACGCTCGGCGAGGTCGTCAACTCCCTCACCAGCGAGAACCTCCCGCTCAACGGCCGCAATGTTCTGCAACTGGTCGCCCTTACCCCCGGCATTAATGCGAACAGTTCCTTCCGCAATAGCGGTCCCGGTGGAGGCAGCATCAATGCCGTCGGATTCTCCGCCAACGGCGGCCGCAACGTTTCCACGGCCGTGATGCTCGATGGCTCCCCGCAGGAGGTGATGGGTTACAACCAACCCGCCTACGTGCCGTCCCCGGACGCCATGCAGGAGTTCAAGGTCCAGACCAACTCCATGTCCGCCGAATACGGCCGCACGGGCGGCGCCGTCATAAACATGGTGCACCGTTCCGGCGGCAGCGCATTCCATGGCGTGCTCTACGAATTCCTCCGCAATAATGTTCTGGACGCCAACGGCTTTTTCAACAACTTCAATGGCCGCGAGAAGGCCGCCTTCCGTTACAACCAGTTCGGCGCCACGCTGGGCGGCCCTCTCACCCGGTCCCGCCAAACCACTTTCTTCTTCTTCAATTACGAAGGTATCCGCCAGGTGAACCCGGGATCGGCCACTTTCACCGTTCCCACGCCCCAGATGCGTGAAGGGGAATTCTCCGCGATCAACGGCATCGTCTACGACCCCGCCACCATCAACGCCGCCGGCGAGCGCCAGCCCTTTTCCAGCAACCGTATCCCGTCCACCCGCTTCGATCCCGTCGGCCGGAAAATGATGTCCTTCTACCCGTCGCCCAATCGCCCTGGGATTATCAACAACTACTTTTCTCAAGCGGGTAGTAACACCACTCGCAACAACGTCTCCACGAAGATCGACCGCCGCATCTCCGATCGCCAAAATCTCTTCGGCCGTTTCTCCTGGGAAAGCGCCACAAGCAATAGCGCCAATCACTACGGCAACGCCGCCACCGGCTCACCCGGCTTCAACGGCGCCCGTAATAAAAGCGGTACTCTCGACGATTCGTACCTCTTCCGCGGGTGGATCCTGCACGGTAACTATGGTTATTCCTATCACGCCAATCCCCGCGGCCCGCTCGAAAACACCATTACCTCCACTGAACTCGGCTTCCCCGCTTCCGTCCAAGCCGCCGCGCAATTCCCTATCTTCCCCACCGTCGCCGTAACCGGCTATAGTCAACTCGGCCCCGAATCCACCTATATCATCGGGAATAAATTCGAGACTCACACCTGGACCGGCGACGCTTCCAGGTTAGTCGGAACGCACACCATCAAGACCGGCGGCACTTACCGTTTGAATCGCGCCTCTAATTTTCGGCCCAACAACCCCAACGGCAGTTACAACTTCAATGATGGCTTTACCCGCCGTTTCTTTAACCGCGCCGGCGGCGGCGATGCCATCGCGTCCATGCTCCTAGGCCTCGCCGGTGGCGGCCAAATGCGCTTCGAACCTTCCCTCTCGCTGCAGGTCGCCTATGCCGCCCTCTACTTCCAGGATGACTGGCGCGTCAACAATCGCCTTACCCTTAACCTCGGTCTCCGCTGGGATACCGACTTTCCAATGACCGAACGCTTTGATCGCACCTCCTCATTCGACCTCGACGCCCAACTCCCGCTCAACGTTCCTGGCCTGCCACCGCAGCGCGGCGGCCTGGTTTTCGCCGGCTCCCGAACTCCCGGCGCGCCTCGTGGTATCAAGGATGTCGACGGCAACAACTTCGCCCCCCGCGTCGGCCTCGCCTACAAGATCAACCAGCGTCTGGTGTTGAGAACCGGCGCCGGATTTTTTTACTCTCCCACCACCGGAACCGGCCCCAGTCCAGCCGCCGCCGGCGCGCTCGGCTTCAATGCCATCACGCCTTTCAACTCCAGTATCGATGGCGGCCGCACTCCCTACACCACCCTCCGTAATCCCTTCCCGGATGGCTTCATCGTTCCCGAAAACGGCGCCAACGGGCTGCTCACTTTCCTTGGCCAGGGCATCAACGCCAATCTCCGCTACGATAAGGTCCCATACACCGTCCAGTGGAACTTCAATCTACAATACGAACTCCCCGGCACCATGCTGCTCGATATCGCTTACGCCGGCAATAGCGGCGTCAAGCTCCAGGCCAATTCTCAGCTCAATCAGATCCCGGACTCCGCCCTCGCCCTGGGTGACCGTTTGAACGCCGTGGTCCCCAATCCCTTCTTCGGCATCGTCCCCGCCGCCACCACGTTAGGTCAAGCGACCACCACCGCCGCCCAACTCCTCCGCCCCTACCCGTTGTTCACCGGCGTCACCCATCAATGGGGTTCGCAAGCGCACTCCAGCTATCACGCCTTGCAGACCAAATTCCGCAAACGCTATGCCGGCGGCCTGCAGTTCCTCGCCGCTTATACCTGGTCGAAAACGATCGACGATGTCTCCTCCGTCGCCGGCTTCCTCGGCGATCAAAACCCCGGCTACACCAACAACAATCGCCGCGATCTCGACCGTTCTCTTTCCGGCAATCACGTCCCGCACGTTCTGGCATTTAACTTCCAGTGGGATCTCCCCTTCGGTAAAGGCAGGCGGCTGCTCAATCGCGGCGGCCTTGCCGATCGACTCGCCGGCGGCTGGAGCGTCAACGGCATCGCCTCCATCCAATCCGGCACGCCAATTTCCATTACCTCCCGTAACAACACCACCGTTTCCCAGGGCGGCGGCCAGACCCCCAATTCCACCGGCATTCCCAGCCAAACTTCGGGGTCCGCCAAGGAGCGTATCGGCGGCTGGTTCAACCCCGCCGCCTTCAGCGACGCTCCTCCTTATACCTTCGGCAACATTGGCCGCTTCCTGCCTGACAACTTCGGGCCCCCGCTTCACAACTGGGACGTGTCCATTCTCAAGGATATTCGCGCGACCGAACGTATCCGGTTCCAGTTCCGCGCCGAGCTCTTCAACGCCTGGAACCAGGTGAATTTCGCCAACCCCGGCGGCACCGTTTTCGGTCAACCGAATTTCGGCCAGATCACCGGGGCCGACGCCGCGCGCATCATTCAGTTCGGCTTGAAAATGTACTATTAGGCCGAATCCGCGGTGAGCGTGTATCGGTCAAAACGTTGAAGACTTCAGCGCCGGCGTAGCGCCGCCAATTCAGCCAACATCAACTGGTTGAACTCAGCGCTCTTCTCATCGTTCGCAATCGGACCCGCCTGTTCGATCACCGTCAGCCGCGCCCGCGCGTTCAGCCGAAGAAATTCGTTCATCTCATTGATCGAAGTCAGCCGGTTCTGTGCGCCATATACAAGCAGAATCGATTGTGTAAGTCCCGCGAATTCATCCCGCACGTTCAATCCTAAGTTGCCCGTCAAGAATGCGGCCGCTCCATAAATCGATTCCGGCACCTGTGTGTACTGGTAGTAGTCCTGAACCGTCGGCGCCCCGCAAAACGACTCATCTACATAAAGCAAGTCCACGCAGAACTGCTTGATATTGCGCCAACTGCCCAGCGCTTCGTAAAGCCGCGCGCCCGCCGGGCTAGTCACGAAATTCTGCCACCGCTGCGCACTTTCGGTGGTCGATTCATTAGTAAAAGCGATCACCCCAACGGGCGCGTTGAGCACCAACGCCGCCACCCGCCCCGGCCGCGCCGCCGCAGCCGCAATCGCATACGTCCCGCCCAGCGAATGCCCCACCATTCCCACCGGCCCCGCCGGCAACTGATCGATAAACGCCGTCAACATCGCGGCGTTAAAAGGTCCCGTAAACAACTGCGCCGGACCGATCGACCGGCCGTATCCCGGCAGATCGAGCGAATACACCCGATACCCCGCCGACACCAAGGCCTGAATCTGATACTTCACCTGTTCCGACGAAGCGCCGGCCCCGATTCCGTGTACCTGAACCACGGCCGGACCGTCGCCGAGAACGGAGTAATAAATTGGCGCCCCTTGATACGTGAATGTGTCCCCTTGAACGGGAGCGAGGGAGGCCAGAAGCGCACAGGCCGCGGAGGCACGGCACCAACGGGCGAGGAACTCGCCCATCCGGCCGGGCCGGAGCGTGTCCGTTGTGCGCGTGTTCTTCAAAAACATGGGAATGGAGATGGTCGAAGATCGCATGTGGAACAGATGCGCGTACCGGCCGTCGGGTTGTCAAAAATGTGTCGCCCCTCTGGCCGCCGGCCCCGCCGTAATCAGCCTCGCTCCCCGGTTGAAGCTGAAGTATTGAAATGCCCAATGGACGAACACTTGTACCCGGTTCCGAAACCCCACTAAGTACATAATGTGGACAAACAACCACAGCAGCCACGCCACCCATCCACTTATCTGAAACCTGCCGAAATCCGCGATCGCCGCCGCCCTTCCAATGGTTGCCAGATTTCCCTTGTCCACATACACAAAAGGCGCCAACCCCTTCCCAAATAGCATGGAACCGATCGCGTCCGCCACATACCGCCCCTGTTGCATCGCCACCGGTGCCACGCCCGGCAGCGGCATCCCTTGCAGCGCCGCCATGTCGCCCAACACAAATACCTCCGGCCTATCCGGCAACTGGCAAGCCGGAGTAACAACCACACGCCCAGCCCGGTCTAACTCCGCTCCCAGCAAAGCTCCTAACGGCGATGCCTTCACGCCCGCCCCCCAGAGCACCGTCTGTGATGAAATCCGCTCTCCGTTACTCAATGTGACTCCACCGGCATCGATTGACGCAACCGCCACGCCAGCCCTCACTCGCACTCCCAGCTTCAGCAAAGCCCGCTCCGCCGCCGCTGCCAAATCCTCCGGAAACGAGGACAGTATCCGCGGTCCCGACTCGAGCAAAATGATGCGCGCCTCCTCCGGCCGGAACGACCGGAAGTCTTCCTTCAACGTGTCGTTGGCGATCTCCCCCAGCGTCCCCGCCAACTCCACTCCCGTCGGACCCCCGCCCACTATCAAAAACGTCAACAGGGACCGCCGCCGGTCGGCATCGCTTTCCAGTTCCGCCGCCTCGAACGCCCCCAGAATTCGCCCCCGGATCTCCGTCGCGTCTTCAATCGTCTTCAGGCCCGGCGCCAGCGCCTCCCACTCCTCATGCCCAAAATAGTGGTGCCGCGCCCCCGCCGCAATCACCAAATAGTCGTATGCCAATTCGCCGTCTTTTAACAGCACCCGCCGCCCGGGCAAGTCGAAGCCCGTCACTTCTCCCAACAACGTCCGAATATTCTTGAAAGGCGCAAGCACCGACCGCAGCGGCGCGCAAATGTCGGCCGGCGACAATCCCCCCGTCGCCACCTGATACAACAGCGGCTGGAACACATGAAAATTCCGGCGATCCACCAGCGTTACCGCCACGCCCCGCTGCCGCGCCAACCGCTTTGCCACCGCCAATCCGCCGAAACCTCCCCCCACGATTACTACGTGTGCCATATAGTTTTAGCCTACATCTCTTAACGCGGCATCTATCCTGAAATTAGGCCCATGCGCGTCGACTATCTCCCCGAAGGCATCTTTCTCCCCGCTATCGATCTCTGGCTCGATCCCCGCGTTCCCGTCCCGTCCGCCTGGCTCTCCCACGCCCACTCCGATCATGCCCGCGGCCTCCATCAAACGGTCATTGCCACCGGCATCACCGCCCAAATTTACCGCCACCGCTGGCCCCTCCCGGTCGATCGCACCCAACGAACGATCCACGTAAATCCCGGCCAATCCATCGAGTGGAACGGCGCCACGCTTACGGTCCGCCAAGCGGCCCACATTCTCGGCGCCGCCCAGCTTGTCGTGGACCATCAGGGCGAGCGCCTCATCTACACCGGCGACATCAAACGCCGCTCCCCCATCTGCGGCTGGCTGACCGAATCAACCCTCTGTGACCACCTCATCATCGAATCCACCTTCGGCCTGCCCATCTACCAGTTCCTGGAAGCCGCCGACGCCCAAGCGAGAATCGCCGGCTTCGCCAGGGAATGCCTCGCCTCGGGCCTCACTCCGGTCTTCCAAGGCTACGGCCTCGGCCGCGGCCAGGAGATCGCGCACACCCTCGCGCTGCACCGGATTCCCTGCAAAATTCACCATTCCATCGCCGGCCTGATTCCCTACTACGAAGCCCAAGGCTATGTCTTCCCAACGGAATCCGATGGCGGCGCCATCTTAGTCACTCCCGGCCTCGAGGAAAAACTGCCCATCCCGCCCGCCAAGCGAAAATCGGCGTTGGTCAGCGGTTGGGCCGCTCTCGACAACGCCCGTGCCCGCGCCAATGCCGACGTCCTGATTCCCTATTCCGACCACGCCGATTTCTCCGAACTCCTCGCCCTCGTCGCCGACGCGAATCCCACGCAAATCGACATTGTTCACGGCTACGCCGAGCCATTCGCGCGCATCCTTCGCGAACGCGGCCATAACGCGCGCGCCGCCCATGTGGCCAGTGAGGCCCAGATCTAATGGACGCGCTCGCCCAAGCCGCCGAGCGGGTCGCCGCCACCGGTTCACGTAACGAAAAAATCGCTCACGTCGCCGAATACTTAAGAACTCTGATCGACGCCGACATGGCCCGCGCCGTGCTCTTCCTCAGCGGATCGCCCTTCGCCGCCACCGATCCCAGAAAACTATCGGTAGGCTACGCCACCATGCGCGTTGCCTTGGAAGCGGCTACACATTGGGACCGCGAAACCGTATCGCTCTGCTACCGCGAAGTCGGCGACAGCGGCGAAACGATCGCCCACCTCTGCCGCCCCATCACGAAAGCGGAACCTCTCTCCCTGGAGCAAGCCGAAAAGTACTTCGAGATCCTGCAGCGGTCCCGGCTAACCCAGACCAAGGTTGACTTGCTCACCCAAATTTTTCAAACCCACGCCGCGCCCGCCCTCAAATACTTCGTTAAAACCATCACCGGCAACCTACGCATCGGCCTGCAGGAAAAAATGGTGGAAGAGGCCATCGCCCAAGCGACAAATCAACCGGCCGAAGCCGTCAGGGCCGCAAACAACCGCGGCGGCGACATCGCGCTGGTTGCCCAATCCGCCCGCGCCGGAACATTGGAAACTATCGAAGCCACCCTGTTCCATCCACTCGACTTCATGCTCGCCCAACCCCTCGACGAAATCGAGGAACTGGAGGACCCCGTCAACTGGTACGCCGAGGACAAATACGATGGCATTCGCTCCCAACTCCACGTCGACAATGGCAAGGTAAAGCTCTATACCCGCGGCCTCGAGGACACCACCGCCGCCTTCCCCGAGATCGTCTTAGCGTTCACTAACCAGCCCGGCCCGCTAATACTCGATGGTGAAATCCTGGCCTTCCGCGACGGCCGCGCTTTGCCCTTCCACCACCTTCAGCAGCGCATTGCCCGCAAGAAGGTGAGCCAAAAAACGATCGACGAAATCCCCGTCCTGTTCCTGGCCTACGATATCCTCATGCACCGGGGCCATCTGGTATTCGGCGAATCGATCGAACGCCGCCGCCAACGGCTCGAAAGCCTCAAACTTCCGCACCTCTCCACGCAAACCCAACTCGAAAGCCACGCCCACATAGAGGCGCTTTTCCTGGCGGCGAGAGCCAGGGGCAACGAAGGCCTTGTCCTCAAGCGCAAGGAATCGATTTACGAATCGGGGAGAAGAGGCGCCAACTGGCGCAAAGTAAAGAAGCCGTTCGCCACGCTCGACGTCGTCGTAACGGCGGCGGAGCAAGGCCACGGCCGCCGCGCCGGTGTCTTGTCGGATGTAACTTTCGCCGTCCGGGACGGCGACAAATTCCTGAATATCGGAAAGGCTTACTCCGGCCTCACCGACGAGGAAATCAAACAACTAACGAAGATTTTCCGTGCCGGAACCATCGAGCGTTACGCCGGCGGCCGCGTCCAGTTGGTCAAGCCGGAGGTTGTACTCGAAGTCGCCTTTGACGGCCTCCAAAAAAGCCCCCGCCACAAAAGCGGCTTCGCGCTCAGGTTCCCCCGCATCGTCCGCTGGCGCACCGACAAAACGCCCGCCGACATCGACACCCTAACCCGCGTCCAAGCGCTTTTCCACAGTACCGGGATACCTGAATGAGCAAAAAGCGTTGGCCCGACTGGGTCCCCGCGTCCCTGGCCGCTTGGTTCCACGACAACTTCGACGCCCCCACTCAAACCCAGCAACTCGCGTGGCGGCGGACGTTCCACGGCGGCCACGTTCTGATCCTCGCCCCCACCGGCAGCGGAAAGACGCTCTCCGCTTTCTTCAGCGTCCTTGCCCAACTCGGCGCTCGCGCCCAACGCGGCAAACTCCCCAATGCCTGCCTCGCCGTCTACGTATCTCCGTTGCGAGCCCTCGGCCGCGATATCTACCGCAATCTGGAGAACCCGCTCGCCGCCGTTAACATCGCCCTGCCGCCCGCCAACAAGATTCGCATGGAAATCCGCACCGGCGACACCGCCGCCAACGACCGCGCGCGCATGTCCCGCCGCCGGCCCCATCTCCTCGTCACCACCCCCGAATCTCTAGGCTCGCTCCTCTCCCAACAACCCTGGCGCGACGGGTTTGAGCCTGAAACGGTGATCGTCGACGAGATCCACTCTTTCGCCGAAAACAAGCGCGGATCCCTTCTAGCCCTCACTCTCGAACGCCTCCAAACCCGCGCCCCGCACACGCTCCAACGCATTGGCCTCTCCGCCACCGCGCAACCCGCCGACGCCGTCGCCCAACTCCTCTGCGGCCGCCGCCCCTGCTCCATCGTTTCGGATTCCATCCGCCGCGTTCATCGCCTCGAAATCCATACGCCGCTTAAACTACCCGCCGCCGGCTACGACCCCGGCCGCGTCGCCCACGCCGTCATCGACGCTATCCAACAAGCCCAAACCACGCTCGCCTTTACCGCCACCCGCTCCGCCGCGGAGCGCCTCGCCCTCGCCCTTACCCTCCTCCTTCCCGGCGAAGAAGACAAGTTCGGCGTCCACCACGCTTCCATCGAACGCGACCTCCGCGAAGAGCTTGAACAACGCCTCGCCAATGGAGAAATGCGCGCCGTCGTCTGCTCCACCTCGCTCGAAATGGGCGTCGACTACGCCAACGTCGACCAAGTCATCCTCATCGGCACGCCACGCGGCGTCAGCCGCGCCTTGCAGCGCCTCGGCCGCAGCGGCCACCGCGTGGGCGGCGTCGCCTATGGCCGCATCGTTCCCCTCAGTCTTCCCGACTTACTCGAAGCGCTGGCCATGCGCCAGGCGGTGTTGGCCGGTTACATCGAGGACTTGAGCATTCCCCAAGCCCCGCTAGACGTCCTGGCTCAATGTCTCTTGGGAATGGCCGTCGAGCGTCCCCACAAAATCGAGGAAGCCTGGGAACAAGTGCGCGCCGCCGGCCCTTATCTCCACTTGACTCGATCCGACTTCGACGACGCTCTAAACTATCTCGCCGGCGGCGGCCAAGTCCTTGCCAGATTCGGCAAAATCATCATCGAGAACGGCGAATTCCGCGTCGCGTCGAAGAAACTCGCCCGTGAGTATTTCCAGGCTATCGGCACGATTTCGGAGGACTTCCGCATCCGCATCGTGACGAAGAATAACCGCCGCCTCGGCGAGGTCGAAGAAGGGTTTCTAACATCGCTCAGACCCGGCGAAGCCTTCTCCATCGGTGGTAAGGCGGTGCAAGTGGAAACGCTCCATGGCGCCATCGCCGTAGTAAAACCCTCCGCCAGTGACCGCGTTACAACTCCCCGATGGATGGGCGGCAAAATGCCGCTCTCAACGAGAATGGCTGAGGAAGAACTCCGCCTCCGCCGCCACCTGCGCGAGGCCTGGTCCGAAGGCGGCCGCCCGAATGTGGAATCGGTTCTCCGGGAAGTATATAAGGCGACCATCCAGCAAGCTGAACTGGCCGGCGAGTTCATCGAGCGCCACAACCAAGCCGCCCCCATCCCTATCGACTCGCCCATTCAAATTGAGTTCGTGACCCGCGCCCGCCGCCGTCTGCTGATGGTCCATTGCGTCGCCGGCCGGGCCGTAAACCAATCGCTGGCCTGGGTCGCCGCTCACCGCCTGGCCAACGGTGAAAGCGTGGTCTCAAACAGTGACGACCACGGTCACCTGCTGGTTCTAAGCCCTAAAATCGACGTCAGCGAACCCGCCCTCCGCCAAGCTTACAATCCGGATGATTTTCTCGCCCATCTCGAAGTGGTCCTTAAGACCACGGACACGCTTGGCCGCCGGTTCCGAGGCGTTGCCGAGACCGGTCAACTCGTCAAGAGGCGAGGATCGGGTCAACGGTTCCAAGCCTGGAATGGCGCACTGATATACCAGACGCTGTTGACGTACGAACCCAACCATCTCCTCGTCAAGGAAACAGTTCGCGAAGTATTAGGCGACATGCTCGACGCGCCCAATGCCCTCCGCCACGCCCAGCGCATATTTGACGCTCCCTGGGAGTTGTACGAGCACCCGCGCCCCTCGCCATTCGCGCTTCCGCTCTTCGCCGCCTTCAATCGGGAAGTCCTATTGGCGCAAGACCCGGGAAAGGCATTCGACGAATTCGCCGCGACAATTTACGAAGAGTGGAATGAGTAGGCCTCATGCCAGCGGGGCGCTTTGGATCCCGGAACGGGGCATTGCCCTCATCGCGGATCTACACTTGGGCTTCGCTTGGGCCCAGCGCCGGCGAGGTGAGTTATGGCCTCTAACGGACGCCGGCGCGAAGGACCGCCTTGAGGCCCTTTGCGACGAACTCCAGCCCAAGAAATTGGTGCTAGTCGGCGACATCATCCACGCCCCTAACCCCAGCCCTTAAGAAGCCAAGCTAATCGACGATACCCTCAACCTTCTCCACAAACGAACCCAGGTAATCTTCGTCGCCGGCAACCACGACCGGGGCCAAAACTATCAGCCCGAATGGCGCGCCGAAGGCATTAGGGCGATACACGGGAACGTGCTGCCAGCCGCTCCGGAGGATGGCGTCCTGACGGTAGTCGGCCACTTCCATCCAATCATGAAACTTCGCGACGCCTCGACCATCAAGCGTCGCCACCGCGCTTTCCTGCAGGGCAACGGTTTATGCGTTCTCCCCGCCTTCTCCCCATTCGCCAGCGGCTGCGACATGCGGGACGACATGCCAAACGAACTAAGGAATTGGTTTGCCGATCATGAAGTAGAGGTGACACTGACCTCGGGTACGAAACTCCTCAAACTCGGCCCATATAAACTTGGAAGCAATGGATTTCGAGCGAGCCGGCCGCTAACCCGGCGATGACGAAACAGCCCACACTCTTCCATTTTGCTTTCGGGTGCCGCCACACTACTGCCCCCGCCGGATCTGACCGAGCAATTGCAGAATCCCCAATCTATTTTGGGATGGCCGCTCGCCCTCCCGCACCGGCGGAAGCAGTTGCAGCGCCAGTTCCAGTTCCTGCGCCGCCGACGTTTTGTCGCCGCGCAGCAACGCGATGTTGCCGGCCAGTTCGTGCACGGTCGCTTCCTTCGGCGCCAATTGCAGGGCGCGATCGATATATGTCTTGGCGGCGTTCAAGTCGCGAAGTTCGGGAAGCGGTGCGAATGCCGTCATGCGGCCGGCCTCGATGAGCTGCTCCGATGAAGCCTTGGGCCGGTCGGCGATCTCCCGCCAGGCGCGAGTCCCGGCTTCCAGGTCGCGGCGGGCCGCGTCCTTCTCTCCCAGGTCGAGTTCTATTTTCCCGATGCGGTTTAACAACTCCGCCCGGTGAACCTTGCCGGTGGATTGCGGATCCTTCGCGATAAGATCCTCATGCAGCGACACGGCGCGGCGAAAATAGCCCAATGCATCCTCGCGTAGGCCGGCGTTTCCGCAGACAATCCCCGCGGCGCGGAGAGCCGCCGCCTGGTCAAACACGTGCGACGCATTCCGCGGGTCGGCGGCGATGGCTTGGTCCATCAGGACAATCGACTCCTTCAAGGCGCGTATGGCGTCGTCGAAACGCCGCAACTGGCCCAGTGTCTGGCCATTTTGCGAGAGGAAATTCGCCCGCAGGTGCTTGTTGGCCGGACGGGCTTTTTCTTCCGGCGGTAAACGATCCAGGGTCGCGAGCGCCTTCGCTTCGAATTGTTCGGAACGAACGGGGTCCGAGGCGGCGAGCGTGGCGCCGATGAGTGAAAAGACATTGGAAAGCGTGCTGACCGCGACCGGGTCGCCACGCTTCAATTCCAGCGCCCACTCCAGTTCGATCGCGGCGTCGTCAAGGTGTTTTCGCCCTTCCGGGGATGCGGCGACGACACCATCGGACTGGCTCAGGTACTTGCCCAAAACGTGGAGGGATCGCCCGAAGTCCAAGTGCGTTTGCCACTCTCTGGGCGCGGATGCCGCCAACTTCTCGAAAATGGCGGCGGATTTCCGCAGGTTCTCCATACCTTCGGCGCGGCCGCCGATGGCCTCCGTCGAGCCCAGTTGCATCAGCAGCGATGCGCGGAGGCGGCGAATAGCGGTGGAATTGTCGTCGGACGCCAGTTCCAGGCCCTTCTTGTAGGAAGCGATGGCATTCGTCGCGTCGCCGAGACTGGTCGAGATCAAATTCCCCTGCATGTCGCCGAGCCGCTGGTAGCCTTCGATAAGTTCTTTGCGGATTCCAACATCGTTCGCGGCGTCCTTGGCCAGCGCGTCAAGGTAGGCCAGCGAGTTCTTAACCATGCCGGCGCGGAGCGCGGCGGAGCCGGGGATCTCGGCCGCGTCGTCATAAAGATCGTAGAGGATGTACTTCACCACTTGGCGAACGTCGGCAAAACGGCGTTCGGCGACGCGCGTCTGTCGATAGGTGGCGGCGGCCCCGACGACGATCGACACGAGCAACAGAAATCCGGCGGCCAGCGATGGCCAGTGCCGGCGGGCGAACTTGCCGGCGTGATAGGTGAATGTTCGCTTGCGTGCCAGGACAGGACGGTTTTCAAGGCGCCGTTGGATATCCTGCCCGAAGTGGGCGACCGTCGCATAGCGATCCGACGGCGCTTTCCGCAGGCACTTGTGGACAATGGCGTCCAGATCCGGATCGACCAGGGGAGTGAGCGGCGGCACGTCGCGCGTGAGGATGGCGTAGATCAGTTCGCCGCCGGTAAGCTCGGCGAACGGGCGCCGGCCGGTGAGGATTTCATGGAGTATGATTCCGAGCGAATAGAGATCGGACGAAGTGGTCACCGGGCGTCCCGCGGCTTGTTCGGGACTTGCATAGCCCGGCGTCATCATGGCGCTGGTGACCGTGGAGGGTTGATCCCGCGCTCCGGTCGGGTCGAGAAGTTTCGCGATTCCGAAATCGAGCAGTTTCGGTTCTCCTTCGGCCGTGACGAGCACGTTGGCCGGTTTCAGATCGCGGTGGATAATCAAGTGTTGATGCGCATAGTGGACGGCGTGGCAAACCTTGAGAAAAAGGTGGAGACGGAAGACGAGAGGCAGGTCGCGCGCCCGTAGAAACTGATCCAGCGGCAGGCCGGCGACATATTCCATTACCAGATAGGGGGCGCCTTCCGCGGTTACGCCCCCATCGAGTAACCGTGTAATATTGGGATGTTCGAGACTGGCCAGGATCTGCCGTTCATTGCGAAATCGGCGGGCCGCTTCGGCGAGCAGTCCGCTCGAGTGGACAATTTTGAGCGCGACGAGTTTGTCGTACTCGGCGTCGGCGCGCCGCGCCGCGTAGACGACGCCCATTCCACCGCGGCCGATTTCGCGCTCGATCGCGTAGGCTCCCAGGCGATCGCCGGCGTGGAATTCGCGACGCTTTGCGGGGGCGGCCAGTTGGGCTAACGCTTCACGCGCCAGCGCCTCGTCGCCGCCGGCGTAGTAAAGCGCCGCGCCGTTGTAATGCTCGGCGGGAAACGGCCGAATAGCCTCGACGATTTGTTGCACGCGCGCGGCTCGGTCCATGAATGTTACAAAACCACGTGTATCATACCGCTATGACGGGGCGGATTTGACGATGGTTGCGCCGGCGGCGCGCGAGCCGTCTGCCGCACCGGGATTTTTCCCGCGCTGATTCATCCTAAAGCCGGCTGGCCGCGGGACTCTGAGCGCAGTTCCCGCTTTTGTTCCGACCTCACGGAATGGCCGGCGGCGCGAGATCGCCAACCGGTATTCATAGTGATCGGCGGGCGAAGTTCTCGGTTGTGCCAGGATCGCACCGGGCCGGTAAAGCGGTCATGCTAGATCGAAAAATATTTTCTCCCACCCAATCAACAACTTACGGCCGACGCCACGCGGGGTCCCGTTGACGCGTGCGATAGAATCAGATCAAGGAAAGTTATCCGGGGCTGCGTATAACCTTCCGCCAGTCGTTTTCACGGCTCGTCGGTCAATTGTCCACTCGTTGACCTATCGATCCTCCCCAGCAGCGGAGGGTCCCACAAGCTATTCAAAACAAACAACTGGAACCCAGAACGGAACCCAGGAGACGTCAGCCTCAACCATCGGCGAGACAAAACTCCCCACCAGCGGAGGGTCCCAGAAGCTATTGAAAACAAACAACTGGAACCCAGAACGAAACCCGGGAGACGTCAGCCGCGACCATCAGCGACACAAAACTCCCCACCAGCGGAGGGTCCCAGAAGCTATTGAAAACAAACGACTGGAACCCAGAACGGAACCCGGGCCACGACCATCGGCGATACAAAACTCCCCACCAGCGGAGGGTCCCAGAAACGATTGAAAACAAACAACTGGAACCCAGAACGGAACCCAGGAGACGTCAGCCCGAAAGCATCGGCGACACAAAACTCCCCAGCAGCGGAGGGTCCCAGAAGATATTGAAAACAAACAACTGGAACCCAGAACGGAACCCGGGAGACGTCAGCCCGAAACCATCGGCGACACAAAACTCCCCACCAGCGGAGGGTCCCAGAAACGATTGAAAACAAACAACTGGAACCCAGAACGGAACCCGGGGGACGTCAGCCGCAACCATCTGCGACACAAAACTCCCCACCAGCGGAGGGTCCCAGAAGCTATTGAAAACAAACGACCGGAACCCAGCGCTGAACCCGAGCAACCCGAGCGGAAAAGTTGCGTAAACGAGCGGATGGCTCCGCAAACATCGCCATCGGTTACTTTGAAAGAAGTGATTTCGCTTCCCGTTGACGCGCTGTTGGGTGAGTTGCGGGCGTTGCTTCGTACTCATTCGTGTCTGGTACTGGAGGCTCCGCCGGGGGCCGGCAAAACGACCCGAGTTCCACCGGCGCTGTTAGCGGAGACAGCGGGCGAAGTGTGGGTTTTGGAACCCCGCCGGTTGGCGGCGCGGTTGGCGGCGCGGCGAGTGGCCGAGGAGTTGGGCGAGCGATTGGGCGAGACCGTCGGCTATCAGATCCGGTTCGAAGAAGTCGCGGGGCCGCGGACGCGGTTACGGTTTCTCACCGAGGGCGTGTTGACCAGGCGGCTGCTGTCCGATCCGCGGCTGGGGGCGGTGGGGATCTTGGTTCTGGACGAGTTTCATGAGCGGCATCTGGACGGGGACCTGGCGCTGGCGCTGCTGTTGGACTTGCAGCGCACGCGGCGGCCGGATTTCAAACTGGTCGTCATGTCGGCTACTTTGGACACGGCCCCGGTCGCGCGTCATTTGCGCGGCGCGCCGATTTTGCGGAGTGAGGGGAAGGTGCACCCAGTTACGGTGGAATGGACGCCGGAGACGGGTGCGGCGTTGGAAGAGCGCGTGGCCAATGGAGTGGAGCGCCTGGCGCGGCCCGGTCTGACTGGCGATGTGCTGGTGTTCCTGCCGGGGGCATACGAAATGCGGCGCGCCGCGCGGGCTTTGGAGCGGGTGGCGGTGGCGCACAACCTGTTCGTGATGCAACTTCACGGCGATATGCCAGCGGAGGAGCAGGACCGGGCGTTGGCGCCGGCATCGCGGCCCAAGGTCATTTTGTCGACCAATGTGGCTGAGAGTTCGGTGACGATTGAGGGCGTGACGGCGGTGGTGGATAGCGGATTGGCGCGAGTGGCGATCGACTCGCCATGGACGGGAATTCCTTCCTTGCAGGTGGCGCGGGTGAGCCAGGCGTCGGCGACGCAGCGGGCGGGGCGCGCGGGGCGAACGGCTCCGGGGCGGGTGATCCGGCTGTATACACAGGAAGAGTTTGGGCGGAGGCCCGTGCATGATCCGCCGGAGATTGAGCGGCGGGAATTGACGCAGTTGTTGTTGGATCTGCACGGTTGCGGAATCACGGATGCCGCGGCGCTGCCGTGGTTGACGGCGCCGCCAACGGCCGCGATGAACGCGGCGGAAGAACTGCTGGCTCGACTGGGCGCCGTGGAGGCGGGGCGGCTGACGAAGTTGGGGCGGCGGATGGCGCAATTGCCTTTGCATCCGCGGTTGGCCCGGCTGGTATTGGAGGCGGAGGAGCGTGGAGAGGGGGAGGACGGTGCGCGGGCGGCGGCCGTGTTGAGCGCGGGCGAGCGATTGGAAGGTGCTCCGCGGCATCACGTCGAATCCGATTTGTTCTTGTTGCTGGAACAGCGTTGGCAGCCGCATACTTCACGGATGGTCGAGCAGATTCGGCGGGCGGGCCGGATTTCCTCCCGGCGCGGAGGGAACGAGATCGGGTTGCTGATGGCGATCGTGGCGGCGTTCTCCGACCGGTTGGGCCGCAAAAAGCCCAATGGGGAGATACTGCTGGCTGGTGGCGGGGCGGCGCAATTGTCCGATTTGTCCGGAGTGCGCGACGCGTCGTTGTTAGTCGCGTTGGATATTGAGTATCGAAAGGACCGGGGGCAGCCACTTATTCGGCTGGCGAGTAAGGTGGCTCCAAATTGGTTACTCGATTTGTTTCCGGATCGATTGGATTCGCGGGATGAAGTCGAGTGGAATCGTGTGGCGGAACGGGTGGAGAGCGTAAGTGCGTTAACGTTCGACGGGTTTGTGATCGAAGAGTCGCGGAGCGGCGCCGCGGATATGGCGCTGGCAGCGCGGCTGTTGGCGGAAAAGGCCGTGGAAGCGGGATTGGCGCAGTTTGCCGGGGCCGAAGAGCTGGAGAGCCTGCTTTCGCGCTGGCGGTTCGCGGCGATGCATGGAGCGCCGCCGGCGCCCGATGAAACGGCACAGCGGGAGGCGCTGGAGACGGCTTGTTATGGCAGTAAGTCATTCGCGGAGTTACGTGGTTTATTGGGAGATGGCGGATTGCGGCGGGTGTTACTGGAGGGGTTGACGGCGGCGCAGCGGGAGTTAGTTGACCGCTTGGCTCCGGAGCGTATCCGGCTGCCCGGTGGACGCCAGGTAAAGGTACAGTATGTGGACGGGCAGCCGCCGTGGGTGGCTTCGCGGCTGCAGGATTTTTTCGGTATGCGACAGACGCCAACGGTGGCGGACGGGCGTGTAAACGTGGTCGTCCACTTACTAGCGCCGAATCACCGCCCGGTGCAGATGACGCAGGATTTAG
The DNA here is from genome assembly GCA_046155405.1 of Bryobacteraceae bacterium. GTDB lineage: Bacteria > Acidobacteriota > Terriglobia > Bryobacterales > Bryobacteraceae. The sequence continues at coordinate 33,287 of JBJXFL010000065.1, read as the reverse complement.
CCGGATTTTGGGAGCGCTTGTATCCCCAGGTTCGGAAAGAGTTGGGGCGGCGGTACCCGCGCCATTCGTGGCCGGAGAATCCGCTGGCGTGAGATAAGGATAGCGATGAGCCGTGTAGCGATCTTCGCCGCCATTCCGCTTTGTTTCGGGTTCATGGGCTCGATACGCGGGCAAGAGTCCCACCGGGTGCGGTTTGTGTCGGTGGAGCCCGGCGTCCGGCTGGAGGTATTGGATTGGGGCGGTAAAGGTCCTACAGTCATTTTGCTGGCTGGGTTCGGGCATACAGCTCATATATTCGACGAGTTCGCTCCGAAACTTACGGGCGAATGTCATGTCTACGGCATTACCCGCCGCGGGTTCGGCGCTTCGAGTTATCCCGCCGGTGGCTACACGGCGGACAGGCTGGCCGACGATGTGCTCGCCGTTCTTGACTCATTGCAACTTACCGCGCCCGTGTTGGTTGGCCATTCCATTGCGGGCCACGAGATGAGTTCGTTGGGGGTACGCTATCCAGGACGGATCGCGGGATTGGTCTATCTGGACGCCGCCGATTATGACTCTCGGGATCGGACGAACGATCCGACTGTTCAGAAGCTGAGGAAGCTGTTTCCCGAACCGGAGCCAAGGGAGGCTGATCGCAAAAGTTTTCCCGCTTTGAAAGCCTGGTGGGAAAGGATGTTTCGGATCTCGCCACCGGAAGCCGAATTCCGAAACAATTACGAAATGGAGCCCGGTGGAGGGGTAGGAAAGTGGCGAGGCGCGGCCGGGGTTTGGAAGGCGATGACGGCGCGCTTGGGCAAGCCGGATTACGGCGGCATTCGAGCGCCGGCACTCGCGATCTTCGCGGTCCAGCGTTCGGCCCGAGACGTGGATCCGTGGCTGCGGACCCAGGATCCCGTTCGAGTGGCGGCGCTGGATGAGGCGTATGCGTTCGGCAACCAGGAGCGCGCGCTGGCGAAGAAGGCATTTCTCAGTGGCGCGGCAAACCGGCGCGTGGTTGAGTTGATGGGTGCGAATCATTACCTGTTCCTGTCCAATGAACGCGAAGTATTGCGAGAGGTTCGGGCCTTTCTGTCGGGCGTGCGATGACGAAACGGGAGGGTGGCGTCAAGAGGCGCGAAGTGCTAAATTGACGACATGACTTCGGCGCGGAAGGCGGCGGTGCTGCTCGGGTTCCTGCTCGTGGCGGGTGCCGCGTGGGCCTACCAGAGCCGGCGTTCCTCCTACATGTATGAGCGGGAGATGCAGAATCCGGCCGCCGATCCGGATGACGCGGACGTACCGGGGGAGTGGGCGTTTGCTCGTCTGCGCTACCGGTCCGGCGGCGGCGGATGGCGCCGCGGTTCTTGGGGTACCGATGCGAACAAAGCGGAGCGCGTGTTTACGCAAGGCGTACGGCGGCTGACGCGCGTGCAGGCCCGCAGCGTGGAAGAGATCGTTGATGTCGATAGCGACGAGATGTTCGATTGGCCTTGGCTATACGCCGTGGAAGTGGGCTATTGGAACCTGAGCGACGCGCAGGCCAAGCGGCTGCGGGAGTATCTCGACCGCGGCGGCTTCCTGATGGTGGACGATTTTCATGGCACGCGGGAGTGGGACGCGTTCATGGAGAGTCTGCAACGGATTTTCCCGGACCGGATGGTTGTGGATCTGCCGGACGGAGAGCCGATTTTCCACGTGCTTTATGATCTCGACAAGCGATTCCAGGTGCCAGGCTTGCAATATATCCGGTCGGGACAGACGTATGAACGGGATGGGGTAGAGCCGAGGTGGCGAGCGGTGCTGGACGACCAAGGGCGCGTGCAAGTGGGCATTTGTCACAACATGGATCTTGGAGACGCGTGGGAATGGGCGGACGATCCCGAGTATCCGGAAGCCTATGCCTCATTGGCGTATCGAATTGGGATTAACTATATCGTGTACGCGATGACGCATTAGGCGCGGAACCTTTTGCGGAAACCCGGTGTCTGTTCGGGCATGGCAATGCATCGTGGCGGAAATCAACCGGCGGCGACGATCAATGTTACTCCACTGATCGACGTGTTACTTGTTCTACTTATTATCTTCATGGTGATTGTGCCGGCACATTCAGTTGGCCTGCCGGTGCGCGCTCCACAGGTAGAGGGGAACGCGTCGCCAACCCCCGCGGATCGGCGTGCGTTGGTGATCACGGTGCTTGGTGACGGCGGGGCGGTGCTGAACCGTGAGCGGATGGCCGCGGCCGATTGGCCTGAGCGGCTCCGCTGGATTCTGGCTCGTCGCGCCGACAAAACGGTCTTCTTTACGACAGAATCGGATATGGAGTTCCGGGTAGTTGGGCGGGCGATTGACCAAGCGCGGGGCGCAGGTGCCTCGCAGGTGGGACTGCTGGCAAAGCCGGATTGAAATTCGCACACACCTACAGCAGCAACCAGCGAATAATTCCCTCATTCAATTCATCGAAGGCGCGGTAACGATAAAGCGGCCCGCTGATAGAGACGATGTTATTGTTCCAATCAGTGGGCTGCATCCAAGTGACGGTGCGGCCTTGGGCGAGGTCGGCGAGGTCCCAGCGGGTGTAGAAGCCGGGCATCACAGCGTCGTGCAGACCAAGGTGGCGCGGGGATTCGAAGACGGGCGCGAAGCTGTGCGGAGCGCGTTCGAGCCAGAGACGATTTAGGCGCGGTTCGAGGCGCGAGGCGAGTAAGAGAGCGACCGAATGGACGCCATCGGCGACGCCGCGGATGGGTCCCGGCGAATTGAGCGTGCGAGCGGCGGTGACGATATCGATGGCGCGCATGGCGGGCAGGTTCCGGCCGGTGAGCCAGGCGCGGGTCGCGGCTTCCCAATCGCCGTGTTCGACGTACTGCACGGGCGCGGGGAGGGCGCGGGGCATGACGGCGAATACCTCCGCGCCAGCCTTCGCGATTTCGATAGCGCGAGCGGAGAGCTTGGCCGTGCGCTCAATGTGGACGACGCCGGGAAGTTCGGCGGAGGAGTCGGGACGAACGATCCAGCCTTGGACGGTGAAGCCGGGTTCGGTGACGAGCTTGACCTTGCGGATGAGCAGGCCATCCGATTTCTCTTCGCTCTCAATGGTGGGTTTGGCGGAGCCGGGAGATACGACTGCGAGTTTGCGGACATACTCGTCGAGCTCGCCGGCGACCGGACGAGTTGCCCGTTGTTCGCGGAGGATTTCGATGAGATCGCGCGAGTCGGCGGCGAGCTGGCCGGTGGCGGTGACGCGTAGATCTTCGTTCGCGAACATCGTCACCGGGCGTTCCTTCCAATTTGGATTGCCGTTGTTCAACCAGCGATTGAACCACTCGTAAACGCCTTCTCGAATTTCGATGGGCGTGCCGTGGCCGCCGGGTCCGACGACCCATTTGATGCGATCCTGAGCGCCGAATATTTCGTAGAAATTGCGGGCCTCCTCGTAGAGCGGTTTGGCGCCGGCGGGAGTGAAAAAGTCTTCCTTGGTGGACCCGATAAACCAGGGCTTGGGCGCGAAGAGCTCGACGTAGTCGGTTTGATCGAGACCGCTCGATAGCAAGCCGGGCGGGCTCTGTTCGGAGTCGCCGATGGGGCCGGGAAAGAGGACTTCGAACGACTGCATGTAGCAGAGCGGGGCGGCGACTTTCACTCTGGGGTCGAGGGCCGAAATGTATGTTGCCTGGGTGCCGCCGCCGGAGCAACCGGTGGCGCCGATGCGGTCGGCGTCGACTTCGGGGCGCGATGCCAGATAGTCCAGCGCGCGCATGCCGTCCCAGACGAAGTAGGCGGAGAGGGTCTGGTTGATGAGGATGGCGGCGGTGCCGGTGATCCAGTGCTGCGGGACACCGGGGGCAACGAGCGAAACGCCGGCGCGGGACCAGTAGCCCTGAAAGCGTTCGCCCTGGCCCATGGGGTCAAAGGCGAGAACGACGAAGCCTTGCATGGCGAGGTTGGCCGCCATGCGCTGGGCGGCGGGCTTGCCCTCATTCCAATGGCCGATGGCATAGAGGACGGCGGGGAACTTGCCGGGGCCTTTGGGAACGTAAAGATTGCCGGTGACCCAGTAGCGCGGCAGGCTCTCGAACATCACCTTTTCGATTTTGTAGGAGCCCGAATCGAGCGTCCCGGTGAGGCGGGCGTTAAGAGGTCCGCGATAGGCGGGAAGGCCGCCGTAAACTTCCATCAGTTTGGCGCGAACGGTGCGTTGATGAGCTTCGGCGTCGGCCACGGACTTGATCTGGCGAATGGCCGCTTTCCGCGTCGCCAATTGCCGTTGCGCGAGATTGTTGATCCATTCCAGATACGTTTGGGACCACGCACCGAATGAGAAAAGGAGAACGGCGGCAACGAATCGCATTTCCGGAGTCTATCGAAGAAACGTCTGGAGCAGATCGGCGACCTCAAAGACGGCGCGGTTATCGATGGCGCGAGCGTTCTGCCTCAATTGCTCCAAGCGGCCGGGGGCGAGAAGCCGTTCAAGCGCGGGGAGAATCTCAGACAACGAAGAGAGCGATTCTCCGACGTTTTGCTCGACGACCCAGTCGGCGTTGAACCGCTCTTGCGGCAGCGTCCAGGCGTTCTTCTCCACGATCACCGGGAGCCCCATGTGGATGGCTTCGCTAATGGACCCGGGGCCGGGTTTGCCGATGAAGAAATCGGCCAGTTGCATGTAGCGGGGAACGTCGCGGGTGAAGCCTTCGACGAATTTGAAGATGCGAGTGGGCCGTTGGGCTAATCGCTCGCGCAGCTTCTCGTTCTTCCCGCAGATGAGGATGAGTTGGACGTCCAGATTCGATTGATCGATGCGTTGCAGAAGGCCATCCATTTTCTCCGATCCCATGCCGCCGAATAGGACGAGACCGGTGGGTAAGGCGGGATCGAGCCCGAGGCGGCTACGCTCCGCGCTCACATCCACGGGCTGAATGTCATAGTATTTCGGGCTTAGAATCATTCCCGAAACGCGATGGGCGGAACTTTCGGGACTTATTTCCCGTACTTGTTGTTGAGCCCGATCGGTTCCGCAGATAAAGATCTGCTTCTGGCGCTCAATCCAGAAGTGGGGCGGATAGTCGGCCATGTCCGTGAGTACGGTTACAAATGGGATTGCGGGATTTACCTTTTGGAGGGCTTGCCACATGGAACGGTCAAAATTCGGGACGAGCGAAACCACCATGTCCGGCGGATTGGCGCTCCAGAACTTCGTGAGCATACGCACTTGCGCCGGATGATAGAGCCGAATGATGGCGTGCATGAACGGGAGCAGTTGGGTGGATCCGAGCGTCCATCCGTTTTCAAGGATACGATTGTAGATGTCCTCTAGGCGGAGACCGGTGAGTTTGCGAAAGATGTCGAGTTCATCGAGTTCATCCTGCAGGTCGACCATGCGAACGTCCCACGGAAATTCCCGTTGGCGAATAACGGCTTCAAGCGCGGTGGCGGCGGCGCGGTGCCCGCCTCCCGCATCAAAGAAAATGAAATCGACGGCCGGTCTTTTGGGCAAGGGGTATTCTACCCGACATTGTACCGGGCGCAAAGCTCAAACAAATTGATTCACGAATGGTTTTTGCAATCTTCAACGGCTTGTAACTGAATGCGGAGTAAAAGGAAGTATGCGCTCTAGCCGATTACTGGCTGACAACCTGTTGGGCTTCATCGCCACGCGCGACCTGATGGTCATGCGGCGGTGCAATACCTGGCTGGCGCCACGCTGGATTCGGCTGTGGATGATTGGCGCGACACGGGGCGGAGACGGGTGGCTTTGGTACGCAATTGGCCTGTCGATTTTGCTTTTTGGCGGTGAAGAACGGTTTCGAGCCACCGGCTCGGCGTTTCTGGCGGGAGCGGTGGGCGTTTGGGTGTTCCGTCTACTGAAGAAGACGGCGAATCGGCCGAGACCGTGCGCCACTACAGCTCACGCGTGGGCGACACTGCTGCCGCCGGACCAATTCTCCTTTCCGAGCGGGCATACGATGACCGCGTTTGCCGTGGCGACGCCGTTGATGTCGTACTATCCCGACCTATCGCTCGGACTATTATTTTGCGCGGTAAGTATCGGCGTGTCCCGGATCCTGCTGGGAATGCACTTTCTGAGCGACGTGGTGGCGGGTGGGATTCTGGGCGCGATGTTAGGCTACGCGAGCCTGGCGGTTATTTAAGTTCGACGAAAATCCATTCGCTGGCCTGATCGAGTTCGTTCGCGACCGCGGGCGCGTTCGCCGGACGCCAACTGGTTTCACCGTCGCTTAGCCGGACGGCCACGACCGGCGTGGCGAAGTTTGTATCGCGCGGCTGTTCTTTGGGTTGAAGCGTTGTGCGCAGGATTCGGACTTGCGCGTTTTCCATGTCCGTCTTGAATCGCGCGGCGGGCGCGCCTAACTTAACGTTGGCCTTCGACGTTGCGTCGCGCGGAGGATTGTCATTCAGTTCAATCTCGACGATGCGAATGGCGGTGCCGCCGATGTTTTCGCTGGTGTGCAAGCCGACGCGAGGATCCCAGCGGACCTCGCCGGCACGGAAAGGAATGTCTTTGGCGACTCCGGTTTCCTTGTTATCGATGCGCAGTGTGCCGCGGTCGAGGTGGATCATTACGCGGTTGATCAGGTGAACGTGAGGGCGGCTTAGCTGGCCGGGTATATTAGCGGCGCGGACGACGCGCACCCATCCGTTCTCGATCACGACGGGGTTTTGAGCAAGGCAGGTTAAGGTGGCGACGATCGAAACGGCCCAGCGGGTTGCGCGCATGCGGGGACGTTATCACAGATTGGGAGCGCGGGTTAAGCAAGCGCATCGGGATCACGGTCGCGAACTTGGACACCAGAGGAACTGTGACCGTTGATCCTCGCGGCACCGGCCGATTGGATGTGCCAAATCCGGCCGGCCTTGCGGAGCGCCGGTTCCTATTACCTCTCTTTGGATCGAGGAGGACGTGCAATAGTGAAAGAGATGACTACCGTCCACATGAGCGAAGCCGAAGTGGCGCGCGATCTTCACGCCGTGTTGGCCAAGGTGCGGCAGGGCGTTGAGGTGGTTATCGAGCAGGATCACCGGCCGGTGGCGGTGATCAAGTCGCGGCAATCCGGGGGGCCGGGCCGCAAGCTGAGCGAGTGTATTGCGCTGGCGAAAGCCTATGAAGACAACCTCGGCTACGCGCCTGTTCCGGACGATGATTTTGCGAGCGATGTGCAGGCCGGCATCGACTCGCGCCGCGATCCACTAGACCCGCCCGCATGGGATTAGTCCTCGACTCCAGCGTACTTATTGCAGCCGAGCGGGAGAAGCGGTCCGTGAGTCGGCTTCTGTCTTCGCTTGAAGCCAATTACTCTGAAACGCAGTTCCTTCTCTCTTCCATCACGGTGATGGAACTGGAGCACGGCTGGCATCGTGCCAATTCGCCCGAAGCGGCCCTCAAGCGGCGCGTATATCTGGACGAAGTGTTTGCCGTAATTTCGGTCGAACCCTTCACGCGTGAGATGGGAGTGCTGGCCGCGAAGATCGATGCCGGAATTAGGAAGGGTGGGCTCGTTTTGGCTACCGCCGATCTGCTGATCGGGGTTACGGCGCTTTACCACGCCTACGCCACCGGGACTCGTAACGTGCGCCACTTCCAGATGATTCCGGGGTTGAACGTTATTCCGCTTTAAGCTCTCGGCACGAATGGCGCCACCATTGCCACGTGATAAGCACGGCCGATCGGCGTGGACAGTTCTCTTCGAATGTCCACGCCAGGTGAGGCGCATGGCTAGCTGGACGCGACCGGTACCGCAGACTGGTTAAGGACTCCAAGAAGACGGAGGCTTTGCGCTCAAGATTCCTTCTCACGCCGCTTTATTCATCACGGCTGTCTTTGGGCATCACGTTGCGGTCATAGAGCCCACATTCAAATGCCTGTCGAGAGAGACGGTCGAGCGCGGACTGTCGCTCATCGTCACGTTTTCGGGCGAATTCGAGAACGTCGTGCAAAGAGACCCGCCGTTGATTTCCGACTCGGTGGTGAGCCATAGCACCGGCTTCGAGCATCTTGACGAAAAATGGCCGAGACATGCCTAGCAAGTCCGCCGCACGCTGGGTCGTCACAACTTGGCCGTCCGGAATCAGTGTGACCGACTTGCCTTCCGCCAGGAGTTCCACCACCTTTCGGAGGACCTCAAACACCGTGGGAGGTACTGCGAGCCTTTCTCCCGAGGCGCTGACCCAGGCAGGCGTCCCCAAGTGAAGCACTCGATCCAACTCGCGCATTTGTTCCCGCTCTTTGACGGGCAAGGCGATCAGTTCTCGCGTGAATACCCTCACAAGAACTGAATAGCATTACTCGAAATACTCGCAACGTTTCGGAGTATCGATTTTGCAAGTTCCACCCGCCGTGGAATTCGGACTTCTCGATCCTCAGTTCCGCTAGGCTTCCCTGGCGGGCTTCGGGTTGGCCGTTCTCTACCCATCCCGTTCCGGCGTGCGACGCCGGCGCCGATCACGGCGAAGCTTCGTCTCCGAGCGAAATGCGCGAAAAACGAACTGCTTGGTATCCGGGCCGAAGGCGCCTTCAATCTCAACCGCGGGGGTGTACCCGGAATCGATCGCTCGAATACTGAATCCGGCCCCTCCCGAGTTGTGGTCTATGACGCCGAAGTAGGAGACACCGCCATGCGGACTGACTCCGAATACCTTTGCGGCGCCGGCGTCCGCGGCGGGGTGGGCGAAGAAGTACTCGCTTAGTGCATAGCCGTCCGGGCAGGAACTCTTTTCGAGCAGAACGAAAGGCGCCGCGCTCGCCTCCTTCAGAGTTTCGAACTGTTGGACGGTCTCGAATCCGCGAGCCGCTATGAGCGCCAATTCGGTACCCGGACACTGGATCGATACTCCTACCGTTGTTGACAAGAGGATCGCCGGAAGTTCAGATCGCGACGTATCCGCGGCTTGGCGGAACTCGTCCTCGGTGAGCGGACGAGTTTTGCACTCGTCCGCTGTCCGGGGGTCGATTTGCATCACCAGATCCCCTGGCGGCGGATCCAGGCGGTGGGTATTCAGACGTAGCCGGTAGGCGATCAGCGTCCGCGCGAAGCGAAGCGCGCGGACGGACCGGTCTTCACCGGTGATAATGCTGTCAAGGGAGTGTAGTGCCGTTTCGTCGCCAATCCGCCCCAACGACTGCAACACGCGGTTCAGAACGTTGCCAAGAGCGTTCGGCGCCGCTCGCAGTAGGATTGCCTGGTAGGCTGGGAGCGCCTCGGTTCCCAGAATATTTGCCGCCGCGAGGCGCAGGCTCGGGTGCTGCCGCGAGTCCGCGAGTAGCGACTCGAGCAGTTCGCCGCGCACGGCCGCTCGACGCTTTGCAAGTTCCCAGAGCGCATCCACCGCGTGGTCGAGATCCAGGCCCTGACGAATCGCGCTCAAGAGTTCCTGTTCGGACAACTCGGGCAAAGCCCGTTCAAGTAAGGCGGTAAACATTGCCGGATCTCCTTGCTCAGCAGCCATCCCGCACGAAGCAGTGACCTCGTACGATCTGGCCTTGGTTGCTCGTCAGTTGCAGCGAGCCCGTAAGAGTCACGCCCGCCACGCTGACCGGTGTCATCAGATTGGTTGGGTTTGTGGTGTGAGAAAGCCCCAAGTAGTGGCCGATCTCGTGTGGCAGAGCGCGGGCCGCTTTTGCCGCCGACTGGCCTGACTCACCCGCGAGCGGCCCGCTGTCGCCTTTGTTCGCGTCCTTGTCGCATGTTCCGTCGATCGGCGAACGGCCTCCAAAGCCCGCACTGATGTTTTGAACGATGAATGCGTCAATGCCGTCGTTCGGAACCGTCCAGTCTTGAGTAAGCTGTTTGGATTCTTTCTTACTGCCAATATCGTCTTTGCCGTCCGCGTCCGCCGTCAAAACATAGTAGTGTTCCACCCGGCCGATCCCCAGGTTGACGGTCGCGTAAATCTGCCGGGCTATGTAAAGGGCGTAATCCTCGTTGACGAAGGCGGCGTCGGGAAAGTTGTCTTTGCCAACGCGGATGATATTCAGGTGAAAGTGTTTCCCTTGAACGGCCCTGACCTGGCTGAGAACGGATACCTGGGCCGTTACGATGGGCGAGATATCCACGAGAACTTTGTCTGAATAGAATCCGAATAGCCGCTTGAGTACGGATATGTTTCCGCTTGTATCCGCACCGATGCACTCGAGTGTCGATTTGATGGATGCTGACATTGCATTGTCCCCGCTAGTGCAACGCGATCATCACGTCCACCATGCCAATGCCGGCATCGAGGGGCGTTAACGCCTTCCCGATCAGCGCCCCAAAGGCTCGCGAAGAATCCGTGGCCTTCATGGCGCATCCCGGGGTGAAGGAGGTTGTCAGCGGATCGCCCACCGCAATGGGCGCATGGCTCGCCTCCGCCAGGCAGGATACCTTACCGAGGATCGAGATGGCGACGCGGTTTCCGGCGCCGTATTTGCCATGCAGCACGATGCCCGGCCGGAAGCGGCCCGCGCCGGCCACGACGCCGACGACCTTGCGGTCGTAGGGCTCGGCGGAAGGCGTGAGATTGCCTTCGCGATTTAGAACCATCAGCGTTCCCGGGGAGGCGTCCACGCCATCGGCCAGGTCGAACTGCTCAGCTGCGTCTCCATTGCTCAGCACGATATCGCCGGTCGTTCCGTCGAGAAGAATGACATCGTCGCCGACGGCGTTTCTCACGATGATCTTGCCCTGATTGCCATTGGCGCCAACAATCAGATTCGCGTTGCCGCCGTCGAAATGGAGAACCTCACGCGCCTCGGCGTCGTAGACGATGAGGTCGCCTTCGTTCCCTTCGGCGCCCACGCGAAGAGTTGCGTTGCCGGACTCAAAATGCAGAGCGTCCCGATTGTTCGTATCGCGGACTTTCAGTTGACCGCTGTGACCTGGCGCACCGACCTGTAGAGTCGCGCTGTCGCCATCGAACGCAAACACGTTACGGCCATCGTTGTCCCGGACGATGAGGTCGCCCTCGTTACCCGCCGCGCCGACGAACAAACTCGCGCTTCCGCCGTCGAACCGGAGAACTTCGCGCGCCTCGGTGTCGTGAATGATCAGATCGCCTTCGTTTCCCGCCGCGCCGACGAACAAACTCGCGCTTCCGCCGTCGAACCGGAGGACCTGACGCGCCTCGGCGTCGTGAATGATGAGATCGCCCTCGTTACCCGCCGCGCCTACCTGGAGGGTGGCATTTGCCGAGTCGAAGCGCAGCACGTCCTGGTTGCTCGCGTCGCGAACTTTGATCTCGCCGTGGTGGCCTTGAGCGCCCACGATCATGGTTGCGGTCCTGCCGTCCAGATTGACAACGTCGCGGGCTTCGGCATCGCGAATCACCATGCCGCCGTCGTTCTCTTCCGCTCCCACCTGAAGCCGGGAGTTTGAAGCGGTGAATCGAAGCACCTCGCGGCCGTCGGCGTCGCGCACGAATAGATCGCCGTTCTTCCCTTCGGCGCCCAAATATAAGTTGGCCGTTGCGGCGTCCATCCGCAGCATGTCGCGGCCATCGGCATCCCTCACGGAGAAGCGGCCGCTTTTGCCGTCGGAACCCAGCCGGAGTTCGCCGTTGGCTGCGTTAACGCGGAAGACATCCCGGCCACCGGCGTCGCGCACCGTGAGATCGCCGCTCCTGCCGTCGGCTCCGATCGAGGCGCTGCCTTGGGCCGCGTCTAGTCGCACCACATCCCGGCCGGCGGCGTCGCGCAGAAACAGGCCGCCACTATTGCCCTGGACTCCAATGGACAGCGTGGCATTTCCGGCGTCCAGATGAACCGCGTCGCGCCCGGCCGAATCACGGACGTACACTCCGCCACTCTTACCCTCGGCGCCTAACTTCAGATTACCCGAGCCCGAGGTAAACTCCAGAACCTCCCGGCCCTCTGCGTCCTCCACATAGAATTCCCCCGAATTGTCCTCCGCGCCCAGCCGCATCGTGGCGTTGCCGCCATCGACTTGAAACACCTCGCGTTCGTTCGCGTCGAAAACGGCAAGGTCTCCGCTCGCGTCCTCGGCGCCGATCGTCAAAGTCGCGGTCGCCGCGGTGAACTGAAATACCTCGCGCTCGCTGGAATCGCGAACCGTAAGTGCTCCGCCATTTCCGCTGGCTCCGACCGCCAATTCCGCAGTTGCGCCATCGAGTTCAAAGATTGTTTGATTGTTGATATCCCGGATCTTGACGATTCCGCTAATTCCGGTCGCTCCCGCATCAATCCGAGCCTCGTTCGCGTCCAAGGTCACAGTGGCCATCCCGCCACTGTTCAGGACCTGAATCATATCCGCAATTTGTTCTGACATTATGGTCTCCTTTATGCCTTGACTTCGGTACTTTGGATCGAGCCGGAAATCGGTGCGGCGCGGGCATTGTCGACGCTTCGTGAAGATAATCGATATACGCGCCGCTTCCAGCCTCACCTGGCGGCTACGCTTTGCATTTCGCCATCAGCCGCTCCGATTGACTCCGTTGATCCTACAAAATTCCGCCTCTGGTTAGCAAGCGGGCGGGGAGCTATCGTATCTCACCATGAATAGATGACCATTCTGTAGTATCCGCGCAATGCCACAATGGAGTTGATTGGACATATTATCCACGCCGCGCTCGCGCTTTGAATCCTTGTCGGCCGCTCGGCTGACGGCGGCGCGGGAACACGAACGGCGACACCACTTTTTCGGCTATTTGCGGCTGGCTCTCGGCGCACTTCTCGTCTATAGCGCATGGTTGGCGCTCAGTTCTCCGGAAGACGTCCCCTGGCTGTTTCTGCTGCAATTGGCGCTTTTTTCTGCAACCACCATCCTTCACGCCAAAGTCATTCGGCGGATGGAACTGGCACAGCGAGCGGTGCAGCATTATCAGCGGGGACTGGCGCGGCTGCAAGGCGATTTTTCCAAAGCGGCGTCGCACGGCGAGCGCTTTGCCGACCCCCATCATCCGTTCTCCGGGGATCTCGACTTGTTCGGCAAAGGCGGCCTATTTGAACGCCTGTGTCACGCGCGAACGCGGGAAGGGGAGTCGATTCTAGCGGGCTGGCTGCTACGGATGGACGGGCCTCCGGCGGCGCCGCGGCGTTTGGCCGCCGCGGCGGAATTGGCGGGGCAGTTAGAACTACGGGAGCGGTTGGCGGTATTGGGGACGGACCTGAAGACGGCGCTACGCCCGGAAGCCTTGCGCGCCTGGGCGGTGGACGATTCGCACGTTTTTCCTAGGGCCACCGGCTGGCTGTATACCGCAAATTTTGTTTCGGTACTTTGTGTTGCCGCGGCGCTCTACTTCTGGATATTAAGCCCGCTGGCGGTGGGGGCGCTCTTCTCCGCGGCGGTGATGTGGGGGCATAGAGGCCGCGTTTTAGAAACGCTGCACTCGACGTCGCAGGCGGGGATGGATTTGCGAGTGTTGGAGGGCGCGCTGCGATTGCTGGAGGATGCGAAGTTTGACAGCGAATTGCTCGGCGAAATTCAGCAACGTATTCGGCGGGAGGGCGCGCCGGCGAGCGAGCGAATCGCGCGGCTGGCGCATTTGGCGGAGTGGATCGACTCGCTCGACAACCAGGCCTTCAAGGTCTTGAATTACTTATTCCTGTTTTCGATGCATTTCACGCGGGCGGCGGACAGGTGGCGGCGGGAGAGCGGCGCGATGGTGGATACCTGGCTGACGGCGGCCGGGGAGTTTGAGGCGTTGAGCTCGCTGGCGGCGTGGCATTTTGAGAACCCGGACACGGTGGCGCCGGAATGGGCGGCGGGCGGTCCGGCATTTATTGGAACGGCGCTACGGCATCCGCTGATTGAGCGGGAGAAGGCTATTGTCAACGACGCCACGCTGGATTCGGAACACCGGCTGCTGTTGGTGAGTGGATCCAACATGAGTGGAAAGAGCACGTTCCTGCGAACCATTGGGCTGAATGCCGTGCTGGCGCACGCGGGCGCCGGCGTTCCGGCGGGTACGTTGCTGCTATCGGCGCTGGGGCTGGGCGCATCGATCAGAACCGTCGATTCCCTGCAGGAAGGGGCGTCCCGATTCTACGCGGAATTGCAGCGGCTGAAAGCGATTGTCGATTTGTCCAGGGAGGAGCGGAAACTGCTTTTCCTGCTGGACGAACTGTTGAGCGGAACCAATTCGCATGACCGGAAGATTGGGGCGGAGGGGATTGTGGAGACGCTATTGCGGAACGGGTCTATCGGCTTGGTGACGACGCACGATCTGGCGTTGGCGGCGATTGCCGACAAGCCGGAAAGTCAGGCCGCGAACGTACATTTTGAAGATCAGATCATCGACGGCCGCATCCGTTTCGATTACCGCATGAAGCCGGGCGTGGTGACTACTAGTAATGCCTTGGCCCTGATGCGAGCCGTAGGGCTTGACGTTCCACAGAGGTAACTGCCGATAATGAAGAATTTTTTCCTATACCTGTCCACGCAGCAAACGCTGCGAAGCTGGATGGAAAACTCGCCGGCCGCGCGGCTGTTGAGCCGCCGTTTCATTGCCGGAAATCGGCTGGAAGATGGATTGGCCGTGGTGCGAGCGCTGCATGCGCGGGGTATTCTGACGGCGCTCGACCCGCTGGGCGAGAACGTGACGACGGAAGCGGAGGCGGCGGTCGCGGCTCGGAACGCGATGGTGGCAATTCAGGGAGCCGTCGCGCAAAAGGCCGGCGCGACGGTGTCGGTCAAGCTGACGCAGTTCGGCCTGGATCTATCGACTGATTTGACGCTTGCCAACGTTACCCCGTTGGTCGTTTTGGCGGGAGAGAACGGTTCCCGGGTGGAGGTGGACATGGAGTCGACCGCCTACACGCAGCGGACCGTTGAAATATTGGAGAAATTGGCCGTTAACGGTCCGGTGCGGGCCGTAATCCAGGCCTATCTGTTCCGGACGGCGGCCGATATCGAGCGCTTGAACGCGCTGCGGGTTCCAGTCCGCTTGTGTAAGGGCGCCTATAACGAACCGCCCGAATTGGCGATGAACCGCAAAGCCGATGTGGATGCCAACTTTAAGAAAATGGCGACTCTGCTGCTGGAGAAGGGAACATACCCGGCTTTTGCGACGCATGACCCGGCGATGATAGAGCATGTTCTCAGCCATCGACCGGGGAAAAAGCAGTTCGAGTTCCAGATGCTGTATGGCATCCGGCGGGATTTGCAGGAGCGCGTGCTCGGTGAAGGTTGGCGGCTGCGGCTGTATGTTCCGTACGGTGAGGCCTGGTACCCGTACTTCATGAGGCGTTTGGCGGAGCGTCCGGCCAATGTGTGGTTCGTCGTCAAAAGTCTGTGGCGTTAGCCGGATAAATCCTATAAAGCCGCGGGCGCCGGCCTGCCGATAGGAAGCGTGGGAGGAATTTCAAGCCGTCAGGCCGGGATTCCACTCGCAAGCGCAAAGGCCGGTCGCGGCCCCTAGCGCGCCTCTCGCATCCTTTCCGCCGCGACCGGGGCCGTTTTGCGCGAATTCATGGAGAGTAGCAACCGAATCGATGCCGCTGGAGTCTATACGCATATGAGGTACTGGCTGTTCTTCGTAGCCAAGATCGCGCTCGCCGCTGCCCTTTTTGCCGGAATTTGGGTGGGAATGGAAGCGTTGCTGCCGGAGCCTGCCATGATCAGCGACGTCAAACTTGGGCGGTTTGGGCAAGACCTTACTTGGACGACGGCGATCTTCGTCTATTTCCTGGCTGCCGCCGGAACGTTGTTTCTGGTTGCGCTCGACCAGCGGTACCGCTGCCGAACGTGTTTGAGGCGCCTCCGCATGCCGGTCAATTCCGGCGCCTGGGACAAAATGCTGCGACTTGGGATGCCGCAGGTCGAGTATATCTGCCCGTTCGGGCACGGAACTTTAAATATTAAACTCGTTCATTTTACGGGCCGGCAGGGAGACAACTGGCGTGAACACGACGACAATATCTGGCGGGAGTTAGAGAGTTTGTCCGGCGGGCGCCGCAAGTAGTACTTGTCCCTGTAAACCGGAACGCCCAAGCCGCGCGGGCGCGGCGCCAACGGGCGGGGAACTCGCCCATCCCGCCGGGCCGGAGCGAGTCCGTTGTGCGCGTGTTCGTCAAGCGCGGGTGTGCGAAAATAGTGGGCGGCACAGTATGGCGAAGAGCGGTCCGCTCGTAAAGTCCGAAGGGAACGGTGTACCCCGCAAGAGCGGTGCGCCCACGCCGTTTCGACGCTACCTTCTCTACGGGGCGACGTTTATGGCCGTGACGGCCATCGTTTTCGGTGTTTTCACTTATATTCACTACTCGAATTTAATCGACGAGAAGTTGAAAGACGGGCCATTCCCGAATACGTCGATGATCTTCGCCGCGCCTCGAAGCTTGAATGTGGGCGAGGAAATATCGAGGGACGAGATCATCCGGGCGCTGCGAAATGCCGGGTATGGCGAATCGAAGTCGAACCGGATGGGCTGGTACAATTTTCGGCCCGACGCCATTGAAATTCTTCCCGGCCCGGATTCGTATTTCGATAACGAGGGCGGCGTAATCCGTTTGGTTGACGGCAAGATCGAAAGCATTATCTCGCTCAGCGACAACACCGCGCGGACGGCCTACTCGCTGGAACCGGAGCTGATTACACATCTTTTCGATCAAAAGCGGGAGAAGCGCCGGTTGCTGGCATTTGAAGACATGCCAAAGACGCTGGTCAACGCCATCGTCTCCGTGGAAGACAAAAGGTTTTTCGAGCATGCCGGGTTCGACCCATTGCGAATCGCGAAGGCGATTTATATCAATGTTAAGAAAGGCCGGAAGGAACAGGGCGCTTCGACGCTGTCGATGCAACTATCGCGGAATTTCTGGCTCAATCTGGAGAAGGATTGGAAGCGCAAAATTGAGGAGTCGTTGATCACGCTGGTATTGGAACAGAAACTTTCGAAACAACAGATTTTCGAATACTACGCCAACATGATCGACCTGGGCCGCCGCGGCAGTTTCGCCATTCGCGGCGTGGGCGAAGCGTCGCAGGCCTACTTCGGCAAAGACGTCCGGTCGCTGAGCCTGCCGGAGGCGGCGACACTGGCGGGGCAAATTCAACGGCCTAGCTTTACCAATCCGATCCGCTGGCCGGAGCGCGCCAAGGCGCGCCGCAATCTTGTGCTGTCGATGATGCGCGAAAACGGGTACATTTCCGATAAGGAGTTCGCGGAGGCGTCGGCGGCCCCAATGACGATCCTTAAGGGCGGCGGCGACACGGGCGACGCTCCCTATTTTGTCGACCTAGTGAATGATTTTCTCCATGAGTCGCTGGCCGATCACGACTTCACCTCCAGTTCGTATCGCGTCTACACCACGCTGGACACGGAGCTACAGCAGGACGCGGTGGAGGCCGTTCGCGCCGGCCTGGCCGAAGTGGATAAACAGTTGGAACGGCGGAAGAAGAAAAACTCCGGGGGAGCGCAAGTGGCTCTCATTGCGATGGACCCGGCCAGCGGGGAGATACGCGCGCTGGTCGGCGGCCGCAATTATGGCCTGTCGCAATTGAATCGGGCGGTGGCGCGGCGGCAGCCCGGGTCCAGTTTCAAGCCGTTTGTTTACGCTACCGCGTTGAATTCGGCGCTCGGCGGCGGCGGCAACGTATTTACGCCTACGTCCACACTGGTGGATGAGCCGACGACGTTTTGGTTCGACGGGAAGTCGTATGAGCCGAACAATCATGGGGATCACTATTTCGGGACTGTTTCCCTTCGTACGGCGCTCGCCAAATCGTTGAACGTTCCGGTGGTGAAACTGGCTGAGGCGGTTGGGTACGGCGAGGTGGTGAAGGTGGCGCGGTCGGCGGGGATGAACATGCAGATCCGGCCGACTCCGGCGTTGGCGCTAGGCGCTTATGAAGTCACGCCGATTGAGGTGGCGGGCGGGTACACAGTGTTTGCCAATCGCGGTCTATTCAGCAAACCGAACTGGGTACGCTCCGTCAGGGACGACGTCGGCACCGAGATTTTTTCGCACAAACCGGCGCGTAAACAGGTATTGGATCAGCGCATCGCCTACCTGATGACCAGCTTGATGGAGGAAGTCGTGCGCTCCGGAACCGGCGCCGGAGTTCGGTCCCGCGGCTTCAAACTGCCGGCGGCGGGCAAGACCGGAACGTCCCACGACGGTTGGTTTGCCGGCTACACGACGAAGTTGATCTGCGTCGTTTGGGTCGGCTTTGACGACAATGAGGATTTAAAACTGGACGGATCGCAATCCGCGTTACCCGTTTGGACGGAGTTCATGAAGCGAGCGCACACCCATCGCGCATACCGCGGCGCCGGACCGTTTCCAATGCCCGATGGCATTGTGGCCGTACCAATCGACCCGGCGAACGGTCTGCTGGCATTGGCGGGGAACTCGAATGCGCGCAATGAGGTTTTTATTACGGGCACGCAGCCAACCGGGGTGTCGAATTCGGGTGGCGGTTCGGGTACGCAAGTCGCCAGTTGGGATGCGCCCGCGGATTCTGCGGCGTCGCCCGCGCCGGCATCGGAAGGCCGTGCCCGTGTACGCCGGCCAGTGGATGGGCAGCAGCAAGCGGCCGGGGAAACGTCTTCATCGGCGAAACAGCCTTCCGAGGACGAACGTAAGGGCGTGTTTGGGAAGATTGGCGAGTGGTTTCGGCGCCGGAGCGCAAACTGAGCCGCTAACCGCGGCGCGGGATCGAGGTCGATTTTCGCTCGCGGGTGCGGGCGTTATTTTCCGGACCGGCAAACCGGCGGCACGAACTGGATAAACTAGAGTTACACTGTTGGCAAAGGAGGTGCATGCATGAAACACCAGTCTGCCCCCCTCTGGTGCTTAATTGTGGTCACCGGCATGTTGGGCTTGGCCGCCCAGCAGGCTAGCAACGATAGTCTGCGACTGCCATCCGCCGCCGCAGCCTCGCAGCCGTCCCGTCCAAATCTCTCGTTCGAACAGCGCGGCGACATTTTCATGGCCCGGAAAATGTACCGCGAAGCGGTGGAGGTCTACCAGAAAGGCCCGGCCGACTCAGCCATTGTGGCGAACAAAATCGGGATCGCGTATCACCAGCTTACGTTTCTGCCACAGGCGCGAAAACAGTATGAAAGGGCGCAAAAAATCGACCCGGCGTACGCCGAGGCCATCAACAATCTGGGTACGGTGTACTATGCGCAGAAGAACTATCGAAAGGCGATTGGCCAATACAAGAAGGCGCTGAAGCTGAATCCCGGATCGGCGTCGATCCACTCCAATTTGGGGACGGCGCACTTCGCCCGGAGAAAGTACGCGGACGCTTTCGCCGAGTATCAGACTGCGCTCTCCCTCGATCCCGAGGTGTTTGAACACCGCAACTCTCACGGCGTGCTGCTGCAGGAGCGGAGCGTGGAAGAACGCGCGAAGTTCCATTTTTACTTGGCGAAAACCTATGCCAAGTCCGGACAGGTCGAGCGGGCGTTGATGTATATTCGAAAGGCGATTGAGGAAGGGTTTAAAGAGCGCGACAAGTTTGCGGAAGACTCCGATTTCCGATCAATGCAACAATTGCCGGAGTTTCAGGAGTTGATGAAGCTGGAGACGCGTGCGCTCTAGTTGGCTTCGGTTTCCGGTGAAGTGGAGCAAAATTTACACTGTCGGGGCTCGCGGTTGGCGAGAATTCGTTAACCGTTGGAGGCCGCGAACGGCCTTTGCGCTATTGTTGATCCTGGCCGGATGCGCGCGTGAACAGACGCCGCCATTCCGGCGACTGGCCGTCCTTCCGATTGAGAATCTGGCGACGGATCCATTGGGTTCGATTGACGCCGTCGCAATCCAATTGGCGATCTGGGACTCACTGCAAGCGCAGCCGGCATTGTATGCGGTTATGGCCGGACACCGGCGCGATTTACCTGAATTGCAGGCGGCGTACGTCGTTGACGGATATGTAGCGGACGGCCGATTCCAGTTGCGGGTGAACGATAAACCGGTGATCTGCGCCGGTTCGTTGGCGGACTGCGCGTCGCGATTGGTAGCGGATATTGCGGGCCATGCCAGTGTGACGCCAAGAGCTATACCTAAAGCGGATTCGTTACGGCTGCTGGTTCGGGCAGCTTTCCAGGGCGAACGAACCGACACTTTGGAGACGGCGGTGGCTGCCGATCCGGCTTTTTCGGCGCTCTGGATCGGGTGGGCCGGACAAGCCCAAGCGCAAGGGGGCGCCCCAGCCGCGCTGGCCGTGTTGAATCGGGCGCCTGTCTCAGCGATGCCCGCCTACGATGCGGCGAAGGTCCGGTTGCGGTTGGCTGATTTGCGACAGGATCGGAAGGCCCGCGCGGAGGCATTGGTGGCGCTCGCACGGCTCTCCCCGGCCGATATCGAACTGCAGGAGCAGGCGGCCCGGGAATCCACACTGGCGCGAGATCTGGTAACCGCCGCTGAGATCTACGATCGAATGATCGTGCTGTCCCCGCACCCTCCTTTTCTGAATCAGGCCGCCTATCTGGCCGCGTTCATGGGTGATCGAGCCAAGGCCGAGCGCCACGCGGCGATGGCCCAGTCGGGCGCACCCAATGATCCCCGGTATATGGATACGCGGGGCGAAATCGCCTACTTTTTCGCCGATTTTGCGTCCGCCTCCCGTTACTTTGAACAGGCCGCGAACCTGAACATCACTTTTTTGGCGGGACAGGATTTGTGGAAGGCCGCGGACGCCGCCAGAATGGCCGGGGACAAAACTCGCGCCGCCGCTATGCTTACCCGCTATCTGGATTTTCAAACCAAATCCGGCATGCGCAATACCCTACTGCTACAGGCAGTCTGGGATTGGCGCGGCGACGCCCCGGATTCGGCGATGGAGAAATTACGCATCGCGGCGGACTCCATGGATCGTGGCAAGGCGCTCTTCCTGGAGACGCTGATCGCACTCAACCGACGGGATATGACGGCGGCGCAACGGGTACGCCAGCAAATGGACCCGAGTTCGATTGAAGCCGCCTTCCTGCGCAGCGTGATGGACGGGACGGCTCCGCCGCCTGGGCTTCCCTTTCCCCCGGAAGCCGTTTCCGCGCTCCATCATTTTCTGCGCGGCGAGAATAAGGCCGCGCTGGACGCGCTGGCGATCGCTAAGACGAAGATGGATCCGCTGGCGGACGGACAGTGGCGGAAACTGGAGGCGACGTTGTCGGGCGGAAAAATGGAGGGTTCGCTCCCGGCGTCTCCGGACGACTGGCTGGCCGTCCTTTTGCGTTAGCAAACGCGCGCCAATTATGGTACTATCAAATTAACGCTGGAGTATTAGATTTACCCAGTCAACGCCATAATATTTTCAGGCCCGTATTATACCCAGCGGACGCCGGAAACAAACCAAGGAACAAACCAACGTCGAAGGCGGAACGAACCAACGGAAACGCTGTAAATAAACGACTTATACCGTCTCGCGTCGTTACGTGTTTTTGGCCCAAAAAACCGTCAACGTCGGTCCGCCGTACTTACTCCCAGGGACGTTTTTCTTCGCCGGCGTCGCGATCCTTGACGCGATCATACAGGTGCCCCGTACAAACGGTACCCAGGCCGTTGTTATACATCGACGTCGCGCCCAAAGCTTCCGACAGGTCTTCGGTGAAGGAATGGAGGGCCTTCAAATGGTCGGACAAGGCGGCCATCTTGTGGCCGTCGCGCGTGACGAAAAACATCTGATAGCCGCCGTGAACCAAACGCGCGATATCGTTTCCGTGAACCAGAAGACCGGCCTCGCCGATCACGGGAATCCCATCGGTTCCTTCGGAGACTATGCACCCTATTCCGCGACGCGATACCAGCATCCCGTCGACCGTGAACCCGGCTCGGCGCACGGCGTTCAAATGATCGGAAAAAGTGACCTTGGCTTCCTTCTCGCGGCGAAAAAACATATATCTTCAGTATAGTCATCCCGATGCCATATATTCTTTCGATTGATGAAGGTACAACCTCCGCGCGAGCCGCGCTTTACGACCGCGAAGCCCGGCGCGTCTCGCTGGCGGCCGTGCCGACGGTCTCACATTTCCCGCAGCCCGGCTGGGTGGAGCAGGACGCGTCGCTGATTTGGCAATCTCAATTGGCGGCGGTTCGTAACGCGCTAGGGCTGGCTGGCTTGGGCGCTGGCGACGTTCACGCGATCGGAATCACCAACCAGCGGGAGACAACCGTTGTATGGGATCGGGCCACGGGACAGCCTATCGCGCCGGCGATTGTGTGGCAATGCCGGCGTACGGCCGCCCGCTGCCGCGAATTGACCGCTCACGCCGCCAGGATTACGCGTAAGTCCGGTCTGGTCGTCGACGCCTATTTCTCCGGGACGAAAATCGAATGGATTCTGAACAACGTCGAGGGAGCGCGCTCGAAGGCGGAAAACGGCGATGTGCTGTTCGGCAACGTCGATACCTGGCTGATTTGGAATCTCACCGGGGGCCGCGTTCACGTTACCGATCCGACGAACGCCTCCCGCACCATGCTGATGAATTTGGCGACGGGCGAATGGGACGACGAGCTACTCGCGCTGCTCAACGTGCCTCGCGCAATGCTGCCAGCTATTGTTCCGAGTTCGTCGATTATTGGACACACCGATGCGTCGGTGTTCGGTGCGGAAATTCCAATCGCCGGGATTGCGGGAGATCAGCAAGCGGCGCTGGCGGGCCAGGCCTGTTTCGCGAAAGGGCTTTCCAAGAACACCTACGGCACGGGATGTTTTGCGCTGCTGCATGCCGGGGATGTGGAGCCGATCTCTGAAAATCGACTGCTCGCGACTCGCGCCGCATCCACCACGGCGCAGGCGCAGTTCGCCGTTGAAGGCAGCATCTTTATCGCCGGGGCCGCCGTGCAGTGGCTGCGCGACAAATTAGCCATTATCGACAATGCGCCGGAGACGGAAGCGATCGCCCTATCGGTTGCCGATACCGGAGGAGTGTATGTCGTGCCCGCGTTTGTGGGACTGGGGGCGCCGCACTGGGACGCCGAGGCGCGCGCCGAAATCACTGGGCTGACGCTGGGATCGGGTCGCGCGGAAATCGTCCGCGCCACGCTTGAATCGATGGCGTACCAGACCCGCGAACTGATTCAGGCCATGGAGGCGGACAGCGGGACGCGGCTGGCCGAGTTGCGCGTCGACGGTGGCGCGGCGGCCAACAACTTCCTGATGCAGTTTCAAGCCGACATTCTGGACCGCCCCGTCGTACGGCCGGCCGATCCCGAGACGACGGCGCTGGGCGCGGCGTTTCTGGCCGGGTTGGCGACCGGCTATTGGAAGTCACTGGCGGAGGTCGAGTCGTTCTGGCGGGCCGAACGGACATTTGAACCGAGTATGTTGGCATCGACGCGGGACTCGCTGTGGGCTGGATGGCAAGGCGCGGTGGCAAAAGCCGGAACGATTTAGGAACGCAATTTTCTCCGTCCGAACCGGCGCGGGTACAATCCATTTAATGGTTATGCACTCGCGCCTTCTCATTTTTCTGGCCGGACTCCTGATGTTTGGACAGCGACCCGCGGCGGACTCCGATCGCCTCGCCGCCATCCGCAACCTGGGCAAGGCGTTCTACGAAAACCCGACCACGCACAAGGAAGCCGCCGCCGAATTCGCCAAGGCCGTCGCTCTCAATCCGGTGGAAGCCAAAGACCGGTTGAATTACGGCCTCGCGCTGCTTCGCGCGGGTTCGACGCGGGAAGGCATGGCCGAATTGGAACGGGTGCAGAAGCAGAATCCCGCGCTCCCGCACACGTGGTTCAACCTTGGCATTCAATGGAAAAAATTCGGCGAGACGGAGAAGGCGCTGGCGCAGATTCGCCGTTTTGTTCAACTCGCGCCGGCCGATCCGCCGGGCCACTATAACTTGGGTGTTCTGTTGAAGCAAGCTGGCGACAACGCTGGCGCCATCGCGGCATTTCGGAAGACGATTTCGCTGGATCCCCGGCTGTTCGGACCGCACTTTCAACTTTTCAACCTCTACCGGCAGGGCGGCCAACCCGACGAAGCGCGCAAGGAGCTTGAGAACTTCCAGCGGTTGAAAAAAGACCGCGAAGGCGATCCGATTCCGGAAGACCTGGAATGGTCGTGGTATTCGGAGATCCTCGACGAGCCCGAGCCAATGGCTGTCGCATCCGCAACCAAGGCTACCTTTGCCGACACGGCCATCGACTATGCATTGGATCCGCAAACCGCTCAACTGACCGCCATTCGCGATGGCGTGCTCGCGGCTTCGAAGGCCGGCGTCGCTATCGTCCACCGGAGCGGGAAGGTGCGGTGGCGTCTCGGTGCGCCCGCGTACGGCGCGGCGGCCGGTGATGCGAATAACGATGGGCTGGTTGATGTCGCCGTCCTGTCTCCATCCGGCGTGACTCTATATATTGCCGCCGGCGAAGCCTTCGCTCCGGCCAAGGTAATCGACAAAGGAGCCTACGCTTCCGCGCTCTGGTTCGACTATGATCACGACTACGATCAGGATCTCCTCTTGCTCGGGGAACCATCCAAACTCCTCCGCAACGAAGGCGACAAAGGGTTCCAGCCGCAGCCACTGCCGTTCGCGGCTGGCAATGCCTTGCGCGCCTTTTCCCTCCGCGTCGAGCCCGATTCCAAAGCTCTTGATGTCGTCATCGCTTATGCCAATGGCGAAAGCATTCTCTACCGCGATCAGCTCGGCGGGCAGTACAAGGCCCAACGACCGGAGCGCGCCCCGCTCTCGCCTCCGTTCGATCTGAAGAACCGAGGGCTATACGACACAAACGGAGCGTTCTATACAGCCGCCGATCTGAACGGCGACGGCGTTTTGGAACCGATTCAGAACATAGCCGCCGCCGATGATCTCGATGGGGATGGCCGTGTCGATCTCTGGGCTCTCGACGCAAAAGGGGTGCTGATTCGCCGACGCAACACGACTGCGCCCGCTTCTAATTGGATTACCGTGCAACTGGAAGGGGTGAAGAATTCCAAGCTCGCCTTTGGCGCGGAGGTCGAGGTGAAGGCTGGGAAACTTTATCAGAAACGCTTCTATTTGGGCACGCCGCTAACGTTCGCGCTCGGCGCCAATACCCAGGCCGACACGGTTCGCATCACCTGGCCCAACGGGCTGATTCAGAATGAAGTCCGTCAACCGGCTCGGAAGGCATACACCTATAAAGAAGCGCAGCGGCTGTCCGGATCCTGTCCCCACATTTGGACTTGGAACGGCCGCGAGTTCCAATACATTACGGACGTCCTTGGCGTTGCGCCACTGGGCGCTACTTCCGGCGACGGCCAGTATTTTCCCACCGATCACGACGAATACATCCAGATTCCCGCCTCCGCGCTTGCCGCAAAAAACGGGGAATATGAAATCCGAATCACGGAAGAATTGGCGGAAGTCGCCTATCTCGATGAAGTTCAGTTGATCGCCGTGGACCATCCCATCGGCGAATCGCTCTACGTAAACGACAAATTCAAGGCCCCGCCGTTCCCCGAGTTCCGACTCTACGCCGCCAGGACGAAGCTGACGCCGGAGCGATCCGGTAACGTCTTCGACTTCGGCCCCAATGTCCCTCGCAACGCACTCCTGGTGCTAACCGGCTGGGTTGACTGGGCGGACGGTTCCACTTTCCTGCAAGCGGCGCAGACCCGGACCCGGCAGTTGCAGTTCCCGCGCCTGGAGGCGCAAGACGCGAGCGGCCGCTGGCACACCATCGTCGAGGACATGGGGCTGCCGGCCGGGAAACCGAAGTCCATCGTCGTACCGATCACGAATTTAACGTCCGGCAAACTGCGAATCGTCACGAACCTGGATGTCCACTGGGCCGACGTGTTTCTAACGCCGGACGTCGCGGCGCCTGTCCACCGACTGCACGCGTTGCAACTGAAAACGGCCAATTTGCACTTCCGGGGTTTCAGCGCCGTGACCATTGATCCGAAGCGTCGGCAGCCCGAGAAGTTCCACTACGGGCAGGTGTCCGCCTCCTCCATGTGGAACCCGACGCCGGGCCTATATACATACTATGGCGCCGTGAACGAACTGATTGCTATATTAGATGACCGTCTGGTAGTCATGGCCAGCGGCGATGAACTCGCACTTCGTTTCGACGCCAATCTGCCGCCCGTGCCAGCCGGCCAACAGCGGGATTTCCTGCTGAAAGTCGACGGGTGGGCGAAAGACCGGGATCCGAACACCGCGTTTTCACAGACAGTCGAGCCGCTTCCTCACCACAATATGACTCGTTATCCCTACCCCGCGACTGAAGCCCATCCCGGCGGAAGCTGGATTCGTAAGTACAACACCCGCCCCGCGCTGCGGCTCGTCCGCCCTCTGGTAAGTCACCGATGACACTGCGCAAAATCGCCGCCATTGTCTTTGTCCTGTTGCTCGCCAACACGGCCTATATCGCGGCCTTTGCCGAACCCAGCATTTTCTACATGGGCAATGTGCTCCTGCATGTCGTGCTTGGCGTCTTGCTTTTCCTACTTGGCATTCGCTTCCTCCCTCGCCTGCATGTATTGCTCGGCGTCGGGGTGTTTGCCTCCGGGGCCTTCCTTACTTGGAACGGCGCCGTCCTTCCCAACCAGAAAGTCTTATGGGCTCACATCGCGGCCGGCGTCGTTGCCGCGGTGCTGATCGGCCTTCGGTTTCCCAGGCTGCGAACGGCCACGCTCATCCTGGTCATTGGCGGCGTCGCTCTGTTCTTTCGGCCGCGGCACGAACAGCGCATCGCTAATCCCACCCTCGTTCCGGTTTCGATGGAAGAAGAGGGCGACGGGCCGTCCAGCGTCTTCTGGCCGTCCAGTTCGCGCACAAACGTCAAGGGCACCATCCCCTCGGACTTCTTCATGGATTCCAAACTTTGCGGCGAATGCCACAAAGCCGCGTACGAGCAATGGAACTCCTCCGTCCATCACTTCGCGAGTTTCAACAACCAGTTCTATCGGAAATCGATTGAACTCATGCAGGACGTCGTCGGTACCAAGCCCAGTAGATGGTGCGCCGGATGCCACGATCACGCCGTATTTTTCAACGGCCGGTTCGATCGTCCCATCAAGGAACAAGTTGACACGCCCGAAGCCCAAAATGGCCTGGGCTGCGTTTCCTGCCACTCCATTTCGAATGTCGATTCGTCCATGGGAAACGGCGGCTTTACCATCGAGTACCCGCCGCTTCATGAACTCGCCTCCAGCCGCAACCGGTATATACGCGCGCTCGATAACTTCCTGACTTATCTCGATCCCGAGCCGCATCGCAAGACCTTCATGAAGCCTTTCATGCGGAAGGACAGTTCGGAATTCTGTTCTACCTGCCACAAGGTTCACCTAGACGTTCCGGTGAACAACTACCGGTGGCAGCGCGGCTTCAATGATTACGACAACTGGCAGGCTTCCGGCGTTAGCGGCCAGGGAGCGCGCAGTTTCTACTATCCGCCCAAATCGCAAACCTGCACCGATTGCCACATGCCGCTCGTAGCCTCGAACGACCCCGGCAGCCGCGACGGCAAAGTGCACAGCCATAGATTTGCCACGGCGAATACCGCCGTGGCGCATGTCAATAATGACAAGGTGCAATTGGCCGAAACCGAAAAGTTCCTGAAGTCCGGTTTCATTACCGTCGATATCTTTGCGGCCACGCCGATCCGCGAAGGCGCTCCCGCCGAGACCCGGCGGCGCGGCGGCGAATCGTCACCACAACTATCCACGACTTTCGCCACGGGCGAGGAAGCCGAAAGCGGCGCTCCCGTGATGATTCGCGAAATCAACGACGTGGCGGCGCCGCTTGATCGCGCGCCTGTCACGTTCCAACCTGGCGACACGGTCCGCATCGACGCTGTCGTCCGCACGCGCCGTATCGGGCATTTCTTCCCTGGCGGCACCGTCGACGCCTTCGATGTCTGGCTCGAACTCATTGGAACCGATGCCTCCGGCAAGACGGTCTTTTGGAGCGGAAAAGTGGAAAATGATGGGCCGGTCGATCCCGGCGCTCATTTCTATCGCTCCTATCTACTCGATGGAGAGTCCAATCACATCAACAAGCGCAACGCATGGCAAGCTCGCAGCAGCCTATATGTGCGCCTTATTCCGCCTGGCGCCGCCGACACGGTTCACTACAAAGTCCGCATTCCAAAGGATGCTATGGGGCCCATTCAGCTTCACCTGAAACTCAATCACCGTAAGTTTTCGCACTACTATAATCAGTTCGCTTTCAATGCGTTCCCCGAAAAGACGCCCGTGCTGCCGATTGTTACTCTGGCGGAGGCGAAAGCCAGTCTTAACCTCGGAACGCAGCCAACTGTCTGGCAGCCTGTTGTGCAAAAGCCGGACCGGGAACGTTGGAACGACTGGGGCATTGGCATGTTACTGCAAGGTGACATAAAAGGAGCCGAATTCGCGTTTAAGAAGGTGATCGCCGCCGAGCCTGAATATGTCGACGGCTATGTCAATGTAGCTCGCGCACTGATCCAGGAAGGAGAAACCGAAGCGGCCAAATCTTATTTGAAGAAGGCGCTCGAAATGCAGCCCAATCTTGCCCGTGCGCACTTCTTTCACGCCCTCGTGCAGAAGACGGACGGCGACTACGACGCCGCCCTTGCCAGTCTCGCCAAAGTAGTGGAGCAATACCCGCGCGATCGTGTCGCGCAAAACCAGGTTGCCCGAATTCAGTTTCTGCGTCGCGACTATAGAAATTCCGTAGCGGCCGGCCAGCGCGTTCTCGGCATTGACCCGGAAGACGTGCAGGCTCATTACACGCTGATGCTGGCCTACCGTGGCTTGGGCGACACTAGCAATGCCGACCGCGAACAGAAGCTCTTCCAGCGTTTTAAGGCCGACGAATCCGCCCAAGCCCTTACTCAGCCGCGGCGTCTAATTAGTCCGGAAGACAACAACGAACGCCAGATGATTCACGATCACGAGTCGCCCCATTGAAGATAATTCTCATTTTCCTAACCGCCATAGCGGCACTGTCTCAAGATGTTCAATTTGCCGACGTGACTAAGTCCGCCGGTATTTCGTTCACCCACAATTCGGGCCGGGCGGGGAAACGCTGGCTCCCGGAAACCATGGGCAGCGGCTGCGCGTTTATTGATGCGGACAACGATGGCTGGCCCGATATCGTCTTCGTCAACAGTAAAGACTGGACGCCGCGCGGCCGCCGTTCCACCCAGGCTCTCTACCGCAATAACAAGAACGGAACATTCACCAATGTCACCGCCGGCAGCGGCCTGGATATCGAACTGTACGGAATGGGCGCCGCATTCGCCGACTATGACAACGACGGCCGCGACGACTTATACATCACCGCTCTGGAAGGCGACCGCCTCTTTCACAACGAAGGCAATTTCAAATTTCGCGATGTTACCGCCGTGAGCGGAATCGCGAACAAGGGTTTTCCGTCCAGCGCCGCTTTTCTTGACTACGACAAGGACGGGCTTGCCGATCTCTTCGTCGCGAATTACGTGCAGTGGACGCCGAAGGGCGATATCTTCTGCTCGCTGGATGGGTCGGCCAAGTCCTACTGCACGCCGGAGAGTTACAAGGGGCTTGCCAACAAGCTATACCGCAATATTGGCGGCGGCAAGTTCGAAGATGCAACCGCCAACGCCGGGCTATCCGATCCGACCGGCAAATCGCTGGGAATTGCCGTCTTGGACTACAACGGCGACGGCCATTCCGACCTTTTCGTCGCCAACGATACACAGCCCAACAAACTTTACCGTAACAACCGCAATGGCACGTTTTCCGACGTTGCCGTGCAAGCCGGTGTGGCGTTTAGCGAAGACGGCGTCGCCCGCGGCGCCATGGGCGTCGACGCGATTGACTACGATGGCTCCGGCCGTCTGCACTTGCTCGTCGGCAATTTCTCCAACCAAATGCTCGGGCTGTATCACAACGAAGGAAACGGCCTGTTCGTCGACGAAGCCCCGCGCAGCGCCGTCGGCCGTTCAAGCCTGCTGTCGCTTGCCTTTGGCGTGTTTTTCTTCGACTACGATCTCGACGGCCGCCCCGATATTTTTGCCGCCAACGGCCACATCGACGAAGACATTGGCCGTGTCCAACCAAAGATTGAGTTCCGCCAGCCGCCGCTCCTTTTCCGCAATGAAGGGCAGAGCAAGTTCTCCGACGCCAGCAAAAAGGCCGGCGCGGCGTTTCAACAAGCTCTGGTCGCGCGGGGCGCGGCTTATGCCGATTTCGACCGCGACGGCGATCTCGATCTCCTCATCGGCAACAACCACGGCCCCGCCGTTCTGTACCGCAACGAAGGCGGCAACAAGAACAACTACCTCTCGGCCCGCCTTCGCGGTAAGGCCTCCGCGCTCGGCGCAATCGTCCGAGTGACATCGGCGTCGGGCCGCCAGTGGCAGACCGTGCATAGTGGTTCCAGCTATTGCAGCCAAAGCGATCTGGCGCTTGTCTTTGGCCTCGGGCAGCAGGCCACGGCCGCCAAGGTTGAGATTGAATGGCCCGGCGGCAAGAAGCAAGTCTTCGACAATGTCCGGACCCGCCAGCATCTAGAGTTCAAAGAGCCCTGAATTGCAGCGTCTTGCCTATCCCCTCTTGATCGCTTTCGGCATCGTTCTGATCTTCTGGAAGATTACCCTTTCCGGTCAATTCACGTGGATGAATGGCGACGATACCGTGCATCAAGTCCTGCCTTGGCTACAGATGCAGGCGCGCGAATGGCATCGCGGCCACTTTCCGCTGCTCGATCCCTTTCACTGGGCCGGCCAGTCCTTGATCGGCCAAACACTTCCTGGCGCCACGTTCCCGCTGAATTGGCTATTGTTCGTCTTGCCGCTCAAACATGACCGTCTTCAAGTGCCGATATTGAACGGTTACTTTGTCTTTATCCATATACTCGGCGCGTGGGCCATGTTTGCGCTCCTGCGCTCCATCAGGCTCGTTCGACCCGTCGCGGCGCTGGGTGCCATAGCGTTCGGTGGCGGCGGATTCATGGCAACTGTCGAGTGGCCTCAGATGCTCAACGGCGCCATGTTCCTGCCCATCGTTCTGCTCTTCTGGCTGCGTTTTCTTCAATTTCCCGGCCGGTTCGTTTTCGCCGCTTTGGCCGGCGCGGCGGCGGGCGTGTCGGTTCTATCGGGTCACCATAGCGCCCCGATTATTATCCTCACTATGGTTGCCGGAGTTACCGTTTACATGCTGTTTGAACGACGCCTGACGCGTCGTCGCATTGCCTGTTACGCCGGTGGCCTGTCCGTGTTCGGTGTTTTCTTTTTCCTTCTCGGCGCCGCCCAGTCGCTTCCGGCCATGGAGTACTGGCGCGTTTCCTACCGTTTTATCAATACAAAGGAACCGGTGACTTTCGATCAGCAGATCCCGTTTCTCATACATCGTCACTTCTCACTCAATCCGGCTTCGCTTCCGGGGCTTATCGTCAATGGATTTCATCGGGACGCCGCGCTAAATCCGTTTCTTGGCGTCGGCGTTGTTACTCTCGCCGCTTTCGGTTTCATTGCCTATCGCACGACTCTTTACGCGCGTCTCTTCCTCTTCCTTGCCATTTACTCGCTGTTCCTCGCAATCGGCGAGGATTCGCTGCTGCATGGCCTGTTTTTCGCTCGTTTCCCGTTGTTCGAAAAACTTCGAAACCCCTCCATGCTTATTCTCGGGGTGCACCTCTCCCTGATTGTCCTGGCGGCGATGGGGCTGGACGCGGTTCGGCAAGGCAAGGCGAGTAAGGAGTGGGGAGTGTGGCTGGTGCGGATCGGCGCGGGTTCGTTTGCGCTGCTCTTCGCGCTTTATCTATTGGATCCCGCGAAGGCGGCTACGCAGACGAGCTTCGCCCACTCCGCCTTCTTCGCTGGCGGTCTCGGCCTTGCTCTAGTTGCGCCGGCCCGGTGGCGTACCAAAACGGTGCTGGCGTCGGTGCTTGTCATTTCCGAGATTGGCTCGAACAGTACCAGAGGCTTTCCCGATCGGGAAATGGGCTTCTTGAATTTCGACGCCCTTTCCCGCAATGACGATGTTGCCGCGTTCCTCCTCAAGCAGCGCCGCGACACACCCTTTCGCATCACTATCGATCCGGCGATAGTGCCCAAGAACTTTGGCGCTTGGCATGGGATTGAACAAGTCAATGGCGACGTGGGCATGAGCATCAATATGTTCCGTGAACAATGGCGTCCAGAGGTGCCGCAATTGCTTAGTGCGCGTTACCATGTCGGCCACTCGCCGCGGTTGCCAGGCCAGATAAAGAGATTTACCGGTAAGAACGGCATGAACGTTTGGGAGTCCATGGAGTTTGCTCCCTGGGTGTGGACGGCCCATCATTTCGAGCGCGTCACTGAGGGGCAACTGATTGACCGCTACACCTCAGGATGGCCCGCGCTTCGCGATCATGTTTTCGCCCTGCAAGGCGATGCACAGCCATCCATTTGCAGTGGACAGGACTCCGTTCGGCTCACGGATCTTCGTCCCGAGTATGGGCGCGTCGAAGCATTAATGGCATGCGACGGTTTGTTGGTCTATTCCTCCGCGGTCTTGCCCGGCTGGGTCGCGACCGTTGACGGGCAGACCGCGCCAGTCGTGGAAGCTTATGGAAAATTGCTAGCCGTCAACGTCCCCCGTGGCCGCCACACCGTTGAGTTCCGTTATGCACCTCGAAGCGTCTGGCTCGGCGCGCTACTCAGCCTCTTCGGCCTCTTCGCCGCCGCTGCTTGGTGGTGGATCAGTGGTCGGCGGGAATGGGGATTCCGAGGTCTTCGGCGCCCAACGGCGACATAACGGCCCACGGGCAATGGCGCGCGATATGTTCACATGCAATCTGCGCCCGCCGCACGCGCTCTTTGCTCAGCGCGATCACCGTGTTTTCCAAATGCGTACCGCTCGGATAAACATCCGGCGAGTTCCGCAACCCAAACTTCAAATAAATCGGCGCCGCCACCCGGATCAATTCCGGAATTTCGTAGTAGCGAAGGAACCCGCCGATATTGTCCGGCGCTTCCACGTAGAAATCGATTGGCTTGGTGATCGCCGCGCGAATGGACGCAATCTGCGGCAAGGTCAAATCGGATGGAATGTTGATCGTATCCGCGCCCAGCCGCTCCAGAATTCGCGCGCTGGCCGGGTTCGCCGGCGCCATCATCACCGAGGTCTTGATGATCAAATCGCGCGGGAATAGCCCCTGCGCCCGCATCTCCGCCACCATTTCGAGCGACCCGATATCGCTCACCAACACGCTGCGAATGCCAAGTTCCACGGCGCGCTCAACATCGGCCAACCCCTGCGCCAACTGGTTGGAACCGCGCTGGGAAAGAGCCAGCGATTTGCCCGCCGCCGAAAACGCCTGCGCCCCAATATCAAAACTCGCGCGCGGCCCCAGGAACAGGTTTACTTCAATGCCGTGCTTGACGCCGATCGCGGCCATCTCGCGAATCTCCTCCTCGGTCAACAGCATGATGCCGCTACCCTGGCTGATGCGATGGACCGGCACTTGGCGCG
>JBJXFL010000064.1:0-25762 GCA_046155405.1 Bryobacteraceae bacterium | reverse complement strand
GCGTACAGCCGAAAAGTAAGTGGTACATCGGACTCGACCTCGGCCAGCGGCGCGACTTCTCCGCCCTCGCCTGCCTGGAGCTATCCTGGCAAAACTCCGGCCGCTGCCCCGTTACTTTCGAATGGATATTCGTCCCCTCCCTCGCCCTGCTCTCGCTTGATCGCTTCCCCCTCGGAACCGACTATGAGCAGATCCCCAACCTCCTCGGCCGCCGTGTCGAGCACATCGACGCCATGCCCAGACCCTATGACGAGGCCGCGCCCGCCAAAAACGTCGTCATCGACGGCGGCGGCCCCGGCCCGCCAGTCATCGACCGCATCCGCAAAAAGATGGCCAAACTCGTCACCGTCTCGCCCATCATCATCACCGGAGGCCGCGGCCAGTCCAGCCTCACCAACGGCTACACCGGCGTCCCGCGCCGCACCCTGATCTCGGACGTGCTCCTGCTCATCGGCAATCGGACGCTGCAAATGACGCCCGACCTCGACCACCGCCATACGCTCGAAACCGAATTCTCCAACCTCTCCGGCGGCTCCTCCCAACCGGTCGGTCACGACGCCCACGATGACCTGGTTATCGCCCTCGCCCTCGGCGTCTGGGGCGCCCTCCGCGACGTGCCCGAACTCCTCCCCGATCGTCCCCTCACCCGCGACGACATCTGGGAAGCCGAAGACCAACGCACCGTCCCTCCGCCAAAAGAATACAAAGCACCCCGCCAACCGGCGAAAAAGCGCAAAAACAGCGCGAAAAAGCGGAACGCCAGATCTGCTAAGGCTCCCGCGTGAGGCTCACCGTCTTCGGCTGCCGTACCAGCGTCGGCGTCCCATCCATCCCCTGCAATTGCGACGGGCGCACCTACGTCGGCAATCGCCTCCGCCGCTCCATCTTGCTCTCGGGTCTCCATCCCAAACAACCGGTAATGCAGCGCCCGCTTCTCCGATGTAACCGGCACCGGCCGCTTTCCACCGTCAAACTATAGAACTCAATCCGCTCCGTCCATTCACGACGGTAACCGTATGCGCGTCGCGGCTCAGCGTAGCGGTAGCCCGTAAGACGCGACGCCAACCTTTGAAATCCACTCTCGCCCCTCCGCGTCAATACTTTGCTTGTTCCGATTCCGTGCAAATATCAAATTGGAGGCCCTGCTCACCGCTGCTATTGTGCGGAACCATCCATTCGTTGATGGCAGCAAGCGAACGGGATTCGTCGTGGGCACCAGCTTTCTGAAAGTGAATGGATACCATTTTGCGGCGCCGCAGGAAGCGCCGCCTGCCTCATAAACCCAAGTCCGTCGGGTGCGATCCGTTCCCTTGGCCCAACGTCCTCAATTCCCACCAGCTTCAGTGCCTGGAACTTCCCCGCGCGAGCGAAGTATCCCAAGTTCCCTCCACTCTTGATCGCGACCCGCCCCGCGGCTAGCGGTTCAGAAGCTGTAGCGCAATCCAAACTGGATCTGCCGGTTCGATCCGAAACCGCCCAGTGTTCCGATCGTGCCGAGGCTGCGGCCGAAGTTCACCGGCGCCGTAAGATTTGCGCCTGGCAGGCCGAACTGCGGGGTGTTGAAAGCGTTGAACATCTCCGTCCGGAACTGCATTGACCGGGACTCGCCGAGAGCGAAATTCTTAAACACCGAGACGTCCCAATTGAATGCGGCGGGCCCGCGAACCGCATTCCGCCCCAGATTTCCGAAAGTGCCGGTTTGAGGTGTGCGGAACGCCGCCAGGTTAATCTGCGCATTAGGGATATCGACTTTGTCCGGCTTCCAGGAGACTCCAGGCACAACGTCGGCGCGCGCACTAGCCGTTCCAATGCGCATCGAATCGCACCCGCACACGACGTTCGCGGGAAAGCCGGTGCGCATCACCGTCATCCCGTTTAACTGCCATCCGGAGCCCATCCACCCCGGGAGCCGCGGTGCATTCGGTATCTCATAGCTGTAGTCGAACTGCAGCATATGCCGCGTATCGAAGTCCGCGCTGCCGTAAGCGTCGCGGCGGTTCTGGTCGTCCTGCGAAGCCGTTCCGAATGCGATGCCGCCTTCATCCAGCGTGTGGGACCAGGTGTAGTTCATATTCGCGGTCATGCCCTTGGCGAAGCGCTTCCGGAACGTAGCCTGCAAAGCGTTGTAGTTCGAGTTCAGATCGTTGCGGCTGAGGGTGATGTTTCCGAACTGCGGGTACGGTCTCTGGGTGGTGCCGGGAAGCAGCCGGTTCAGATTCCTCGGTCCGGTCAAGTGTAGCGCCCGATTCCCAACGTACCCCACTTGAATCATGGAATCGGCGGGCAGTGCCTGCTGAATGTTGAAAGACCATTGCTCCGTGTAAGCCGTTTTCCAGTTCTGTTCAAGTGCCGTGAACGAGGTCACCCCGCCGAAGGATCCGATAGTGGGGAATGGGAATCCGGCGAGGTCGGGCGCCTGCTGCCGCGTGAGCGACGACGCCTGCTGGGAAATATTATTGGGCACGTTCTGCGCCATCGCCGCATTCAGGCTTGAGTAAAACATCCCGAACGCGGCCCGGATCACGGTCTTCTGCGATGCACGAGGCGTCCACGCAATTCCAAACCGGGGGGCGAAGTTTTTGGTCGGCGCGTTCAACAGCGGTGTCCCCACCGGATTCAGCCTGCCGGCCGCCGGATCGAAGTTTGCTATCCGGCCATGCGACTCGGTCGGTGACGTATCGTACTGATAGCGCACGCCGGCATTGATTGTCAGATTGCGAGCCGCTTGAATGTCGTCCTGAACGAAGAAGTTGTAGTAGGTGTTCCGCATGCCGGCACGCGGTTGTCCAAGCGTGCCAACGGAGAACGGGCTGTTGATGGCGAACTCGGTGAGCGTCTGGTAAGTGACAGTCCGCTGAAACCGGAGTTCCTTATTATCCTGATTGCGGATGATCTGTGTCCCGAACTTCAACTGATGCCGGCCGCGCACCCAGGAGAGCGTATCGAGCCAGGAGAAGGAATTGTTCGCGACCAGCAGATCGAATAGGTTGGGCCCCACACCCGCGGAACCGCTTCCCAATGCCGTGATCGGAAAGTTGCGCGTCTCCTCGTCCATCGCGGAGCGGGGATCGATTCGCATCCGGTTGAAGGAGGTTCCGGCTTCGTTCAGCAGCCTCGGAGTGATCACCTTGGTATACGTCAGCTTGGAATTCTGCAGGCGTCCCGGAATGCCCTGAATTTGTCCCTGCGCGACGCCGAAGTAGTTTCCGGTAAGGGAGTCGTTGAGGTTGTAGCGGAACGACAGAGAATCCGACGACGACATCCGATAGTCGACTTTGATCGCGGCGGCGTCTTCCCGCAGCGAGTTCGACACGTTCCGCACGTAACGGCCAAGCCGTGGTTCCGTCGGGGATGTCTCTCCGTTGGGCGGCGGCAACAGATCCACCACCGGCCGGACGCGGGGGTCGACAGTTTGCCGAAAAGCGGCCGTGGGCACAAAGGTGTTCTGCGTGATCCCGAGCCTTTGCCGGATTCCTTCATAGTTGCCGAAGAAAAACAGTTTGTCCCTCACAAGGCGCCCACCCAGCGATCCGCCGAACTGATTCAGCCGGAATGGGGGCTTCACACCCGTATTGAAGTAGTTTCGTGTGTCGAGCTTTTCATTGCGGAAGTATTCAAAAAGTCCGCCGTGCCACTGATTCGTGCCCGATTTCGTGATAAGGTTCACCACCCCGCCCATAGCCTGTCCGTACTCGGCGGAAAATGACGTAGCGTAGACCCGAAACTCCTGGACCGCGTCGACACTGGCTCTGGTGATCCGGTTGCGCGACGCTCCATACGTATTGTCGAGCGAATCGAAATCCACGCGGCTGGCGTCGGCGCCGTCGATAAGGAAACGTAAACCGCCTTCGGACCGGAACGTTGAAGAGCCGTTCACCGCCTGTTGCGTAGCCCCGCCCAGCAGCACCGCGCCGGGGATGACGGTAAGCAACTGCGTCAGGTTGCGTCCATTAAGCGGCAGGTTGTTCAACTGTTGCTGACCGACGATCCCGCCCAGTGTCGTGGATGCCGTATCCACCAGCGGCTGCGAATCGGCGACAGTTACCGTCTCCGTAACGGCGCCCGGTTCGAGCGGGATGGTGATACGCAGACGATCGGACACTCGCAGTTCAAGGTTCGGCCGAACCTGTGTTTTGAAGCCGCGGGCCGCCGCGCTTATGGTGTAGGTGCCGATGGGCAGCACGGGAATCACGAAGTTACCGTCTGGCCCGGTAACGGCTTCGCTGAAAGCGGACGTGCCCTGATTCCTTGCGCTTATTTTGGCGCCGGGAACTACGGCGCCGGAGCCGTCGATCACCGTACCGAGTATCGTGCCGGAATCGAGTTGCGCAGCCAGCGGAATTGCAGCGAATAACAACGGAAAAAGCGTCGCCAATTGTCGCATGGTGCGCACATTATATATCACAGGACCTTTGGGGTTACAGGTGGCTTTGCAGGCGGGTGCCTGCGATTTCGCCTCTCCGGCGGCTCCTCCCAACCGGGCGGTCGCGATGCCCCTGACGACCTCGTCGTTGCCCTCGCCCTCTCGGCGTCTGGGGTGCCCTCCGCGACGTCCCCGAACTCCTCTCCGGCCGTCCCCTAACCCGCGACGACATCTGGGAAGCCGAAGACCAACGCACGGTCCCTCCGCCCAAAGACTACAAAGCCCCCGCCAACCGGCGAAAAAGCGAAAAAACATAGCGAAAAAGCGGACCGCCAGATCTGCCAAGGCTCCCGGTGCCAGCGTCGGCCTCCATCACAAACAACCGGTAATGCAGCGCGCGCTTCTCTAAGGCAACCGGCACCGGCCGCCGGCCAACCGTCGGTACCCGTTATGCGCGCCGCGGCTCAGGGTAGCATGGCTGCCTCGCAGGAGGTCCTGATTGACCGGATTTGATCGGGCTGGACGGCTACTGCACCGGCGGTTCCGGAGCGTCGTCGTCGCCGGGGACGTCGTCCGTGGCTGGCACGACGCTGGCGGCGGCGACGCGATCGCCTTCCTCCATTCGCACGCCTTGGGAGTTGCGGCCGACCTGGCGAATCATACCCGCTTCGATGCGGATGATCTTGCCTTCGGCGGAGATGATCATGAGGTCGGTACAGAAGCTGTCGTTGCACAACCAACCGTTTGAGCAACACGCTCCAATCCGGGGCCTAGCGGTGGATACTCTACACTATGCCGTTGGCCATTAAAATAAACGAATGGCCAAAGCAGTGGAACAGTGCCCTGTAGAGGAAGCGGTCCAGATTATTGGCGGCAAGTGGAAGTTGTTGGTCCTACGGTCGCTGTTGCTGAATGGTCCGCAGCGATACAACGAATTGCTCGGGACCGTGACAGCGATCAGCCAAAAGGAACTCACGCGCAATTTACGGGAGCTTTCGGGCGCCGGCTTGGTGGCGCGAGACCCTGGGGCGAGCCGGGTCGCTCGGTACGAGCTCACGAAGCTCGGCAAGGGTCTGATGCCGGCATTCAAGAAATTGCTGACGTGGGGGCAGAAGCTGCTGAAGTCGCGGTAGCTTGTGTCGGTTTGCGCACCTTGAAGTGCGTTGACGCGCCTTGAATTCAAGGAGAGAATAATCCACATATGAAAGCTTTCTCTGTTACGACATCCATCAATGCGACGCCTCAAAGCATCTGGGCGCTGCTTACGGATGCCGCTGGATATACTCGCTGGAACAACACTGTGGAGAAGGTCGATGGAAAGATTGCCCATGGCGAACGCGTGACGGTGCATCCGAAGGTTAGTCCGGGGCGGGCATTTCCGGTGAGGGTCTCCGAATTCCTGCCGGCCCGGCGCATGACTTGGACGGGAGGCATGCCATTGGGACTCTTTAAAGGCGAGCGTACGTTCACGCTAAAGCCGGAGGCCAACGGGAAAGTGGAATTTTCGATGCGCGAGGAATACACGGGATTGATGGCTCCGCTGATCGGGCGTTCAATTCCAGATCTACAGCCTGCATTTGACGAATTCGCGAGCGACTTGAAACGCGCGGCAGAGGCGAAGTAGGAGAGAGACATGGCAGCGAAAGCGGGAACCAAAGAGAATCCGTGGAAACTGAAGACGCCACCGGGGACGTCCGAATTTGAGGCATATAGAGATGAGGCCTCCGACCCTCCCGCGCTGATAGTTCAGGTGGGGTCTACCCAACTGCGTTATTACTTGCGTTGTATTGAAGACTTGCACGCCATGTTGAAGGCGCATGGCGAATGGATGCCGCTCGGAAGCGCGGACGAGCAGAAGCCGGCTACGGAGGGCACGGTGGAAGCATGGGGCCGGTCGCCGAAGAATCCAGTAGGCGGGTGGTATGGCTTTAAGAAGGGCTTTCGCGGGCGGTTCGGGATGTACGTTCCGCCGGTGCTGAAGAAGCTTGGGTTGGCGGAGGTGGAAGAAAATCCACGGAACAACCGGATGAGGGCGATTTGACGGTCGGCGAACTGTAGAATCGCGGCCTGTCTGGGTGTTATGAGATTTTTGTTGCCATTTCTATTCGCGTGGGCCGAGGTATAAGTCTTCTCCCAGACGCCGCGCAGAGTGGAGTTGTTTGGCACTTTCGGCACCATGCCAGGATGTCATGCCTTGTACTCATAGTACACAAGATAAAGCGAAAAACAAGAGCCAAACACAATGCGAATATGCTCCGGCATCGCTCCCAGGTCTAAACAACAATGGAATCAAATGTTTGGACCAGCAATAACTTTTGGTTGCGGAATCGCTTACATGTGGCGTTGCAGGCGGGTCTCTGCGATTTCGCAAGGGGGATGGGCGAGTGGGATGTGCATGGGTTTTTACTCAATTTTTGGGGTTGGATGGAGGACGGTTCGACGCTGCCCTGGAATGTCTGCATGGACATACGCGAGAATAACTGTTTGGAGAATCGCCGGCACAATCGATTCATTCCTCATAAGTCATCCCAAAAACCGATCCGTCGACCAAAGCCGGAACGAATCGTTATCCTGAAACTGCTTGAACAACTGAGCCTCGTCGGTAAAGAGCGCTGTGATCACTCGCTTCAGCGCCTTGTCGTGCTCAATACGCGCATTCTGGCGGTCGGAGTTCTTCCTCGCGTTCTGGTACGCCTGGTCGGCGGAAACCTTTGTCGGAATTTCATCCGTAATCCGCCGTTCCATCCCCTTGGAATCGGCGAACAGCCCGCCGAACCGGTCGTTGAACGTCTTCACAATATTCGATAGCTTGTCCAACTCCGGCTCCGGCTTGCGCCCGCCCCCGGATGTCGGCACCGGTTCGATCTCCGCATTCGCATCCGGAAGCGCGATCGCCATCGTCGCCTTCTTTTCCGCCCGGTAACTATCCATGTCGATCGCTTCCACCGGTCTGCGAAGTCCGGCTTCCGTCAGCAAGCTACACCGACTGCGGCAAGGCAGAGCCCAACCAGATCACCTCTTCGGTGATGCCATTGCCCACGCGGCATCCGTCCGGTCTACGCACCGGAAGATCCGGCCGTCGGTCATCTGCGCCGTCGTCTAGCAATCGACGGCAATCTTGACCCATTCGGACACGAGTACAGATCGGATGTGGCCACCTTTCCCGTTACACAGGCTCCGTAGCGGGTGGTGGCGGTACCGAAGCCGGGACTCCCGAACACACTAGCCGGTGGGTTCACGCGATCGTTCGCTAGACCGAGGGAAACCCGTTTAGCCGCCGAAACTCCTCTGCGTAGTCAT
The DNA here is from genome assembly GCA_046155405.1 of Bryobacteraceae bacterium. GTDB lineage: Bacteria > Acidobacteriota > Terriglobia > Bryobacterales > Bryobacteraceae. Next base: position 18,099 of record JBJXFL010000064.1, on the reverse strand, counting down.
GCCGCAGAAATGTGAGGCTGGCCGTGGATTCGAGAAATCCATCCGATACATTAAATTTGACTGTACCGCCTGAACTAGCGCATTTGCTAGGGATAGAGAAATCTGGAATTTGAGATGTGGTCGGATCCCGATACCATTGGTGTGTAATGAAGTGAAGCTGGCACCGCCAGCAATGCGGCACACCTATGGACACAACGCTCTGGTTCAATTCAGCGACAAGCCTTAGGCCGTCAAAGGAAAGGCCGTTACAGCAGGCGCATCGATCAGGAAACTTCAAGAGAATGTTACTACGCCATTTGAATTTTACTGTCGTCGGCATATGCTTACGTGTTATCGCTATTTCCGCGTTCCAGTTTTCTGGCAAGAGCGGCTGCTGGACGTATCACTAGAACGCGTATTCCAAATCTCGCGAGAGGGGACGCACTGATCCGCTCCGCAATGGACGGGGACCACAGTTCATAAAATTTGATAAAGGCCCGGCCATATCGGCTCTGACTAAGTCTTTGATCTCGAATAGTCCGCAGGCTCTCGACCTCGCCGGCAGACTCGCCACCGCACGCAGCCGTTGCGATGAAGCACTGGCTCTTGGGTTCCTGCTGCACCCGCACCGACACGCTCTCACGCTTTGCTTCGCCCACTTGTGCCAAGAAATGCGATTCAACTTCCTTCAGCTTTGCCGCATCATTCGAAATGACGCTTAGATCGAGAGTGATCCGGTCGAAAACTGCATCTGCAAGTACGATGTTGGTCGAGCTAGACAAATAGAAGGTGGCACCTGAGAGATTCGCACCTGTGAAGTTCGGAGGGGGTCCATGAGGGCCAACTAGCGGAGTCAAGAACGCCCCGCGAAGATCGGCATTCTGGAAATCAGTTCCCTCTAGATTGACATTGTACAAATGTGCCTCCCGGAGGTCCGCGCCAGCGAAGTGTGCTAGCCGCAAGGAGACGCCAAGCCACACACTTCGCTCCGCCTTACAAGCATCCAGGATGGACCCAACGAATGGTGTTCTACCGTCTCGCGGGTCACAAATCATCCATCCAAACAGATCGGCTCCAGACAAGCAGAACTTCGAGTTGTCTGGCGGCGCGGAGGGTACAGTGATCGGTCCCAGCTTGGAGAAAAAGGAAATCACATCAGATGGGGAAAAGGGGGTTCGATTGTTGCGAATGCTAATGTAGGCGGGACTGGAGATGGCGAAATCCAAATGCAAGCCCTTGGCTTCGAAGAAAAGGGTCAAGTAGTCCCTTTCGGCAAATTGAGATCCACTGGCCCGTCCTACTCCGGTTGCCGATTCTTCACTCGGAAGCTTCGCTGGCGGCGGCGGGGCCTGAGTAGATGGGATCGTAGCCATGATAACCGGATCGCCACTGCCAATAGCGATGCCGCACCATTTGCAGAATTTGCTTTGGTCGGTAATTGGTCGGCCGCACTCTGGGCAAAACACGATAATCACCTCGACGGGCATTCAGACGACGACAACGATTCTTGCTTATGTCGTTACGTACATGCTATCTCATCAGGCCTACTTCTGATAGGCTCTGAAGTAAGCACACCGGATTATGAACACGATTGCAAGCAACCTGAATGGCCCTAGTCCTGTTCCACCTGGACGAAATGTCGGTTTACCGGAAAAGTAGTAGAGACAGAGCCAACTTGGACGAGCCGAAATCAGAATAATGCTACCGACCATCCACGTTCAACCAAAAAACATCGCCCCTACCCCAACAGCTCCGCAATCCGGTCCGGATCGTTCGGAACCACAATCGGCCGGTTAGCAAACGTCGAATGCAGCCGCGCTCCACGCGGATCGTCCAATTCGCCCATGTGATACCGAAAAATGTAGTCCGGATCTTTCAACACATTCCCCGTCAACACAGCCACCACATCCGCATCCCGCGTCACCGTCCCAGCCGCAACCAACTTCTTCAGTCCCGCCAATGTCGCCGCCGACGCCGGCTCGCTCCCAATGCCGCACGCGCCAATCATGGCCTTCGCATCGGCGATTTCCTGCTCGGTCACCTTCTCCACCAATCCGCCCGTAGTCAAAACCTCATGCAGCGCCTTCGTGTAAGATACGGGGTCGCCGATCTTAATCGCCGTCGCCAATGTTTCCGGTTTCTTCAACGATGGAAAATGCGAACGATCGCCCTGTCGAACATAGTCGTAGAAGGGCGACGACCCCGCCGCCTGGATCACCGCCAGCCGCGGCAACCGGTCAATCAAACCCAACTCCCGCAACTCCCGCAAAGCCTTCCCAAACGCACTCGTATTTCCCAGATTTCCGCCGGGCAAAACGATCCAATCCGGCACTTTCCAATCCCGCTGATCCATCATTTCGATCACGATTGACTTCTGTCCCTCGATCCGAAACGGATTGATGGAATTTAGTAAGTAGATTCCCAACCGCTCCGCCAGCACCCGCACCAGCGCCAGAATCTCGTCGAAATTGGCGTCCACCTGTAGCGTCTTAGCGCCATAGTCCAGCGCCTGCGACAGTTTCCCGAAGCTGATATTCCCATTTGGAATGAAGATGATCGGGTCCAGGCCCGCCGCCGATGAGTACGCCGCCATTGAGGCCGACGTGTTTCCGGTGGAAACGCACGCCACCCGTTTCATTCCCAGTTTCACGGCCTGCGCCACCCCGCACGTCATCCCGTTGTCCTTAAACGACCCCGTCGGGTTAAACCCCTGGTGTTTGAAAACCAGCGCGTCCAGGCCCGCATAGGCCGCCGCCCTTGCCGCCGGCAGCAACGGCGTATTCCCCTCCCGCAGCGTGACGACATGGTCAAACCCGCCGCCGAACAGATCGAGCATCTCCCGGTAGCGCCAAACCCCGCTCGTATCCAGCGGCTCGTTGGTCAACCGCCGCTTCCGCCACCGGTCCTTCCAACGTTTGGCGTCTTCTTTGTCGTAGTCGATGACCGCTTCGAGCAACCCCCCGCACTTCGAGCAGTTATAGATGGCTTCCGAAGTCGAGTATTGGGCACGACAGGTGGGCTCGAAGCAGACGAGCGCGGCAGGCATGAATCCTCGATTATACTCGCCCTATGCGCGCCGGTCGAAAATTGGGGGACTTGAGCGGCATCGGTAAAGCCATGCTTGCCGATTTCGCCCTGCTCGACATCCGCTCGGTCGATCAACTCGCCGAAGCGTCCCCGGACGCCCTCTACGCGGAACTGTGCGAACGAACCCAGAGCCGCCAGGACCCCTGTGTTCTCGACGCTTTCCGTTGCGCCGTCGCCCAAGCCCGCAACCCCCGCCTGCCCAGCGAACAGTGCAATTGGTGGTACTGGAGCCGACTGCGTAAGGGAGGCAAACTTTGATCGCGGCCTACATTGAAAACGGCGAGGTTTCCGTCCGCGATTTCCCCAGACCGAGACGCCAGACGCTGATCCGCATGACCACCGCCGGCATCTGCAACACCGATCTGGAGCTACAGGCGGGCTATTACGGATTCAAGGGCATCCCCGGCCACGAGTTCGTCGGCGTCGTCGAAAATGGCCCGACGGAATGGGTAGGCAAACGAGTCGTCGGTGAGATCAACCTGGCGTGCCAAAAGTGTCAATGGTGCCAACGCGGCCTCGGGCGCCACTGCCCAAAGCGCACGGTCCTCGGCATTGTGAAGCACCCCGGCGCCTTCGCCGAATACCTCACTCTCCCAGCCGAAAACCTGCACGAAGTGCCAAGTTCAGTGACCACCGAAGAAGCCGTTTTTACCGAGCCAGTCGCCGCCGCCTGCGAAATTCTGGAGCAAGTCAAAATCCCCAGGGGCGGGGAAGCGGCCGTTCTCGGGGACGGCAAACTCGGGCTGCTCATTGGGCAAGTCCTGCTCGCGAATGGCATCAACGTCCACCAATTCGGCCGCCACCCGGAAAAGCTGGAAATCGTAAAGCGCCGCGGCGCTATTATCGGGAAGAAGCCGCCACGCGCCCATTTTAATTGGGTTGTCGACGCTACCGGCTCCGCGGCCGGTCTGGCCACTGCCGTCTCCATGTGCCGCCCCCGAGGCACCGTCGTCATGAAATCAACGGTGCATGAAAAGGTAGCCCTCGACATGGCTGCGGTAATCGTCCCCGAGATCACGCTGGTAGGCTCAAGATGCGGCCGTTTCGCCCCGGCGCTCAAGCTACTCCAGCAAAGGAAAATCGACGTCCAATCCATGATAGACAGGCGCTACCGGCTCAACGACGCCAGACTGGCATTCGACCACGCCGCCAGAAATGGCGCCCTGAAAATCCTCCTCATTAATCTATGAACCGCCGCCAATTCCTAGCCGCCGCCGTGAGCGCCGCCGCCGCCCAGTCCGCCAAAAAACGCAACATCGTCTTCATTCTCTCCGACGATCATCGCTACGACGCCATGAGTTGCGCCGGGCACCCCTGGCTCCAAACGCCAAACCTGGACCGCCTCGCCGCGGGCGGCGCCCACTTCCAGAATGCGTTCGTGACAACGTCGCTCTGCTCCCCCAGCCGTGCCTCTATCTTGACCGGACTCTACATGCACGCCCACAGAGTGCAGGACAATTTCAGCCCCCTCAACGAGTCCCTTCCCACGTTTCCCTCAATCCTTCAGAAGGCCGGCTACCGCACCGGCTTCTTCGGCAAGTGGCATATGGGCGGCGACTCCGACGAACGCCGCCCCGGCTTTGACGACTGGTATAGCTTCTTCGGCCAGGGCCAATACGAGAACCCGCCGGTCAACGACAACGGCGTCAAGAAGACCGAGCAAGGCAACATCACCGACATCCTGACCGAGCGCGCCTGCCAGTTCATCGACCGGAACGCCGCTCGCCCCTTCTGCCTTTATCTTTCCCACAAAGGCGTGCATTTTCCGTTCCAGCCTTCCACCCGCCACAAGAACCTTTACGCCGGCGCCCCCATCCCGCGCCCCGCGACGATTTGGCACAACGAAGACCGCTACGCCCAGTGGCCCGAGTGGGTCAAACGCCGCCGCTACACGCGCCACGGTGTCGAAGGCCTGTTCGGCCAGACAATCTCATTTGAAGACGCCTATCGCGACTACATGCGCTGCCTGCTGGCCATCGATGACAGCGTTGGCGACGTAACCAAGAAGCTCGAAGCCAAAGGACTCCTGAATGACACTCTGGTCGTCTACATGGGCGACAACGGATACATGTGGGGCGAGCATGGCTTAGTCGACAAACGCGCAATGTATGAGCCTTCCATCCGGGTTCCATTAATCGCCCACTGCCCGGCCCTTTTCCAAAAAGGCCAAAAACCCAGGGAAATGGTGCTGAACCTGGATCTAGCGCCAACGTTCCTCGAAGCCGCCGGCGTCGCCAACGGTCCCAAAATGCACGGAAAATCCTGGCTACCCGTCCTCCAAGGGAAAGCCGTCAACTGGCGCAAAGATTTCGTTTACGAGTACGAATGGGAGCGCGACTATCCTTACACGCCAACGATAACCGGCCTGCGAACCGAACAATACAGTCTGATGTTATCGGAAGGGCTGTGGGACTTGGACGAGCTATACGATGTTACTAAGGATCCGGACCAACTTACTAACTTGCTGAGCGGCGCCCGCATCGGTTACAAACGCGGACGAATGATTGAGCAAATCACGGACCCCAAACTGAAAGCCATCGTGACCGCCCTTCAAAGCCGCCTCGCCCAAATCCTCAAGGAAACCGGCGGCGACGTCCGCCGCGCCGGCGAGGCGATTCCCGGTTACGCGAATGCGCTCTGACCTTCGCTTCCCGTGGGTTCACGGCGCCCCCAGGACCGCGTAATAGGGTTCGCCGCCGGATGCCTTCCCCCGGGTTCGGTCATTGGGAGGCCGGCCGCGATCTCATACACCGATGTATTGTGAACAGTGTGGAATGGCTTAATTATCATCACCTTCTTTACTTCTGGGTAGTCGCCAAGGAGGGTAGCATTTCCCGCGCTTGTGAACAATTGCGTCTGGCACAACCGACCATCAGCGGGCAGTTGAAACTGCTTGAAGAATCTCTCGGAGAGGAACTCTTCATGAAATCCGGGCGCGGATTAACGCTTACTGAAATCGGCCGCGTCGTTTATCAATATGCCGACGAGATCTTTGGCATCGGCCGCGAATTGCAAGACGTTCTTAAGGGCCGTCCACGCGGCCGCCCCTTGCGCCTGTGGGCCGGTGTCTCCGACATGCTGCCCAAGTGGATCGCCTATAGGATTTTGCATCCCGCGCTTTCCCTGCCCGAACCGGTTCAACTCATTTGCCACGAAGACGCGCCCGAGCGCCTGATTGCCGAACTCACCGAACATCGGCTCGACGTCATCCTCTCCGACGCTCCCATTACCGGCGCCACACGCGCGAAAGCGTTCAACCATTTGCTGGGCACGTCCAGCGTCACTCTGTTCGGGGCGCCCAGCCTGGCGACTAGGTACAGGAGAGGGTTTCCAAGCTCCCTGGACGGGGCGCCATTCCTTCTTCCCACTCCAAACTCAAATCTTCGCCGTTCTCTCGATCGATGGTTCGAGTCGAAAGGCATCCGTCCCGTTGTGGCCGGCGAGTTTAAGGATAGCGCCTTAATGAAAGCCTTCGGAGAAGCGGGCGTTGGCATCTTCGCCGGTCCTACCGCAATTGAGAGCGAGATTCGCGGCCACTATCAAACCGGCGTGGTCGGCCGGCTTGATTCGGTAACCGAAAGCTTTTATGCGATTTCGGTGGAACGAAAACTCAAACATCCCGCCGTGGTAGCCATCTGCGAGGCGGCCCGCGGCAAGCTCTTCGCAACCACGGGTAAACATCGGGTTTAACGATATATAGTAACCAAAACATCTATTTGTAAAATGTATTTGCGTTCTCTATTCTGGTAATCGACCGGGCCGGAATCATACCGGCCCGTGTCGAGAAAACGAATAAGGAGAATCCATTCATGTCTATGTTAAGTAAGGCCTTCAGTTGCCTGTTGTTGGCGGCGTCCGCGGCGGCGGCGCTGGAGAAAGAGTTCGTCGATCAGATGGTTCAGTCGTCGCAAAACCTGGAAAGAGACGCCGCCAGCGTCAGTCGAGCGCTGCGAACTAAGACCATTGACCCAGCCGATGTTACCAATCGGATCGAGGCGATGAACGCGGACATCGTCAAGTTGCGGGAGCTAGTCCAACAGTTTGACGCGACGCACCCCGAACTGAGCGAACGCGATCGCTCCGCATGGCGCCTCTTGAAGGACAAGGTGCACATCATTGAGGCCTTCCACGGGCAGAAAAAGTCGATGGCCAACGCGGATATCGACAAAAACCGTAGCTCAATTCGCGCCCTTGCCGATGGCGTGGCCCTCCGGGCGAAGAAGTTGCAGCAATCGGCCGCCATATTGCGGCGCGGCTAGCGTCTTGACGGATTGGATGGCGTCTTGAAATGGAAGGAACTGGCGTGCCTGCTGGCCGCGGTCGTTGCGAACGCCCAGCAGGCGATTGTTAACATGCCGTCGGCGGACATCACACCGAAGGGAAAGCACTTCCTCATGCACGAAACACAGTTCCGGTCCTGGCATCCCGGCAGGTCGTGGGCGGGTACAAACTTTTACGCTTACGGGGCCGGACGCGCTACCGAGATCACCGTGACCGGTTACAACGGCGGTTTCCCCCTTTCCCGGAATTTCGCGACCGGTGTCGGTTTCAAGTCGGCTCCCCAGTTCTGGAAGCGGTCGCGTCCGGCGCTGGAAGCGAAGTTGACGTTTGGACAAATCGCGATCCTCAACCATCGCGGCGGAGGCCTCGGTAGTTTTACTTACGCCCACGGCAGCGTCCGTATTCCGTCCGTTTCGACGCGGCTCACGGTGGGCGGGTGGGCCGGAACCAGACAGTTGTTTGAGCGTAACACCGGAGGCGTTCTAGTCGGCGCCGAGCATCCGGCCGGAAAACGATGGATTCTGCTGGCTGAATGGTTCTCCGGCCGTCACGATTTCGGTTATGTGGTTCCCGGTGTTCTCTTCCATCCCTCAAAGAGTCAAGTCGTGGTTCTTGGATTCAAGATACCGTCCGGAGCCGAAAATGGTAGATCGGGAATCGTTCTGGAATACGGCTTCACCTTTTGACGTTCGCACTCACTTACTAAGTTAAATATAAGGAGACTTACCGATGAATAATCACGTTCAGATACCGTCCGGCGTCGAAATCCAACTGATGGACGCCATCAGGAATCGCGCCCAGGAGTTATGGGAGGCCGAAGGCCGTCCCGACGATGCCAGTCTCCTCCACTGGCTTGTCGCGGAAGCCCAGATCCGCTCTGAACGCGGCCTCCCGCCAGCCTCGGACCCCGAGGCTGGCGCATGACGCGGGTCCTCTTTGCGCTCTGCGGGGCCGGCTGCCTTTCGGCCGGCCCCCAATTGCGCGACTTCAGCCGCCTCTATCAAGCCCTGGCCGAGCGCGTGGACCCGGCCGTCGTACAGATCGTGACGAGCGGTTATGCGCCATCCGTCGACGGCTCGCCCGTGCTCGGCGCCGCGCGAGGTACCGGTGCGGGTGTCCTGGTCGATCCAACCGGATTCATTATCACCAACGCGCATGTCGTCGGGGAAGCGCGGCGGGTCCAGGTTCTGTTCCCTATCGTGACCGATGACGCTCGCCGCCCCGGAGCGCGCCTCAAGACCGGCGGCAAGTTGATTCCGGCGCAGATCGTCGGCCTTGATCGCGAGACCGACCTCGCCGTTCTCAAGGTGGCCGGCGAATCGTTTCCGTTTCTCCGCCTTACCGATTCCGATTCGCTCCGGCAAGGGCAACTTGTATTCGCCTTCGGCAGTCCCTACGGTCTGGAAAATTCCGTGACCATGGGCGTCATTAGTTCCGTGGCCCGGCAGGTGCGGGCGGACGACCCCATGGAGTACATCCAGACGGATGCATCCATCAACCCGGGCAACAGCGGCGGTCCGCTGGTCGATGCCGACGGTGACGTCGCCGGCATCAACACGTTTATTCTCTCCCGGTCCGGCTCGAACGATGGCGTTGGCTTTGCGGCCCCCAGTAACGTCGTCCGCATGGTCTACAATCACATCCGCGAGTACGGACGTGTCCGGCGCGGCCAGATCGGCGTCCTGCCACAGACCATCACTCCCGCACTGGCGGAGGCTCTCCGCCTGCCGAAGAACTGGGGCGTCATCCTTTCCGACCTTACACCGCGCGGTTCCGCGGAAGCGGCCGGGCTCCAGGTGAACGACATTGTCGTGCGCGCGGATGGCAAGGTCATGGAGAACGCCCGCCAGCTCGGCGCCGCAATTTACCAAAGCGCCGGAAAGACGATGACGGTCGAGATCCAGCGCGGCGAGACTCCAATTACCCTGCAAGTGGCTGTGCGTGAACGGCCAAGGGAGCCGGATCGCATACTTTCCCTGGTGCGCGGGGACCAAAACGTCATCTCCCAACTCGGCATTCTGGCGGTCGACCTTGACGAGCGTGTCACCCCATCGCTTCCGTCTTTGCGAAAGCTATCGGGCGTCGTGGTGGCGGGTATTATTGCGCTGGCGAAAGGGAACGAGGATAACCTGCACGCCGGCGATGTTATCTATTCCGTCAACGGCACTCAAGTACGCAGCCTCGCCGAAATGAAAACCGCCGCCGGAAAACTACGCCACGGCCAGAGCGTCGCGCTCTACGTCGAACGGCTCGGTCAACTGCAGTACTTGACGCTGGATGCCGAGTAAGTTTGGATTCCGGATGGGCGCCGCCGCACCCGTGGGTAGCCGGCGATCGGGAATGGCGTGAGACTACCCTATTTCCGATCCGGTTGGTTTCCAAACGAGGCCGGGGCTCCCGCGTGCGACGGTCCGAACCTATTTGCGCCGCCTGCCGCAATCGATGACAGCTACCGCAAAGTTCCTCGACAACTCGGCGCCAATGGACTCCGGAACGACGCATCCATCGTCCACATGGGTGATTTGCGGCCAACCACCGCCAGAAGGAGTCGCCGACGGCGTCCAGAACTTCCAGCGCTCGAGCGCGGCGAGACAATACGCCTGTCACTCACTGAACAATATCAGTGCGCCTGGCGAGCTGCGACACCCGCGGCGCTTGGAAGGACCAGCTTCAGCAGCACCTTTGCGATCGACTGGGCCTCACCGTCACCGTAGCCCACTATCCCGCCGGCGCCTCCAAATACAACCCGATTGAACGCCGGCTGTTCAGTCAGATCGCCAACAACTGGGCGGCCGAGCCCCTCACCTCCTACGATAAAATCCTCGGGCTGATCCGCCGCACCACCACAACCACCGGACTCAAAGTCCGCGCCTACCTGGATACCAAGGACTACCCTCTAAAGGTCAAACCCTCCGCCCAACGATTGCGGGAACTTCGAATCGCCAGACACAAGATCCTCCCAAAGTGGAACTACACCATAGCTCCCAAAAGCACTCGGTGAAATCGGGGGGCGGAATTCGGCGGCTACCGATCTTGCCGGCAGCTAAATCGCATACGATCCTTTGGAGCGCACCCGTACGGACGCTCTCATGGTAACAATCGGCCGGACGGTAACAAATCCCGCGCGAGGGCGATCTATACCGCGAGGCTCATAGTATCTTCGAATGACAAGTGAATCCAACTACGAAACTTTGCACATATCGGGCGACGAAGCGCTTACTAAAGTGCGGCAACTTTTGAAACATTTCCGTAACGCGATGATGATCACGACGGGGAATGGATCTCTCCACTCACGACCCATGGGGCTTCAAGGGGACGCCGACAAGTTTGAAGGCACGCTCTGGTTCTTTACGGATCGAACAAGCCGTAAGGTGGAAGAGATTAAGCTGGATCCCTCGATTTCCCTCCTGTTTCAGAGCGACGGCGACAGCGCCTATATGCACTTATTCGGCCGGGCGGAAGTGGTCGACGATCGCGCCAAGATGAAAGAGCTTTATACGCTACTTCTCAGGACTTGGTTCCCGGAAGGAGTCGACGATCCTCGTATGACTCTGATTCGATTCGAAGCCGACCATGGCGATTTTTGGGACAGTCCGGGTGGCATGCTCCAGGTTCTGGCGGCGTTCACTAAGTCGATCATCACCGGTACTCCAGGCCAAGGGGCCGAGATGGGCGAGGTCAAATTCTAGTTAACATCGACAGTCTGGTTTCGGCGCAACCCGGCGCGCCGGCCTAGAATTGTGAGCGTCTCGAGGATGCGGCTCCGATGTTTTAACAGTCCCCGTTTTTCTCTAGACCCGTCCGTCGTCCACATCGGCAAGAACGGCCAAACAGTTCTCGATTCGAATGGTTACCCTGAGGGGAAGGTGTCCATCGAGTCCATTCAGCAGTCGTCCTTTCTGGAACGCCTTCGCGCACCCATGCGCGTGAAGTCCGGCCACGGAGGCTCGCATACGTTTCTCACCCACGAATTCATCAGCGCCATCGCCGCGGACCGCCGCCCCTCCGTCAGCGTCTGGGAAGCGATCGCCTACACGCTCCCCCACTACGGCACGGCGCCGGCGTAACCGCAATGGCCTCGGTTTCCCTCTCCCGCCATCAATGGATCATCGCCATTCTCCTGTTCTTCATGATCCTGCTGAACTACCTGGATCGTGTCGTCCTCTCCCTGCTCAGCCCGGTCATCCGCGCCGAATTCCATCTCACGCAGATGGACTACGCCGTCGCCGTCAACGCCTTCCTCATCGCCTACGGCGTGATGTACCTGGGCTCCGGACTGGTGCTCGATCGCACCGGCTCCCGCACTGGGCTCGGCCTCTTCGTCGGTCTCTGGTCGGCGGCCTGTGCGCTGCACGCCGCCATCGCGGGCTTCTATACCCTGGTCTCCTACCGCTTCCTCCTCGGCGTTTTTGAACCCGGTGGTTGGACGGGCGCCGTCAAAACCGTCTCGGAGCGCTTCGCCCCCGCCCAACGCAGCCTCGCCGCCGGCATCTTCACGAGCGGCGCGGGCATCGGCTCCGTAATTGCCCCGCCTCTCGTCATCTGGCTCAGCCTCCATTACGGCTGGCGCAGCGCCTTCCTCGTCGCTGGACTCGCCGGTCTGCTCTGGCTCCCGCTCTGGTCGCTCGCCACTCGCGATTCCCAGCCAACGGCCGTTCCCGCGCCGGCGCCGATCGCGACGCTTCTCCCCCGCCTGCTCCGCGACCCCCGCTCGCTGGCCTATGTGGCCACCCGGTTCTTCGGCGACACCACCGGTTACTTCTTCCTCTTCTGGCTGCCCGAATATCTCGTCACCTCCAAAGGCTTCACGCTCACCGAAGTCGGCGCTCTCGCCTGGATCCCATTCCTCTGGAACGATCTCGGCGCCCTCGCCGGCGGCTATGCTTCCGGCCGCCTCGTGGAGTGGCGACGGCGCCCCATCGAATCCCGAAAAATCATGATGAGTGGCGCCGCTCTTTTCGTCCTCATCGGATCCTTGTTCCAATCCGCCTCCGGCATCGTGGGTGTCCTGCTCTCCGTCAGCCTCTGCACCTTCGGCGTCGGCGTCTGGGCCGCCAACATGCATGCCGTCGCCGCCGATGGCTTCCCGCAAAGTGAAGTCGCCACCGTTCACGGCCTCGCCGGTTCCGCCGGCGCCGTCGGCGGCATTCTCTTCAACACCCTCGTCGGCCGGCTTGCCATGAACGGCGACTATTTCTTTGCCTTCCTTGTCCTTGTCGTACTCCAACCCCTCGGCGTCGGCGCGTTGTGGCTCTGGCTGCCGGACCGAATTCCTTCAAGCGATCGGGTCGCGAACCATGCGGCGTGAACCGCTGATGATGTTCTGCCCCGTCTCGCGCAAGGTCTCCGCCAAAACCGGCGTGACAGTCGATGTAGCGCCATTGCCAAATCGGGCAATCGCCTTCGGCCGCCCGCGTCCAATGGGTTGGACACGGAGATCCGCCAATCCCACGCGCCGCCTAAGATGAATCATGCACGAACTCTTAGCGGGCACCGGCCGCGCTGACATCACACCCGCCCCGGGCACGCCCCAGGGCGGGTGGGGAGCCCAAACCCACCAGCGCGGCCTCGGCGCGGATCTCCCTCTTTACGCCACGGCCCTCCTCCTGCGCGATGCCCATCTATCCGTCGCCATCATCGACATCGATTCCATCGGCTTCGATCCCGAATGGACCGGCCGCATTGTCGATGCCGTTTCGAATCTCACCGGCCTCCCGCTCAAGAACATCCGCTTTTCCTGCACCCACACCCACTCCGGCCCCAACACTTTCCGCATCCCCGTTATCACCGAGGGGCGCGACATGATCCTCGAGTACTTGAACGGCCTCCCGCTGCAAATCAGTGGCGCCGTCTGGCAGGCCCAGCAAAATCTCCGCCCCGTCCGCATCGGCGCCGCCACCGGCTCCTGCGATATCAATGTAAACCGCCGCCAGCGACTGGACGATGGGCGTGTCGTCGTCGGCCGCAATCCGGACGGCCCGGTTGATCGCACCGTCCGCGTCGTCCGTCTCGACGGCTTGGATGAAGAGCCCATCGCCACCATCGTCCACTACGCCTGCCACCCGACGATCGTCGGCTGGCACGCCAAGGTCGCCACGCCCGACTATCCCGGCATGGCCAGGAAAGTTGTCGAAGAACAGCTTGGCGGAACGTGCCTCTTCCTCCAAGGCGCTACCGGCGACATCGGCCCGCGTCTGGGCTTTACGGGCGACCTCAATATCTATCGCCGCTTCGGCCGCCTGCTCGGTCTCGAAGCCGCCAAGCTAGCCCTCGGCATCGACACGCTCCCCCGCGAACCCAGGCTCGTTGGCCTCCAGGAATCCGGCACGACGATTGCTCTTTTCGAAGACGTTCCCGTAGAGCCCCAGCCCGCCGCGCTCGGCGTGCGGTCCCGCTTCCTGCAACTCCCGTTGAAACCCTTCCCGCCGCCGGAAGAAGCCGAAGTTGAAGCCGCCGGCCTCCGCGAAGAACTCGCCAATCTCCGCCGCAAGGGAACCGAAGCCGAAGTCTGTGCCGCCACCGCAATGGCTACGCAAGCCGGAATGCGCGCCGACCGCGCCCGCCTCTATCACGGCCGCACCGGTATTGACTGGCAGTTACAAGGCATCCGCATCGGCCCCGTGGCGCTGGTCTGCATACCCGGCGAACCGTTCACCGAAATCGGCCGGGAGATCGCCGCCCGCTCGCCCTTCCCGCATACGCTCTTCTCCGGCTATTCCAACGGCGGCTTCAGTTATTTGCCCGTACGCGGCGCGTACCCCGTCGGCGGCTACGAAGTTGAAACGTCGCCATTCGCACCCGGCGCCGCGGAGATCGTCGTCGAAGAGTCCCTGCGGATGCTGCGGGAACTCTGGTCCGCCGCCTGACTATCGCGGGTACTTGGCTGGCAGCCTAAACAAAAAGAGTTCAAAATGTTTCAAGCTCCGGCCGGACTCCAGTGGCTAGCGATAAGTCTTGTCGTCTACTTTGTCAAGGTCCACGTTGTCGCCAAAGATGCCGAGCGTGAGGATAGCAAACGTGAAGACGGTGTTGCCGGGTTCGACGTGGCCTCCGAATGCCTTCTCTCCATTGGTAAGCGTCATGTGGGCATGCAACCGGCCGTTGATCACATAGCCGTTCACGCTGATAATGTCGGCGGGCTCGGTGGGGTTCTTGAGGAAGATGTTCTTAGACGGGAAGGTGCGATTGCTGACGGAGTGGATATGGTAGTTCCGCACCGATCCGATGCCGGAGAGAATTACGGCGTTCTTGATCTTGTGGTCCTTAACCATTTTCTCCATGCCGCCCAACAAGTCGGCTTCATATTTGAAGCGCAGTACAATGACGCGCTCAAAGCCGCCGGAAATGGCGTAGACGTCGGGGACATCGTCGCTGTTCTTCTTCGCGTCTTGTTCGGGCGTGGTGGCCTTGATGATCTCGGTGCGTGTGGTCTGGGCCCATGACGCGGCGGCGAGGGTGGACAGAATGAAAATACGCAGGTATGAATGCATGAGTGCTCCTTAACGGGGCGCGAATTTCTGTACGCGCCAATTCTTAATTTCAGCGGCGTAGATACTGCCGCTGGGCCCGATGGCCATATGGTGAACGAAATCGAGTTGACCGGGAAGCTTGCCGAAACTGCCGAGCACGCCAAGGATTTCCCCTTTCAGGCTGAGCTTTAATATCCGATTATTGTGGCCGTCGCACATGTAGATGAACTCGTCGGCTGTAATCACGATGCCCCACGGAGAACCGACGTGCGTCCATTGGGTGATGAACTTCCCGTTGGCGTCGAAGATCTGCATGCGGTGATTTTCCCGGTCGCCGACATAGACGCGGCCACTCTTGTCGACGGCGACGGCGTGGGGAAGGTTGAACTCGCCTTCGCCCGTGCCCTTCTTTCCCCATGCCAGAAGGAACTTGCCCTCCTTGTTGAACTTGACGACCCGGGAATTGCCGTAGCCGTCGGAAACGTAGAAATCGCCGCTGGGCGTAAAGGCGAGATCGGTGGGACGGTTGAACGTGTCGTTGGTTTCGCCCTTCGTGTTTTTCCGGCCAAGGACCATGCGGACCCGGCCGAGCGGATCCATTTTGACCACGACGTGCCCCTGATCGTCGGCGGCCCAGAGGTTTCCTTCCAGATCGAAGCGCAGCCCATGAGGCCGGACAAAGGTGCCGTCGCCCCACGTTCGGACGACGGTTCCTCCCTTGTCGAACTCAATGATGGAATGCTTGCCCCGATGGAAGACGAATACATGCTCCTTTGCGTCGACGGCGACGCCCGGCGTCTCCTCGAAGGTCCAGCCGGCGGGGAGCCGGGGCCAGTCGGGGTCGACGAGATAGGGGAGTAAAGGCCACTTGGCCTGAGCCAGAGCTCCGGCGGCGATGGCGGCGATTACATAGAGGGCGGCGAGGACTTTTCTCATGGCGGTTACCAAAGGACCTTCAAGGCGAGTTGGATGACACGGCCGTCGTTGGCGCCGGTGATGCGTCCGAATCCTCCCGAGGAGACGAGCGTATTGGGCGGCGAAAAATTGACTTGATTGAAGACGTTGAAGAACTCGCCGCGCAGTTGGACACGCATCGGCTCGCGGACGATAAAGTCCTTCATCAGCGTGAAATCCGTATTGGCGAATGCCGGGCCATTGATGATGTTGCGGCCGGAATTACCGTAGATGCCGCGCGGTACGAGGTTGGCCGGGACGAAGGCCGCGGTGTTGAAGAACTGGTTGACGAAGTCGGCGCGGCTGCTGTGGGAACGGCGGACATCGTCGTAGGTGACGCCGTTGATGAGTTGGGCTCGTTGGAGGTTCTGTTGTCCGGTACCGTCGAGCGCGACGTCGACACCCATGGTGACGTTGAGCGGAGCGCCGCTTTGGACGGAGTGAAAGACGCCAAGACTCCAGTTGGCGAGAAGATGGCGCGCCACCGCTTGTTCAAACCGAACGTCCGGGCTCCACAGCCAACTGATGGCGACGACGTGGCGGCGGTCAAAATTGCCGCGGCCCTTTTCGTCGCGCAGGTTGAAGGGGTTGCCGACACCCGGGGTCAGACCGGGTTGCGGAGCGTTGACGTTATCAACCTGTTTACCGAAGACATATGAACCGTTAAACGAGACGCCCTTGCTGAATCGCTTTTCGGCGCGGAACTGGGCGCTGTGATAGCCGGAGCGATAGTCGTTGGCGAGGATTCGGGATTGCGTGTTAAACAGGCCAATCGTCTGCGGATACAGAACACGGTTGTTGATGTTCGCGGCGGAGGGAGCCTGCCCCGTGATGGGGTCCATTTTAAAGACGGCGGGGTTCCAGTGACGATGACCCTCCAGCTTCTGCGAGAGCTTCCCCGCATAGCCTACGGAGAAGACCAGATCGGAACGGAACTGCCGCTCGATGTTCAGGTTCATCGATTGGGTATAAGGCACCACCAGATTGACCTCCGTCGTGACGAGATTTGCCGGGAGTGGGAAAGCGCAAGCGACGCCGGGACGGGCTGCGATTGGTCTGCAGCCGAAGTTTCCGGGAAGCTCGCCCTGCGGGGGGAGAGGCGCATTCAGCGATTTATACGGATCGTCGATCTGGCCCTGGCGGAGCACGTCGGTCCCGGCGAAGGGCGCTTCCGAGGTATGAACGACATTCGCGCTGAGCTGATCGAAGAAGATCCCGTAGCCGCCGCGGACGCTGGTTTTCCCGTTACCGAAAACGTCCCAGGCGAAGCCCACGCGGGGGCCGATATTGTTCATGTCGTCGTAGCTGAGTTTTCCGTTGGACGGAAGGCCCGGGTCGCCGGGGAAGAGGACGAAGGGGAGAGCGTCGGTCCGGACGGTGGAGCGCTGCGACAGATTGGGAACGTCGGTCACCGTATGGCGGCCGTATTTCTGATCCCAGGCCAAATAGGGCTCCCATCGCGCGCCGATGGTAAGCGTAAAGCGGGGGACGATTTTGAACTCGTCCTGCAGGAAGAAGAAGTGCTTCCAATTGACGGGGTCGCTACCGGGCTGCCCGAACTGGACGTTTACCTGGTCGAACCGCCCCAGCAGGAAGTCGGCCATGGGATTACCGGTGCCGATGCCGGTGAAGGTGGCGCTTCGCGTCTGGGTGTATTGATTGTTCAGGGTCCAGGTGACCTTGTGCATTTCGTAGCCGAATTTCAGCGTGTGACGGCCTTTTATCCAGCTCATGGCGTCGCGGAAATGCCAGTTTCTGTAGTCCTGACCGTTGGGGTTGACCGGAGCGAGGTTAAAGCGGCCCTGGACATTAATGGACACGCCTTCGCCGTTGATACCGGGCGGCAGGTTGATGCCCATGGACTCCGGAGTCACCTTTTCGCGAGCCAGGTCCAGGGAGTCGACGTGCATATAGTCGAAGGTGGCCTGGTTAAGGAGCGTTGGGCTTATTGTGTAGGTGCTGGAGATGGAGTAGTTGTCGTTATTGACCATCCGGTCGCCGGTCGTGAAGGGCTGGATATTGCCGACCGTAAAAAGCTGCGAGTAGTTATCGCGGTGGAAATGGCCGAAGAGGTTGTGTTTGGAGCTCTGGAGAAAATCGACGCGGCCCATGAAGGAATAGTTGCCGGATGGCGTGGGGAGCAGGGAGACGAACGTCCCGGTCGGGGAGCGGGGAATATACTTGCCGAGGATGTTCTCGGCGGCCTTGCTGATACAACCGCGAGCGACGATATTGGCGGCGACGCAAGGCTGGCCGGTCGCGTCGGTCATGGGGCGGCCGGTCAGCGGGTCGTTGATGTTGCGCAGCGCGGCGGCGCCCGTGAAGTTAC
>JBJXFL010000053.1:0-70156 GCA_046155405.1 Bryobacteraceae bacterium | reverse complement strand
CCGTCACAAAGATAGTGGGCAGGTCTTCACCGCAATGGTTTTTGAAAGCTTCCATGGCAAATATGAGCTTTATGTCTCGATACACCCCCGAAAAAGCCCAAATCAGCGTTTAGCTGCGAAAGTCGGGTTAGCGAAGCCTTTATTGAAAACGCTGACGAAGCCGTTCGTGCGGATCCGGTCGCTTCACCAATTTCCGTCAAAGGCCGATGAGCCTGAGGGGGAAGAGGCGCGGGGCGTAGGGTTGGCTTATGGCTTGGGCTGGGGCTGGGGCTTGTTGACGAAGACGCCATTTGGACCGGCGCTCTTCAAAGAAGGCCATGGCGATGGGGTGCAGACGTACATGATCTGTTTCACGCGGCGGAAGGCTTGCATGATCCTGTTGACCAACAGCGACAATGGCGAACGGGCGTTCCGGCCGCTGCTGGAGAAGATTCTCGGCAACACCGTCACGCCGTGGGAATGGGAAGGCTACTTGCTCGCCAAGTAGTTGCGCCAGCCGCCAAGCTGAGTGATCTCTTTGGCGCCCTCAAGGCCGGCCTGTTCGCAAATGAAACCGCACGCCGTAGTTCCGTCATCGAGCTTCACCGTGCCGATGCCCAGCGGTGGCGGTATAAGCGCGACGAAGCCGCCGAGGTTTCTCGTGGGGATTCCCCAGACCTCCACCTCGATACCGGTACCCGCAAAACCCGGATCGCGAACAAGGCCGGGCTTCGGCGGCGTTGTGTTGGCCAGGGCGTAAAGCCGATACTCGGGAGCGGTCCTGCACGTCTTGAGGAGCCGTGCGCCGCGCTCGGTCAACTGCTTGTTGAGCGGCTGACCGGTTAGGTGGGCACCGACCACTGTCACGCGGACTTCTTCGAGGCGCGCGGCAAGATCCAGCAGCGGCCAGTCCGAACCGGCTGGCGCGATAAGGCTGACGCCGAAGGGCAAGCCGTTGGGACGGAAGCCGGCCGGGATAGAAATAGCGGCGAGGTCGAGTAGATTGACGAAGTTGGTGTAATAGCCGAGGTTGGTGTTGAGCTGGATTGGTTCGGCTTCCACTTCGGATATTTTGTAAATGGTACCGGTGGTCGGGAGAAGCAGGAGATCGACGGATTTCCACGTGGGCACGCTCGCGGCGCGCAGTTCTTCCAGCCGGTACATCGCGCGGAAAGTGTCGACGGCGGTGTATTTCTTGCCGCCAAGAATGATATCCCTGACCACCGGGTGGGCGTCGTTAGGGTGACCTTCCAGAAAGCCGCCAACGGCAACGTAGCGCTCGGCGACCCAGGGCCCGGAATACAGGAGTTGTGCGGCATCGCGGAAATGGGTGAAGTTGATTTCGACGCGCCGGCCGCCCGCGGCTTCAAGCTTCCGCACCGCGTCCGCGTAGAGTTCGGCGGCGGCATCGTCACCGAAGAATTGGAGGTCTTCGGCGCGGGGAACGCCGAAGCGAAACGGCCCGGCGGCCCAGCTTGGCGTCGCGCCGCGCGGCGCCGCCGCCGCGAAGACCCGTTGCGCGGTGAAGATGTCGCGGGTGAAGATCGAGACGCAGTCCAAGCTGGCGCAGGCGGGAACGACGCCAACGGTGGAAAGCACGCCTTTGGTCGGCTTCAGGCCGACAATGTTGTTGAACGCGGCGGGCACGCGGCCGGAACCGGCGGTGTCCGTGCCTAGCGAAAAATCCACTTGGCCGGAGGCGACGGCGACGGCCGAACCGGAGCTCGACCCGCCGGAGATGTACTCCGGGTTGAACACGCTGGAGCAAGCGCCATACGGCGAGCGGACCCCCACCAAGCCGCTCGCGAATTGATCGAGATTCGTCTTGCCAAGGGCGCGCGCACCGGCGCCTTCGAACATCGACACGACCGGCGCGGAAACTTCCGGCGTGTAGGCGAAGGCGGGGCAACCGGCGGTGGTAGGCACGCCCGCGTAGTCGATATTGTCCTTCACCGCGAAGGTTAAACCGGTCAGCGGGCCTTTGGCGGCGGCCTTCTCCGGAATGGCGGAAATCCAGACGGGCGGCGTCATCCCAGCACCGCCAATACTTGTCCGGGTTGCACCAGCGCCCCCGCCACGCAGCGCATTTCCAGTAGCTGGCCCGCGGCGGGCGCCGTGATCGCCAACTCCATTTTCATTGTCTCCAATACTAACAGCCGGTCGCCGGCCCGCACGTGCTGGCCGGCTTCGACGGGCACGCTCCAGACGCTAGCCGCGATGGGCGAGCGAACGGCGGTGGAGCCTTCGGGCAGCGCGTCTTCGGGCGGTCGTGGCGTGTCATCGATGACGGGCTCGACGTACTCGCCCCATCGGTCGCGCTCTTCACGGAAGGCGCGGTCGCGCTTGGTTTGGAACGCGGATGCTTCCTTTTCGATGGACTTTAGGAATGCCTGGTGATGAGCTAGATTGAACTCCCCCTCCTCGATACGCGGCGTAAAGTTGGGGTCGGCGCGCATGGCAAGCAGCTCTTCCGCGGAAACCGGATAAAATTGAAGCCGGTCAAAAAAGTCCAACAACCAGGGCTTAGGCTGGCGATACGTCTTCCACATCTGAGTCGTACGGCCGACAAACTGATAACCGCCGGGGCCCTCCATGCCATAAACGCAAAGATACGCGCCGCCGATGCCGACGGCGTTTTCGGGCGTCCAAGTGCGCGCGGGGTTGTACTTAGTGGTCACTAACCGGTGCCGCGGATCGATAGGCGTGGCGACCGGCGCGCCCAGGTAGACGTCGCCGAGAGCCAGCGTCAGCCAACTGGCATCAAAGACGATGCGGAAAACATCGTCAACCGATTCCAGTCCGTTGATGCGGCGAATGAACTCGATGTTCCAGGGGCACCACGGCGCGTCGGCGCGCACGCCTTGCATGTATTTCTCAATTGCCAGGCGGGTTTGCGGATCGTCCCACGAAAGGGGCAGATACACCTTGCGCGAGGGAACCGATTGCAGGGGATGTTCCCGCGCGGCGTCTATGCGTTCAAGGAGTTCTTCCCGGTCGATTTGCGCCGCGTTGTAGTGGATCTGGAGTGACCGGATGCCTGGAGTAAGGTCGATGATTCCCTGGGTTCGTTCGAGGTGGCGGCGAAGCGAGTGCGCGGCGAAGGAGAGTTCAAAATCCAGTTGATTGGCGCCGAATTCGACCAGCAGGTTCCGGTCGCCGGCGGCGCGGATCACCACGCCGGGCGCTTGGCCGCGCAGGATGGCGGGTTCGCCGTTCACGCGAACGAACCGAACTGTGTCGCCGGCCTTTAGCTGGCCCATCTTCCACAGTTCGTCCTTGACGATCGTGGCCGGACAAACGAACCCGCCGCAACTGGGCCCGTCCGGGCCGAGGATGATCGGCATGTCGCCGGTGAAATCCACGGTGCCCACGGCGTAAGCGTTGTCGTGAATGTTGGAGGGGTGCAGGCCAGCTTCGCCGCCATCCTTACGAGCCCATTGGGGCTTGGGTCCCAGCAGGCGAACACCGGTCCGGTCCGAGTTGTAGTGCACGCGCCAGTCGTGGGCGAAGAACATTTCGATGTCTTCGTTCGTGAAGAAATCCGGCGCGCCGTGTGGGCCGTAGGTCACGCCGATTCGCCAGGCGTTGCCGTATTCGGGCGGATTGGCGCAGGGGCTGGGTTCGTTCGCGGCGGCCGCGCCAAAGCGCAGAAGGTCGCCGGCGCGGAGGTGACGGCCGCCGAATTTACCGAGAATGAAGGTGGCGCGGCTGCCAAGATAGGGTGGGATATCGAGCCCGCCGCGTACGGTCAGATAAGCGCGCGCGCCGGGACCCTGAACGGGCGTGAATTGAACTGTTTCGCCCGCTTTTACGAACAATGGCCGCCAGCGCGGAATACCCATATCCGCGCCGGTGACGGCGATCAGCGCGTCGTGATGGAACTTAAGCGCCGGACCGATCAGCGACATCTCCAGGCCGGCGGCGGCGGGCGAGTTGCCCACGATTTCGTTGGCAATCCGGAAGGCTTTGTCGTCCATCGGTCCCGAGGGCGGCACGCCGATATGCCAGTAGCCCAAGCGGCCGGGGTAGTCCTGCACTGTCGTCTGTGTGCCGGGTTCCAACACTTCGATGGCGCGAGTCTCGTAGACGAATTCACGGAGCAGGGAAGTGGGGAAAGCGCCCGCCGCGAAGGCGTCGCTCGCGCAGAGAGCGCGAAGGTAATCGACGTTGGTCTCGATGCCCGCGATGGTGGTTTCGGCTAACGCGTCGCGGAGTTTGGCGACGGCGTCGGCGCGAGTGGCGCCGCGAACAATGATCTTGGCGAGCAGCGGGTCGTAGAACGTCGACACCTCGGTACCGGATTCAACCCAAGTCTCCACGCGCGCTTCCGCTGGAAACGCCACGTGGCTCAGCAGCCCGGCGCAGGGGCGAAAATCGTGCAGCGGGGATTCGGCGTATACGCGGACTTGAATCGAAGCGCCCTGCGCGGTCACGGCGCGGATGGGGTCCTCCCCGGCGGCAAGGCGCACCATCCATTCCACCAGGTCGACGCCAGTCACTTCCTCGGTCACGCCATGTTCCACCTGCAGACGCGTGTTGACTTCCAGAAAGTAGAACTCGCCGCGGACTTCGTCGAAGATGAATTCGACGGTGCCGGCGTTGCGATAGGAGACGCGTTCGCCCAGGCGCACGGCGGCGGCCAGCAGTAACTCGCGGACCGCGCCGGAGATGCCCGGCGCCGGCGTTTCTTCCACCACCTTTTGATTACGCCGCTGTGCCGAGCAGTCGCGCTCGCCCAGCGCGACCACGCGGCCCCGCCCGTCCCCGAAGATCTGCACTTCGATGTGGCGGGCCTTTTCCACGAAGCGTTCGGCGTAGATGCCGGAATCGATGAAGTTCGTCCCGCTCAATCGCTTGATCGCTGCAAACGCCTCCTGCAATTCCTCGCGCGAATGGCACACTCGCATGCCGATGCCCCCGCCGCCCGCGGTGGATTTCAACATCAACGGAAAGCCCACGGCCGCCGCATCCTCCGCGTGTTCCAACAGCCCGGTGCCCGGCAGCATCGCCACGCCCGCCCCGAAGGCCAACTCCCGTGCCCGGTGCTTCAAGCCGAAGTCGCGCATCTGATCCGGCGTCGGGCCTATGAACAAGACGCCCGCTTCCCCGCAGGCTTCGGCAAATGCGGCGTTCTCACTCAGGAAGCCGTAGCCGGGATGAATTGCCTCCGCACAGGTTCGCCGGGCGGCCGCGAGAACCGCGTCGACATCCAGATAGCCGCGCGGGCCGCCGACGCAAACGGCCTCGTCCGCTTCACGAACGAACCGGGCGCCGGCGTCGACTTCGGAGTGTACGGCAACGCTTCCCACTCCCATGTGGCGCAGGGTCCGAATGATGCGGCTGGCAATGGCGCCGCGATTGGCGATAAGAACTTTCTTGAACATTAGCCGGTTACAACCAGCCTCACCGGCGTCGGATTGTACGCGTTGCATGGGTTGTTCAGTTGCGGGCAATTCGAGATGAGGACGAGCGTGTCCATGGCGGCCAACAGGTCGAGATACTTGCCCGGCGCGGACAGCCCGTCTTCAAACGTCAGTTTGCCGTCCGGCGTAACGGGCACGTTCATGAAGAAGTTAATGTTGTGCGAGAGGTCGCGCTTTTCCAGGCCCACGGCCAGGCCGTACTTCAAAAACGTCTGCCGGCAGGCGTGCATATACCGCTTGCCGATGTCGTAGCGCACCATATTCGACTCTTGGGAGCAAGCGCCGCCCAGCGTGTCGTGGTAGCCGCAGAGGTCTTCGGTAATGGTCATCAAAACGTTGCCATTTTGCGTCAGGAGCTTGGTTCCTTTGCCCAAATAAATGTTGCGCTGCGCGCAAATGGTGTCGACCGCCGAATAGCGATCCGTGAAATCGTGGGCGTTATACAGCAGTGTGTCGACGGCCTGATTTCCCTCCAGATCGATAATCCGCAACGTCTGGCCTTTTTTCACCACGCCGCTCCAGCCATCGCCCGCGGGCACCGTCACATCCCGTACCGTACTCATCCGCGGCACCTTGCCGTCAGTTCAAAACCGCGTCCATTTTCCGGCCGCGAAACGCGGCAGATATCATCCGGGCCGGGCGGCGGCACGCGCTTCACCGTTATCTTTACCGGCTTTGGCGCGTAGACTTTGGCGGGATCCATGGCGTGGTGGTTTGCCGATAAAAGCGCCAACACCTTCATCTCCGCGCGCAGCTCCAAATAGTCGCCGGCCTTGGAATTCCGCGGCACGTAATGCATCGCGCCGGTCTCATTCACCTGCACTTTGCTGAACAAATTCAGTGTCGGCGTAAGGTCTCGGGCGCCGAGCCCATATTTAGCCAACTCCAGCAGTAAACCTTCTTTTGACCCCTGCGTCCAGTCATTGCGAAACTCCTGATAGCCCTTGGCGCCGTACTTCGCCGCCACGTGCGCAGCGGTCATCGTCCCGCCAATGGGATCGTGCCAGCCGACCGTATCTTCGGTCATCGAACAGAGAATTCGCCCCATGTCGGAATAAAGTACGAAGCCCTTCGTAAGCCGTGCGATGTGTTGCGCCTTCAGCGTGTCTGGCATGTTGTAGCGCTCTTCCGGCCGCAGCGCGTTATAGAAAAGGGCGCTTACATTCGCGCCGCCTTCGATGTCCGTTAGCCGCAGCGCCATTTCGGCTTCCAGCGCGTGCGACCACGTCTGGCCGCCATGCAGCAAGTCTTCCCAAAGAATATTTTCACTCATGTCTATTCGCTACGGAGCGATCTTCGCCGCGTCCAACCTCCATATATTTTGTTCACGCAAGTTGGAGAGCCACACCGAGCCATGCGCGAAGAGGATGGCGTCGCCGCCAGGCCCCGCGTATTGATGGCTCACCTTATCCGTCTTTGCATCAATGCGCGTGATAGGGATTTGGAAAATGGTGATCCACACCGCGCCGCCGCCGGCCGATATCTCGCCGCCCCCGCCGGGAATGCCCGCCGCGATGGTCGCCACCACCTTCCGAGTCTTCGGATCCACTTTCGAAACGGTGCCGTCGCCCTGATTCAACGTCCACACGAAACCTTCGCCCACCGTTAGGAAGCGCGGCCCCGGGCCAACTTCAATCGTGTCCGTCACCTTGTTCGATTTGGGGTCGATGCGCGTCAACAGATTCCCTTTCGATTGCGTGACCCAGACGGCGCCTTCGCCGAAATCCACTGTGTGCGAACCGGCCGCCACGGCCACCTCGGCTACGACCTTATTCTTCTTCGGGTCGATGCGCACCACCTTGTCGCCGGCTTCGCCGGTAGCCATCCAGACCGCGTCTTTTGAACAAGCGATGCCGCCCTCCGAATTCGCGGGACCCACGGGAATAGTGGCCACCACGGTCTCCGATTTTTCGTCGACGCGCGAAACCGTCTTGTCGCCGCAGTTGGGCGCCCACAAGCTGCCGAAGCCATACGCAATGCCGCTGCACGGCTGCTTGCCAACGGCGATAGTGGCGGTAACGGTATTCGTTTTGGGATCGAGCTTGGAAATAGTGCCTTTGGGCTTGTTGGAAACCCACACGGCATCCTTAGTGGCAATGGTCCAGTCCGGCACTCCCGGTACCGGGAAAACCGCTTCCGGCTTTACCAAATCCATCGGTTTCTGGACTTCCTTCACGCCGGGAAGCGGAGGGCGGGGAGACCGTTTCTTCTTTGGTTCTTCCTGCGCGCAAAGTATCGCGGTGAACAAAATTAAGGCGTATCGCATGCCAGCTCCTCGGTGTTTTCGGTAGTGGACGGCGCGGTCGACAAGCTGCCGGCGACGAAGGCCACCGCGCTGAGTACGGGTGGAAGCAGCGTGTCGAGCCCGGCCCATTCGGCCGGAACGACGAAATAGCAGATGCCGCGGGCGATGGTTCCAGTCAGAATGCTCGCAAGTGCGCCCGCCTGTGTGGCGCGCGCCCAATAGACGCCCAAAAACAGCGGGATTACGCAGCCCGCGAAGACGATGTCGAACGCCACCACCAGTAGAATTCCCGGCTCGGGCCGCACATACGCAATCCACGCCGCGGCGATAGCCGTTGGCAGCGCCAAGGCGCGAGACAGAAACAGCATCCATGAGTCCGTGACGCGCCGCGAGCTCCAGCGCTGCCACACATTACGCGCCATCACCACGGAGATAACCAGCATGGCGCCATTCGCCGTGGACATCGACGCGCCCAGCACGCCCACGAAAACCAACACGCCGATCCAATACGGCAAGTGGCCGCGCGCAAAAGCCGGCAGCACCATGCGTGGATCGTCGATCTTCCCGATGGTCGAGATGGCCGCAAGGCCCAATAGCGAAGCGCACAGCCCGACCACGATGGTCCATCCGGCCGCGTAATAACAGGCCTTTTTCGCCGTTTCCGGCAATTTAGCCGAGAAAACGCGCTCCATGAAATCGAGCGCCATGGCGTTGCCGAAGGCCAGCGAGACGATGCTCGCCCAATTTACCAGGCCGCCGCCCGCGATGGTGGTCATTTGCGAAAGGCTCAACGTTTGCGGGGGAAGGGCCGCCGAAATGGGGTCCCAGCCGCGGGTCCACAACACGTAACCCGCCGCGCACAAAAATCCGACGATCGCCACGTGGATTTGAAAGAAGTCCGTCCAAATGGCGGCGTAAAGCCCGCCCGCCACCGTATAAAGAAGAATCACCGCCGTTCCGGCGAGCAGGCACTGCCCGTAGCTGAATCCGCTCACCACCGAGAGAATCCACGCCACCGCCGAAAGATTTCCCGCCACAACCACAATGAAGCAGATGATGGTGAGAACCGATGCCAGAAGCTCCGCAGTCCGGCCGTAACGCCGGTGAAAAAATTCGGGCAGAGTTAACAAGTCCATTTTGTTTAGCGGTCCGGCCAGAAAGCGCCCGACAATCACCAGGCTTACGGCCAGACCGATAGGGATGGCCGCGCCGGTCCAAAAGCCGAGCGAATACGTCAGCGACGTGTTGCCCAGCGTGGCGTTACCGTCTATCGCTTGCGCCGCCAACGCGGTTCCCACCACGATAAATGGCATCGACTTGCCGCAAACGGTGTATCTCTTGCTGGATCCCTGTACCTGCGTGTAGGTATAAAGGCCAATGGCCAACGACAAGGCCATAAAAATCACGACCGGCCAAAACATGGCTGTCACGGGACTACCCCTTAAATTGAAGCCGGCTATAAACTGGGGCCGGATTGGGGGCTACGGGGGTTGGGCGCAGACGCTGCGGGGTGAATAGGGATTATAGCTCTTTTCTATTTGACTCCTTAAATAGAAATCTCTTATGATCCCCTTAACTGCTTTCGTCTAGTCACGAACCATGTATCCGCCTCGCCGCGGGTCCCCTCAACGTTAGAGAATCGTGCGCACCCGTCTGCGCTGAACGAATCTAAGGGGAAAACACTTGAAACGAATTACCTTGCTTCTCGCGGCAAGTCTCATGACCTTGTACGCCCAGACGAGCTCCCTGCAGGGCATCGTCACCGATCAACAGGGCGCCGCCATTTCGGAAGCTGTCGTCAGCATCACCAACGCCGATACTTCGGCGGCCCGGAAAGTGCTCGTCAGCGCCACCGGCGCTTATGCATTTCCGCAGATGCCCCCGGGCAACTATAAATTGGAAGTTCAGCACCCGGGCTTCCGGACCTACATTTCAAAGGTCCGTCTTCAAATTAACGTTCCTTCCACCCTCGATGTGAAGCTGGAACTCGGACAGGTTTCCGAAGTCATCAACGTGAATGAGGAAGTGG
The DNA here is from genome assembly GCA_046155405.1 of Bryobacteraceae bacterium. Classification (GTDB taxonomy): domain Bacteria; phylum Acidobacteriota; class Terriglobia; order Bryobacterales; family Bryobacteraceae. Next base: position 60,480 of record JBJXFL010000053.1, on the reverse strand, counting down.
CCGCCATCAATACGCAGAACGCTACCGTCGGCAACGCTTTCACCGAAGTGCAAGTGCGCCAACTCCCGCTGCAAACGCGCAATGTGGTCGAACTCTTAAGCCTCCAGCCCGGCGTCTCCTCCACCGGCGAAGTCCTTGGCGCCAAACGCGACCAGAACAACGTCACGCTCGATGGCGTTGACGTCAACGACAATCAAGCGGCCGGTATGACGGCCACGACTTCCTCCGGTCTCAACGCCGCTCTGCCCATTCCGCTCGATAGCGTGCAGGAGTTTCGCGTGACCATCGCCGGCCAGGGCGCCGACCAGGGCCGTTCCGCCGGCGGTCAAGTCTCGCTGGTTACCAAGAGCGGGTCCAATCAATGGCACGGCTCGATGTATGAGTTCCACCGCAATGTCAAAACAGCCGCCAACGACTGGTTTTCCAACCGCTCCGGCCTGAAGCGGGAGGCCCTCATCCGCAACCAGTACGGCGCCTCCTTCGGCGGCCGCATCATCCGCGACCGCGCCTTCTTCTTCGCCAACTGGGAAGACCGCAAGGACCGTTCGGCCTCCGCGCAATCCCGCAACGTGCCCACCGAAACACTCAAGCAGGGCATCGTCCAGTTCCGCCAGAACAACGGCCAGATCGGCCAGTTAACGCCCGCTGAAGTCACCGCCGTCGATCCGCTGAAGCTCGGCTATAGCGCGGCGATGAAGGCCATTCTCGCCACGTACCCCGTCGCCAACGACTTGCAGGCCGGCTCCGACCGCGGCCTGAACTTCGGCGTCTTTCGCTTCAACGCCCCGCTCACCCGCAACGATCGCGCCTATGTCGCCAAGATGGATTTTAACCTCGATAAGGCCGCTCGCCACACCCTGATGATGCGCGGCACGCTCGCCGATAATACTCGCGATGAGGTGCTGGCGCAGTTCCCCGGACAGGACGCCGCGGCCAAAGTCCTCGACAATTCCAAAGGCCTCGCCGCCCGCTACACCGCCGTGTTGACGCCCACTCTCGTCAACGTTTTCAGCTATGGCTACACGCGCCTCGGCATTGCCCAGTCCGGTATCGGCGGACCGAACATCAGCTTCGACGGCATCACCTCGCAGCAGAATTTCACCCGCGGCTTCGGACGATTCATCCCCACCACGAATCTGGTCAACGACCTTACCTGGACCAAGGGCGCTCACACCGTCCAAGGCGGCATCAACTTCCGCCTGGTGCAGAACGACCGTACTTCGTTCGCCAATTCTTTCCCCAGCTACAGCTTCAGCCGCAACACGCTGCGCGGCTTGGGCGCCGACATCTCCGATGCCGTTACCGCCTTTATCAAACAGCGTCCGGACGGCGCGGCGCTGGCGCTCTCGGAAACGCAGCCGACGCAGCGCGCCATGGGCGTCCTGCTGGGCGTCGTCAACCAGTTTAGCGGCACTTACAATTTCGGCCGCAATGGCCAGGCCGTTCCCTTCGGCGAGCCGATCGCGCGCAGTTTCGGTACGCGCGAGTACGAGTTCTACCTCCAGGATGTGTGGAAGATGCGCCGCGACCTGACGCTTACTTATGGCGTTCGCTACGGCAGCTACCAGGTTCCCTACGAAAGGAATGGCGTGCAGGTGGTCTCCACCACCGGTCTCGACGTCTTCCTCGCGGAACGCGTGGGCGCTTCGCTGGCCGGTGTCTCCGGCGCCAGCCAGCCCAATGCCAAGCTCACCTATGCGCTCGGCGGCCCCGCCAACAATGGCCCCGGCTGGTACAAGCGCGACAATAACAATTGGGCGCCCCGCGTCAACGTCGCCTACGCTCCCGTCAGCGACAGCCTCCTCGGCAAGCTCTTCGGCAAAGGTTCGGTCATCCGCGCGGGCGGTTCCATGCTGTATGACCGCTACGGCTCGGACATGGTGACGAACTTCGACCGCGCGGGCTCTCCCGGCTTGGCGTCGACCGTCAGCCAGCCGCGCAACACAAACTTCAGCGACGCTTTCCGCTACAGCGGCAGCGCCCTGCCCGCTCTGCCCACCGTTGCCGGCGCCGCCTTCCCCTTTACTCCGGCTTCCATAGTCGGCGGCTTCGGCTCCTTCTCCGGCGTGTTCCCCGGATTGGTTGCCCCCTACTCGATGCTGCTGAACGTCAACTACACCCGCCCGCTGCCGGCCAGGATGACCATCGAAGTCGGCTACGTCGGACGCCTCGCCCGCAAATCGCTGGTCCAGGTGGACGTCTTCCAGCCGTTGACGCAGTTCAAGGATCCGAAGTCCGGCCAAACCTGGGCGCAGGCTTCTTCCATCCTCCGCGACTACAATCTGCAAGGGAAGAAGGCCAACGAAATTCCGAACGTCGCCTTCTTCGAAAACATGTTCGCCAAGGCCGCCGGCTTCTACGTTCCCGGCTCCGCGACGCAGAACTACTATCACGCCACCTATAACGAGTACGCCGGGTCCGATCTCGACGCGCTCAACGACATGGACCGTGAACGCCTGGACGACGGCTCGTGCATCTCCGCTCTCGGTTGCAACACGTTCTTCGCGCTGCAGAACGCGGGCAATGTGGCCTGGTCCAATGCCGGGCGCAGTTCGTTTCATGCCGGTCAGTTGGTCCTCCGCCGCGCGGTTTCGAGTGGCTGGGGCTTCGATTTCAACTACACCCTGTCCCACTCCATCGATCTCGCTTCCGTCGCCGAATCCGCTTCCGGCACGTCCGGCGGCGTCATTCAGGACATGTTCAACCCGAACGCTTTCCGCGGCAGTTCCGACTTTGACCAACGGCACAACATCACGGCCAACGCCGTCGTGGAGCTGCCGTTCGGCAAAGGCAAACCAATGCTCAACAGTTCTCCAAGCTGGGTGAATCAAGTAATCGGCGGCTGGCAGACCACGATGTTGTGGCGCTACCGTTCGGGTCTGCCGCTCAACATTTCGTCCGGCGGTCAGTATCCAACCAACTACCTGAATTCGGCGTTGGCCATTGTCAGACCGGGATCCACCCTGCCGGAAAACGGTGCCGGCTACAACCAGAATGGCAACCCCAGCCTGTTCCGCACCACCAATACCGCCACCTCGGCCTTCGTCCAACAGTATCCCGGCGGAACCGGCACGCGCGGCATCATCCGCGGCGCCCCCATGACCAACTTTGACCTTTCGCTTGGCAAGTTCTTCACCCTGCCCTTCGAAGGCCATCGCATCCAGGTTCGCGCGGAAGCCTTCAACGCTTTCAACAACGTGAACTTCACCACCGCCAGCCTCAGCCTGGCGAACCCCTCCACGTTCGGCCAGTTCACCAACGTTATGGCTCCTCGCGTGATTCAGTTCGCGTTGCGCTATGAGTTCTAACCGGTTCGTATCGACAACCGCCCGGCTCGCGGCGATGGCCGGTGTATTGGCCGTCGTCGCGGCGCCCAAGGACGTAAAGAAGCCGAAGCTGGGCGTGCAAACGCCCGGCATTCAGATCCCATTCGCGTCCTTGAAATCGGAAGCTGAAATCAAACTGGAGGCGTCGCCAACCGGCGTCGCCTTCACCACCGAAGCGCTCATCGCGGCCGGCGCCCTGGTCCAGCGTATCGACGTGAAGACGAATAAGCCCGGCGACAAGATTACCGGTCTGGACAACGCCTGCGGCGGTCTGCTCAATGCGCTGTCTAGCCTTTGGACCGTAAACTGCGGCACAAAGACGCTGGCCAAACTCGACGCAAAGACGGCCAAGATTACCGCTACCATCGACGTCGCCGCCGTCGTGGCGCCATTCGCTCTAGCCGCGAGCGCCGACAGCGTGTGGCTGCTCGCCGACGACAAAACGACGCTCCTCCGGATCGACCCAAAGGAGAACGCCCCCGTCGCCGGGATCCGGCTCCCGGCCGCTTGCAGCTCCATTCTCTTCGCCGAATCCTCGCTATGGGTCACTTGTCCCGGCGCCGATAAAGTGCTTCGCATCGACCCGCGAACGAACCTGGTCGATAAGCGTATCGACGTTCCGGGCCAACCCGTGGCCGTGGCGTTTGGCGAAGCCTCCATTTGGGTGCTGGCGAGGAAAGAAGGCAAGGTAGCGCAGATCGACCCCAAGACCAACAAGGTCGCATCGACCATTGAACTCGGCATTCCGAACGCAACTGGAAGTATGGCCTTTGGCGACGGATCGGTCTGGATCTCCGCGCCCGGATTTCCCATCACAAGGATCAACCCCGTCACCGCGAAGGTCGTCCAACAATTCGCCGGCGACGGCGCGGGACTTATCTATTCCGGCCTCGGCTCCGTGTGGTTAGCCAATCCGCTGACGAAGACGGTCACGCGTTTCGATCCCAAAAGAATTGCGGCCACGCTGGCGGAATAAGCGTTAGAAAGTACGTATGGGATGATTATCCAGACAAAACTTCTGTCGAGCTAATCATCTATGCCCGTTCCCACGTACGACAAATTCATCGATCCAATTCTGCGGTATTTGGCCGCTCATCCCGCTGGCGCTTCCGCTCGCGATGTCTACGAAGCTGCCGCACAAGCCTTACAGTTATCGGACGCGGACCGCCAGGAACTACTGCCGAGTGGCATCCAGACGGTTTACAAAAACCGTGCGGGGTGGGGACATGATCGATTGAAACGAACGGTTGACCGACAAGAGTGACAATCTCTACTCAATCCGCCGACTCGGTGCTCTGCTGCTTGCGAAGCAGCTCGAGGACTTCTCCGAGTTGGAGCGAAAAGCGCCGCGCGTGGTTGTCTCTACCCGCACAACAAAGCCCGGGACCGCCTCGACCAGTCGGGGTCAAGGGCTACGCTGTCGGTTTTCAAGAATTGGTACGATTCGTGAGGGCGCAACTTCCGCAGAACGAAGTAATTAAAGATGCGACTCGTGTTGAAGTTACGCTGGTCTCCGAGTCCCGAGGTTGTAATTCGTGAGCAAGGGTACAGTCCTCTTGAGAGGGGATCTGGCGAATGAGTGAATGCGCGTTCTTGTTAGGGGCTGGCGCTTTCTTGGAGGCAGGCATACTCGAAACAGTAAGCACGCCCGGTCCCATGAGCATTACACAGTATCGGCACCTGCTTCAGTTCCGAGACCGGAGTGCCTGGTTTGTACCTCATCGTCAATCCGCATCTCGGATACTGGCGCCCTCAGGGATATCGTGAACACGTCGAAAATGTTTCAATCGGGCTGACGTAGTTTATCGTAGAACCGTTTGAAAAGGAATCGAGATAGGTCGCAACTTATCCCATCGCAGTCGAGGAATCTCTTAAACCAAGTCGACGAGTGACCCGAACGTCGGTTCAAACATTCGTCGATAAGTTCTGACTGCGAAGTCATCTGACACTCCGGCTAGGTGGTCGCAGATGTGGCGTGCCCGTTTTTGCGGCTCTGATTGCGGAACAGCGAGCACACGAGCAAGGGTGTCTTTGGGCAGTAGATGTCGCGGTCGCTCCGGTAACGGGGCCTGGAGATACTCATTCTCAAAGCTCTTGAACATGCGGGAGAGTAGATGGTCTGTCTTGTGTTCCAGTTGGTGAACCTCTGCGGTTGCGAAGACGAGATCGATGCTGATTCGCTTGTACAGTTTGCACTCTTCTTTTATGTCTGGTTTGACGTCCAGGGCGTAGCGATATCGGTTGGTATAGTCGGGGCTGCTATACTCCGCTTTTTCGCTCAGGGATGATGCCATGATAAACGTCCCAATCTTCTTTGCGATGTGGCGAGTTAATTCCCGCTTGTCGATTGCTTCCGCCAGTGCGTTGAACGCCGCCTGATTCCCCTGTATGGACAGGAGTTCTGCATTTCGTTCTGCCCATTGCGCCATACTTGATGGGGTCACGAACCTTGCTCTGACCCCGTCGGTGAGGTCGCCCAAGCTGTAGGCGGTGTCGTCTGCCCATTCCATGATCGAGCACTCAATGGATGGGTTCGTTCTGGCTGGCGAATCGCTTTCTTCGTTCGCGACGAAATCCAGGACTGCTGATTGGTCGTTGTACAGAAATTTCCCCGTCGGGCCATTTTCTGGAGTCCACAAAGTCTTGTACTTCAGGATTCCGTCGACGAAAGCTCGGCTGGGTGCCATGCCTCGTCGTTGCTTTCCATCCGAGAACAGCATGTCGGTTACCAGCCGAAGGGTTTGTGCATTCCCCTCGAAACCACCGTAGGGCTGCATTAGGCGATTCAATACGGTTTCCCCTGCGTGACCAAAGGGTGGGTTGCCAATGTCATGTGCGAGGCAACACGCTTCGACTAGATCCTCGTCGATGTAAGAGGTGTCGCTGAGCGGCTCTCCTCGATGACGGAGAAATCTGCAGATGTTCCGCCCTATTTGTGCGACCTCCAGGGAGTGGGTTAACCGCGTCCGGTAAAAGTCGTATTCCCCCGGCTGGAAAACTTGGGTTTTCGCCTGAAGACGGCGGAATGCTGACGAATGAATGATCCGGTCGCGGTCTTGGCCGAACACCGTTCGAAAATCCTCCTTCTTCAACGGATCACGATGTGGGGGAAAAGTGTGTTGATCGAATGTTGTATAGAACGAGTTGGGCACTGTGCCCGCCATTGTATCGTCGATAGTCGCACTTATTTCACCTAAAGGGGCAGCGAGAAACGCTTAACGCCGACGCATTGACGGTTCCGTGACAAAATCCAACACGTTCCGCTACCGCTGTATCGAGTCGTGGGCGGGGCGGTGCCACCCCGTCCTTGGTATCAACAAGCAAGAAGCTTGTCGCCAACGCGCTCATTCATCAGGAACTGACAATGACCGGAGCGTCTGTGATGATTGAAATCTTTTCGAACCGGCTGGAAATATCGAACCCCGGCGAACCGGTCGTACCTGTGGAAAGGTTCATTGACGGGTACCAATCGCGGAACGAAAGATTGGCTAGCCTGATGCGGCGGATGGGCATCTGCGAGGAGAAGAGTAGCGGCATTGATCGAGTGGTGCAAACTGCCGAGCTGTACCAGTTGCCCGCACCCGACTTCCGGATCGCTGGTACACGAACGCTCGTAATTATCTATGGGTCGAGGAAATTCGAGCACATGGACCGCGACGATCGTGTCCGGGCTTGCTATCAGCATTGCGCGCTCAAATGGGTCATGTCCGAGCGGATGACAAACCAGACACTTCGTGAGCGTTTTCGGCTGCCGGAAGCAAAAAGTGCCTTAGTTTCGCAGGCCATCGGCGCGGCAATCGAATCCGGCCTTGTCAAAGCGGACGAAGCGGTTGGCGGATCCCGAAAGTTTGCTCGCTATCTGCCGTTCTGGGCGTGAGCGGTTTATTTAATTTGGAAGAGGCAAAAAACGCACTTGATCGCCCAAGCCATTCAAACAAAAGCACTTCTTATTTAAGCTCATCCCTCTATTCGACCTCGGATCGCGGGCGGCGCGTAGCCCGCCCGTCCCTCATGCGCTCTTTGTCAATCAGGTCATAACCCCACGCCATGATGATCCAGCGAGGTCGTGCAACAGTTCGCAGGCGAAAGCGGTATCGCGGGTCGATCCCAGGCGGATTGCCGCCACGCTGGCGGAGATAACATTCACCAACCGCGCGACCCCGACGCCAGGTAAACGTCCTGGTCGCCCATTCCGCGCGGGACGCAAATCACCTTTTCAAAGCGCTCGCCAAATACCGCCAGCACGGATTCGTGGCTTTGAAATGCGGTGTGGTACCAGTCGGGCACTATACCCTTCAACTTGTCCGAGGTTTCAAACGAGAACCCTTCGGCGCCCACCCGGCTGCGGCGTACGTGCTCCGCGTGCACGGTGAAAAGCAATAGGCCGCCGGGCCGCAGCAGACGAAACAACTCGTCGCGCCAGGCTCGCTGCCGATCGATGCTCAGGTGCGTGAACACGGAGAGCGCATAGATCGATTGAAAGTAACCGCTGTCGAACGCGAGCGGCGGATCGGCATTGGCAAGTTTGCACCGCACGCCCGCGAGATGAGCGTTGCACCATTCCACCGACTCGCGGTCCACATCCACGCCCCATATCTCGTGCGCGCCGGTCCGCAAGTGGGCCAATATGCGCCCGCATCCGCAGCCAAAATCGAGGATCGAGTCGCATTCCTCCAACGGATGGCCGGCATCGGCGAAGATGGTCTGGATCCCTTGAGCGCCGGAAATTCCAGTGGCCAGATAAGCCACTGGATCCACCGATTCCGTCACCCGAAAGCGCAAGCGCGCCGGCGGCAGAGTCTCATCCCGCTTTCCCCAATAGTCGGTTAACCAAAAGCGAACGGGCAACAGAGTTCGATACGCCATCCGATACAGGACGCGCAAGAGATTAATCATTAAAATGCAAGACCGCATTGAACAACATGGAAAACTCCCCATGGTTCTGCCAGCGGTAGCAAGGGTTCGTGGCAAACATCAGCACCCGCCCCTTCCCCACCGGAACATCCAGAATCGCCGCTTTGTCGCGAATCTCCGTGCCGCCTTTCAATAGCCCGCTAAGCTCCGTTCCCGTGAACTTCATCAGCGTCCACTTGGCCTTCTCTTTATCGGGAATGGAAAACACCGGTCCACCGGCGTAACGCACCGGCAGCCGCTTCTTGTCATAGCCATAAAACACCGGATGCAGCGGCTTCAACACCTCCGCCTCTACAATCGGGCCCGGCGCGTAGAAGGCGGCCGACGTCCGACGCGCGTCGACTTCCCTCGTTAACCCGAATTCGGCGGGGAAGAAGCTCGCGGCGCCCAGAGTAATCACCACGCCGCCCTCTTGCACGAACTTCTCAATCTCCAACGCTCCGGCCAATCCCATGCCGCCGGTAATGTCGGCGCTCTCCCCATAGAGATCCTTATACGCCAACGGAATCTTCGCCGGCTCCAGGTCGAACACCAACCCCTTCCCGCTCCCCGCCTGGCTCGGAATCAGCAGCACATCGTAGACCGCGCGCAGTCCGCCCTTCTTCACGCGCTCTTTGTAGATCAGGTCATATCCCACGCCGTAATTGTCCAGCGCGTGGCGCACCCAGCCCACCTGCTGCGTGTTTCCCCACGTACTGAACATCGCCAGTCTCGGCACATCCACCGTATGCCGCGCAACCTCCGGCATCGCGGAGAGCGCCACCGCGCGCAGACCCAATGCCTCCACTTCCCGCCGCAGCCGCGCCGAATCGTCCACCACGAACGACCCCACCGGCACCGTCACACCGCCCGCGGAAAACTCCCTCTCCACCGCCTCAAACTTCACGTCCTTCAGCCGATAGCGTAGCGTGATCAGCCCGCGCTCCCCGTTGTGCAAAACCGCCAATAGCGTCCCCGTCCCCTCAACGCGGCCCTGTACCGCCACCCGGTCGACAGCCGAAACCCCCGCATCCAGCACCGCCTTGTCGCCAATCTCCTTCACATCGATCATCGCCGCCAGCCCCATGGTCCAGCCCGTGTCATCGTACGTCCGCAGGTTCGCATCCGGAAACACTTGCTTCTCCAACAGGCTCTTCGCCAGCCGCCCATACGGCTGATTTCGCTTGATCACAAACGAACCCGCCGCAAACGTGCTTTCGCCAACCTTTAGCTCTTCGCGCAGCGTGCCCACTTCAATCCCCTGCAACCGCAGCGTGTTCACCACCCAAGCCACGCGCGTCTGGTCCTTCTGCCCCGCTGGAATGATAAACCCGTACGGCGCGGATTTCCCCCCATCCTCCACCGCATGCAGCGACTTCTTGTAGAAGTTCTCCAGGATCACCCGCGGATGCGCCGCCGCCAGCTCCAAAGCCGCCAGCACGCCCGTCTGCATGTAATTCGTGTTGTTCCGCAGCGACCATTCCACTTCCTTGTACGCCGGCAACGGCCGGTACCACTGCCGCTCCGCCGCGCTGAACCGGTCGCCCTCCGGCTGCACTTTCCGCTTCATCGTGTTCGCGCCGCCGTTGCCATATGTCTCATACATCCGCAGCATGCCGTTATGGTTCGACGCCATGAAACCCAGATATCCAACCGACCACATGTCCACAAAAGCGTGCGTCCACACGCCCGGCATGCCATAGCCGATCAGCTTCGTCATTTCATAATTCGCGAACCATGGAAGCTCGGCATAGAGGATCGGATCCAGATTCGCGTTCTGCGGCGCCTGCCCGCTAAACGTATAGAGAAACGGCACCGATTCATGCAGATCGTGCACAATCGGCGGGTGCCATTCCAGATACGACCGCAGCCAATTGCTCATCGTGATCTGCGAATAATTGATGTCGCGGTTATTGTCGTGATAAATGTATTTACCCCAGTGCGGCGGCCCCGGCAGGCGATCCTCTTCGGTCTCCTCGTGCACTTTGTATCGCCGGTACCACTCCACGTAGCGGTCGCGCCCATCCGGCTCCAGCAGCGGCGAGATCATCACAATCAAGTTCTTACGGATGCCGTTATACAGCGCCCCATCCGCGGCCACCAGCCGGTACGCTAACTCCATCAGCATCTCCGGCGGCCCCGTCTCGCCGCTGTGCAGGCCGCCGGTCAGGTGATAAATCGGCTTGGCCCTATCCAGCACGCCGCTCGCTTCCGCCTCGCTCATCCCACGCGGATCCGCCAGCCTCGCCAGGTAGCCCTTGTACGTGTCTAGCGACGCCAACGTACTCTCATCCCCGATTACCGCGCTCCAGCACGGCCGGCCCTCATCCGTCTGGCCGGCTTCAATAATCCGCACCCGTTTCGACGCCTTCGCCAGCGCCTCAAAATACCGCCGCACCATCACCGTGTCCGTCAGCTTCTTCGGCGTCCCGATGTGATAACCGAGCACGTCCTTCGGCGTGGGAATACCCTTCACCAGCGGGAGATGATCGACGAGCGGGGAAGAGAATTCCGGCTTCGTTGTCCACCTCTTCACCGATTGCGCAAAATCCGTATCCTGTTCCTGCCCAAACGCGGCGCACGCCAGCGCCAGGATCCACGATATACGTCGCATGGAACGTAGCGTAGCAGATGATTCTAAGTAAACTTCGACAGCGGAAAACTAAGAATTATGGTAGTATTAAGTCATCGCTGGAGTATTAGAATTACCCAGTCCACGCCACAATACCTTTAGGCCCGTATTGTACCCAGCGACCGGTTGAAACAAACCAACCGGTTGAAACAAACCAAGGAACAGACCAAGGTTCAAACCAACCGAAGACTGGGAAACAGCCGACGAAAACGCGGCAAATAAACGACTTACGGCTTCCCGCCGTCATCCGCGCACTCGTTTACAAAAGAACGGTAAAATCGCAATACCAATGCGCCTCCCCGTGCTGCTGCTCGCGACCCTCGCGTTCCCCGCCGAGTGGTCTTCCTTCCGCGGACCCAATGGCTCCGGCGTCGCCGAAACCACCGGTCTCCCCGCCGAATTCGGGCCCGGCAAGAACGTCGTCTGGCGCACCGCCGTCCCGCCCGGCAGTTCTTCCCCGGTAGTCGCTGGCGACGCTCTTTTCCTCACCGCATACGAGAACGCCCAACTCATTACCCTCAAACTCAACCGCAAAACCGGGCAAATCGAATGGCGTCGAACGCTCCCTCAGTCCCGCGCCGAAAACCGCCACAAACTCAACAACCCCGCCAGCCCAACCCCGGTCACCGACGGCGCCAACGTCTATGTCTTCTTCAGCGATTTCGGCCTTATCTCTTACGGACCGGACGGCAACGAACGCTGGCGCGCGCCCCTCGGCCCCTTCGCAAATTTTCACGGCATGGGCGCCTCCCCCATCCTCGCAGGCGACAAATTGGTCCTCGTCTGCGATCAGGACTCGGAATCCTTCGTCATTGCCGTCGACAAGAACACGGGCAAACTTGTCTGGAAGACGCCTCGTCCTTCCGTGGTCCACGGCCACGCCACCGCCACTCTCTTCCGCGCCCCCAACGGCGAAGAACAGGTCATTGTCCCCGGCTCCTACCTTCTCGCCTCCTACGCGCTGAAGGACGGCAAGGAACTCTGGACGGTGCGCGGCCTCTCGTGGCAGATCAAAGCCACCGCCGTCGTCGATGGCGACACCGTCTACGCCACCGGCTGGGCGCCCGGCGCCGACCCCGGCCAAGCCAAGCCCCTCCCCGGATTCGCCGAAGCCGCCAAACAAGCCGACGCCAACAACGATGGCAAGCTATCCAACACCGAACTCCCCTCGCCCTGGAAGCACGGCGGCAGTTGGTCGGCCATCGACCTCAATAATGACGGCTATCTCGACAGCCGCGAATGGGGCTTCTATCGCGGGCGTCGCGAGGCCAATAACGTCACCGTCGCCGTTAGGCCCGCCAACGCCCACGGAGACCTTACCGATACCCATGTCGTCTGGAAACACCCGCGCATGGTGCCCGAAGTGCCGTCGCCGCTCCTCCTCAACGGCATCTTGTATACGGTCAAGACCGGCGGCATCTTCACCGCGATGCTCGCCGCCACCGGCGAGATGAAAAAATCGGCCCGCGTCCCAGGCGCCATTGACGGCTACTATGCCTCGCCCATCGCCGCCGATGGCAAAGTATTCCTCTTCAGCGAACAGGGCAAAGCCGCTGTCTTGAAGCCTGGAGCCGAATGGGAGCTACTCCAAGTCAATGATTTCGACGAGCCCATCTACGCCACACCCGCCATCGATGACAAAAGAATGTATGTCCGCACGGCGTCGGCAATTTATGCCATCGGCGCGTCGCCAGTGCCATAGGGTTGTATCCTGGTAGTTTCGGAGAAATGCCATTTGTCTCGTATTGGTAACGCGTTCAGCAGCTTTTTCGGTATCCTTTTTGGCGACGGTCTGCCGCCCGATGTCGCCAAGGCCTACGGCTATGTAAAGGCCTCGGAGGTCAAAAAACCGGAGCCCGCCCCTAAACTCCCGGAGGTCAAACCGGCCGATGGCGCATTGCAATTCCTCGGCATCCTCCAACGCGATGCGCGCCTGGTGGATTTCCTGATGGAAGACATCGGCGCGTACTCTGACGATCAGGTCGGCGCCGCCGTCCGCACCCTTCACGAACAATGCGGCACCGCCCTAAAGCGCTGCTTCACGCTCGCCCCGGTCATTGACGGCGTGGAAGGAACGTATACGAAATCCGAAGCCGCCGGCGCCGACGCCAAGCAGGGCCTGAAGTTCATTGGCAACGTCCCCCCGCAGGGCCGCGCCCCCGGTGGCACGCTACGCCACAAGGGCTGGAAGGCCGCGAATGTGGACCTTCCCAAGGTCAGCTCCTCGGTGAACCTCTCCATCATCGCCCCCGCTGAAATCGAAGTTGAGTAACGCCGTGTCAACCGTCATCGGTATCGATCTGGGCACTACCAATTGTGCCGTCGCCCGATCCACCGGCGGCCCGGTGGATGCGTTGACAATCCCGCAACTCCTAGGCCCTGGCGAGTTGCGCGAGGAACCGTTGTTCCCGTCGGCGCTCTATATTCACGGAGCCGAAGAGTTCGCCGAAGCGACCACGGCGCTCCCCTGGGACGACGCGCCGAAATACATTCTGGGCGAATGGGCCAAGCGCCGCGGCGTGGAAAACTCGAGCCGCCTGGTGCATTCGGCCAAAAGCTGGCTCTCGCATTCCGGCGTCGACCGCACCGCGCCGCTGCTACCCCTAACTGCCCCCGATGGCGTCCAGCGTGTATCTCCGCTCGAAGCGTCGACGGCTTTTTTGACGCACCTCCGCCAATCGCTCGGTGACATCGGCGAAGCGCAGGTGCTGATCACCGTCCCCGCCTCCTTCGACCCCTCCGCCCGCTCCCTCACCGAGGACGCCGCCCGAAGCGCCGGCTTCGAAAACTTCGTTCTCCTGGAAGAACCCCAAGCCGCCTTCTACGCCTGGCTGGATCGTCATGAGGACTGGCGCGAACGGGTCCACGCGGGCGACCGAATCCTGGTGATTGATATCGGCGGCGGCACCACCGACTTCACGCTCATCGCCGCCGGTGAATCGAATGGCGAACTGACTCTAGAGCGCGCAGCCGTCGGCGACCACATCCTGCTCGGCGGCGACAACATCGACCTCGCTCTCGCCCGCGGCGTCGAACAGGAACTCGCCGCCAAGAACACCAGGCTCGATCCCCTGCAGTTCCATATGCTGTGGCAACGCTGCCGCGCGGCCAAGGAAAAACTTCTCGCCCCAGGAGCCAAACAGGCCCAGGAACCGGTGACGATTCTGGGCCGCGGAACAGGCCTCATCGGCGGCGCCATCAAGGCCACGCTCCGCCGCGAAACACTGGAACAGGTTCTACTGTCCGGCTTCCTTCCCTCGGTCGAAAAGGACTCGCAACCCGTCCGCGCCAAACGCTCCGCGCTCACCGAAGTCGGTCTGCCGTACGCCTCAGACCCGCGCATCACCGCCCACCTCGCCCGCTTCGTCCAGCAGGCCGGCGCGCCCACCCACGTTCTTTTCAACGGCGGCGTTCTGCACTCGGAAATCGTCCGCCGGCGCATCGTCGAGACCCTCAACACCTGGGTCGATAAACCCGTCGAAGTCCTGGAAGGCGAAGATCTGATGCACGCCGTCGCCCGCGGCGCGGTCTACTACGGCCTGGCCCGCCAAGGTAAGGGAATCCGCATCCGTGGCGGCGTCCCGCGGACTTATTACATCGGCATCGAATCGTCCATGCCCGCCGTTCCCGGCATGCTTGCGCCTATGAAAGCGCTGGCCGTGGTGCCGTTCGGCCTGGAAGAAGGATCGAGCGTCGAACTTCCGCGCATGGAGTTCGGCCTCCTCACCGGTGAGCCCGCCGAGTTCCGCTTCTTCAGCTCCGTCACTCGGCGCGAAGACAAACCAGGCGATGTCCTCGACCCCGTTCCCCCAGGCGTCGAAGAGCTCTCGCCCGTTGAAGTCACGCTGCCCGACGGAGCCGAAAAGGTGACCCGCGTCACCCTCGCCGCGGACGTTACCGCCACTGGCGTTTTGGAACTCTGGTGCGTGGCCAAGGACGGTCACCGCTGGAAACTGGAATTCAACGTTCGCGAGCGGAAGCCATGAAGATCGGCATCGACCTCGGCACCACCAATTCCGCCCTCGCCTGGATGGATTCATCCGATGACGACCAAACCATCAACGTCCTCGACATCCCCCAATTCGTCGCTCAAGGCCGCGAAGAACGTCTTCGCACTCTCCCCAGCTTCCTCTATCTCGGCGACCGGAACTACGTCGGCGCCTACGGCCGCGAACAAGGTGCGCTAACGCCCACGCGAACCGTCCATTCGGCCAAGAGTTGGCTGTCAAATGGCGATGTCGATCGCCGCGCCAAAATCCTCCCCTGGGACACCCAGGAATCGGCCCGTGAACTAAGCCCCGTCGAAGTCAGCGCCAAGTTCATCGAGCATATGCGCGAGGCCTGGGACGCCGCCAATCCCCAGCACCCCCTCGCCGAGCAAGACATCGTCCTCACCGTCCCCGCTTCGTTCGATGAAGAGGCGCGTGAGCTCACCGTCGAAGCCGCCCGCCTGGCCGGTCTCGAAAACCTGACGCTGCTCGAAGAGCCGGCCGCGGCGTTCTACTCCTGGATCGCCAATCACCTCGCCGAGTCCCAAAAAACGTTGTTCGACGGCCAGACCGTTCTCGTCTGCGATATCGGCGGCGGCACCAGTGACTTCACGCTCATCAAAGTGTCCCGCAAAGGCGACATGGTGGAGTTCACCCGCACCGCCGTCGGCAAGCACCTGCTCCTGGGCGGCGACAATCTCGACCTCACCTTGGCTTGGCTGGTCGAAGCCAAAATCGGCCAGCCCCTCAGCCTGCGCCAACGCGCCGCCCTGCGCCGTCAGTGCGCCGGCGCCAAGGAGCGCATGCTCAACAATCCCGCCGTGGAGAAAGTGGAGATCACGGTTCTCGGCAGCGGCTCCTCACTCATCGGCGGCACGCTGCGCACGGAGATTACAAGAGCCGAGGCCCTGGAACTGGCGCTCGACGGCTTCCTGCCAATGTGCGCGTTGACTGATCGTCCGAACGACGACAAGCGAAGCATCTTCCGCGAACTCGGCCTCCCCTACGTTTCCGATCCCGCCGTCACCAAGCACCTCGCCGCCTTCCTCGCCGGCGCCGGCGATGTAAAGCCAGACGCCATTCTCTTCAACGGCGGCTTCTTCATCCCCGAAATTCTGCGCCAACGCGTCGCCGAAGTATTGGAAAGCTGGTACGGCCGGCGCCCTCTAATTTTCGAAAATCGCGATCTGGATCTGGCCGTGGCCGTGGGCGCGGCTTACTATGCCAACGCCAAGACCACCGGCACCGGCGTCCTGGTTCGCGGTGGCCTTCCCCGCGCCTATTTCATCGGCGTCGGCGAAGGTGAAGATCCCGTGAAAACCGTGTGTCTCGCCCCTCGCGGCACAGAAGAAGGATCGTCGTTGTCGCTCGATATGGAAGGCCTGCGGTTAGTGGCCAACAAGCCCGTCAGCTTCCGCCTTTACAGTTCGCTAACCCGCACCGAAGATCAACTCGGCAGCCTGGTTGAATTCCCCGCCACGGAAATCGAATCGGGCGAACTCCACGCACACGCGCCCTTGAACGCATTGATCCGCTTCGGCAAACCGCAAGGCGAGCGCTTCGTCCCCGTAAAGCTCGGCGCCAAGCTGACCGCCGTCGGGACTCTCGAAATCTTCTGCGACTCGAAGGTCAGCGACAACCGCTGGCGTCTGCAATTTGAACTTCGCAAAGCCAAGGCGGCAACCACCCGTCGCGCCGCGGCGGTAATTAGCGACGAAGCCCGCCTAGCCGCGCTACAACAACTCGAAGCCGGCTTCGCGCCAACGGGGACCGTAGCCCCCGAAGAACTCCCCGCCCGCCTGGAGCGGACACTCGGCCTCGGCCGCCTAAGCTGGCCCCTCGACCTCATCCGCGCGCTAGCCGACAAGTTCCTGGAACACGCCGAAGGCCGCAAGAAATCCGCCCAACACGAAGCCCGCTGGCTCAACCTATGCGGCCTATGCCTCCGCCCCGGCTTCGGCTACCCCGGCGACGATCTGCGCATCGAACAAGCCCGCCGCATCTACGCCTCCGGAATGACTTTCGGCAACCAAGTGCAAGTGGAGAGCGAGTGGTACATCTTCTGGGGCCGAGTCGCGGGCGGGCTGAACAAGAACCAGCAATCCGACATCTACCAGCGCATCGCCCAGTACCTCCTACCCAAAGGCAACAAAAAGGTGCAGCGTATCAACTCCAGCCTGCAAAGAGAAATGTGGCGCACCGCCAGCAGCCTGGAGCACCTCCCCGCCGGGACCAGAACCGAGCTCGGAGACGCTCTAGTAAAGAAACTCCGCAACAACGACGCCGGAGCGTCGGAACTCTGGTGCATTGCCAGAATAGGCGGCCGCCGCCTCTTCTACGCGCCCATGAACCAGGTGCTCCCCGCCACCACCGCCGCCCGCTGGATAGAGTCGCTGTCCAAGGTGCCAAACGCAACGGAGACCCTGGTCCGCCTGGCCCAAAAAACCGGCAACGTAACCCTAGACGTCAACGCCCAAACCGCCGGCCTGGTCCGCAAGCTAATCGCCAACGACACCAGCCTCGAAGCCCTACTCGACGGCGAAACCCCAGGCGATTTCGACCGCGTCTTCGGTGAAGAACTCCCCGGCGGGCTGGTGCTGGGAAACAGCTGAGTTTCCGCCTTCAGAAGCTAGCGCAACTATCTGAGAAACCTAGAGACCTTTCCTCTGACTTCCACGGAGTTCGTGCCAAGCTCCGTATTCAGCCTTGTGATAGCTTTGAGGGCAAGCGCGATCCGGGAACACGAATAGTGGCCAATCATCACTACGTCTCAAAGTTTCACCTACGGGAGTTCTGTGATCTCTCATCGCTGGCTACCCCTAACCCATGGTTGTGGCTAGGCGGTATTGGGGATGGTTCCGTGAAGCGAAAGTCACCGAAAAACGTAGGAACGGCCCCTGATATGTTCGATGGCCCCGGCGGGCTCTGGGACGGTAGCGCCTCCCTGGAAAATTTTCTCGCGAATGAAGTCGAAGGCCCGGCAGCGCTCGCCCTAAGGAATGTGGTCGGCACCAAGGGCGACGACACCAAGGAACTCTCCGCGCCGCTGTTGCGGTACCTAGCTTGGGCGGCGGCAAGGTCATTGCCAATGCAGCGGTTAGAGGTTGAGTGGGCGAAGCGATTCGGAAAATTACTCAAGGGCCCCATGGCTGAGCTACCACCCAATGGCCTGAATGAGAGTGTCGTTCGGAGGGATTCCCTCCGACTAATTCATCCCACGACGGGAGCGAGTATCGTGACGCCGTCCGGTGATGCGAACAACTTACTTGATGTCGGTTGGATTCCAGATCCTAGTGAACAAGCAAACTTCTTGGAGGGAGCCCACATCCAGGCATACTACTTCCAGGTACGCTGGTTTCCCCGCCTTAACTGGACGACCCTGCGACCACCGGCGGGAGCCTATTTCATCATCGGCGACCCGTTGGGTGGGGTGTGCCCGATTGCCTGGATGCCCCACCCTGTTGTCTTCGCGACCCCTCAGCCTTCCTCATCGCACCGCTTACGCGAAGCCTTACGTTAGTAGGCCGTAACGATACAACCCCGTGGTCTATAACCCCCGCCGAGGTAAACGCAATCCTCGCGACGTGGTCGCACAAGTGGATCGCCGGGCCAACTTCAGAATGCGTAAGTAATGCCCTCCGCAACAGAAAAGTTGTTCGCGCCGCGCTTGATCGACCATTCAACGCACCACCCCCTGGTTTGAAGCCGAGCTAGATCCGAACCCGAGTCATTCGCGCGTGCGGGTATACCTTCACATTCCAGTCCCACACCGTAACCCTGCGGGCGACGCGCTTCGACCGCCGACATTGGTGTACCGCTGCTATCCTCAAATCATGGCAACGCCCAAACAGGCACTGATGTGATCAATCCGCCACAGCGTAAGGATGCCAGCGACCCTGGCGCACGATCCAGATCATTGTTACATTCACTCATTCGTCATGCTCCGGTGCTTCGCTGAACAAGTCTACTGTTGTCATCACACCATCGGGCCTGATCGCGGCTCATCCAATACCCGGCTTAACCATCCCGGCGGCTCCTCCGCCCGCCATCTCAAAATTCCATCCTCAAACCGGGCAACCCGCTTATGCTCACCACCCGAATTATCGAACAGGACAGCCGAATTCGAAAGCGGAATAATCGCCCGCAGGTTTTCAAGGCTCCGATCATACCGCCGCCGGATGTCCTCCTCCGGTACAAAATGCCCGCCCTGTTCTACACGCAACTGAACCCGCAAAATGTTCAATCGAACGTCCCCAACACAAACGAATATCACATCCACCTGGTATCCGCGTTGACGCGCCTCGGCCACCACCCGTGCTTCGCGATTACCAGAAAGCGTAGTCTCCAACAAAAAACTGCGCCCAGTCGCGAAGTTCTCCGCGGTCCGATGAATAACAAGACACCCCGCCTGAAGGGCGCTCGCCAAGTTGCCATCCGGCGATCGGATCGTGTCGGGATTAATGACATCGTCAATTCCCGTCAGATCCATCCCGCTCGCTAAAGAACTCTTGCCGCTCCCATTGGGACCGGCCAGCAAAATAAATCGGGGACGCATGAATCAGGCGGCGTCGACGTTCTTGATCTCACTCAAGGGTTCGAGACGCCCATTCACAAACTCCGCAACAAATCGACGGCCGTTCCGTTCAACGTAAAACTTACCAGTAGCCTCGTCGAACGACGGCACCGCCAGTCCGGCATCGAGCGCCGACTGCCGCGCCTTCCGGCCGGCGAGTGCAGCCTCCCGAGCAAATTCATCACTCAAAATATTCTGAGCCATAATCCAATTATCCCACTAACCATGACACGCCGCTCCCTCCTCCTAACCCCCGGCCTGCTAACCGCCCAAACCAAACCCTTCCAATGGCCCAATGGCAAACAAGCCGCCCTTTCCCTATCCTTCGACGACGCCCGCCACTCCCAGGTCGACACCGGCATCCCATTCCTCAACAAACTCAACGTAAAAGCCACGTTCTATGTCCTCTCCTCCAACTACACCAAGCGCCTCGAAGCGTGGAAAGCCGCCCACGCCTCCGGCCACGAAATCGCCCACCACTCGAAGTCCCACCCCTGCACCGGCAACTACGCCTTCGCCCGCAACAAAGCCCTCGAAGACTTCACGTTAACCCGTATGGCCGAAGATCTCGACGCCGCCACCGGCGAAATCCAAAGCGCGTTCGGCGTGAAGCCCGTCAGCTTCGCCTACCCCTGCGGGCAAAAATTCGTCGGCCGCGGCGCCAATACGCAAAGCTACGTCCCGCTCATCGCCAAGCGCTTTCTAACGGGCCGCGGCTACCTCGACGAAGCCGCCAATGACCCTTCCGTTTGCGATCTATCGGCCCTCATGGGCACCGGTCTCGATAACCTCACCTTCGCTCAAATGAAAGCCCAAGTCGACACCGCCATCAAGGAAAGCCGCTGGCTCATCTTCGCCGGTCACGAAATGGGCGGACTTGCTCACCAATCCACCAGTCTCGAAGCCTTAGCCGAACTCATCTCCTACGTCAAAGCCAACAACGTCTGGCTCGACACCGTCGTCAACATCGCCAAACATGTTCACAAAAGCCGCTAACGCACCGGCTGGACAATAATCTCCGGCACGCGGCACCCCTGGCGTAAAATCTCCTCGGAACAAGTTCGCGCTTTCAAATCTTTCCCCACACAAACGCGCACCTCAGTCAAGAAGCGCCCAGTACAAGAAACCGTAACAGCCTCTTTGACAAGCCCCGGATTCGCCGCCACAATCTCATCCCGGATTCTCAAAGGAGCCACCGTCCGCGCGTTCGGAGGGCTCTGCAAACCAACCGGAATCCGAACCGAATCAAACGCGGCGCGCGCCTTCGCGAAATATTCCGCCGGGCTCAATCCCGCACACGCGCCGTGCTTTTCCCACTCATGCCGAATCAATCGCCGGCTTGGCATGATGTCCATCGTCTTCTCCACCAGCGCATTCGAAAGCGTCTGCAGTGAAGAACAAAACTGCGGCCATCCGCGATCATACTGCGGCCACAATCCATGCAGCACAAACTCATACCGCCGCTGCCCGCCGCACTGTGTTTTGTCCCGCTCACCCGCCGCCGACGAACAATACTGCGGCGACCACGAAAGCGACAACAAGTAAAAATCAAACTCCCCCGCCGTTCCCCGAGGCGCATTCCGATTTTGCCCCCACGCCGCCGCCATCGCGCAAACCACGCAAATAGACCGCAACATAACCCTACAATGTTAGCTTGACCGAAGCGCTTCTCCTCGAATCGATGCAAGCCCGCCTACGCCGCCTCGGCATCGCGCAAGGCAACGGCATCGTCACCGGAATCGGCGACGATTGCGCCATCTTCCGCCAAAAGGGCGCGGCGAACGATCTCATTTTCACCGCCGACATGATGCACGAAGGCGTGCACTTCACCTGGGACGAAGATCCGCGCGACATCGGGCACAAAGCCCTCACGCGCTCGCTCAGTGACTGCGCCGCCATGGGCGCGCGGCCCCTCTTCTGCCTCCTATCGCTGGCCTTCCCGCGCGAAGCCACGCAGTGGTTCGACGGATTCTACGACGGCTTCACCAAGCTCGCTCGCAAGCACAAAGTCGTTCTCGCGGGCGGCGATCTCTCGAACAACGCCAACATTGCCGGCGACGTCACCGTCTGCGGCGAGGTCCCCCGCGGCCAATCGCTCCTGCGCTCCAAAGCTCGCCCCGGCGACCGGATCTGCGTCAGCGGTCCCCTTGGCAAAGCCGCCCTCGCCCTCGATACACGTACCCGCTACATCCCCCAGGCCAAACTCGACCTCGGCGAAACGCTCAGGGAAATTGGCATAAAATGTGCCATGGACTTGAGCGACGGCCTCTCCATGGACCTCGCCCGTCTCTGCGCCGCCTCCAATTGCGCCGCCGAACTCGACGATATTCCTATCGCCAAAGGAGCTACGCTCCAACACGCCCTGCACGGCGGCGAAGACTACGAGCTTCTCTTCACCGTTTCCAAGAAACTAAACCCGCCAGTAAACACCCATATCATCGGCCAAATCACCAGAGGCCCTAAAGGCCAGGTGAAATTCCACGGCCAACCGCTCCCGCC
This sequence comes from Bryobacteraceae bacterium, assembly GCA_046155405.1. Taxonomy (GTDB): domain Bacteria; phylum Acidobacteriota; class Terriglobia; order Bryobacterales; family Bryobacteraceae. The sequence goes on along the minus strand of JBJXFL010000053.1, from coordinate 38,568 downwards.
GCAGGGCTGGGACCACTTCCGCCCCCAATGATCCCCAAACCGCAAATCGTCCCCGATCTCCTCGAAGCCTTCCGCCGTTCGAAGACCATGTTCACCGCCGTCGAACTCGGCGTCTTCGAAGCCACGCCCACCACCGCCAAAGCCTTTGCCGAAAAAGCTAAGGCCGACCCACGCGCCGCCGCACTGTTGCTCGATGCGTGCGTCAACCTCGGTCTTCTCGCCAAGGATCAAGACAAATACGCCAACACGCCCGAATCGGAGATCTATCTAAAACGTACCAGCCCGCACACGCTTGCCGGCTATGCCCTCTATTCCAACAGCATTCTCTGGCGTCTCTGGGAGTACCTGCCGGACGCCGTTCGGGAAGGCACGCACCGCTGGCCCCAAGCCTTCAATATGCAAGGCCCCATCTTCAGCCACTTCTTCCAAACTGACGATGCCATGCGCACTTTCCTCACTGGTCTCCAAGGATTCGGCATGTTGAGTTCCCCTCAAGTCGTCGCGGCCCACGATCTCGGCGAAGTCAACCATTTCGTCGATCTAGGCGGCGGCACCGGCCACCTTGCCCTTGCTTTTCTCGACAAATACCCCAACGCCAAAGCGACCGTCTTCGACCTCCCCCAAGTCATCCCGCTGACGCGCGAAATCACCAACGGCCGCGTGACCTGCGAAGCGGGCGACTTCTTCAGCGATCCTCTTCCACCCGCCGACTGCTACGCCCTCGCCCGCATCGTCCACGATTGGTCCCTCCCCAAAATCCAAAAACTCCTAGCAAAAATCCATGACGCGCTGCCAATTAACGGGTGCCTCCTGATCTGCGAAATGCTCCTTAACGAAAACAGAACCGGTCCCACCCGCGCCCTCATGCAATCCCTCAGCATGCTCACCTGCACCGAGGGCCAGGAGCGCACCGCCGCCGAATATGAAGCTCTCTGCAAAGCCGCCGGCTTCAAAACCACAAGCGCCAAAGTCACCGGCGCGCCAGTCGACGCAGTGCTTGCCATAAAATAACCGGGTACATGTCGGTAACTATCGAAAAGCGGGAGTGGAAAGGCTGGCCCAACTGCTGGCGCGTTTCCAATGGGACCGTTGAGCTAATCGTCACCCAGGACATAGGCCCGCGAGTGATGCGATACGCCTTCGCCGGCGGCCAGAATCTGTTCAAGGAATTCACCGGTCAACTCGGCCAAAGCGGCGAAACAAGCTGGTGTATCCGCGGCGGCCATCGGCTCTGGAAAGGCCCCGAAGACCGCTACGCCACCTACGCGTTGGACAACGCTCCCATCGATATCCAAACCGGCGCCAACACCATCACCGCCACTCAACCCATCGAACCAGAAACCGGTCTCCAAAAACAAATGCAGCTTCAACTAGCCGATACGGGTTCCGCGGTTATCGTCAAACACACCATCTGGAATCGCGGCCTGCTGCCCGTCGAAATCGCCGCCTGGACGCCAACCGTTATGGCCCAATCCGGCCTTGGCGTCACCGGGTTCCCGCCTCGTGGAACCCATCCCGAGGACCTCGAACCCACCAACCCGCTCATCATGTGGGCCTTCACGGACTTGACCGATCCCCGCTGGAAATTCACGAAAAAATACCTGACCCTCCGTCAAGACCCCGCCAACAAAAACCCCCAAAAACTTGGGACTTGGAACGCCCATACCTTTGGGGCGTACTTCCTCAACGGCGACGTTTTCTTGAAGGAATTCTTCCCAACTCCCGGTCTGGCCCACCCAGAATTCGGCGCGTCGTTCGAGATCTTCACCAACCAGGATTTTCTCGAACTCGAAACCATGGGCCCCTTCACCAAACTCGCCAAGGACGAAGCGCTCACCCATACTGAACACTGGAGTCTTCACAAAGCGGATCTGTCCGAAGTAAGTGACACCGCCCTCGACGCCGCCCTTCTCCCGCTACTAACAAAATGACCCGCCGAACCTTCCTCCTCGCCGCGGCCCAACTCCGCCGCCGTCCCAACGTTCTCTTCATCGCCACCGATGATATGAACAACGCCCTCGGTTGCTACGGTCACCCGGTGGTGAAGAGCCCCAACCTGGATCGCCTTGCCGCCCGCGGCGTCCGCTTTGACCGCGCCTACACGCAGTTCGCCTTCTGCAGCCCTTCCCGCTCGTCGTTGATGACTGGACTCGGCCCCGACACCACCAAAGTCTATAACCTCCAAAAGCATTTCCGCGAAGCCCTCCCCAATGTCGTCACCCTCAGCCAGTGCTTCAAAAACAATGGCTACTTCGCCGCCCGCGCCGGCAAAATCTACCACTACGGCAACCCGGGCCAAATCGGTACCGATGGCCTCGACGACGCCCCTTCGTGGAACCACAAAGTCAATCCAAAGGGCATCGACAAGGACGAAGAACCGAAGCTCACCAACCATACGCCGGACCGCAAAAATCCCGGCTCGTCAATCAGCTTCTACTCGAGTCCCGCTCCCGGCGAACAACACACCGATGGCCTCGTCGCCGGCGAGATCATCAAGCTCCTCGAACAAAACAGGGACAAACCGTTCTTTCTGGCCGCCGGCTTCTACCGGCCTCACACCCCCTACATCGCGCCCAAGAAGTACTTCGACATGTACCCCGCCGAAAAGATGGAGCCCATCCCCTTTACCGAGGGCGAAGTCTTGATCGCCCCGCCCTGGGCCTATTGGACCACCCCGCCCAACTGGAACATGTCTCGCCGCCAAATCCAGGAGGCGCTCCAAGCCTACTACGCGTCCATCTCCTTCGTCGATTCAAACGTCGGCAAACTCCTCGACGCCCTCGACCGGCTCGGCCTAACGGAAAACACCATCGTCGTCTTCTGGTCTGACCACGGCTATGGCACCGGCGAACACGGCCAGTGGATGAAGCAAACGGTATTCGAGGCCGCCACTCGCGTGCCGCTTATAATGGCCGGTCCCGGCATCAAAGCGAAATCCAAGGCCTCGCCCCGCACCGTCGAACTCCTCGACCTTTACCCAACGCTGGCCGATCTCTGCGCGCTCGAAAACGTGCCGCCAAACCTGCACGGCAAAAGCCTACGCCCGCTCCTCGAAAATCCCAACGCCAAATGGGACCGCCCCGCCATCAGCCAGGTCTCCCGCCGGCCGGCGGACCCCATCATGGGTTACAGCATCCGCACGGAGCGCTATCGTTATACAGAGTGGATGGATGGCGCCGAAGGCCTCGAAATGTACGACTACCAGTCCGATCCCAAGGAAATGAAGAACCTCGCCAAAAGCGAGAAGCATGCCAAGCTCAAAGTAGATCTCCAAGCCAAACTAAGAGCAATCACTAAAGCCAGAGGGAAAGCCTAAATGAATCGCCGCCAATTCCTATCCGTCCTCGCCGCCTCGCCCCTCGCCGCGGCCGACGCCAAACCAAACGTCGTCCTCATCGTCGGCGACGATCTCGGCTATGCCGACCTCGGCTCCTATGGCGGCAAGGACATCCCTACGCCGTACCTTGATTCCATCGCCCGCAACGGCGTACGCTTCACCGACGGCTATGTCTCCTGCCCCTACTGCAGCCCCACGCGCGCCGGTCTCATGACCGGCCGTTACCAAACCCACTTCGGCCACGAATTCAACCCCGGCCCCGCCGAACAAGCCGTCGAAAACTTCGGCCTCCCGCTCACTGAAACCGCCATGCCAAAACGCATGAAGGACCTCGGGTACAAGACCGGAATGTTCGGTAAATGGCACCTCGGCTACCAGCCTGCATATCTCCCGCAGCAGCGCGGCTTCGATGAATACTTCGGCTTCCTCGGCGGCGCCCACAGCTATCTCGATGCCGAAGCGGACCCCCGCAACCCCATCTTCCGCGGGACCGCCAAAGTGCCCAAAATCGATTACACCACCGACCAATTCGCTTCCGAAGCCGCCAGCTTCATTGATCGCAACAAAGACAACCCATTCTTTGTCTATCTGCCCTTCAATGCGGTCCACAATCCCCTCGAAGCCCTGCCCAAATACGAGGCCCGTTTCGAAGGCAAAATAACCGATCCCAGACGAAAAACCTTTGCCGCCATGCTCTCCGCCATGGACGACGGCGTCGGCCTAATCCTAAAAACCCTCGAAAAACACAAGCTAACTAACAAGACGCTAATCGTTTTCCACAGCGACAACGGCGGCCCCACCGCCGGCAACACTTCGAAGAACGATCCCTTGCGCGGCTTCAAAGCCCAGGTCTACGAGGGCGGTCTCCGCGTACCGTTCATGATGCAATGGCCCGGCACAATTCCCAAGGGCAAGACGTATTCCAACCCTGTCATCGCGCTCGATCTCCTGCCGACTTTCGCCGCCGCCGCCGGCGGCACGCCAGACGCTTCCTGGAAGCTCAATGGCGTCAATCTCCTCCCCTTCGTCACCGGCAAGGACAAAGCCAAACCCCACGAGCAACTTTATTGGCGTTTCGGCCGGCAATGGGCCATGCGCGAAGGCGATTGGAAGCTGATGTCCATGGGCGGCCCTCCGGCGCTTTACAACCTGAAGGCTGACGTCGCCGAATCCAATGATCTCTCGAACACCGAAAAAGAGCGAGTCGAAAAAATGGCCGCCGCCTGGGAAACCTGGAATAAGAACAACCTCCCTGCGAGATGGATTCCCGCGAACGCGCCCGGTCAGAAGAAGAAAAAGAAGAAAGCTTAGCGCGACGCCACCTTCGCAAACTCCCGTAGCGCGTCCTTACCCACCCACCGCGCCGTTGCGTCTGTTGATGCCGCTAGCCGTTGCGCCACCGCGACGGCTGGCGCCCGCAGTGCCGCGTTCCTTCTCCCAATACTCCGCAGTGCCCAGTTCACGCCCTTTTTCACAAAATTCCGCCCGTCGCCCGCCTTGCGTTCTATCAGTTCCAAGCCGGCCATGAACCGCTCATCGCCCGCGCTCTTATCGTGCAAGGCCAGGCTCGCCAGCAGCGCAAACGCCGCGCGCTTCTCGAACTCGGCGCTCTTGCCGCTCCATTCCGTCACTTTCGCCCACGCATGCGGCGTCTGGTCGAACAGCTTAAAACACAACGTGTCGCAGATCCCCCAGTTGTCAAAGTCGCGGCACCAGCGATCCATCTGGCCGGGCGTCACGCGCCCCGGCTCATCGACGAAGGCCGCCAGCATCCGAGCCTCGTACCAACCCGTGTCCCAAAGCGCGGTCGCCAACTCATGGTCGCGCCCCAACTGCTTAGCCAACTTCTGTATGTTCGCCATCGAAACGCCAAACGCCTTATCCGCCGTAATCCCGAACCGTTTCAAATTAGCCCGATCATGTTCGGTGCTGTTTTGCTCCAGCCACGCCAGCGCCGTCTGAACCTCGTCCGTCTTTGGTCGCCCTATACTTTTCCTGGTGGACATACGCTATCCAAGATCCCCAGTCTTGGCCCGGCCAATCCTCATGTCAGTTCCGTCGGACCCACGCCGCTTCGGCGACTCCACCTTCCTGAATGTGCGCGGCCGCCCCGTCCGGATTTGGGGCGGACTTCCATGGTCGATCATCGGCGTTCTCCTCTCGCGCTTTCCACGCGGATTCTCTTCAGCCGCGCATAACCAAGGGATTATGCGCAAAGCGGTCGCCGCCGTCAACGGTGTAACGCAAGTTCGGGTAACCAGTAAACCTAAGGAACCGCAATCGTCTCCCCAGGACCTATCCTTGCAAATGCGCGCAAGATAGAATCCACAATCGGCAACAAGTCTTCGATCTGATTGGAACGCGATCGGATCACGACAATGGAGAGCTTTGGGCCAACCGTGTGCTGCTGAGAAGGAATTCCTTGATCGACGGTCAGGAATACGTCGTAGCCGTCGAGTTCGGCACTACGCAACAGATCCCCGTTTTTCTTGCCCTTCAAACCTGCCCATTGAACCGTGTGCGCCTCGTGGCCGGCAAAACTGTGTCGAAAATCGAGCGGCAGACACTCATCCAACAGAATCTTCAAGCAATTCTGGCCAGTAGTGATTCCTTTGCTTCTTCCAACGCCTGCACGGCCATCTCATGCGTGACAGTGGGAAACTGCCGCAAAAACTCGCCCAAGGAATGCCCACCCTCCAGGTAGTCGATGAGGTTCTTGAACGGAACTCGCGTTCCGCGAAAACAAGGCGTTCCGTTCATAATCTCTGGATCCACCAAAATGACCGTCTCTATCATGGATGTTCCTCCCACTCCCATAGTACAGTTGCAAGCACCGCTACGGGCCAACGCAAACGCTGGTCGGAGGAAAACGCATGTCCCATCGAGTGGTACAATAACTTACGTTTGGATTTGCGGAATGATCGTGAGTTTTCGGGATGTCTGGTTGCGAGAATTCTTTGTCGAAGATATTCGATCCAAACGAATTCCGCCGGATCTTGAAAGTAGTCTCTTCCGCAAGATCCAGTTAATCGACGATGCAACAACGGATCAGGATTTGCGCGTGCCGCCCGGCAACCACTTCGAACGATTGAGAGGGAAACTGGAAGGCCTGTACTCGATCCGCGTCAATAAACAATGGCGGCTCATCTTCCAATGGAATGGCGGCCGCGGGGAAGCGACGCGTGTTTATCTGATAGCCATCGTTATTTGTGAGGTGACCCATGCTGATGACAAAACGCAAGCCGGCGAGCGTTGGCGAGATCTTAATCGAAGAGTTTATGGAACCGATGTCCCTGACGCAGGGTGCGTTGGCCGATGCGATGGGAGTCCAGCGCAAGCACGTCAACGAGCTTTGCAACAACCGCCGGGCCGTCACGGCTCCCACGGCGCTAATCCTCGCCAGAGTCTTCGGCAACAGCCCCGATTTTTGGTTAAACGTACAGCGGCGCACCGATCTCTGGGAGGCGCTCGACTCGCCCCGTGAACGCAAACGCATCCAACGGGCCAGGCCGCTGAATGAGGCCGCATGAGATCTTGCAAATGTTCGCCCGCATGCTCCAGCGCTCCGGCGGCGAAAGGCTTTATTTGCACCGCAAATAGCCCCCTAAGACGTTCAGGCAGATACCCCTAACCCACCGGCAACTTCACATGAAAAACCGCCCCACGCGGCGCCCCCGAAGTAGCCCAAATCTCCCCCCCATGGTCGATCACAGTCTCTCTACTCAACGCCAACCCCAGCCCCAAACCATTCCGCTTCCCAAAACTGCTAAACGGCTGGAATAACTCATCCTGAATCTCCTTCGCAATTCCCGGTCCCTGGTCCGCCACCGTTATATGCATTTGCCCGTTCTCCCGCCCGGCGCGGATCGCCACCACGCCCCCATTCGGCATCACCTCCACCGCATTCGCTATCAAATTAACAAATACCCGCTCCATCCGTGTCCGCTCGACATTCGCCTCTAACTCCTCCGGCACTTCAACGGCGAATTTGATATGCCCGGCTACCGTCTCCTGCGATAACACCGCGGTCTGCACCAAGTCCAAAATGTTACAACTCTCCCGCTCCCCCTGTTTCCCTTTAGAAGCGTCCAGTAACTCCTGCAACATCTCCAGAATCCGCCGCGAAGCGTTGTAAATGTTCACCGCCAGCCGCTTGCTATGCGCCGGCGGCAGTTCACTATCCACCATCATTTCCGCGCCCGAATAGATAGCCGCCAAAGGATTCCGCAGGTCATGCACAATGCTCGACGCCAGCCTTCCTACCGTCGAAATTCGCTCATGCCGGATTAGATCCCGCTGCGCCCCTTCCAGTGAACTCGCCATCTGATTAAACGTCGCCGCCAACCTTCCAAATTCATCGGTGGAATTTGCCACCGCATCCGGAATTCGATGCGACAAATGCTGCTTGGAAAGTTCCGACGCCGCCCGGTCCAATTCCGATATCGGCCGCACAATCCGGTTCGCCAGCACGTATCCCAGTAACAAACTCAAGAACAGTGCCGCCGCCCAGATCAACAGTAAGTCCCGCCTTAGCCGCGCCAGCCGTTGCCCCGCCGCCCCAAACGTCCTCGCAATCGTCAACTTGCCCACCGGCGCTCCGTCCAACCCTAGTAGGTCCCGTTCAATCCGCGCATCGTCCGCCGACACTTCGGCCACCGTCGACCCAAACCGCCCGCTCGGTCCCGCGAACACAAAATCACTCCCGCCTGTCGCTTGCTTCAACGATAAGGCCGTCGCGTCCGTCACCTGATAGCCCGCCACCAACACGCTGATCAGCGCGGGCCCGCGCGCGCTGTCCACGAACACCGGCGTTAATACCAGCCGCCACAGCATGCCATCCTGCACGTGATACCCCGACACCTGCCGCGGCGCTGATGGCACCACCGCGGCCTCCACCGGCCACCGTTGCAGCCTTGGTTCGCCCGATAGAACCGCAATCGTCGACCCCCTCGGATCCGCCACCGCCAGGAACGTCGACTCCTTCAATGTTGGGCTCAAATACGCGCCTAGTTCTGTCCCCGAATCCCGAATCGTCGCCGGATCGCCCGTCCCGAAAGCCGCCCGGACATTGGGCAAACTCGACAACAACAGCGCCGCCGACCCAATCATCTCCTGCCGCGCCTTCAACACGGATTCATACGCCTGGAAACCCGCCGTCACCTCCTCTTCCAGGCTCAGCGTCGCGCTCTCCACCGCGTGCCTTTGCAGCAGCCATCCGGCCACGCCAAAGAGTCCGGTCACCATCCCGAACACCGACAGCCAGATTTTCCACCGCAGGGGCATTCGCTACTTACTTCTTTCCCATATACGGCCCGGTCTCGGCCGGAATAGCCGGGTACTCGCCGCCATGCTTGTTTTTGTGGCCCACTTCCAGATATCCGGTCTCGGAAATTTTCACGGCGCCCAGATCCTGATCCCCCGCTATCGAAATGCGCCGTTCCAAAGCCCCTAGCGTCTTCTCCGTCGCCCTCTCATGGAATACTCTCAACATATATTCTCCGGCCGGGACATTCTCAATCCGAAACGTTCCGGCCACTCCGGAGGTCGCGAAATATGGGCTTGGTACTACCACAATAACCGCACTCATCTGCGCATGGATGTTACAAAATACACGCACCACGCCCTCGCGCCGGAAAATTATCTTTTGTGACGTCCCGGGCGCATACAACCCGGTATCGAAAGGCTGCCCGGCAAAGTTGGAAAACGCGTTGTGAAAGATCGGGTCATGGTTCGGAAAGTCCACCTGTGATCCCACCGGAATCGCCATGATGTGCGGCAGAAATCGCTTGTTCCGCTGGTCCAATACGAACTTTCCCGCCGTCGTCGCGCTCCGCGCCCCCACCGGCTCCAGCCATACCACCACACCCTCCGCCACGCCCTTCTTCTTCGCATCGGTGAGTTCCACTTTGCCCTGGATGACCGCCGCGGAAAGCGATGTCGCCAGGCTAAAACAGATAAGCACCCTAGCCGCCAGGCTAGAACAAATAAGCGATGGATAAGTCATAACGGTTCAACCGCCGGTTCACGGTACCAACATAGTTACTCCGAATCTGCATGCCTTCGAAACTCAACACCACGTTCGGCGCCATCTTGAACATCACATTCGCGCCCCCGCTGCGGTTCCGCCCGTTCTGCCCGCGGTTTAGGTCGCTGTCCCGGTCGTCATGAATACCCGCAAACCAGTTGAACGTCACCCGATTCGTCGCCGAAACGGAAACTTGTGCCCACCCTCCGGTCGAATGAACCGTGTCAACCGTTCCATTCGCCGCCACTCGAAAGCTCTGCCGCAGCGCTCCCAAGTGGTGCACATTCTCGCCCCTAAAGAAGAACCCGCTCACTGACAACCTAGCCACCGGACTAATCATCCAATCCATCGACGCAATTCGCGACGGCAGACTCTGCGCCCCCACTCGCGACTCGGAAACATGTCCCCCCACGCCAATCTCAATGCTCCGCTCGCCGTCCCAGGATTTGCCAACAACGCCACGCACCTCCAACCCCGGGCGGCGCCGGTTATTCAGCAGGTTCGCCGGCGCGCCCGTCGAGTCTTCCGCCGTCTGCATCAGCGCCGCCTGACCCTTGAACCAACCTGCCCTCTGCTCGAACCGCACCTGCGGCTGCCAGCGCCACAAATTCCCCGAACTCGTCAACGGCGTGATGCCTACATACGCCATCGAGTCCGGATTGTGCGGCGAAATCAATGGCTTCATCAGCCCGGCGCTAAAGGACCGGGTCGCCCAATCCACCGTAAAATCGGCAGTCCGGATACGGAACGGAGTCGTCGCGCCTTCCGTATTCCCATCCCAAAAGTCCATCATCAGCGAGCCCGATACCTTCCCGCCCCACAAAGTCTCCGGCCCGTGATAGCGCAGGCCAATCACCGATTGCCGCACCGTGGCGCCGGCCGCGGTTCGCCCCGGAACGGCGGCGGCCGTCGTCGGCACGTCCACCGTATTCGAGCCCAGCGTATTGTAGAAGGTTTGGAACAACGCCATGCCCGTCAACGTCACGGGAAATTTGTTCGCCGCTTCCACTTTCGTCGAGGCCTGCTCCTCCACCCGCCGTTCCACAATCTCCAGCCGCTCCGGCACGCTTGGCTTGCCCTCCACTAATTCGCGCAGTTGCTTCACCTCTTGTTTCAGTTCCCGGTTTTCCGATTCCAGCTTCTCCAGCCGCGTCAGAATCGCCGTCAAATCCTGCGCCGCCATCGGCATTGCCGTCAGCAATAGGATCCACTTAGGCATTCATCAACTCCTGCACCCGCGCTCGCACCGCCGCCAGCGCAAACGGTTTTGCCACGAATTCATTCGCCCCGGCTTTCAGCGCGCCCGCCGCGTCATGCCGCGCCGACATCGCCATCACCGGCACCCGCAACAGTTCCGGCCGCGACCGCATCCAAGTAATGAGTTGATACCCATCCACGCGCGGCAAGTCCAGATCGGTCAACACCACCGCTGGCGGAGGTGCGTTCGTCTCCAGGTATTCCATCGCCTCTCGGCCGTCGAACACCGTTACCGTGTCAACATCGTCAAACGCCAGCAGGCCGATCTCCAGCGTTCCCGCCAGCGCTCTGTCATCTTCAACAATCAGTATGGTTCGGGCCATGCCGCCCCTCTTTTATGGAAGAAAGCGATAGCCGACGCCATGCACCGTCAAAAAATGGCGCGGCACCGCTGCGTCGGCTTCAAACTTCTGTCTCAACTTTACAATGTGAGCGTCAACAGTTCGAGTGTTGGGAAACGAATTGTACCCCCACACCGAATTCAGTATCACGTCGCGCGTCAGCGGCCGGTCCGTATTCTGCAGGAAAAACACCAGCAAACTATATTCGGCCGGCGTCAATTTCACCTCTTCGCCCTTCCGCACCACCACCCGCCGCTCAATGTCCACTTCCGTATCGCCGAAGTGCAGTACCCGGTGCGCCTCCGTCGTCGCCCTTCGCAGCACCGCCCGCATTCGCGCCATCAGTTCCCGCCGGCCGAAAGGTTTGGTAACGTAGTCGTCCGCGCCAATCTCCAACAGCAGCACCTTGTCGATTTCGTCGCCCACCGCGCTGAGTACAATAATAGGTGTCTGCACCTTGTCGGCCCGCAGTTGCCGGCAGATCTCAACGCCGCTCATCCCTGGCAATCGCAAGTCCACCAGGATCAAGTCCGGCCGCAAGGTCAGGCTCCGTTCGTAGCCCTCTCTCCCATCCGCGGCCAGGTGGACCCGGTAACCTTCCTGCTCCAACATCAATCCTATTGTGTCGCGGAGGCTGTCGTCGTCATCTATTACGAGTATCGTCTGCATTCACGCCCGTCTGGAATTGTATCGAAAGGGACCTCATTTCATGCGTAAGTTTTTTCTCACCACCCTGTTGACGGCCGCCGTTCTCCTCGGCGAGGAGTATAAGGCCGAATCCGGCGCCGCCCCTCCCGCCGAACTTGCCGACAGTGTCAAAGCCCTTCTCGCTAAACAGGGCGTCAAAATCAGTAAGGACGGTAAACCGCTGAGCGAGATCTGGTTCCGCGCCGACGTGCCCGCCGCCAAGCCCACCACCGAGGCTAACCTCACCATGCCAAACGTTCCCCACGGCTCCCTGCTCGCCGTCATCAAAGTGGAGCAGACCTACTCCGACCGCCGCGGCCAGACTTTTAAACCCGGTCTCTACACCATGCGCTACAGCTACTATCCGGAAAACGGTGACCACCAGGGCGCCGCCCCTCAGCGCGACTTCCTGCTTCTAAGTCCCGCCGCCACGGACACCGACGGTGCAGCCACCCCAGCCTTCAAGGAACTGGTCGAACAGAGCAAGAAGGTGTCCAACACCCCCCACCCGGCCGTCTTCAGCATTTGGAAAGAAGACCCCAAGTTCTTCAAGGAAGGCTCGCTCGGAAAGGTAGGCGAAAGCGACTGGGTTCTCATGCACAAAATCGGCGCGGTCCCTGTTTCCCTGATCATCGCCGGCAAAGTCGAAGCGTAAGCTCTCCCGGAAGCTGGCGTCCTCCCGCGGTTTAGCGGCTCAAAACTGGAAGTAGATAAACGGAATATTGACGTCAGTAACCCCAAACAGTTCCAAGCTAAGCAGCATCACCGCCACCACGGCCGCAAAACCCAATCCCGGTAACCGCACCAGTCGCTCGAACCACCCCCAGCGTTCTTCCGCCAGTGCCAACCCCGCCGTCGCCAGCGCCATCCGCGACTCCCACGGCGAAAATGGGAACTTCCCTCCCACCCCCGACCCCAGTTGCTGCAGGATCCACACCGCCTCTCCCGTCGTCGCCGCTCGGAAGAATACCCATCCCACGCAGACCAAAAGGAACGTCACGGCCATCCGGATCGGCTGCTTGATTCCAATCCCCGGCTGAACCCCCAGAATCCGTTCGATACTCAGCAAAACGCCGTGATACCCGCCCCAAATCACGAAGTTCCAGCTCGCCCCGTGCCACAGCCCGCCGAGCAGCATCGTCACCATCAAGTTCCGGTACGTCCGCCAAGCCCCATACCGATTCCCGCCCAGCGGAATGTAAAGGTAATCCCGCAACCAACGCGACAGGCTGATGTGCCAGCGCCGCCAGAACTCAGTGATCGAGGTCGACAAATATGGCCGCCGGAAGTTCTCCGGAAAGTGAAAACCAAAAAGCGCCGCGCACCCAATTGCCGTGTCCGTGTATCCCGAAAAATCAAAGAAAATCTGCAACGCGAACGCCAGCACTCCGCCCCAGGCCGGCAACGCTCCGGAATGGGCGGCCGGATTCTGAAAGTAACCGTTCGCCACTTCCGCGAAATGATCGGCCGCGATCGTCTTCTTCATCAATCCGAACAGCACCAGCAGCGCCCCTCGCCGCACCTCCTCGGCCGTCGGGTGTTTCCAGTGAATCAGATCGGCAAAGAACTCCCCCGCCCGGACGATCGGGCCCGCCACCAGTTGAGGAAAGAAGGCGATAAACAACGCATAGTCGAGTAGATTGCGCACGGGCGCCTGCTCCCGGCGGTAGACGTCAATCACATACGAAATGCTCTGGAAGGTATGGAAACTGATTCCCAGCGGTAGCACGATATCGGTCGGTGCCGTACCGGTAAAAAATCCAAAGTACTTGAAATACGCCAGAAACCCGAGATTGGCGGCGAGACTGCACAGCAACGCCACTTTCCGGTGCCGTCCCTCCGCCTTCCCCAACCAAAGGGCGGCGACATAATCGATTACTGTCAACGCCAGCAACAGCACAATATAGCGCGGGTTCCACGCCATGTAGAACAAGTAACTTGCCGCCAATAGCAGCCATTTTCTCGCTCCGGCCGGTGCCGCATAAAATGCCAACAATGCAATCGCCAGAAAACCGGCGAACTGCGCCGAATTAAAGAGCACTTCCCGGCTCCAGAACCTCGCTCACCCGTCGCGTTAGCGTCTCCGTCAGCCGCCTGCATCCCTCGGCGTTCAGATGCAGGGCGTCCATGAAAAACTCCGGCCGCTCCAAGTAGTCCAGCAAATGCTCATCCAGCAGCGTCACGCCCGGCCGGCTGGCCAAGTCGCGAATCGTGGAGCTCTGTTTCGTCACCAGCGAATCCGGCCGCGCGAACGGTCCGCGCGGTACCCGGCAAAACAAAATGCGCGTTCGCGTGCCCCGATACCTGGCCAAAATCCGGCCCCACCATTCCCGCCGGTATGCCCCCATCCGTCCCGTTTGCTTGAAAGCCGGCCGGAGCAGCACGTCGTCGATCAGCTTCCTTTCACGTTCGGTCAGCCGGTCCGGATAGGTCGCCGTCATTGTGGTCCAATCGATTCGCAGTCCTTCAAGGGTATGATCGTCCCCGCGATAACCGCGCAGAACTTCGTCCCACTGATTTTTCTTGAACTCGATATCCGCCAGCCGCTGCCGTGGATTCTTCAGAAAATCCTGCACATCCCTTTTGTAGGCGAAGCCTTTCAACAGTACATTACGCAGCACCTCGAGCCGCTCCGGCCAACTTTCGTACGAAAGAACCAAGCCCGCTACATCGCTCAAACCGATGCGAGCCGCCAGCGACTGCGCGTCATAACGCCGATTCCGCAGGTCCTCCGCCATGTCTTCATCGTCGTAGTCGTCCACCAGAAACAGCAGCGCCTCATACCGGTCCCGCCGCGGATCGACGGCCCGCACCACATAGTTCCAAACGCGAGGCGTAGCTCCCGCAATCCCGGCATTGCCGAAAGTAATACCGCTTTGCAGCCCGTTCGCCATCCACGCCCGCAACGCCATTCGCGAATCACCCACCGCCAACACTTGGCGTGAATTCGCCATCGGGCGCGTCCGCTCCGCTTCCACTACGAACTCAAGACTGCCGGCGGAGGATTCCGGCGCGAGAAAAGTCCGGTAAAGGTCGGTCCGAAACAGTCCCGCTTCCAGGACCGCGAACAACAGCAGCCCCCAGGCCACTACGCTCCACCCTCGCGATGGCTTCATCGTTCTATCCTAATCGCCCCACCCGCAAACTGTCCGAACGCCTGGAGCGAGTCCGTCCATGCCCGCCGATCTTACACATCCGCGACGCGCCGAAGAAATGCGGCGCGGCCTGGAAACGGTCCGCGCTATGATCGGCAACGAGGCAAGACACGACGTCCGAACCATGGACGAACTCCTGGGGTACGATGAATTTGGTTTGCCAACCTGATGGTCGTTGATTTCTCCCAAACCGATATCTTCCCGGCGCGTTCGAACTGATCCCCAAACCCGGTTGAAAATCGCCGTAACTCGCTGCAAACAAACAAAACTGGCGCAAAAAGAAAAGTGAACTCCCGGGCCGCCAGCCGCCCGTCCTGATACAATGCTTTCGCTATGCCGAAAGCGCTTGCCCTTGCCTTTTTCGCCGTTACCCTAACCGCGGCCGTCCCCCGGCCCGAACTCCCCCAGCCCCAATTCGCCCGCCCCGACTGGCAAACCCTCAACGGCGACTGGGAGTTCGATTTCGATGACTCGAACGCCGGTCTCCGCGAGAACTGGCCCGCTACGAAAAAGTCGCTCACCCGCAAAATCACCGTCCCCTACGCATTCGAAACGAAGCTATCGGGGATAGGCGACACCAGCTTTCACCCTTGGGTCTGGTACCGCCGCGCCGTCCAAATCCCGGCCAACTGGGCCAACCGCCGCATCCTGCTCCACTTCGGCGCCATCGACTACCGAGCCATGATATGGGTTAATGGCCGCCTCGCCGGCCAGCACGAAGGCGGCAACGTCCCCATCAAGCTCGACATCACGGACCTCCTCGCCCCGTCCGGTCCCCAAGCCATCACCGTCCGCGCCGAGGACCCGCCCGAAGACCGCTACATCCCTCGCGGCAAGCAATACTGGCAGCCCCAAAGCCGCGGTATCTTCTACACCCGCACCACCGGTATCTGGCAGCCGGTTTGGCTCGAAGCCGCCGGTACAAGCTACCTGGACAAGATCCGCATCGAAACCAAGCCCGATGGCCACGTCACGTTCAACACCAAGGTCGCCCGCCCCGCGCCTGGCCTGACGCTCCACGCGACCATCAAGTTCAAGGACAAGGTCATTACTTCCGGCTCCGCCGCCATAACCGGTGAACGCGCCAATGTCGGCCTCTACGTCAACGATCCCTTCAAATGGAACATCGGCCAGGGCAACCTCTACGATGTCGAATTCGAGATCCGTAAAGGCGCTGAACCCCTCGACCGCGTCAACTCTTACTACGGCTACCGCGTCCTCAACATTGAGAACGGCCGCTTTCATCTGAACGGCCGCCCGACATATCTGAAGATGGTCCTCGACCAGGGTTATTGGATGGAGTCCACCATCACCCCGCCCACCGACGCAGCCATCCAATACGACATCAAGATGACCATGGACATGGGCTTCAACGGCGCCCGTAAGCACCAGAAACTGGAGGACCCGCGCTTCCTATACTGGGCCGATAAAATGGGCTTCCTCGTCTCCAGCGAAATGGCCAACGCCTATCTCTATGACGAAGACTACGCCGCCCGCTTTACCCGTGAATGGATCGAAGCGGTAGAGCGCGACGTTAACCACCCGTCGATTGTGATGTGGATCCCCATCAACGAATCCTGGGGCGTCTCCGACGTCGGCGACCCCCGTCAAACGGCCCATCTGAAAGCCCTCTACCAACTGACCAAGTCCCTCGACCCGACCCGCCCTGTAATCGACAACGATGGCTGGGAACATACGGACCTGACGGACCTCTTCGGCATCCACGACTACGCCGCCCGCGGCGAGCGTCTGGTCGAGAAGTACAGCGTGCTCAGCCAGAGGGAGTTCGCCTTCCCTGGCAACGGCCGCGCGGCCTTGGCTCCCGGCTTCAAATACAACGGCTCACCGGTCTTCCTGAGCGAATTCGGCGGCATCGCGTACCCGCTCCCCGGCTCGCCGGTGCCAGCCGACGCCTGGGGCTATGCCGGCGTCGAAAAGACTCCCGAAGCCGCGCTTGACCGCCTCCGCAGCCTCTACACCGGCATCGCGAAAATCCCCCAAATCATGGGCATTTGCTATACCCAGTTGACCGACGTGGAACAGGAAATCAACGGCCTGTTAACCTATGACCGCAAGCCGAAGTTCGACTTGAAGACCCTCCGCGAGATCAACGCGCTGCTACAGTAGGCCCGAACTACCCAGCCAAGCCCGCCCGCATCTCCGTCACGGCCTTCTGCAAACTCTTCACCTGCTCCTGCAGCGGCACATACTCCATCGTGATATAGCCCTCATACCCGGCCTTCGCAATTGCCTTGTAAATGTTGGCGTAGTTCATTTCACCCGTTCCCGGCTCATTCCGTCCCGGGTTATCAGCCACGTGGAACACCCGCACGAATGGCATGGCCGCCAGCGCTGTCCGCATCACATCGCCCCGCTCCACCTGCTCGTGATACAGGTCGAATAGCAGCCGCACATTTGGATGATCCACCTCTTTCATCAGCCGCAGCCCATCCACACAATTGGATAGGAAATACCCCTTGTGGTTCACCTTCGTATTCAACGGCTCGACAATCAGAGTAACTTGAGCCTTATCCGCCAAATCCCCGCACCGCTTCGCACATTCCACCGCCGCCGAGAACTGCTGCTCAAACGTCAACCCCGCCACCGCGTTGCCCGACATCAACAGCGCCATTGGAATCTCCAGCTTCCGCGCGAACACCAGATTCTTCTCCACCTCCTTCAAAAACGTATCCCGCCCCGCCGGATCCACCATGTTGATCTTCTGCCTGCCCCACATCGGCACTGAACTCAAGGTATCGATTCCCAGTTTCAACGAGCGCGCCAGCTTCTTCACCCGGTCAATATCCGCATCAGACCACTCGTAGTGTTCGCCTACGAACTCGACGGACTGCAGGCCCGCCTTCGCCGCCGCCTCCATCCGCTCCTCGAACGTGCCCTTCAGCGTCCACAGCATGACGCTCGAAGTCACCTTGGCTTTCTTCGGAACGGGAGGTGCGGGAGGCGCCTGCCCCAATGCCATCAACGAGGAAGAGCCAGCCAGCAAAGTGCGTCGGTTCATAACCAACTAGCGTACTCCTCGCTTCTCCAAAAAACCACGCATCTGGTCTTGCGCCACCTCGGACACGGCATTCCGTTCCATTACTTTCCGGGCAAACCGGTACGCTTCATCCTGCGGCATTTCGATCTGCTCATAAAACGCCCGTTTCCCCAATGAAACCGTATATTCTGAAGCCGAAGCCACCGCCAACGCCAATTCCCGCACAGCTTCAACCAGGCCGGAAGCCGGAACCACGCGATTGACCAAGCCCCACTCCGCCGCTTCCCGCGCCCCAACCTGCCGCGCGGTGAGCAGCATCTCCATCGCCCGCTTTCGTCCAATCGCCCGTGTCAACGCCACCATCGGCGTCGAGCAAAACAGCCCGATCCGTACGCCCGGCGTCGCAAACCAAGCCTCCTCGGAAGCGATCGCCAAATCGCACGAGGCGACCAACTGGCACCCCGCAGCGGTCGCCACCCCCTGCACCTGCGCAATCACTGGCGGTGGAATGGATTGTACGGTAGCCATCAACTCCGTGCACACCGCAAACACCTCTTCCGCCTGCGCCGGCGAGCACCCAACCATCTCATTCAGATCATGCCCGGCGCTGAAAACCGGCCCATCCGCGGCTAGAATTACCACCCGGCCCGAACACCCGCGCAACGCCGCAATCAAAGCCCGCATCATCGCCAGCGACAACGCATTCCGCCGCGGCCCGGCCATCGTGACCACATCCAACGGCCCCTCACTGGAGACCCGAATCACTTTTTCCCCTCCAACTGCCAAGACGTAAACGGCGACCGCGCCCCGCGAATGTTCACGTTCAAGACATAGGGCCCTTCGTACGCGAAGCCCCGCGCCAGCGCCGGTTCCACTTGGTCCAACCGGTCGATAGTCTCGCCACCGCCGCCAAACGCCTGGCACACCAGGTCATATCGCGTCCGCCGCAACTCGCAAGCCGTGGTCGTCCCCTGCATCTCGCCCTGCAACTCCCGTTCCAGGCCCCAGCCGCCATCGTTCCCGACGATAATCACCACCGGCACGCCGTACCGCACCATCGTGTCCAACTCGGCGATGTAGAACCCCAACGACCCATCGCCGGTCATCATCATAACCGGCTGCTTCGGCCGCGCCATTTGCTGCGCCATGCAGAAGGGAAGCGCCGCGCCAATTGTCGCCATGGGACCCAGCCGCAGCCACCCGCCCGCATGCAAGGCGGGCAGAATCGCCCGCCCCCAATGGATAAAGTCCCCGCCGTCAAACGATAACAACGGCGACACCGGCAGCGTCCGTTTCACTTCGGCAAACAAAGCCCCCGGATGCAGAAACTCCCCTTCGGGAACCGGCGCCAACAGCTTCGCCAACCATTCCTTCCGCCATTTTCCAATCTGCTTCATCCACGCCGTCCGCGGCTCCCAAACCGTAGAAGGCGTCGCCGCCTCAAGAAACGTTCGCACATCCCCCACCACCCCAATCGCCACATCCCTAACATTCCCAATCTCCGTCGGCTGCAATTCCACCTGAATGAACCTGGTCTCCTTCCCAAACAAACGCGGACCGCCCATGGCCAACCGGTAGTCAATCCGCTTGCCCAACACCAGCACCACATCCGCCGCTTGAAAAGCGGGCACGCACCCCCGGTTCAACGACGGATCCGCATACCCGCAGTGCCCGCCGAACTTCTCCGAAATCACCCCACGCGCCATCGTCACATCGAAGTACGGCAGCCGCGTCCGCTTCAGGAACTTCAGCAGCGCCGCGCCAGCGTCGCTCCACCAAACCCCGCTTCCGCCAATGACAACGGGCCTTTCCGCCTTCGCCAACAGGTCCATCGCCGCGGCCGCGTCATCACAAGCCCGAGATGCCATTCGCCCCGCGGGCATCCGCAACGGAGCTTCGGTCTTACCGGTAAACACATTCACTGGAATCGATAGGTGCGCCGCGCCATACCTTCCGCTGAAGCACTCCTGGTAGGCTCGCCCCAGCGCGAATGGCACCTGGGCGGCCGAAGTCACCAGATGCGAAAACTTCGTCACGGGCGCCGCCATCCCCACTTGGTCGATATCTTGAAACACTACGCGGTGCCGCATCTCCATCGCCGGCGTCCCGCTCACCGCGATCATCGGGCTTGCGTTCGCGTGCGCGGTCGCAATTCCCGTCAGCGCATTCGTGTGTCCCGGTCCGCCGGTCACAATCGCCAAGCCCGGCCGCCGCGTCATCCGGCTCCACCCGTCCGCCGCATGCACCACCGCCGCCTCATGCCGCATATGCACAATCGGCAATCCCCGTTTTTCCGCCACGGAAAGGACCTCATTCAGATGGTCCCCAACGAGCGTAAATACACGGTCAATTCCCAACTGCAACGCGCTCTCGACGAACAGCTCGGCACCAGTAGGCATCTCTGCCATACTAATTCTAATCATGAACTCGCGCAAAACGGATTCGGCCGCGGCTGGGGTTCGGCAAGGGTTCGGGAACTGCGCTTTTGATGCCCAATATACTCGTCACCGGCGGCGCCGGCTACATCGGTTCTCACACCGTCTACCAGCTCCGGAAACAGGGTTTCTCCGTCGTCGTTGTTGACGATCTCTCCAAAGGCCACGCCGCCAGCGTGCCCGCCGATGTTCTCCACGTCTGCTCGATCTTTGACCGCGCTCAACTCTTGAACCTCATGCGCGGCCACAATATCGACGCCGTCATCCACTTCGCGGCCTTCATCGCCGTCGGTGAATCCACTCGCGAGCCGGAGCGCTATTTCCTCAACAACACGGGCGGCTCCATCTCCCTCTTCTCCGCCATGGCCGACGCCGGCGTCAATAAACTTGTCTTCTCCTCCACTGCCGCCGTCTATGGCAACCCGACCCAGGTGCCGATCCCGGAAACCGCCGCCATCAACGCCGTCAACCCCTACGGCGAATCCAAAGTGATGGTCGAGAAAATTCTCGAATGGCTCGATTTGAGCCGCGGCCTCCGTAGCGTCCGCCTGCGCTATTTCAACGCCTGCGGCGCGAATAACGCCGCCGGTCTCGGCGAACGTCATGAACCTGAAACCCATCTGATTCCGCTCATCCTTCGCGCCGTCCGGACCGGCAAACCCGTCACGCTCTTCGGAGACGACTATGCCACTCCCGACGGCACGTGCGTCCGCGATTACGTTCACGTTGACGATCTCGCGTCCGCCCACATCGCCGCCGTGAACCATCTGCTACATGGCGGCGCCAGCGCCGTCTTCAACGCCGGCACCGGCCATGGTTTCTCCATCAAGGAGGTGGTTACCGCCGTCGAAAAGGTCACCGGCAAAAGCGTGCCTTACACCACGGGTCCGCGCCGCGAGGGCGACCCCGCCCAGCTCATCGCCGACTCCGCCAACCTCCGTCAAACCCTCGGCTGGCGGCCCCAATTCAACACCCTCGAATCCATCATCGAATCCGCCTGGGTTTTTGAACAACAAAACTTAACATAGAATACTGCCATGGTGCGTATCCTCCCCATCCTGGCCGTATCGGCCTGCCTCATGGCCCAAGACTATGACGTGCTCCTTAAAAACGGCCACGTCATCGATCCCAAAAACAACGTCAACGCCGTCCGCGACGTTGCCATTAAAGACAAGAAGATCGCCGCCGTCGCGGCGAACATCGACCCTTCACTAGCCAAGAAAGTCGTCGACGTCAAAGGCCTCTACGTCATGCCCGGCTTGATCGACCTCCACGTCCACGTGTTCTACGGCGACGGCCCCAGCTACCGCGACGGCCAGCTTAGCGTTATCCCCGACTCCCACACTTTCCGCAGCGGCGTCACCACCGTCGTCGATGCCGGAACCTCCGGCTGGCGCAATTTCGAAGTCTTCAAGAAGCGGATCATCGACCGTTCCAAAACTCGCGTTCTCTCGCTCCTCAACATCGTTGGCGCGGGCATGGGCGGAGCCGTCGAACAGAACATGGAAGACATGGACCCGGCCCCCGTCGCCGCCATGGCCAAGAAGTACCCGGAGATCATCGTCGGCGTGAAAACCGCCCACTTCACCGGACCCGAATGGATCGCCGTCGATAACGCCATCAAGGCCGGAGAATTGGCCAACATTCCCATCATGGTCGACTTCGGAACCTTCCGCGTCGAACGCCCGCATGAAGAGCTAATCACCAAAAAGCTCCGTCCCGGCGACATGTACACCCACACCTTCCTGCCTTGGGTCCCGATGCTCGATGACAACGGCAAGGTACGCCCGTATCTCTTCGAAGGCCAAAAGCGCGGCGTGAAGTTCGACGCCGGCCACGGCGGCGGCAGCTTCGTTTTCCGCCATGCGGCTCCCGCCATCAAACAGGGCTTTCTGCCAGACTCCATCTCGACCGACCTTCACACTTCATCCATGATCGGCGGCATGAAGGACATGACCAACGTGATGTCCAAATTCCTCAACATGGGCATGACGCTGCCGCAGGTTGTGGAAGCGTCCACTTGGCACCCCGCGCAGCAGATTAAGCGGACCGATCTCGGTCACCTCACCGTTGGCGCCACCGCCGACGTCGCCGTCCTCGCCGTTCAGAACGGCAGCTTCGGCTTCGTCGATGTCTATGGCGCCAAGTTGATGGGCAAGCAAAACATCACCGCCGAAATGACCATGAAAGGCGGCATGTTCTACTGGGACCTCAGCGGCCGCCTGGCGCAACCGTGGGACAAGCTCGACTCAAAGTACAACGCGCAGGGCAATCCTCTGTACGACGGCACCGTCTCGTCCGGCGTCCGCTCGCGCCGGTAACTGCAAGAAGAAGCGAAGGCGAGGGCCGAGTCAACGCGGCCCCTGTTTTGATGTCGTGATAGCGAAAGTCCTGAACTCAACGGACCTACTGTTAACCTGTGGACATGAAGCTAACGATTGAACTTGATAGGGAGGTCGATGGCCGTTGGATTGCCGAGGTCCCGGAGTTGAGCCTCCTTGTGTACGGTGATTCGAAACAGGAAGCGATTCGAAGAGCCCAGTCGGCCGCGCGGGAGATTGTTCTTGATGAGTCGCTCACGCCGAACTGCCTCCTGATTCGGTGAGCGCTACCTTCGACGTCGCCGCGTGAATTCCTGGCCGTCGGTGAAGGCACGGCAAGTTTTCGCCGCGCTGAAAACGGATCGGATGGCATCATGACCGCACGGTTGGCTCCCACAAAATCATGAAGAAGGATTGGTGGGCAGACTACCCATTCTCTTTCCACGATTCCGAGGAACTTGGCCCTGCCATCCTTTCAAAGATCTCAAAAAAGACGGGCCTTCAACCCAAGAACCTGCCTTCGCGGCCGAACTCGGCTCCTCCCCGCTCGGACGCCCGCACACGAATAGGCGCACTCCCGCAGCCGGTGTCGCCCTGGGGTGTAAGATCAAGTCATGAGAACCACAGCTCTCATGCCGGTTGAGGAGTATCTTCGCTTAACGCACAAGCCCACCTGTGAATATCGCGAAGGCTTGCTGTATCCAAAACCAATGCCAACCAAATTCCACGGCGTGCTGGAATTCATGCTTGTGGCCATGCTTCGCAAGCTCGGACTCGACGCCGTTGCGGAAGTGACCGTGCGGCTTTCCGACACCAAGTATCTGGTCCCCGATGTAATCGCGGCGACGGTCATTCACAATCCTTACCCCACGGAACCCGTATTGCTCTGCTGTGAAATCCTTTCCCCGGAAGACCGCATAGGCGCCATGCTCGGTAAGTGCGAGGAGTATCACGCATGGGGCGTTCCCTTCTGCTGGGTCATCGACCCCGTTAAACGCACCGCCTGGGAATATCACGCCGCCGCGGAACCTGTGCGTGTGACCGCGACGCTCCGGGCAGGCGAATTCCCTGTCAACCTGGACGAACTATTCGCCGCGCTTGACGCCGCCGATCAAACCCCATCCCTTTGACACCGCTCGTTGCATTTGTTAAAACCAATCCAATCCCCCCAGTCGCTTGGGGCGTTCCCAGTCGAATCTTTTAGATTTCGAAGGAGGTTGGGTCATGCGAGTTATCCGCAACTTGGCGATATCGCTTTTCGTGGCGACTGTTTGCTCCGCTCAGGACTACAGGGCGCGTGTTCAGGGACTTGTAACCGATGCGTCGCAAGCCTCCGTAGCGGGTGCGAAAATAACGCTCCGCAACATCAACACCGGCGTGGAATCGACGCGCGAAAGCAGCGCCACCGGGAGCTATATTTTCGATTTTGTCGAGCCCGGAACTTACACGATATCCGCCGAGATGGCTGGATTTTCGAAGGCCGGCAAGGACAACCTGCTTGTTCAGACTCGCGCCGACGTTACGGCGGACTTCACTTTGAAACCCGGAGCCGTGGTCGAGTCGGTGGACGTCACCAGCACCTCGGTCCAGTTGCAGTTCAACACATCGACCCGCGACCTCACCATCGACCGCAAACAGTTGACCGATCTGCCGGTGAAGGCGCGCAACCCCTTCACGCTCGCCCTGCTCGATCCGGCCGTGGTGAATCGCTACATCGGATTTGATCGCAACCCCTATTTCATGTGGTCCTCTTCGTCGATCGACGTTGGCGGCAACACGTCGCGCAGGAACGACTTGCTGCTGGATGGCGCGCCGCTGCAACTCGGCCCCAAGGGTTCCTACGCGCCGCCGATGGATGCGACCCAGGAGTTCACCGTGCAGCAGAATTCCGTCGACGCGGAGTTCGGTCACTCCGCCGGCGGCATTCTGAGCCTATCGATGAAATCCGGCACGAACCAAATCCACGGTACCGCCTCCTACTTTGGGCGGAACCCCATCTTCAACGCCGTGTCCAATCCGTTGAACCGGCGTCCCAACCAAATTCGAAATCACATTTACGGCGGAACCGCCGGCGGTCCCATCGTGAAGAACAAGCTCTTCACCTTCGGCACTTTCGAGGGCTGGCGGACGAAGGAGCCATTGAACGCGCAGCGCACCATGCCCACCGACCTGGAGCGCTCCGGCAATTTCTCGAATTCGTTCAATACCCGCGGCGGGCTGCGCACCATCTACGATCCCATGACGACGCAGTTGATCAACAACGGCGCGGCCGCCCAACGCACGCCTTTCCCGAATAACATCATTCCCGGTAGCCGCATCGACCCCACGGCCGCCACCATCATTAAAGACATCTGGTCGCCGAACGGAGCGGGGGACGATATCACCGGCCTGAATAACTTCCGCCTGGGCTACTTCTGGTTTGTCAATAACTGGAACTTCGCCAATCGCACCGATTACAACTTCAGCGACAAGCTGAAACTCTTCGGCCGTTATTCGCAGTTTAAGACAACGCTCGATCAGATCAACTACACGCCGAACAATTCACCGGCGATGCCCAACGACAACGGCGGTTTGATGAATTCCCGCAACATTGCCGGCGAGTTGGTGTACACGATGAGTGCCCGCACGGTGATCAACTTCCGCGGCAGTTTCGCCGAGTTACAGGACAATTATCAGGCCCCGGCGCAGGCTGTCGGCTTGACCGGCTTGGACAAATTCTGGCCCGGCAATACGTGGTACTCGAACTATATCGGCGAGCAACCGGCCATCTACTATCCCGGCGTCAATATCAGCACCGTGGGCGGCACCTCTTCCTACGGCAAGGCCGGTTATTGGTTCCAGGAGCCGTCAAGTTTCAATTTGAGCGGCAAGATGTCGCGCTTCCAAGGCAAGCACTACTTGAAGGCCGGTTCCGATATCCGGTTCCACCAGGCGCACGGGCAGTCGTTCAACTTCATGAACTTCAATTTTCTGCCCGGGCCGACCTCGAGTACCCACCTGCAAAACGACCCGTTGAGCGGTGACGGCCACGCCACGTTCCTCCTTGGCGTACTGGCGGACAACTCCGTTGTAAATAGCCAACCGCTACAGCACCTTCGGCTGAATTACTACTCCCTGTTCTTCCACGACGATATCAAGCTGACGCGCAATATCACTATCAACGCAGGTCTCCGTTGGGAGTATGAACAAGCGCCGTACGACGAGACCGACCGGCTCTCCCGGTTCCTGGATTTGAACGCCGCCAATCCGGTCCTGCAGGCATCGCCGCCTGTCTTACCCGCCGATGTCGCCTCCGCGGCCAAGCCCAGTTTCAATGGCCAGTGGATCTACGGCGACGACCAAAATCGCCGCTGGTTCCCGTCTCCCAAGAATATCTTTCTGCCCAGGCTGGGCACGGCCATTCGCGTGAACGACCGGACGGCGGTCCAGATCGGCTGGGGCCGCTATATGGTCCCGCCCCAAACGGTCATCGGCACCATTAGCCGCATCGCCAACTACGACGGGTTCAGCGGATCCACGTCCGGCCTGCCATACGTGGATGGCGTTCCGCAGAGCCAGTTTTCGAATCCCTTTCCGGCCGGCCGGAACCCGCTTGTGCCCGTAGTCGGGCGCGGCTTTGGCGTGAATACCAACTTGGGCGGCGCCGCCACTTTCGCTTCGCAGAAATTCCGTCCCGGTATAAACGACCGGCTCAACTTTAGCCTCCAGCGAGAATTGCCCGGCCGCTTTAAGGGCGATTTCACTTACTTCGTCAATCTCGGACGCGACATGGAGTACACGCGCGATCTGAATCAAATCGATCCCCAGTATCGTTATGGGTCACAGGCGGCCTTCTACAACCAAGCCACCACGAACCCGTTCTTCAACTACTCGACGCCCGACAAGTTCCCCGGTCAATTGCGCAGCCAGCGGACCGTTTCGCGCTTGCAGTTGCTGCGGCCGTATCCGCAGTACGCGTCCATCTCGCAACAGTTCACGCCGGGCATCGATAACCGGTATCAAGCTCTCCAGATCCGCATGCAGCGCGCGTACTCAAATGGCTTGAGCGTGCTATTCGCTTACAATTACAACCGCGAACGGAATACGTTCTTCTTCAACGAAGTCGATCAGTACGCGGACAACTTCACCTGGTTGAACTCCAACAACCCACGGCATCGAGCCACTCTGGCGGGCACGTACGATCTGCCCTTCGGAAAGGGCCGGCGCTATCTGGCCGGTGTACATCCGTTGGTCAACGCCGTGTTCGGCGGCTGGTCCACCAGCAACTTCTACTATTTTCGATCCGGCGAATTCCTGCGCTTCCCGGCCGCCGCGTTGGACGGTGACCCCGCCATCAGCGATCCTGGCCCCGCCGCATGGTTTAACCAGGCCGCTTTCAAACCGCTGCCCGCGTTCACCGTGCGCGCCAATCCATATCAGTACGAAGGCATTACTGGCCCCGGCTATTGGAACCTTGACTCAACCTTGGCCAAGGAGTTCCGTATTTCGGAATCAAAACGGATTGAGTTGAAGATGGAGGCCTATAACCTTACCAATAGCTTTTGGTGGGGCAATCCAACGATGACCGCCGGGGCGATCGGCACTGCCCAGTTCGGCCGTTCCTTCATACAGAACCCCGAGACACGTGGCCGCGAATTCCAGTACAGCATGAAATTCATCTTCTAGAATTTGCGCACACTTGTCGCTTCAGGTATATGACGCGCCGTCGTGTCGCCAGTGGTACAGGAAAAGTGAATGGCCAGCCGATTGCCGGGTTTCCAGGTATGGCTCCGGGTTTCCTGGGTTCTAGTTGTTTGTTTTCAATGACTTCTGGGACCCTCCGCTGGTGGGGAGTTTTTGGCCCCGGCGACTACCGGCTCGGGTTTCCTGGGTTCCGGTTGTTTGTTTTCAATAACTTCTGGTACCCTCCGCTGGTGGGGAGTTTTTGGCGCCCGGTGATTAACGGCTCGGGTTTCCCGCGTTCCGCGGGTGGGCTTTTTATCAAGATCGCGCGCCCCCGGACAACTTTCCTCGATTAGATTCTATCGCGCGGGTCAATGCTAACCGCGCGGGGCTGGGGTGTAAGTTGTTGATTGGGTGGGAGAAAATATTTTTCGATCTAACATGACTCCCATTCCCGGGCTGCGCCATGGAGCTACTTCTGGACCGGTGTTCCCGTAATTTTCAAGTTCCGGAACGCCGCCGTCTCGAAGAACGATCCCAGCCCTACCTTTCCATGCTTCAGTGAGAGGTCAATCCCCCGCAACGCCCCCGTTGTCTTCCCGTTCGCATGACAAATCACCTCGCCCGTCTTGCCGCTCCACGTCATCTTTACCTGCGTCCACTCGGTGCCGGGCAGAGCTCCCGGCCCGCCCTCCAGCGGTGAAATCCTCACCCGGTCGCCCTCAAACACATGGAAAATCCCGTTATGCACATGCACTTTCGCCGGGTCATCCACCGACAAATGGGCATAGTTGAAGTGGTTGTCGTCCTGATAAGCGTAAACCAAAATCAGCGACTTCTCATTCCGCTTGACATCCACCTCGAGAGTGAACGCCGAGTACGGCCCCTCCTCCAGAATCGCGAACTGCTTGGGGCGCCGCGGTTTCTCCTGAGGCTTCTTCACCAACAGTTCCAATATCTCCGCCGAACCCTTCCAATCCGCCGCCAGCGGCACCGACCATTTCCGTCCCAACGCCGTAATCGTCTCATCCCCCCACAGGGGCCCCAACGCCAGCAACGCAATCCCAAGTTTGTTCATAGCCATCTAAGAGAGCTATCACACTCGGCCCGGCGGCGCTACAGTAAGTAGGTGGATTCCCTCTTCGACGCCTCCTTTCACACCGCCCGTCAACCCAACCCCCTTTTCTGCCACCCGGACTTCCTCGAACGCCTAGAATCCTACCGCACGCAACCGGTCGGCAAGCGCGCCGCACTTCTCCTCCAACGTCTCCTGATAGACCCCGAACGACTTCACTACAAGTCCACGCAAGGGGAAAATAAAGGCTGGCGCCGTTCCCGCCTCGGCGGCTCCTCCGGCAGCCACTTCTACGCCTGGTGGGCCCCCCAGGGCGCGCTTCCCCTGAAGGGTTTCAGCAACCCTCCCAACGGCGCGCTCTTTCTCCGCGATATCCGCCATCACGACGACCACTCTCCCCTCCCCGCGCACAATTTCCCCGAAGACTATCTTCCTGTCACCGTTCCCGAAGTACGCCGCGAGGATTATGGCCCCGCTCCCTGGACCGCGCAGCAGGCCAAATTCGCCGCCGGCCGCGATTCAGTCCGTGTTCTTAAAGGCCATCCCGGCTCCGGGAAAACCACCGCTCTGCTGCATGCCGCCGATCAAACCGCCGCCCGGAACATTCTCTATCTCACGTATTCCACCGACCTCGCATCGCTTGCCCGTTCTTACTTCGATAAATACTGCTCCGCCGCCCGCCAGTATCACGTCACCACCTTTCCCCAGTTCCTCCGGGACCTTCTCGGCGTCACCCTCCCCCGAGTGCCTCTCGCCGAACAGCGCAGCCGTTTTCGAGTCGAAATGGCTCCCCTCGCCCGCAGCCTGGGACCCTGGGCCACCAACATTCCCGCCCTCTTCGACGAATTCCACGCCCATGTTATCGGGGCCGCCCTCCCGGCGCGCGTCGGCCGCTTTGCCGCCGCCCGTATTCAGCGGAGGAACGACGCGGAATACATGGCCAGCCGCGTCCGCTTTATCGGCAGCGGCCCGGCCGAAGCGGCGAACTCCGCCGCCACGCGGCTGGAAAGGTCCGGCGGCGCAATCGCTCCCCGCTTTTTCCCGGATCTCCATCTTGCCTGGTCCGCCATCCAACAACTCCCCAACCTGCCCGCCGGCAACCTCCCATGGGACTGCATTGCCATTGACGAGTGCCAGGATCTGACCCCCATTGAGACGTTCTTCATCGCCCGTCTGGCCAAACGTCTCCAGGAACTTCGCGGCCATGCCATCCCCGTTTTAGTGGCCGGCGATGAAGCCCAAACCGTTCGCCCAACGGATTTCGAATGGGGCTGGCTCAACGACATCTTCCACGCCGAAATCACCACTCCGGCGGTTCATAAACTCTCGTCCAACCTCCGCAGCCCCCGCCAAATCGCCGAACTGATCAACCGCGTCTGGGACCTTTACGGACACCTGGAAAAGCGCGACCGCCCATCCGGCCAGGGCTGGGCGTCCATTGAAGACGACGCCACCGATCAGATCCTATATTGCGCCGCCGCTCCGGGCGCGGATTTGACGACGCTCCTCAACGATCTTTCCTCCCGCGAGGGCCTCGCCCTGGTCAGCTTCAGCGAGTCGCCCAATGGCATTCCGAACGCTCTCTCCCCCTCCGAAATCAAAGGGCTCGACTTCCATTCCGTTTGCGTCATCGATCCCGGCGAACAACTGGAGAAAGTGCAAACGACCCGCTTCATGCAGGCCGACGTCGATAGCTTTTCCCGCCGTCTCGCCATCGATCAACTCCGCGTCGCCGTCAGCCGCCCGACGGAACGCCTTATCTGGCTCGACGTCAGTCCCAAGCCCGCCCGCGTCGCCGCCAGCCTCCGATTCCTCAACGGCAATGCCGCGGTGGGCGGCACCCATTCCGCCCTCACCCCCGCCGCGCTGCTGAAGTCTCTGCAGGAGGAAAACCTCGATCTGGAGGAGCGTATCCAACGGTGCCAGGAGGACGCCCGCCAATATATTTCCATCCGCCCCGATCTCGCCTGGTCCCGCGCCCATCAAGCGGTCACGCTCCTGGGATATATAGGCGAACTGAACGCCATCCAGGATCCGCTCACCCGCAAGACCGCCTACCAAACGCTGACCGAAGTTTGCTTCAGCCTGGGGATGCGCAAGGCTAAACTCTCGCCGGAGCTCGGCAATCCCAATCTTCTGGTCGAGGCCGCCGAAGCCGCCCGAAACGTGGATAACCCCGATCTTGCCGTCCTCCTCGCTTCCATCTCCCGCGTGCCCCGTCTCACGGAGTCCGACGAACTCAACGCCGTCGTCGACCTGATGCGTGAGATTCCCAAGAAATTAGAGCACCTTCCCTCGTGGGTTCTGATCGAACTCGGTTCCGAACCCATGCGCTGGATCGGCATGCTCGAGCGCGTTCAGCACGTCGGCGCTAACGCGGCCATCTGCGTTCGGGTTCTGCCCCCGTTCTACGCCGCCATCGGCCTCCCCGATGCCGTTGAGCGCTCCGCCAAACTCCGCACCCGCGCCGTCAACGATCTGATTAAGTCCCTTCACTACCGCGAAGCCCTGCTTATCCTCGCCGATCTGCCGGAGCGGAACTACAAGCTGGAAGCGCAGTGCTTCGAAGGAGCGAAGGAGTTCGCCTCCGCCGCCGAATCCCATCGCTCCGCGGGCGACCTGGATTCCGCCATCGATTGCTACCGCCGCATTCCCGATGTCAAACTCACGCTGGCCGCCATGAAACAGTCCGGCAAAGTCCACACCGCGGCTCCCGCTCTTGAATGGGTCGGCGCAATGCAAGCCCTCGCCGCCAAGCGCCCCGATAACTTCAATCGAGTGATTAAGGCCGAAGAGAAGAAACTGCTCGAATCGGTTCTCGAATCAGCGCTTGGCGTGCAGCGTAAAAAGGCGGCGACGAAGAAGGCCGCCGCCAAGAAAGCCGCGCCCAAGAAAATTCCCCTCAAGAAAGCCCCCAAACGTTGGTATCCCGGCGATGACGTTTTTTGATACCGCCGGCGGCGATATGATAACTGCAATCAACCGGAGGTCTTTTATGTCCCGCGCTCTCTGCCTGCTCGCTCTCGCCGCGCCGCTTTTCGCCCAGCTCAGCTCCGGCACCCTCACCGGCATTGTCTCCGACCCGCAGGACGCCCGTGTCCCCGGCGTCGCCCTGAAATTGATTAATGAAGACACCGGCCTTGTCAATACCGCCACCAGTAACGAACAGGGCGAATATACGTTCTCGCTCCTTCCCTCCGGCCGCTACAGAATCACCACTGAAAAGCCCGGTTTCTCCGCGCTGAATCGCACCGGGATCACGGTCGAGCTCGGCCGCGTTGTCCGCCTGGATTTGACCATCTCCGTCGGCCAAGTCTCGGAGTCCGTGCAAGTGACTGGCGCCGCGCCGCTGCTTGATTCCGAGAGCGCCACGATGGGGCAATTCATCGAAAACAAAACCATCGTGGATATGCCCCTCAACGGCCGCCGCGTCGGCGAGTTGCTGGGAATGATGGGCGCCAGCGTCTTCATTACCGGCGACGTCATCCGCCCCCGAGTATCCATCGCCGGCGGCCGCGCCGACCAGCAGCAGTGGCTTCTCGATGGCGCCAACGCCTCCAACATCGCCCTTGAAGTCCCTCAAGCTCTTTTCAATCCGCCCGTCGAAGCCGTGCAGGAAATCAAGGTTCACCAGAGTGTTTACGCCGCCGAACTCGGCAATACCAGCGGCGGCGCCGTTACCATGACCACGCGCTCCGGAACCAATCAGTTCCACGGCGTGGCGTACGAATACTTCCGCAACGAAAAACTCGACGCCCGCAACTTCTTCGCCGCCTCGCGTGCCCCGCTCCGCTGGAACATGTTCGGCGGCTCATTCGCCGGCCCCATCGTCAAGAACAAAACATTCTTCTTCTCCCACGTCGAGTTCCAACGCCAGCGCATTGGCGTCACGCGCAACCTGACCGTCCCCACCGAGGCGGAACGTGCCGGGAATTTCTCCGCCACCACGAACGCCGCCGGCGCGCGGACCGGAATCTTCGACCCGGCCACCGGCCGCCCCAATCCGGCCAATCCCAGTCAGGTTCTCCGCGATCAGTTTCCCAACAACATCATTCCGGCGTCGCGCATCGATCCAGTCGGCATGAAAATGGTCGAACTATTTCCGCTGCCCAACCGGCCCGCGTCCAACCTCGCCGGCGCGAATAACTTCCTCGCCAATACCGCCAACGCCCTTAATATCACTACCTGGACCAGCAAAGTCGATCACGTCCTGAGCGAGCGGGACCGCCTTTCCGTCCGCTACGTCCTGCATAATTTCCCCACCTATAACGGCACGGTCTTCCCCATCGCCGCCGCCGACCCCAACGGCAACAAGTCGGACCGCCGCGCCCACAGTCTGCTCATCAATCACCTCCACAATTTCACCCCCGCGCTCGTCAACGATTTCCGCTTCAATTGGCAGCCCCGATTCTTCATCAACAGCTCTTACGGCCTTGACGAAGGCTGGCCAACCAAGCTTGGCCTGAAAGGCGTTTCCGATCGTGCCATGCCCCGCATCAACGCCACCGGCTATACCGCCGTGGGTCCCGCTACCCAAGAGCGAATCCAAACGCCGATCCGCGACTCCCACCTCGTCAACAGCCTCTCCTGGTTCCACGGCA
The DNA here is from genome assembly GCA_046155405.1 of Bryobacteraceae bacterium. Taxonomy (GTDB): domain Bacteria; phylum Acidobacteriota; class Terriglobia; order Bryobacterales; family Bryobacteraceae. The sequence goes on along the minus strand of JBJXFL010000053.1, from coordinate 5,674 downwards.
AGCATGCGTTCAAATTCGGCGGGGAAGGCCGTTTCGGACGCAACGCCGAAAAGTTCAATCCGCTAATGTCGGGCCAGTTCAATTTCAACGTCCAATCCACCGCCGCCTTCCCTGGCGCCGCCAACACCGGGAATGCCATCGCCAGCATGTTGGCCGGCACACCGCTTAGCGCCAACGTTCGCGAAGTGGATTTCATCGACCGCCGCACCCAATACTATGGCGGCTTTGTGCAGGACGACTGGAAAGTTTCCGCCAATCTCACTCTCAACCTCGGTCTTCGCTGGGAAACCCACCTGCCGCGGACCGATGCCAACGTCCGTCAGAACGGCTTTGACCTTACCGCAATCAACCCCATCTCCGGCACGCCCGGCGTAATCACCTTCACCGGGCAAAACGGGTACGCCCCCCACACCTACGATCCCGATTTCAACAACTGGGGCCCGCGCCTGGGCTTCGCCTGGAAGCCGTTCCATCAGGAGCGAACGGTTCTCCGCGGCGGCTACGGCGTCTTCTTCGGTCCCCCACTGCCCGGGTCCAACAACGCCAGCGCCGGCTACGAAAACTCGGGCGACTTCCAATCGCCGGACAACGGCGTCACCGCGCCCTTCCAGTTGCGCAACGGCATGCCGGACTACACGCGGACCGAATTGAATAGCGGTTTCGGCGCGGTAAGGGTCGGCCAAGCCATCAAGTTCGCGCCGGAGTTTCACGACCGCAACCGCCGCATCGGCTACACGCAACAGTTCAACATGAATGTTCAGCAATCGCTCGGCTGGAACAGTGTTTTAGAAATGGCGTACATCGGCACTGTCGGCCACAAACTGAACGGCCCCGACGTCAATATCAATCAGGTGCTTCCCAGCCAGATGGCGGCCGGCAACGCGCAAATCCGCCGCCCCTTTCCCCAGTTCGGCAACGTGACGCTCATCACTCCCATGTGGGGCAATTCCAGTTATCACGCGCTGAACGTAAAGCTGGAAAAGCGCTTCTCCGCCGGGCTGAACTTCCTGTCGAACTACACGTGGTCAAAGTTCATCGACGATGTGAACGCCGCGCAGGAAGCGGGGGCCGTGGGCGGCGGGATGCAGAATTACTATGACCGCGCGTCGGAGAAGGCGCTGGCCGGCAATGATATTCGCCACCGCCTTACGTTTAGCTCCGTGTATGAACTGCCGTGGGGCCGGGGCCGCAAGTGGCTGAGCGACGGAGCGGCCGCCACGCTCCTCGGCGGCTGGAATCTCGGTACTATTATGACGCTGCAAGCGGGCAGCCCGGTCGGTCTGGTCACGCAAGCCAATACGACCAATGCCTTCGCCCCCGGTTCGCAGCGCGTGAATCTTCTCCGCAGCCCCGAAGTTCCCGCCGGCGAACGCACGGTCGCCCGCTGGTTCGATACGACGGCCGTAGCGGCCCCTCCGCAATTCACCTTCGGAACGGCCGGCCGGGCAGTTCTCACCGGCCCCGGCCTGGCGGTTTTCAACTTCTCTTTATTGAAGAATTTCGCCTTCACCGACCGTTGGAATCTGCAATTCCGGGCGGAGGCCTTCAACGCTTTCAACCGGGCGAATTTCCAGGAACCCGGGCGTGCGCTCGGGGCGGCAGGCTTCGGTGTTATTAGCGTGGCGGACGCTCCACGCAATCTTCAACTGGGGATGAAGCTTACGTTTTAGAGCGGTTGCCGCGAAACGTGGGCCCGTCCATGGCGCATCCGGGGCGCTTGATGCCAGACTGCCGGTGCCAGGGGCCGAGGTTGGCGTCATTGCGAACGGTACCACACCTACCGCGAATTCGACCTAGGCCAAGATTTCCCTTCTTTTGCGGATCATATTGTTGTATAGTCGAGCGCACGAAGGAGGATTTGCGATGAAAGGCTCATCGGTGTCTGTCGGATCGTTGCTTGAAAGAAAAGGCCGCGGGGTCTATTCTATCGCTCCGGATGCATCTGTATATTCCGCCATCGAGGAGATGGCGGAGAAAGGGATCGGCGCTCTCGTCGTTCTCGAGAACGGCCGCCTGGCCGGCATTCTTTCGGAGCGCGACTACACGCGCAAAGTAATTCTGGCCGGCCGGTCGTCGCGCGAAACGCAGACGGGCGAAATCATGTCGACTGAGTTGATAACGGTGGGGCCGGACGACAACGTCGGCCACTGCTTACGCCTGATGACCGAGCATCGCGTCCGGCATCTGCCGGTGGTGGCGGATGGCCGAGTGGTCGGCGTGCTGTCGATCGGGGATCTGGTGAAGCAGGTGATCGCCGAGCAGGAAAGCACAATCGACCACTTGCAGAGCTATATCGCTGGCGCCTATCCAAGTTAGCTAATAGATGGAGTAGCCGGCGGCCTTCCAACCGCCGGCCTCCCGGCTCATGACAAGCAATTCGACAGCTTTCGATTTCTTCTCGAAGGCCGTGGAATATTCGAGTATCATATGATCGCCATCCGGCGCTCCGGCGTGGGTCTTAGAGGGTTTGGCGGAAGTGAATTTACGCTCGCGCAGGACTCCCGACGCTTCACGCATGGAGCGGACCTGTCCCGCCCATTCGTCGGAGGTTATTTGCGGACGGTGGTGTTGGCTGGCCTGTTTCCAAGCGTCTTTGTATTTACCCTGATCGAGCATCGCGAGCCATTTATCGGCGGCTTTGCGAGCGTCGTCTTCGCCGTCCGCCGCCAGCAGAGGCGCGGTCGCGGCAAATGCTAACCAAACACGTCGGGTAATCACCGCTGTTAGAGTGATCGCGGCGCGAAATCGTTTCAATGGCCCCGTTGGGTTCGTTTGTGCGCTATTAGGCTGGCCGGCCTCCAACGGGCGGCAACTCGGAAAAGGAAACCAGTATGAAAAGACTCATTGCTTGTGCCGTACTCACATTCTCCCTGCTTGGCAATGCCGCCGCGCAGGAACGTAATATCCAACACCGCCGCACTTATGCGGTGAAACGAGGCCACCTGGCGGACTTTGTGTCCACGATGAAGGAACTGCAGGCGCTCTATAAGACGGCCAAGATCGACGCCCCGATGATCGTACTCCAATCGCTGACGGGACCGGACCGCATCATGACCATCCGCTATTACGCGAAGATGTCCGATGCGGTGGCGAACCGCGGCGATGCGTTCAAGAATAATCATGAGGCGGAGTATGCGGCGCTTAATATGCGCTTGAACGCCTTCGTCGACGACCGGGAAACGCGGGTGGCCGAACGGGACACGGAGCTGAGCCTGCCGCGAGCCGAGAACCCGTCGCCGTATTTCCGCGTGATTCGAACCGAGGTCAAACCGGGCAAGATGGACGAATATCGGGCGGTGGCGAAGGAGTTCGTTAGCGGCGGCGTGAAGCCGGCGGGCGTGAAATCCTACACCTGGTTGCAGACGCGGATGGGCGGACCGGCGGGTGAGATCATGTCGGGGACCGGAATACAGTCTTTGACGGAACTGGACGAAAACGCCGCGATTAAGGCCATGGGCGATGCGAAGTACAAGGTATGGGCGGCGAAGCGGGCCGTGCTGATCAACGGCAGCGAGACGAACCTCTATCGTTACCGGGCCGACTTGAGCACGTGGCCTTGGGCTAAATGAGAATCGATAAGTGGCTGTGGGCCGCCCGATTCTTCAAGACTCGCGCGCTGGCCGCGAAAGCCTGTGAGAACAATCGAATTGACTCGAACGGGCATTCCGCCAAGCCGGCGCGCGAGGTGCGGGTGGGTGACAAGCTGCAAGTGAAAAACGAGAGCGGCGTGTTTCAAGTGGAGGTGCTGGCGCTGAGCGAACTGCGCGGGCCGATGGCGGTGGCGCAGACGCTTTTCCACGAAACCGAGGCGAGCCGGGAGTCGCGGCTGAAGGCGGCGGAGGAGCGGAAGGCAACGGCGCAATCGGAGGGGTGGACGGAGGGTCGGCCATCGAAACGCAACCGGCGGGACATCGAGCGGTTTCGGGGAATGGGTTGAATTGTAAGAATCGGGCGGGCGGTGGCTTCTAACTGTTTGAACAGTGAATCAGACAGAACAACATCAACGCTTCCTGCTCTGGACGACGGAGCACCGGGCGATCCTGCATCATGTCGTCAACGCCTTCGCCGGCCTCGACGATCGCGGTGACCTGATGCAGGAGGTACTCCTGGCGGTTTGGAAATCTCTTCCGGCGTTTCGCGGCGATTCTCGGCCCACCACCTTCCTCTACCGGGTTTCGCACAACGCCGCGATGACGTGGCGGCGCACGCGGAGCAACTACCGGCGATTGGTGGAGCGAGCGGCCATCGAGCCGCCCGCGAACTCCGCCGACCCGGAGCGCGAAGAGCGACTGGAGCGCCTGTATACCCGGATTCGAGAGTTTCCGGCGCTGGACCGCTCGCTGCTGCTGCTTTGGCTCGACGAAGTGAGTTATCGCGAGATGGCGGAAATTCACGGTATCGCCGAAAACCTGGTCGGCGTCCGGCTCACCCGTGCGCGCGGCAAATTGATCGAAGAAATGAAGGAGTTACATATATGAGACTCGACGAATTGAAAGCTCTTTGGGCGTCGGCTGAGAACGGCCTATCGGCGGATGGCGCGCAAAGTTTCGCGGCCGCGGCGGTGGCGCAAGTAAATCGGGAACGGCGCCGGCGTCGCGGCACGCTCGCATACGTTTTCGTAATGGTGCCGCTCGTCACCATCGCCGCTGGATGGCAACTCGTGGGGCACGGGACTGGGTGGGAGGAGGCTTGGCCGGCATTGCTGATACTGGGGGCGCAGTGGATCGCGGCGCTCTATCTGCTGCGGATCTTTCGCCAGGGGCAAGGCGCCGCGGCGGAGCGCCCCATTCGAGTGACGCTAGAGACGCTGCTGCGGCAAGTTGAAGCGCGCTGCCGCGAGTTGCAGACTTTGCTGGGACTGTTTCTGGTGGTAGTTCCCTTGACCGCCATCGCGATCGTTCAGCTTCAGGCGAACGGCAAGATGAGACCGAATGAAGCCGCCTCGGCGGCTGTAGTGGCCGCTGTGATTCTGCTGGGCATGGGAGGTTGGTTTGTGTTCGATCTCCTCGCCCGGAAGTTGCCGGAGAAGCGGCAATTGGAGACGTTGCTGCGGGAGTACCGGGCGTAGGCGTTGGCTGCTCGCGGCCCTTCTTGAGGAACTCGCGCAAAACGGACTCGGCCGCGGCCGGGTGGGTGCGAGAGTTCCCGAATGAGTGGCGGCCGCGACCGGCCTTTGCGCTTCTTACGTCAGCGGGCGCGGGTCCGCATCTCGCGCCGGAGAACTTCGTTCATGTAGGTTTGATACCGCTTGCCGCGACCGCGACCGCGAAACCAAGCAAGCACATCGGCGTCGACTCGAAGACTCACGAGTTGCTTGATCGGCCGGAAGAAACGCCCGACATGGATCTCCGATGGCGGGTGCTCGCTTTCCGGAGCGTCGGAATAATCGATTTCCGCGTCGGGCTTGCCGGCGAGCTTTATTAGCGACCGCCGTTGGCTGTCAGTGAGCGGGGTTGTAAACAGCACGTTCGCGGGGATTCGCCTTTCTTGCTGAGATGATGCGGATTTCTTCTTCGCCATATGCTTCCTCGCTTGTATGAACTACCACTAGCGGGAGTTTACAAGATACGGGTATCCCTCGGTGGTCGACATTCTGGTCTCCCGGCTATTGACTAGCCGCAGGGTGCTCAAACATAGATACTTAACCGAACAGGCGCCTGCCGGGGGCGCCGTT
>JBJXFL010000047.1:0-34733 GCA_046155405.1 Bryobacteraceae bacterium | reverse complement strand
GTCTTTGGGTTCGTATATCTTTATCCCGCTTCCCGCGACCCGCAAATCGACGCTGTAAAGTACGTCCGCGGCGTCATGCGCCAAACGGCGGAGGCGGTGTTGGGCAACCGGGACATTATCCTGGGCGTGAAAGTCCAGATCGGGTCCAATATGAACGGCCGCTATAGTCCGGAGTTCCTGAAAATCGCCCGTGAGCTATGTGATGCCAATCAATTGAAGTTGATGGTGCACATCAGCGACGCTCCTCCGGAGGTGCCGCAAATCATGGAACAGATGCGAACGGGGGATATCATCACCCACGCCTACACGGGGCACGGCACTTCGTTGGCGGACGCCAAGGGCAAGCTGAAGCCCGGGGTGGCGGAGGCGCGCGCCCGGGGAGTCGTATTCGACCTGGGCCATGGGCTCGGCAGCTTCAACTTTGCCGAGGCGCGGAAGTGCCTGGATGCGGGATTCCCGGTGGACACGATTTCCAGTGACATCTACCAGCGCAATATCGAGGGACCCGTATATGACATGCCCACCACGATGTCGAAGCTGCTGTACTTGGGGATGAGCTTTGATGACGCGCTGTTGCGTTCAACCGCCAATCCTGCGAAGGTGATCGGGCGCATCGAGGGACTCGGCACCTTACGTGTCGGAGCGCCGGGTGACGTTGCCCTGCTGGCGATTGAGGATGGTCAATTCCGGCTGGTGGACTCGCAGCGCAACGCGGTAACCGCCAAGCAGCGGATTGCCTGCCGTCTCACGATCTGCCGTGGGAAGAGAGTGCTGGCGCCGCTTTAGATTCCTTAAGGCTCAGGCAGCGTCTAACGGATCGAGACGGCCGCCGTCTTGGGGGAGCGACGCTTGCTGGCGCAGTCATAGCTGGCCCGCGCCCTGCGGATCTACGGCTTTCCGGCTGGCTTTTTCCTGCTGAACTCGCCACAGTCCACTTCTACAAACGCCCCGGGAACGGCGCCGCAAATCGCCCCAAGGATTTGAGCGATGAAGTTTTTGACGATCGGCCAGTTGTTGGCGGAGAGGGCAAGAATCGAAAGCCGGCGGCCGGAGAGATTCTGCTCATGAACCAAAGTTCGGTCCCCAGTGACCAAAACGTCGAAGGCCGAATCCTCGGCAGCCCGCATTAGTTCGCCGTTCTTGAGATGGCTCCACCCCATATAGGAAGCCGTCACTATCTCGATTTCGAATGTGGCAGCGGATAGGAGGCTGATTCTGAGCTTGTGAGGTAAGTTGTGATCGAAGAGGACTCTCACCCTTCACGCCGCTCGCGAGCCGATTCCGCGAACGCGATCAGCCGCTGAATGTCGGAGACGGATAGGTCGGGGTAGTTCTCGTGAATCTCATCCAACGGGGAACCGAGTTCCGCATCCTGGACGATTGTATCGGCCAGGATGCGCGTACCGCGGACGATGGGGCGGCCCGAGACCTTACCGGGTACGCATTCCACCAACTCGCAGCCGGACCAGTCGATATTGCCGCTCACGACAGTGTTGCCGCCAAGCTCGATGCTCTTGCCCATAATAGGCCTCCGTATTCATCATAGACGCCAAACGTGGTGGTGCGTTGCGTCCAGCTGGAACATCGGCCCGCCCAGAATCCTTCGGTTTTCGTACGGATGGTGAACGAGAGTCCTGGGCAGTCCATCCGCCGCCAACAGCTTTCTAGGGTACGTGGAGGTAACAGGTAAACATGATAATGTATTTTATCGTGCTTAAAAGCAAGGCCAAAAATCGCTCTTTTTTCCAGTTTTGGCCGGGTCGCTTTTTGGAGATCAAGTCAGCTCCTTAATCTAACTTCTCTGGAATGGAAGCCTCCGGCAATCCCTGTGTGGTTCATTGTGGAAGATTCGTCGCTAGTATAGTGTAGTGATGGCCCGTCCACGCGTTTTCATTAGTTCAACGTTCTATGATCTTCGTCAAGTTCGGGCAGACCTTGAGCGGTTCATCGGGGAGATCGGGTATGAGCCCGTGCAGCACGAGCGGGGTCAGGTTCCTTATGGTTCTGCTGAAAAGTTGGAGAGCTACTGCTACAAAGAAATCGGCCAAGTTGATGTCCTGATCAACGTTGTCGGTGGTCGTTTTGGATCGGTATCGTTCGACCAAGACAATTCGATTTCTCAAATGGAACTGAAGACGGCGCTGAAGCTGAACAAGCAATGTTACGTCTTCGTCGATGCAGCAGTCATGGCTGAGTATCGCGTGTACGTGCGGAACAAAGCAATATCGGGGATAAAGTACGTGGCGGCCGATGACGAGCGCATCTTTAAATTCATCGAAGAGATTGAGGCGCTTCCCCGAAATAATCAGCTGATAGAGTTTCGGCAGTCAAGTGAAATCGCAATTCATCTTCGGGAGCAGTGGGCGGGATTGTTTCAACGATTTCTCCAAGAGCAGGAATTCCTTCCTGATCGCCGAGCTGGAGACGAACTCCATACGGCTTTAAAAACCGTAAAGGACCTTATCACCTTTCTCACGAATGAGCGGCGAGAACAAGGCAGTTCCATTAATGAAATCCTTCTGACCAATCACCCTATCTTTGAAAGGCTCCGTGAGCTGACGGGTACGCCGTACCCAATCTTCTTCCGGACGAGGGGGGATATGGCTGCGTGGTTGAAAGCGCGCTCTTGGGTGGAAGTTACTGAGGGAGAATGGGATGATCCGGAAGCGGCTGAGTGGATAAATAATCGAGGCGACGACAAGAAACGGCTCCTGCTCACGGTGGCGAACCAGGTCTTTGAAAACGGGAGGCTCAAAGTATTTACTGGCGCAGAGTGGAACGACTCATGGGTAGTTGTAGCGGAGATGGAACCACTGCGTCAGCCTCGTTCCCTCGGTCGCCCCAGCGCCGCGGCTACAAGCAGGGAGCCTGCCCTCGCCGCAAGCAGTCCATTCGATAGTGGGATCAGTGATGACGATGTGCCATTTTGAGAGTGTTGTACTTTACGACTGGTCTAGTGCCAGTCCAGCCACGTTCATTGCATTTTAATGGTGGAAAACGGGTGACGGCGAGCACTTTTGTTGTACTTGAATACTGGTCGGCGCGCTGACACAAATGCGGAAGTTCTAGGGAACTGGCCCTGGTCGACGAGTTGACCAGTGTTTTGTCAGTGAAACGATTTTCGGATGGGGCGCCTGAACATCAGGACAACAGCAGTCCAGTCATAAAGTACAACGCGATACCTCCGACAGATAATGTGCAAAGTTGAGGCTTTTCTGTTTTTTGTTGTTAACGGAAGGAGCCTGTAGGGCGATTGGAGTTAGCGGCGAAAAACTAGCCGCGCCTCGCCCCCTTTCCACAGACTCTGGTAGATGAAGCCTCCTCTTCCCGGGCTCCAATCGTCGTTTCTCATTGTCACGATGACTAAAGTGGTTCGACCAACAGCTAACCGCACGGATATCCGTGCGGTTATTACCTGAACATGGCTGAGGCGCTCGGAGGCCTTGATGCTCGGCCCGGGCCCGGCCGGGCACTAACCCGATGGCGCGCGACGTCGGCAGCGCCGGGCCGTGCCGATCTTTCCCGCATGCGCTCTGACCTGGGACGCTAGCGCCAGTTGTACGCTGGATCTTCGAAATCCGAGGATTATCCAGTCAACTCTCTGCGATCGGAACTTCCTGCGATACTTATGAACGCGCCCCAACATGAAACCAAACAATGGCAGAAGCTTTCTGCGTAAACTCGGCCGATCCGCCGGGATGGCGGCGCTGGGCTTCGCGGCTGTCGCGATTCCACTCCATTTCTACCTGCGAAAGCAACTGGCCGGCGCCCCGGAAACCATACGCGCCCAGGGTTGGCCAATCCGCCTGATGCACGTGCTTTTCGCCAGATACGTTCTCCGTTGGATCGATGTCGAAGGCCACGAGAATCTTCCCGAAGGCTCCTATGTCCTGGCCGCCAATCATGCCTACAAATCGGGTGTGGACGGATTCATTCTCGGCCACCTCCTGGCCACCCGCTGCGGATGCGTGCCGCGCATCGTCATCACGCCGGACGATCGCAATTGGGTGGTGCGCATGGAACGCTGGGTGCTCCATTACTACGGGATTGCCCTTCTCGTGGGCGATCCGGCGGCGGGCCGGCGGCAGTCCGCGTCGGACACGATCGCCGCATACCTCCGGGAAAGTAACCGTCACGCCGCGCTCATCTTCCCGGCTGGCCGTGCAATCGCCGATCCCGTTCCACAGTTGAAGAATTGGAGCACCGGGGCCATGGTCACAGCCTGGAAGAGCAACTGTCCCGTGGTTCCCGCCGCCATTGGAGGCTTGCGCCTGGACTGGACTCCGGAGACGGTTATTTTCTCCGCTATGGAAGCGGATGGCAAGGCGGCAGCCGGCGGCGAGCCTCCCTTTCGCATCCACGTGCGCATCGGCAAGCCCATCATGCCCTCGGGCGATCCTTCACAAGATACCGAGCAATTGCGCGATGCCGTCGCCGGGCTCATGCAGCAAATTCCCGGTTTACGTCCCGCGCCCGGAGAGTCCCACCCAGACTTCGGGAAGCTAACCCTTCGCGATGGCCGTACCTTGGCTTACATGGATCGTGGGCCGCGCACCGGCACCCCGATTCTCCACTTCCACAGCTTTCAGGGGTCGCGGATCGAGCGCATGGGCGCTTACGACGACCTTCTCGCCAAACTGCACATTCGCCTCATCTCTCCCGACCGTCCTGGCATCGGCCTATCCACTCCGGCCCGTGACCGCACGGTTGCCGGCTGGGCGGCCGATGTGCGCCAGTTGACGAACCACCTTCTGGGAGCGGGCCAGCCATTCTCGATCCTCGGTTTTTCCGCCGGCGCAACGTATGCGCTCGCTTGCGGCCAACTGCCCGGATTGCGGGCCGTGTCTCTGGCCGGCAGTTTGGGCCTGCCGCATCTGATCGCCAACTGGCGTCGTTTCTCGCAGGAAACCGTGCACATCCTGCTTTCGGCCAAGCTGGCAAACTTCCACCCGGCGATCTTTCTCCGAATCGAAAAGAAGCACCGCGACCGGCTCCTCAACGACTGGGAGAGCTACTTCGCGGACGTCAAACGGGGCCTCTGCGCCGCCGACCAGCGGGTGCTTTCGCAGCCGGAAGTTGAAGAATTCTTCCGGCAGAACCGCCGCGAGAGCTACGCGCAGGGTCCGGGTTACCTGCTGCAGGAAGTGCAGGCGCTCTATTCGGACCCCGATATCGATTTGACCAGGCTGGCGGCCTGCACGGTGCTCATCACCCACGGCACCGACGACCAGGTTGTACCCATTGGGGTCGCGCGCTATCTCCATTCCCGGCTTCCAGGGAGCGGGTACCAGGAATTACCGCGGCGCGGACACTATTTTGTGTACGAACCGGATGAGATGGAGAATCTGCTGGCAGCGCTATTGAAAGCACACCGCGACTGCCCAGGATAGGCATAAGATGCCGGTGGTCTCCGGGGCGGCGGCGCCCCCGGCCAAAACAGCGGCGTCTTCCAGATCAGCGCGTGATCCCCTTCACGGCCCGCTCCGGCCAGCAACAGATCGAACTCACCATCGCCAGCCTGTCCACGTTCGCAGCATCGCCCGTCACGATTCACGGGCGTTGACGCTCTGCCCTTCATTTCTATCTTGTTCGCGTCCGTTTTCAGCGATAGAGGAGATTGGCGGGAAGTGGTTACATCAGTGGCCCGTGCATTTGCCGGAGGCGGAGAAACTCCTTTGGCGGTACGATTCTTGTGTATTTCCAGACTTCTGGGAAGTGGCGAAGATTCCCGGTAATGAGGCAGTTTGCTTTGGAAGCCTGAGCGCATTCCAGAAACCGGTTGTCTTCCTCCTCAACCGCTGCGCCGAGGACGAAGCCGGGAGAGACGATCCGGGCGTGTTCGCGGATGGTGGCCACGGTGCGCTTGGCGTCGGCGGAATCGATCTCCAGCCGCGGATAGGCGAGGACGGATTTATACTCGGCAAGGATGGACCTGGAGACGTACCATGCAAACTTGCCGCTGAAGGCCAATTGCAACACGGCCTTGGGTGTGCCGGCGGCGATTAGCGAGGAAACGACGACGTTGGTGTCGATGACCACGCGGATCATTTCGGGCGAGTGGCCGCCGGTTTTCTGTTTGCTCGACGGACTTCTGAGACAATACTATTGATTTGAGGCATTGACAGTTTGCTCGTACCACGAGCCCTGGATTTCGCTCGGATTTCGGCAAGCCAATTCGGCTCCGGAGCGAACGTCTCCATATAATCGCCAATACTCATAATGATGACAGCGGGTTCGCCATTCCGATCGACGAGGAAGCGTTCGTTCCCGGCGGTTGCCCGCCGCATGATCTGGCCGAACTGGGTTCGTGCCGTCAGGGCGGAGACGACGCTGGTTTTCGCGGTTTCCTTCCTCAAGAGCTACACCTGCTTTTCATTGAACCGATTAATCAGTGTTGTTGAAAGCTTAGCGAGGCGGACGGGTCTTCGTCAAACCGGGCCGCGCCGGTGGGCGGCCGGTCTTTGCCTCAACGCATTGACCGAACAATCAAGTCAACTCTCTATGATCGGAAATTCCTCCGATACCGATGAACGCGCCCCAACATGAAACCAAATGCCGGCAGAAGCTTTCCGCGAAGTTGTTCGCCGGACCGAAGCGAGGAAATCCCCAGGTTAGGCTCTCTGAGTCTCGCGCCCATCCGAACTACTCAACTTGGCCGGCATCGGCGAACTCGCCAGGTACCCCAAACTGATATCGTTCCTTGCATGAATCGACGACAGTGGATGATGATGCCGTTGGGTGCGGCAACCTGGTTACGGACGGCTGCGGCGCAGACCGGCTCGCTCAGGATCAAGCGGGTCGACGCGTATGTGATCCGGATCGGAAACCGCAAGGATATCGTTTGCGCGCGCGTTGAGACCGAGGACGGGCTGCACGGCTGGGGCGAGGGCACAACTCCGCCCAATGTCACGCCGGTCTATGCGCAGATCCGGTCGCTGGCGAAGCTGGTAATCGGCGAACCGGCGTGGGACATCGAAAGACTTTGGCGGAAGATGTACCTCGTCGAGGAAAATTCGCTCGGCGGGACGCTGTTTGCCGGCATCAGCGCCATCGACATCGCATTGTGGGACATTCTCGGCAAGAAGCTTGGCGTGCCGGTGTACAAGCTGTTGGGAGGCAAGGTTCACCCGAAGATCCGCATCTACACGAGCTATCGCTGGGGTAACATCCCGCGCACGGCCGCGGCCTACGGACTGCGCACGAAGGAACTGATGGCCCAGGGAGCCACAGCGGGCAAGTGGGATCCATTCGGCGGCTATCCCGGGCCCGGCAGGCAGCTCGAGACGGGTGTGCTGAACGAGGTGCGGGAGATGGTACGCGGCGTGCGTGAGGCGGGTCCGGCATTTGATATTTGCATTGAGGCGCACGGCAAGTGGAACATGGCATCGGCGGGGCGGATCATAAAGATGCTGGAGCCATTCGACATTTTCTTCCTTGAGGAGCCGGTCCCGCCGGAGGATGTCGACGCGATGGCGGCACTACAGCGCTCGACGAATATTCCGATCTCGACCGGTGAAGGCCTGCAGTCGCACTGGAACTATCGCGAATTGCTACAAAAACAGGCGGCGCGCATCATCCAACCCGACGCGGCGCGCGCCGGCGGCATCACTGCGATGAAGAAAATCGCCGCGATGGCAGATGCTTGCTACGTTACGGTCGCGCCGCACAATCCGAACGGCCCGATCTGCACGGCGGCATCGATTCACGTCGCCGCGTCGATCCCGAACTTCGTAATCATGGAAGAAGGGAACACGAACACGCGCCAGTACCCGGCTATTTTCAAAGATGGGTGGAAAGCGACGATGTCGCACTGGGATGTCCCGGAGTCGCCTGGCCTGGGTGTCGATCTGTCCCCGGAGTTCCTGAAGGAATATTCAGTGAAGGTGGAGGTCTAGTTTCACCGGCCCCGATGGGAGGAGCTGCCAGACCCCGCCGGATTCCGCGTTTCCTTCCAACCGGACTCCTCGCCCTCGTGGGCCGCTTCGCCTGCATCAGTTCAACGGGTCCGGCGCTGGGCGACTTCCTTCGATGTGCCGCTATGATCGAGCTTGCCAGCGACGCCTTTCCGCTTATAGATTGGAGTTATGACCGCGGTGGAGGCGTACGAATTGACAACCCGGGGAGGAGCGACGGACTTTGTACGGCTGATCACGGCGTGCGAGTCTTTCGGGCCCTATTGTTTGATCGGCGGTTTAGCCGTCAATTGCTATGTGGAGCCGGTTTACACGCTTGATGCGGACATTGTAGCTATCGCGGCAAGTCTTCCCGATCTGACCACATACCTTGGGGACCAGGGCTTCAAGACCGAACGACATCCACCCTCGGTGAACGCGCTGGCGCCGGGAAGTGAACTTCGGATTCAGTTCACCACCGACGAAAGATATCAGGCCTTCCCGATCCGGTCCGTGGAAGCCGAGGTTCTGGGCATCCGGGTGAAAGTCGCTTGCCTGGAGGATGTGACGCGCGGCAAGCTCTGGGCGTACGGCGATCCACGGCGGCGCCTGAGCAAGCGTAAGAAGGACGAGTTGGATCTGATCCGCCTCGCGGAGACCTATCCCGCGCTGAAGGCTCTATATCCAAACGAGCTGCAGGAGCAAATTGACCGCGGATGATAGATCCGGTACGCCAAGAGGATTTCGCCGCGTGGACATCGCGATGGGACGGGTGTTATTCACCAAGGCGCGCTCATCGGGAATGAGGCGGACCGAAGCCGGCTCCTTGGGACTGATTGGGACCTATGCCGATTCCGCCTCAATTCCCGATCGGTTCGACGATACGAGAACATTGCGGCAGGCTCGCCGCTAGTCATCGTACTTTTTTTGGCCGCGAATTGAGGTTTGGCGTGCAAACGCGATGGAGGGCGGCCAACAGCAGGTATTGGACCGCGGATGGACCGGAGCGCGGCTCGGGGGCCAGGGATTAGAAGGCCGCGCGAGTTCTTAACTCCCGGCGGCGAGGCAGTGAACGGTGGGTAGGCCGAAGGCAGAGATGGGAATTGGCATCATACGAGACCCGCCCAGGGCGGCGGCAAGTTCGGTGGTACGGATGTAGGTTTTGGTTGCTATCGCCGCTCTTGCGGCACCCACTTGGGCAGCAGATGTTTTTGAATTTTGCCCAGCGCGGTGCGGGGGAGTTTTTCGATTGGGAGGAACGCGCGGGGGATTTTGAATGACGCGAGATGCTCGCGGCAGGCGGCTTCCAGGGTGGCCGGGTCGAACTCGCCGTTGGGGACGATGTAGGCGATTGGCACTTCGCCGCGGCGCGGATCGAGGGTACCGGCGACGGCGACTTCGGCGACGCCGGGCTGTTCGGCGAGGAACTCTTCGATTTCGCGCGGGTAGATGTTGAAGCCGCCGGAGATGATGAGATCGCCGCTTCGGCCTTGCAGCGTGTAGTAGCCGTCGGGGGAGCGGACGGCGATGTCGCCGGTGCGGAACCAGCCATCGCGATGGGCGGCGGCGGTCGCGGCCGGCGGGGTAAATCATTTATACGGCAAGACAATGCCCGGCCGACCTCGGCTTTCGCCCACTCGGAAAATTGGCGTCTTGCCGACCTCGCCAGTTTAGGCCGATCGGGGACGATATCGATTTCAAGGGAAGTTTTTCGACCGATCCCCGACCTTGGGCCGCTCTCTGACTCCGCACCCGCGTTGTGTCGAAACCGCCAACCTCTCGACAGGCGCTTGGGAGACTCAGTTGCCAGCGTGGATGGCGAGCGAAAACGTGGACGATCCTCGTGGGCCGCCCTCGATACGTGATACGCGCAGGACGTAGTACTCGCCCGGCGTCAAGTTGGCCAGAGGAATTTCCTCGTGACCCAACTGTTGGAGGCCGAACGGGCGGCCTTCCGCCAACGTCCGGCCGTTGCTATCCAGAAGCGTCAAATGTCCACCGTCGCCATTCAGCAAGGCGGCGCCGGCGTTAGCCTGGTGCTGGAAAACGAAGAAACGATCGCTGTCCTCAATGAAGAAAGAAATGGCTGGGGGATCTCCGGGAGTGATCCGGCGCGGTATCTTTCGAAAGGGCACAAAGATCCGTTTCAGCAGCGGATCCAGGGTTTGATACGCGCCGAATGTGTAGCGTCCACTTCGATCTCCGCGGACCTGGACGCGCCACGTTCCCGATGAGCCGACCGGAGCCGCGACTGTAGTCGAGTCCGTTTGAACCGCCAAGCCGTCGGGATTGAACAGGGTGACCTCCACCGGCCAGTCGGATGACAGGACGCTGAATATGAACTGGTAAACCGCGATGGGGGTCAACGTAAAGGCGTAGTAGTCCGGGTCGAGTGCGGTATGGTGATTGACCGCATATTCACCGATGCCGGGGAGAGCCGCGGCGGTGAGGGTATCATTCTTCTCGAACTCATCCGGAGCAAGGCCCACCAAAATGAAGGTTGACCGCAGGATGTAGATGTTGGGTGCGGCGCCTGTGATAATCCACCGGTACGAACCAGGGGCAACCACATCCGCGTGATACGTTCTTCGATTGGGGACGACTGTTGTCACAACCCCAGAGGGGCTTCCGCCGCCTTTCGGTCCGTCACGCACCAGCGCCGGCGCCACGAGGCCAAGGCCGGTCACATAGTCGAGCTGAAGATCCAAACTGGCGTAGTCGCTCAATTCGAACTTGTGATGGTCAACGTCAGAGGCACGATCAATAGTTAACTTGTCGTATGTCTTTCCCGACTCCAACGCCTTCGCATCTCCGGCGGTGTCATTCGGCTCCAAGGCATCGGGAGGCAGCCGGTTATTCGCAGCTTCTTTTACCGCCAGGAAGGCATTTACGTAGTATTGGACCTTCGGATCCGGAGAGTCCTTCCAAGCAGTTTTCTGGAGCATCAGATTGAGACTGGATCCGGTGAGACTGGGGTCCATGGCTCTCATCATCGCCATGACTCCCGCCACAAAAGGCGCGGAGGCACTGGTCCCGCCGTGGGTGATCAAACTGCCGGGGCTATCCCCGTTGGGCATGGCCGTGATGTTGGTGGGCGCCCACATGTTTACGCTTCCGTAATTGGAGTAGTCGATCTTCGTGTTCGAGCCATCGCCAAGGGCGCCCACGCACACAACAGGTCCGAGCCGGCACGGCCAAGTGTTTTCGGCGACCACATCATCGTTTTTGTTACCAGCGGCCGCGACCAACGCAATGCCGGCCGCATCCGCGTCGTAGAACGGATCCTTATATTTGCTGAGATTCCGGCCGAACCGGCACCACATATTGCAGTTGCCGCTGAAGCTCATCGAGACGATGTCCGCTCCCCATGCACGAGCGGTCCGAAGCGCAGCCTTCACTTGACCGTCGGACAGGTCCACCTTGAACAGGATTGGGTTGCCAACTTGTCCTCCGGTTCCTGCTGCGCCTGTTTGATTGTCGATACCGCCAACGGCGACGCCGGCGGAGCCATTGCCATGCCATCGGCACGTGGCTCCATCCGTACAGGTGGCCGGATTGTCGCCGTCCGCCACGCGGTCATTACCCAGAAAATCGTACTGCGCGGGGCTGTCCGGGAGATCCGAGAGTCCGGCGCCATCCTTGCTGGGATGTCCCAATGTGTCTAGCCAAAAGCCGCCATCCACGATGGCGACGTTGATTCGCCGAGCGATATCGTGCGCGGCAACAAACTGCCACGCCTGGATAACGGCAGCCTTACTTTCCCCAGCCTGATAGGGCGCGACAGTGAAGGCATCGAAGTAGTTGACAGGGAGGCCGGTGAGGGGAATCTCCTTGGTCCGCAAAAGCATCGTTCCCGCGGACTCCGCCACGAAGTTGGGCGAGACTGGCAGTCCCAGTCCTTGAGCACGGGAAGCGAGCGCAAGAAGCCTCAGGCCAGCCTCGGACGATATCCGCGACTCGCCTCCGATCCGCTGTCGCCGCGCGTCCCTCGCGAAGGAGCCGAGCGGAAACGCCGAGGCATCCACGCGGACCGTGTAGCTCGTTGGGACGGCGAATGACGACGGCAAGGTGAGGTTAAGGTGCGACGGCGGAAGGGGGACTGCGTCGTTAGCCACAACGACCCCACCCGATAGTGCAAGCAGCCTGGGGAGATCCGTCGATCGGGTGGGCGCGACGATGAGTTCGTTGACCACAAAGTTCGAAACAATCCCGTCCGCATCGCGAACCGCGGCAAGTGGCCGAGGACCCTGAGGACCGGAGGGCGCCTCGCGCATTTTGGGTGCAATCAACGGGTCGACGACCCACCGGAAGGCGCCCAGGGGTCGGCCCTGGGTCCTTCTCACACAAGCGGACGCGGTGAGCAACGCGCAAAGCGCTATTACCGGCCAAATCTGTCTCGTCCTTAATCGCATCTGTTTCCTCCTGTGTAGCGGCGGGTCACCGATGACAACAACGCAGTGATCACCAGGCGATGGGGCGCCTGTCCAATGCGACTCTCTCGACATGAATTTTGAAACAGACATATCTCCTCCCGCTTGTCGTGGCGCACCGGTTTAGACGGTCGCGCGGGCCATTCCGGCCACTTCGATTCTGCGGCAGCCTCAATTATTTTCAATTCAATTTCGCGCGAATGGTCCGAGAATGCGCTTCAGCGGGCGGAACGGTTGCGCCAGTCGCGCGGCGGTGAGAGAGCTACAAACCGATAATCGACTTCAGCTGCCGCACACGGTCCCGGCTGACGCTCAACTCGGCGCCATTCGTCAGTGTGAGACGGAACGTTCCAGACGACCATGGCGCCAGTTCGCGCACATATTCGAGATTCACCAGATCGCTGCGATTTACGCGAAAGAACCCGGTTTTCTTCAACATTTCCTCAAGATCGCCGATGGTCTTATCCGTGAGATGTCGTTCATTTGCCGTGTGGAGGAATACGAGCCGGTCCTCCACGCCAGCCCACAATACCGATCGTAACGGCAGTAGTATTATTCGTTTGTTTTTTCGTACGGCGATCCTTGTGGGCGGGCCCCGACGCACATCGAGCAGGGCTTTCCGTAGGCCGGCTTCGTACGTCGCCGGCCGGTCCTGGAGAGCGGCCCGAATGCGGTGCAGAGTCTGCGTCAAACGGGCCGGCTGGATAGGCTTGAGCAGATAGTCGATCGCGTTTGCCTCAAACGCCTTTATGGCGTATTCGTCGTACGCCGTGGCAAAGACGATGAGGGGTGTACCGCTGAGATTTTGCAGCACCTCAAAGCCAGTCAAACCGGGCATCTCAATATCCAGGAACACGACATCTGGCCGGATCTCCTGAATTCGTTCCAATGCCTCCACTCCGTCACTGGCTTCCGCGACATCGAGGTCGAGGTACTTTGACAGCATATTCCGGAGTTGAAGCCGAGGTAGATCTTCGTCATCAACAACCAGAGCGCGAATCATCGCGGTCCCGCGGTCATCAGTGGCAATCTAGCCACAATCTTAACCCAGCCGGTTCCCTCATTGAACACCTCGAGAGTTGCCCGACCGTGAAACGCCAACGCAAGACGGTCTCGAGTGTTGGTTAGCGAGTGCCCGGGCCGAAACGCCCGCTCGGCCGTGAGCGGCGGCAGTCCTTCGGACACTTCAACCTGATTCGCCACCGATAGTACCCAAGCCGATTCGTCACGCTCCAGACCAACTTTGATCAGCCCCCCATCCCGTCTCTTTGCGATCCCGTGGCGGACCGCATTTTCAACGAGCGGCTGCAATGTGAGGCCCGGCAACAGAATTCCCCGCCCAGTGCCGGCGGGCGGCAGCTCAAAGCTAAGGCGCCGGCGAAAACGGGCCTGCTCAATCAAAAGATAGTTGGCGACGAATTCGAGTTCCTGTTCCAAAGTCACGAACTCAAATTGTGAACATGACAGGGTATAACGAAAAAGCTGGGCCAACTGGCCGACAAGTTCCTTAGCCGCGCGACTGTCAAAGTCCGCAAGGGCGGAGATGGTTGTCAATGTATTGAAGAAGAAGTGCGGGTTAATCTGCGCCTGGAGCGCTTGCGCCTGTGCCCGGGCGGCGGCTTCCCCCAACGCGCGCTCGCGGAGCTCGGCCGCGGCCATAACCGTTCGTACCGCCACGACCAGAAGAACGACGCCGATCACCATAATGAGGCTCAACGCCGCCAGTTTACCGGCGAGTGGCGCTGCGATGAGAGTACTTGAACCGCCGAGCAACCGTCGCACTCCGCTGTTCGCCAGCAGATACCCTGAAAACACGCCGGCCAATACGCACGCGAATGCCGCAAGATACTTTATGCTCGTCGGCTGTTCGTGCAATCGCGGACGGAGGTACTCGAGCGGAAGGATACAGAAAAGATACGCGCCAAGTGCGTGGCAGGCGCCGGCCAGACAGGCAAAGGGGATCAACATCTGGGGATCCTTAAATATCCGATCCCAACGAACGTCTAACAACCATCCGAAAAAGAGGGCGACCGGAGGCGCCGGTATCGCCCCCGCGATACACACGGACATTACAATGAGCGGTAGATTTCGCGCCCTCGGCCTAAGAAACAGGTGGCGGACCTGGAACCGGAATCCAGACAATATGGAAGCCTTCCGCGGCATGTTACCCACCGGCTGGCAAACGTCGTTCCCGGCGGAGGCAGTTTTCCAGGGCGTCGCATGTTGCGTGAACGCCATCTTCGGAGTTTATCCGATCGGCAATGCGCCGCGCCTTTGTTTTGTACCGGGAATCGCTCATCAAGAGGCTTAATTCGCTGGCCGCACGCCCCACCGCGTAGGAGGTTCTGCCTAGAGTGCGGGCCACGCCCAGGCGAACCAGACGAGCCGCGTTGTCCGGCTGATCGTAGCCAAAGGGCACCACTAACATCGGGCGGCCGGCGGACAACGCTCTTGCGGAAGTACCGATGCCACCCTGATGCACAATGGCACAAGCGTGGGAAAAGATGCGGGAGTGCGGCGCATATGCCAGTGTAAACACGTCCGAGCTGGAACTGGTCCGCCGCCCACCGGCGCTTCCGATCAGCACCGACCGAAGGCCGAGCCGCTGGGCAGCTTTGACGCTTTCTTCGTAGAACATCCCTGGGTTCAGTACCGCGGATGACCCAAGTGTGAAAACCAGCGGCGCCGGCCCCGAGGCGAGAAACCGGTCAAGCGCGGCGGATGCTTCAACGGACAAGTCCGGCTCGGCCCAGAATGGAAATCCAGTCATCAGAATCTGTGCCGGCCAGTCCGGCTGAGGCTTAGCGAATAGTGACGGAAATAAGGCGAGTACGCAGGTGGGGGAATGCTGGCCCTCGTAGATGGCGTCGGCGCCACTCGGCAACCCGAGATCCCGCCGAAGCTGCCGCACAGGTTCGCTCCATGATCGCGTGGTACGTCGCGCTATCCGATTTACGAGACTGTTGAGCGACGGCACGATCTCTCGCAACCAGGTGAGGCGCGAGGCCAATACAGGTGAATCATAAAAAGAGAAGAAGGTCAGCGGAGAAAGTACCGTCGACACCCATGGAATCTGAGTCTTTTCGGCAACTAATGGTCCCGCATAGCTGAGTGTATGAGTGACCAGTAGGTCCGCTTCGGACGCCGCGGAGAGAAGATCACTATAGCTCTTTCGAATCTGGGGGAATATCGTGTCGCGAAGCAGATACGCGCTGCCTTTTCGTTCGTGGAGCGCGAGCCGTTGAAATGCCGCATCGCTGAAATCGCACTCAGGCGACACACGATTAAAGTGAATCCCACTTCGCTCGATTAAAGAACGGTGCTGGAAACTCGTCGCGATCGCGACTCGGTGCCCTCTGCGTTTCATTTCTACAGCAAGCGCGATGTATGGGTAAACATCGCCTAGTGATCCGAGAGTGGCAAATAGAAAGCGTTTTCCGGACATACCGTTCACGCCCGCCTATTGTCCTTGACATCTAGCAAATAAGCTCACAGATGCGGCTGAGCTGCATGGATTCGGTTCGAATCGTGCCAATCCGTGATCGAACTGTCGTCCTCCACTTCGAAGTTCACTTACGTCAGCCAGCGGGAACTGACAACGCTCGAACAGACCCCTACTGTTTAGGCACCCACTTAGGCAGCAGGTGTTTCTGAATTTTTCCCAGCGCGGTGCGGGGGAGTTCTTCGATTGGGAGGAACGCGCGGGGGATTTTGAAGGACGCGAGATGCGCGCGGCAGGCGGCTTCCAGGGCGGCTGGGTCAAAGGGGCCATTGGGGACGATGTAGGCGACCGGCACTTCTCCGCGGCGAAGATCGGGCGCGGACGTGACGGCGACTTCGGCGACGCCGGGCTGTTCGGCGAGGAACTCTTCGATTTCGCGGGGGTAGATGTTGAAGCCGCCGGAGATGATGAGATCGCCGCTTCGCCCTTGCAGGGTGTAGTAGCCGTCGGGGGAGCGGACGGCGATGTCGCCGGTGCGGAACCAGCCGTCGCGATGGGCGGCGGCGGTCGCGCTTGGGTTGCGCCAGTAGCCGGCGAATAGGTTGGGTCCGCGGAGGTGGAGTTCGCCGGCGGCGCCGTCGGGAACGGGGTTGCCATCGGGGTCCAGATTTTGCACGGCGACGCCGGGGAGGGGGAGGCCGACGGAGCCGGGCCGGCGCTCGCCGATATAGGGATTGGAAAGATTCATGAGCGTCTCGCTCATGCCGTAGCGCTCCAGGATGGTGTGGCCGAAGCGGGCGCGGAAATCTTCGAGCGTCTGCGCCGGGAGGGGCGCGGAGCCGGAGACGAAGAGGCGCATTTTCTTGCCGATTTCGGCGGCGGTTTCGGCCGGCCATTCCAGCATGCGCACGTACATGGTGGGCACGCCGAAGAAGACGGTAGGCTCAAATTCTTGCATCCATTGCGCGGCCTGGTCGTGCGCGAAACGCTTCTCCAGGCGCATTTGGCAGCCGCTGGCGAGCCAGCAGTGAATGCCGTTGCCGAGACCGTGGACGTGGAAAAGCGGGAGCGTGAGAAGGAGTCTGTCGGCGGCGGTGATCTGCCAGCAGGTGATGAGATTAACGGCGTTGACGACGAAGTTACGGTGCGTTAGCACGGCCCCTTTGGATGCGCCGGTGGTGCCGGAAGTGTAGACGATGGCGGCGGGCGTTTCAGGGTCGCTAACGTCAATCCGGCGCGGGCTGGGCTGGGTGCGCAGATCTTCGAGCAGCCAGATTAGGGCGGGGGATTCGGTGATAAATTCGGTTTGCGCGGCGGTGGTGATTATCGCCTTGGGTTCGGCGTCCTCAAGAATATGGCGGATTTCGCGGTCGCGGTAGAGCGCGTTGACGGGGACGAATATGACTCCGAGGCGGGTGGCGGCGAGATAGAGATCGATGTACTCGACGCAGTTGGCGAGATAGACGGCCAGGCGGTTGCCCTTTTCCAGGCCGCGCGAGGCAAGGAGGTTCGCCATGCGGGAGGCCCGATCATCGATATCGCCGAATGTGTAGATGGAGCCTTCCCACTCCAAAGCGGGAGCGGAACGGCGCCCAAGTAGTGAGAGATCGAATAGGTCCGGAAGCGTCAAGCCCTTTAGTTTACGACGCCTGCGCTACCGCGGTCTTGGCAAGGAACCGGGCGATGAAGCCAGTGTCGATATCGCCCGCCCGGAACTCCGGATCGTGCAGGATGCGCTGGTGAAGCGGGATGGAGGTGTGAATGCCCTCGACCACGAACATGTCGAGCGCGCGGATGGAGCGCTGGATAGCTTCCGCGCGGTCCTTGCCGTGAACGATCAGTTTCGCCACCAGCGAGTCGTAATAGGGTGGAATCACACAGTCGGTGTAGGCCCAGGTATCGATGCGAACACCGATGCCGCCGGGCAGATTCAGGCCGGTGATTTTGCCGGGGCTGGGCGTGAAAGTATCGGGGTTTTCGGCGTTAATACGGCATTCAATGGCGTGGCCGCGCATGGTGACGGGTTCGGTGAGAATGTCGCTGAGTTTTTCTCCGGCGGCGATGCGGATCTGCGCCTTGACGATGTCGATGCCAGTCACCATCTCGGTGACCGGATGCTCCACTTGCACGCGCGCGTTGACTTCAATGAAGTACAGACTGCCGTCTTCATCCATCAGGAATTCAACCGTACCCGCGTTGGTGTAGCCGACTTCGCGCATGGCCTTTTTGAGGGAGTCGCCGATGGTCTGGCGCATCTCCGGCGTGATGCGCGTGCTAGGCGATTCTTCGATCAGCTTTTGGTGGCGGCGCTGGATGGAGCATTCACGCTCGCCGAGAATTTCGACGTTTCCGTGGTTATCCGCCAGCACCTGAAACTCAATGTGGCGGGGCTTGCGGATGTACTTTTCCAGGTACATATCCGGGCACGAGAAGGCCGCGCCGGCTTCCGCCTGGGCTTGGGAAAGGAGGTTTGGCAGCTCGCAGGATTCGTTAACGACGCGCATGCCGCGGCCGCCGCCGCCCGCGCTGGCTTTCAGGATCACCGGGTAGCCGACGGTCTCCGCCATCACGAGCGCCTGTTCAGCCGATTCGATAATGCCTTTGGAGCCGGGCAGGATGGGAATGCCCGCCTTCTGCATCGCGGTCCGCGCGTGCTGCTTGAAGCCCATGGCTTCGATGACGGCGGGCTTCGGGCCGATGAACGTGATGCCGCTGGCTTCGCAGACATCGGCGAAGCCGGCGTTCTCGCTGAGAAATCCATAACCCGGATGGATGGCGTCCACGTTGGAAATTTCCGCGGCGCTGATAACGCTCGGGATGTCGAGATAGCTGCGAGCGCTTTTGGCGGGGCCGATGCAAATGGCCTCATCGGCAAAGCGGACATGGAGCGAGTGCCGATCCGCTTCCGAATACACGGCAACGGTGCGAATGCCCATTTCCTTGCATGCGCAGATGACGCGGAGAGCGATCTCGCCTCGATTGGCGATGAGAATCTTCTTGAACATCTTAATTGGGCCGGACGGTGAAGAGCGTGGCGCCGTATTCCACGGGAGAACCGTTCTCCACCAGCCGCGCAACGATCGTGCCGGCTACTTCGCTCTCGATCTCGTTCATCAGTTTCATCGATTCGACGATGCAGAGCACCTGCCCCGGCTTGACGATGTCGCCAACGTTCACGAACGGCGGCCCGCCGGGAGATGAGGTCGCATAAAACGTGCCAACGATGGGCGATTTCACCGCCAGCGTCTTCTCATCTTCCACCGGAGCGGATGGCGGCCCGGGAGGCGCCTGGAAGGAATACGACGCCGCGCTTTGATTGTCCGGTGCGTTAGCCGGCGCGTTGGATAGACCCGCGCCGGTGACGAGCACCTCCCGCTGCATGCCGCCGCGAACGATACGGACGCGATTGTCGCCGCGTTGGACTTCGAGTTCAGCCACGCCGGAATCGACGACGGCTTGAATCAACTCTTTAATTTCGGAAATATTCATTTCGTAGGGTTAGAGAATAACTAGTTTTTTATTTGTTGGAGTTAATATTTCAACGCCGTTTGACGTCGTTAGTACCGTGTCTTCGATGCGCACTCCGCCCACGCCGTCTATATATGCGCCAGGTTCAATTGTAACCACCATTCCGGCTTGCAATCGAGTCGCATCCTTGCGGCCGAGCCGGGGCGTTTCGTGAATTTCCAATCCGAGTCCATGGCCGGAACTGTGAACGAAGGCTTTGTCGAGACCATGTTTGCGAAGTACGCGGCGCGCAACGCCATCAATGTGCCCCGCGGTTACACCGGGAGCGACGGCGTCGACTCCGGCCAACTGGGCTTCCAGGACGGCTTTATACAGGGTGCGCGTCTTGGCGCCGGGTCCGCCGAGGTGGACGCAGCGAGTCATATCGCTGGCATACCCACCCCGAAATGTACCCATATCTATTAATAATAACCCATTTCCATCGATCCTCGCGTCGCCCGGACGCGCATGCGGGCGGGCCGAGTTGGCGCGAAAAGCGACGATGGTATCGAAACTTGGTTTGTCGGCGCCGAGAAGCCGCATCCGATATTCGATCTCCGCGGCGAAATCCCGCTCCGTCATGCCCGGCCGGAATCGAGTGAGCGCGGCGGCGAAGGCTTGCGAGTTGGTGTTGACCGACTCGCGAATGGCGGCGATCTCCGTCGGCGATTTCACCATCCGCCGCCGCTCAATCACGCTGCCGAGCGGATGAAGGGCGGCACTGAGCGGGAGCGAGCGTTGCAAGTGTTCCCAGGCGCGGAACTGCATCCGATTGTTCTCGAAGCCAATGCGGCGGAGCTTGGCCAGGCGCGGCGTGAGCGATTCCTCCAGCGATCCTTTCGCGATGACGGTTTTCACGCCGGAACCGGCGGTTTCGGTGCGGGCCTGCAGCGTGTACCGGGGATCGGTCAACAACGTCGCCCGCCGCTCCGTCACCAATAGAAGTCCGTTGCTGCCGGTGAATCCGGTGAGGTATCGCACGTTGGGCGGCGCGGAAACGATGGCGGCGTCAAGTTCCATCTCCGTCACATCTTGCCGCAGCAGGGCCAATCGGCCCCCGTGTTCGTTAGGCGTTGACATCAAGCAGCAGTTTGCCCGTGGTTTTTCGCGCCGCCAGATCTTCGTGCGCTTCACTCGCGGCGGAGAGCGGATAGGTCTTGTGAACGTTCAGCCGCAGTTCGCCGGAGGCAAGGCCGTTCAGTACATCGTTGGCGCGCCAGCTAAGCTCCTCCCGCGTTGCGCAATGGTGCGCGAGCGTCGGGCGCGTAAGGAAAAGCGAACCCTTCTGGTTCAGCAACAGCGGCTCTATGGCCGGGACGGGGCCGCTGGCGTTGCCGAACGTGACCATCATGCCGCGGGGGCGCAGGCAATCGAGCGAACCGAGGAACGTCGACGCGCCCACCGAGTCGTAGACGACATCGACGCCGCGTCCTTCGGTGATGCGGCGTGTCTCGGCGACCCAATCTTGTTCGTTGTAGAGAATGGTTTCATCCGCGCCGGCTTCACGCGCGATCACGGCTTTATCCTCGTTCCCAACGGTGCCAATTACGCGCGCACCGCGCCGCTTGGCCATCTGCACGACAAGCTGTCCGGCGCCGCCGGCGGCGGCGTGAACCAAACAAGTCTGCCCGTCCCGAAGGGGGAATGTGGAGTGCGTCAGATAGTGCGCGGTCATGCCCTGCAGCATCGCCGCGGCGGCGAGATCCAGACCGAGATTGGCCGGTACTTTCACCAGTTGCCACGCAGGCACTACGGCGTATTGCGCATACGACCCGCGCTGCATCGCGTAGGCGACGCGATCGCCGGGTTGAAGTTCGGTGACATTGTCGCCAACGGCCTCAACGACGCCGGCCGCTTCCATGCCAGGCGTGAACGGCAGGTCGGCCTTGTAGAGTCCGATGCGGAAATAGATATCGATGAAGTTCACACCGCTGACGGCCAAGCGGACCAGCGCCTGACCGGGACCGGGCATCGGAACCGGAACTTCTTCCAACGACATTTTTTCGGGACCGCCCGTTTCACGGACGAGAATCGCTTTCATGCGCGCGCCTTTCTGCGAAGATGCACCATGCCGGCGAAGGCCAGCAGGTAGAGGAGACTAAAGGGAAATAGAACGATGCGGCCGATGGTGAGCACCGCGCCCGCTCCGGTGAGTCCGAGGCGGAAAAGTACAAAACGGGCGAGAACGCCGAGGTGACCGCGATCCATCCAAAAGTAGTCGCCGTTCTCGTTCAGCAGGAATACTTTGCCGGGCAGCCTGACGGCAAGCATCCACTTCCACTTGGTCATGATCGGCTCGGCGGAGCAGATCATGCCGGTAATGTTGTAACGGCGTATTTTCAACTTATCCATCAATTGTTCGCGCCCGGCGCGGCCGTTGTAATTGGTGATGCGGAACACTTGGCCCCGTTCATTTCGAAACGCTTTCGGGGTGCCGGCGTAGCAGGTGATTAAGTCAAGCTCCATGGAAGGGCCGTAAATCTCATAGAGGCCGGGAAGCAGATCTTCCAGGAGCTGGCGCGAGCCGCTCTCAATGATGGCCACCCGATGGAACGGAGGAACTTGTTTGGAAATGAGGAAACGCATTGCCCGGCAGGTACGCTTACTATAGTAAAGCCATGGTGCGTCCCGAAAGACGAGTTGTTCTCACCGGTGCAAATCCTGTCCGGGTAAGCGGCGGCGCGGCCGGTAGCGGACTCCAGTCGAGCGGATAGATCTGTCCGGGCCAAGCGGCCTGTTGAACCGGCCGGCCGCAATAGTCGGTGAACGCAATAGCCTCGTGAAATTGTCAGCCGAAGGCAACAGACGGCATTCCAGAGAACCGGAACGAACGCTGGACCGCCTCGTTCCCGGTTGAAAGCACAAGCGGCGAAGTTCTTCGGAATTGTGCGAGCGGCTAAGCCGACCATTGGAGAAGTTTAATGGACGGAGGCCTTTCGGCATCCAGGCCAATCAGGACGTGAAGCTGAGTAACATCGCGCGCACCCTTAAGGAAAAATCCAGTGCATCAGTGCCGTTCGGCCAATCGGAACATCCCGCCCCCAAAAAAAACGCGCCGCGCCCGCCATCCATTGAAAGGGTGGCGGAAGCGGCGCCTAGCATCAAGAAATTTAAACTTACTGGACGTTCAAGGTAACCGGGTTGGATGTCTCCCCATCCACGGTCAATAACACCGGCGCCTCGCCACGGCCTCGGAGGCTGGCCGGGATTTGTATGTTGACCTGATCCAGGCCAACCAAGCCCTGTGGGCCGGCGAATGCTACTGGAGCCGCCACGCCGCCGATCGTGCAACTGACATTGTCAAGCGAAGTCCGTTTCCGAATGCCCGTGCCGAAAAGCGAAACAAACACTTGATCGGTCGCCGCCCCCATCGGAATCGGCGCCGCCACGCACTTACCCGCCGCATCGCATTGAAACACGGAGACCGGCGTTTGCACCCCGTCCGCGGAGATTCGTACCGCCAACGCCGCGGCGACTCCGGCGCCATTCCCGCTGGCGGCAAAGATGCCCGGCGCGGCGTTCCTGATCGCCACCGGGCCGGTGGAGGTCGCGCCCGTGCCAGTGTACACGGTCACCGTCCCGTTACCTGTGGCCGTGGCCGCTGGAACCTCGAAGTTAATCTGTCCCGGCGAAACGAAGAACAGCCGCGACAACCGCAAGACGCCGGCTGAGTCGCGCACCGTCAGCGTGGATCCGCCGAGCGTCGGCGACAGTTGAGGCGAAGGGGATGAGATGACTTGTCCCGCCAGCTTATCGCCGAACGCCGCCGCCGCGCTTTCCGGCGCTACCGCGATACCGCCGTAGCTCGCCGCGGAGATCGTGCGCAATGCGCCCGGCGCGGCTGGATTAATGGGAACGGTGCCGGCATCGATCGACAGCAGGAACCGGATCAGTTGCGCACGCTGCGCCGCGCTTTGCAGTCCGTCCACTCCGCCCGTACCGGAACTCCGGTGGGCCACATTCTGCATCACCGCGTCCAATGAGTTCACCGAACCATTGTGGAAAAACGTCTGCGGGAACGCGAACAGCGAAAGCAGGGTGGGCGGGTTGTAACCCGCGGCGCCCAGCGACGGGGTGGCATTGGCTCGGACCTCATTGAACGCGTTCGCGTCGAAGGTCGTGGTTGGCCGCAGTTCGATCAGCAACTGGCCGGCCACCACCATACTGGCATCCGGCGGAGCCGCGGCGCGCACCCGGCTCGTGGTCCACTGCGATCCGCCATGGCAGTTCTGGCAGTTGTTCTGAATGAAAAGCTGCCGGCCGGCCAGCACGTCCGGATCGGTCTTCAAGACCGGCGAGATGGGCGATCGGATGCCCTTGGCGATATAGGCCTTCAGGGAATCCCACGCATTCTGGCCGCGCACTTTCAATTGACGCCGTCCGCCGCTCGCCGGTGTGAAGGCGCCGAGCGCGGGGTCCGCCGTGATGCCATCCTCGCTAACCAGCAGTCCCGCGCCGCCGGAAGTTCCGCGGATGTTGGATTCGAAGTCCTCTTCCTCGTCGAAAATCGCCGACCAGTTCAACGCCCTAAGCGTCGTCGGGTCGCCCGGAGCAAAGTCGGCGTGCTGCGGAATGGTGCGACGCGGGCCCGCGCCGAAGATCCAAACCACGTTGTCGGAAAGACCAAACGGGTGGCACGAACCGCACGACCCCCAGCCATTGTTCGACATTCGTCCGGTGATGGCCGGCTGCCCCGCCGCCGGCGGGTCGAATACCCCCACGGAACTGTGATACAGCTCTTTGCCAATGTGCACCGCATCGTCCGCGGAGCCCTGCGTGGGCAGGGCGGCGGAGGATAGAGTTGCGATCACCCTTTCCACGCTGCCGGAAAGATCGATCACCGTCACGTCGCGTGAAACATAATTCATAACGAATGCCATTGTGTCCGTCGAGTTGACGACAATTCCCCGCGGTTGCTTGCCCGTCGGAATCTGCAAGACACGCGTCGCGTCGGCCGGATCGTTCTGCACCGTCGCCCCGCCCGTCGCCGGGTCGATTTTCACCTTGACGGCCACGTTGCTCGCCGTGCTGATCACGTAGCCTTCATCGGCCAGTGTCTTGAACGCAACGGCCCATGGCTGCGTAAGAAAGCGCTTCGGAGTCCCGGTCTGCTTAGCCACGGCGGAGTGCATGTTTATGGTGCGGTTGGCATCCGTCCGGCTCGTCAGGTTGATTGCGCTTAGCAGGCTTTGCGTATTGACGTCGAAGCGCAGCGGTCCGTTCGGTGAAGCGCCCGTGCTGGGCACGAACGCGAACTTGCCGCGAATCGCAATATTGTTGAGTTGATTAGGGTAGGCGCCGGTGATGAATTTGAAGTCGGCGGCCACTGGCGCGGCCGGAGGCGCGATCCGCTGCAGGGAATCCCCCGCCGCGGCAAACCCCGTGTCGGCTATCGGATTCAGCGCAATTTCGCCGGTGACGGTGTCGGAAGCGGCGGAGATTACCGTCACCCGGCCGGTCTTCGCATCGTCGGTTCCGTCGATCTTACCGGCGGCCGCGGGCAGGGCCAGGAATTGGGTGACGAAGACGGTTTCTATCGTGTCGTCTCCCGCGCCGGCGTTCGTGATCGCGATGCCGCGCGGCTCAAAACCGACGTCGGTGATAGTCTTGATCACGCGATTGGTGGTTGTATCGATTACCGACACGCTATTGGACCGGGCATTGGCGACGTAGAGCTTACGCGCCGATGGAGTCAGCGCCAGTCCGTAAGGCTCGGTGCCCACCGGGATGGTGGTTACAGTCGTGCCGTAGGCTGGCTGGAAGCGGTCCAGGTCCATCACGGTCACCGTGCCGCTGACCGTGTTGGCGATGTAGGCGCGAGTGCCGTCCGGGGTCAAGGCCACGCTGTTCGGCTCCACGCCGACTCTCACTTCCGCGATTCGCTGATTAGTCCCGGGCCGGGTATCGAAGAAGCTGACGCTATTGTTATCGGGGTTCACCACGGCCAGTACGGCGTCGTCCGCGCTCAGCGCGAGTGTTTGCGAACTGGTCGGTCCGGCGAAACGGGTAGGACCCGCCGCCCTTACCGCGGTGGGATCCCGGTTGACAAACACGGTGAAGGCAATCAGCGGCAAACTCATAGCGGCTACCGCTCGTAGCATTGGATGTATGGACATACAGGTACTCCTGTCTGGATTCAAAGACATTATCAGAGTAAATGAGAATGCCCGGAATAGTTGTCAGCGAATGGTAAGGAATTGGTAAAGAACTTCTGCCGCCGCGCGGAGCGCTTAAATTGCCGTACTCCCTGAGTTGCCGCCATTCGCGCTTGTTAGAATAATCAGGCGGTATCTTGCGAGGCAATCGGGAGGACGAAAGTGGCTGAGAACATCAACCTTGACAACTATGCGGATCTGCGGGATTTATCGCGCCAGTTCTGCGGCGCTCTGCAATCGCAGGTAGCCGGCCACCTGGAAACAGTCAGACAACTTTTTCGTCCCGCCGCGGTCTTCGGCCCCTACCTGGCCGGCAGCCACAAGGATTCGCCGCGCGATGCGGCCACCGCCATCTCGCAATTCAAGGCATTCTACGCCGAAGCGGCTCCCTCCAAACCGTTGAGCTTGGATCCAGCGGTCCCGGACATGATGGAAATCGGCTTTGGTACGCCCGTGCTGAATGCGTACACCTACACCCACGAAATCTCCTCCCGGTCGGGACCAAAAACGGTCACCGTAACCTCGCCGCTCCAATGGGCGCTCAGCTTCCCCGATTACCCCTTCAGCCGCCTGCGGGATCTGCTGACCGCGCCGAAGCGGTCGGTGGACGACCTGCGCGTTTTCGCGCTCCACTACGCGGTGCTGCACTTTGTCGTAACGCGGAATCCTCGCATACAAAGTCTATTCGACGCACTCCGCTTCCCCATCCGCTCGGAGCGCATTGCGCAATTGGGCGACTTCCCGCTACTCATGCTCCGGGCTCCCGCCGGAACGGTCCGGCCGCCGGATGAAGTAATCGCTCAGGTCTGCAAGTATTCCGGCTCGGACACAGTTGAAGAAATTATCGATTACGAGCGATGGACGAATTTGCAGGATCCCTTCGCCGAGCAGTTCCGGGCCGTAGGCGAGGCGATGCGATTGTAGACCCGATCATTCTTGCCCGCTTTTCGGCTTACGATCAAAGGCAGTTCGCACCCCTTAGCGGGACCTTTCGCGATGCCACCCGAGCACGTGCCGGGAAGCTTCCGATCACCCGCATCCGTTTTCACCGGCGCATCCGAAACATATGTACCAACCGGATTCGCCCCGCCCACTCCGCTTACTCTCCCCGCATGTCCAACGAAACCGCTTACCGTCGGCTCCGTCCCCGGCACCTGCCGAAACTCGTCCACTTCACATCCGGAAGCCCCGTCCGAGTAGTTGCACCGGCGACGGCGGAAAAAACGCGTCATTATCAAATTGACGGGAGAGTGACAATGGCGGAGCCAAGTGAAAGGAACGAGCCGGATGCGGCATCTACATCCGAAGGAGACTCTATGAACCAGAAATTTGTACCGGCGGTGATGGCGGCGGCGTCGCTGATGGCGGCGGAACTGCCGGTAAAGCGCGTGGTGCTCTATAAGCATGGCGTGGGATATTTTGAGCGGAGCGGGGATTTGGCGAGCGGGGAGTCGGGGCGATTGGATTTCAAGGCGTCGGAGATGAACGATGTATTGAAGTCGCTGACGGTGGAGGAGACGGGCGGCGGGAAGGTGAGCGGGTTGCGGTATGACTCGTCGACGCCGCTGGACAGGCGGCTGGCGGAGTATTCATTCGCGGTGGGGGCGCAGGTGCCGCTGGCGCAGTTCCTGGATCAGTTTAAGGGCGCGCGGATCGAGATGGAAACGGGCGGGCAGAAGGCGGCGGGCGCGATAGTGAGTGGACGCGTGTCGCCGGCGACGGAGCAGCAGCCACAGCGGGATCTGGTAGTGGTTTTGACGGACGCGAATGAGTTGAAGACGGTGGATTTATCGTCGGTGACGTCATTGAAGTTGGCGGATGGGGTGTTACACCGGCAGTTGCGGGATTATTTGGGAGCGCTGGCGGGGGCGCGGACGAAGGAGCAGCGGAGCGTTTATATCGATTCGAGCGATGCGAAGAATCGGAAGGTGGCGGCATCGTATCTGATTCCGACGCCGATTTGGAAGTCGTCGTACCGGTTGATTTTCCGGAATTTGCCGCAGCCATTGCTGGAGGGTTGGGCCATCATCGATAACACGACGAACGACGACTGGACGAATATTTCGTTGTCGTTGGTTTCGGGGAAGCCAATTTCGTTTCAGAGCCGGTTGTACGATCCGAGGTTTATTGAGCGGCCGTTCGCGGAGTTGCCGGAGGAACGGGCGGCGGCGCCGGTGCTGTATGGGGGGGCGGTGTCGCAAGCGGCACCGGCTCCGCCGCCAATGGCTAAGGCCGCGAACCGGATGGCCGGGGTGGCCGGGTTCATAGGCCGGGAGATGATGGCGCCAGCACCAGCGGAGGCGATGATGGCCCGGGAGAGCACGATTTCGGTGCAGACGGAGGGGCGCGAGTTGGGCGAGTTGTTTGAATACGCCTTTGGAGCGCCGGTGACGGTGCGGCGGAATCAATCGGCGATGCTGCCATTCCTACAACAGCCGATTGACGCGCGTAAGCTGTTGATTTACTCCGACAGGTCGAGCCAGAATCCGAGGACGGCGGCGGAGCTTTCGAACAATACGGGCAAAACGCTGGATGGGGGACCGATTACGGTGTTCGATTCGAACGCGTACGCGGGCGAGGCGTTGGTGGAGACGGTGAAGACGGGCGACAAAAGGCTGATCAGCTACGGAATCGATTTGGGTACGCGGGTGACGACGAATATCGATTCGGGGAATCAACGGTATTTGGAGTTCAAGGCGTCGCGAGGCTTGGTGACGGCCAAGAACGGGATTGAAGAGACGACAACTTACACGATCCGGAACATTGACAGCCGGGCGAAGACGCTAGTGATAGAGCATGCGCTACGGCCGGGATACAAGTTGTTGACGCAGAAACCGGTGGAGACGACGGCGACGATGCAGCGGTTCAGCGTGGCGTTGAAACCGGCATCGACCGAGACTTTCGTAGTGAAGGAAGATTACCTGCATGACGAGTACATTGGGTTGTCGTCCGCGACGCCGGATGCGATTTCCGCGCTGGCCGCCAACCGAATGATTTCGGCGGGCGGGAAGCAGCAGTTGGAGCGCATCGCGGCGCAGAAGCGGCTGGTTGCCGACGCCGAGCGGGCGATTCAGGGGGCCGAGCAACGAATTCAGACTACGTCGACGGACCAGGAGCGGCTGCGGCAGAATATCTCCAGCTTGAATTCGATTGCGGGGCAGCAGGATGTGGTGCAGCGCTATGCGCGGGACTTGGCGGCGCGGGAACAGCAGATTGTCACGCTGCGCGACCAGGCGGCGGAACAGCGGACGAAGAAGTCCGCGTTAGAATCGGAACTCAATGCGATGTTGGAGAAGTTGGAGTTTTAGGGGGGAAATTACAAGGACACTATGAAACTGATTCGGTATTCCTTCCATGGCGAAGTGCACGCGGGCGTGGTGACGGCCGCGGGCGTGGTGCCGGTGGCGGCTATTAACTTATATACGGGTTCGAAGGTGCCGGATTCGGTATTGGGCATTATCGAATCAGGCGACGTGGAGCCTCTGCGCGCCGCGGAGGAGATGCGGGCGATTCCCTCCGCCGACGTGATGCCGCTGCTGCCGTATTCAGTGCCTCCAAAGATCTGGTGCATAGGGCTGAACTATCATTCGCACGCATTGGATATCAACGCCGTGCAGCCAGAAGAACCCGGTTCGTTCATGAAGCCGGCATCGTGCATGACGCGGCCTGGAGGCGAGATCATACTACCGCCGGCGCACATTACGAACGACGTGGACGCCGAGGGCGAATTGGCGGTGGTGATCGGGAAGAAAGCGCAGTATTTGAGCGACCACGCCGAGGCGCTGGACGCGATTTTCGGTTATACGGTGACGTTGGATTTGACGGCGCTGGATGTGCTGGCGAAGAATCCGCGGTATTTGACGCGGTCGAAGAGCTTTGACACGTTTTTCAGCTTCGGCCCGGTGATTGTGACTAAGGACGAGATCGCGGATGTCGACGAGCTGGAAGTGATCACGGAGCGGAATGGGGAAGTGTTTTCGCGGGACTTCGTACGGAACATGAAGACGCGGCCGCTGGAACTGGTCCGGTTCCATAGCGACTATCAGACGCTGCATCCCGGCGACATTATTTCAACGGGCTGTCCGAAGGGGGCGCGGATCAAGAAGGGCGATGTGGTCGGCGGGCGCGTGGACGGCGTCGGCGCGATTTCGGCGACAGTCCGCTAAACTGGAAGTACTGTGACAAGCGTTTTGAAACGAGTAATTTTCTGGGATTTCCCGCGGGCCTCATGGCAGTACGACGTGATTGTCGTCGCCATTCTGGCATTCATATTTCTGACGCCGCGAGAGATTTTCCGGGACCAGCCAAAGGCGCAGAGCATCGTAATGCTGCCCAATGACACGCCAGGCGTGGAAGTTTTCTACCTGGAGCCGAAGCTGTTGATCGAGACCGCGGAAGGTGAGCGGTTCCAAAAAGTATCGCAATTGCTGTTGCGGCGCGACGGGAAGAAATTGCAGTTATACAGGCTGACGCCGATTTACGACAGCGAGAAGGACATCAAGGGCTTCCTGGCCTATACGAAGCTGATCAAGTAACGGGGCGGGCGGCCGGGGCATCCAATGGAGAGACATGAGAACACTGATCGCGGTATTCCTGGCGGCGGCGGGTGCGGCTTCGGCGGCGGAAACACTGGGCGCGGTGC
Source organism: Bryobacteraceae bacterium (assembly GCA_046155405.1). GTDB lineage: Bacteria > Acidobacteriota > Terriglobia > Bryobacterales > Bryobacteraceae. The sequence goes on along the minus strand of JBJXFL010000047.1, from coordinate 4,665 downwards.
AGGCCCGGATGGATAAATCGGCGGCGGCTTTTACGTCGATGACGGCGCGGGTGAAGAAGGTCAGTTTTACAGCGGTGATTAAGGACACGTCGAGCGAATTTGGGACCTTCACAATTAAGAAAGTGAAGCCGGGCGACATGCGGGTCCGGATGGAAATTGAGAAGCCGGATGCGCGGTCCGTGGCGTTGTCACGGAAGAAATATGAAGTGTTTTTGCCGAAGATCAATACGGTGCAGGAGTATGACCTGACGCAGTATGGGCGGCTGGTGGACCAGTTTTTGCTGCTTGGGTTTGGCACGCCAGTGAAGGACATTGCGAAGAGCTACGACATGGTGGTGACGGGTACGGATACGATCGACGGCAAGCAGGCGACTCGCGTGGAACTACGGCCGAAGACGGAGGCGGTGAAAGAGCATTTGAAGCTGGTGGAGATATGGATTCCGCAGAACGATGGGAATCCGATCCAGCAGAAGTTTCTCCAACCGTCGGGCGACTTCGTTCAGTCCACTTATATGGACGTGAAAGTCAATCCGTTGTTGAAAGACGCCGATGTGCAGTTGACGCTTCCGAAGAATGTGAAGCGGGAGAAGCCGCAGAAATAAGAGTTTTCGCCCATTTGTGATAGGTTGAGGATGATGAAGCGGCGAACTGTTTTCAAGTCGCTGGCGCTTGTTCCGGCGGTGGCGGCGCAGACTCCTCCAGCGTCGAATGCGCCAGCGGCGGATGATGTTTTCAAGATCGATCTGACGACCGCGGACGCGGTGGCGGATCCGCGGCACAAGTTTTTTACGCCGCGGCAGTACGCGACATTGGCGAAGCTGTGCGATCTGCTGGGGCCCGCTTACAACGGGAGGCCATCGGCGAAGCAGGCGGAGACGCCACAGTTTCTGGATTTTCTGCTGGCTCAATCGCCGGCTGAACGTCAGGTGCTGTATGTGCAGGGGTTGGATCAGTTAGAAATTGACGCGCGGCTGAAGCGTGCGAAAAGCTTCGCGGATTTGAGCGACGGCGAGGCCGGAGAACTGCTGGCGCCGTTACAAGCGAAGTGGACATGGAAGGCGCCGGCGGAGCCATTGGCGCGGTTCTTGCGCGAGGCGAAGAACGATGTGCTGCGAGCGACGGCGAATTCGAAAGCCTATGCCGATGCCGGCGCGGGATCGCGGCGGGCGGCGGGCGTGAACACGTACTGGGACGTAATCGATTAAGTCATGAGACAAGACTACGACGTGGTGATTATCGGCTCCGGCGCGGCTGGAGGAATGGCCGCGCATGTGTTGTGCAAGGCGGGCGTGAAGTGCCTGATGTTGGAAGCCGGACCGATGGCGGATATGCAGCGGCACCGGACGATGAAAGCCATCTATGAACTGCCGTATCGCGGGTTTAACAAGCCTGGGCGATTTCCGCATATCACGCAGGCGTCGGAGTTCGACGCGAACATGTGGATTGACGAGAAGGCCAATCCATACAGCTATCCCGAGGGTGATCCATTCTACTGGGTGCGCATACGGATGGTGGGCGGCAAGACGCTGCGGTGGGGCCGGGCGTCATGGCGGCTTAGCAATTTTGAGTTCAAGGGTAAGGACCACGACGGGTTCGGCGAGAACTGGCCCGTGACGTTGGAGGAACTGGCGCCATTCTACGACCGCGTGGAGCCGCTATTCCATGTAAGTGGGCGGAACGAAGGCTGGCCGCAAATGCCGGACGGCAAGATCACGCTGGACGACTCGCGCGATTCGGCTAGTATTTTGCGCTTCAAGGAGGCGGCGGCGAAACTGGGTGTGCCGACGACGAAGCCGCGGCGCGCCACGGGGACTTTGGCGTCGAGCGTGAATTTGTTGTTGCCGGGGGCGCTGGCGACGGGCAATTTGACGATTGTGCCGAACGCGATCGTGCGCGAGATCGGTATCGATGGGTCGACCGGGCGGGTGAACGCCGTACATTTTCTGGACCGGCGGAACAAGCGCGATTACAGCGTACCGGCGAAGGCGCTGATGCTGGGCGCGTCGACACTGGAGAGTTCGCGGCTGCTGCTGAATTCGCGGTCGCGGCTGTTTCCGAATGGGCTGGGTAATTCGAGCGGCGTGTTGGGACACTATCTGTTCGATCAGTTTTATGTGAAGAACACGGTGGTTGCCATTGTGCCGGAGGCGCGCGGCGCCAAGGGCGGGCGGACGTTGATGGGCGGGGCGGGGTATATTCCCCGGTTTCGCAACTTGAAGGGGAAGGAGAAGAACTTCATCCGCGGCTATGCGTACGATTTTCATAGCGGCGGGACGCCGAACCCCGAGCTGCTGCCGGCGTATGGCGGCGAGATGATGCGGATGATGGACGACCTGCAGGGCGCGGCGTTTGCGATGACGACGATGGGCGAGGGGTTGCCGCGTTATGAGAACCGCGCCAGCATACATCCGACATTGAAAGACGACTGGGGGATTCCGTGTTTGCACATTGAGCAGACGTATACGGAGAACGAATTTAACATGGCGAAGGATGCCATGGAGACGGGCGCGGCGGCGTGCGAGGGGGCCGGATTTGAAGTGTTGGCCAAGCACTGGGAGATGGTCCCGCCAGGCGAGAGTATTCACGAATTGGGTACGTGCCGGATGGGCGCGGATCCGAAGAAATCCGTATTGAACGGCTGGAACCAGGCGCATGATGTGAAGAATTTGTTTGTGTTGGATGGGTCGGCGTTTGTATCGGGCGGGTCGCAGAATCCGACGTTGACGATATTGGCGCTGACGATGCGGGCATCGGAGTATTTGATTGAGCAGAAGAAGAGGGGTCTAGTTTGATGCGGTTGGTTGTGTTTTTCTTGGCGGCGTGCGCCGGGTGGGGGCAGACGCCGCCGTCGCAGCCGATTCCGTATAGCCACAAGCACCACGCCGGCACGTTGAAGTTAGAGTGCCGGTTCTGCCATGAGAATAAAGAGCCGGGCGAGACGATGGGTATTCCAGCGACGGGGAAATGCATGGGCTGCCATAAAACCGTGAAGACGGATTCGCCGTTTATTCAGAAACTGGCGGAGTTCAACGAGAAGAATCGGACGGTGCCGTGGGTGCGGATTTACCAAATTCCGAGTTATGTGTTTTTCTCGCATAAAGCGCATATTCAGGCGGGTGGGACTTGCGCCGAGTGTCATGGCGCGGTGGCCGAGCGGGAGGTGTTGAAGAAGGAGGTGCCGACGAATATGGGGGCGTGCATGGATTGCCATCAGCGGAAAAAGGCGCCGAATGATTGCACGTTTTGTCATGAGCAGCGGAATTAGGGGGCTTCCATGAGGATTTCCCGACTTACGCTCAAAAACTGGCGGAATTTTCGGTCGGCGGAGGTCGAATTGGGTGAACGAGTCTTCCTGGTAGGACCGAACGCTTCAGGGAAGTCTAATTTTCTGGATGCAATTCGATTCTTGCGAGATGTGGCGAAAGCGGGGGGCGGCCTGCAACGTGGACTCTCCGAGCGCGGCGGCCTTTCCAAGGTCCGATGCCTCGCGGCTAGGCGGGATCCAGACGTAGAGATTGAAGTCACTCTGTCTGAAGGCGACAGCGAGGAAAATTGGCGATATGCGATTGGCATTACTCAAGAAGTGCGGGGACTAAGACAGCCATATATCCGATACGAGCGGGTTTGGCGCGATGGCGTCCAGATCCTTAACCGCCCTAACTCCGCTGACGAGAAAGATCATCTGCGAAAAACCCAGACACACCTGGAACAGATTAACGCCAATGAAGACTTTCGCGAGATTGCGCGATTCTTTGAATCGATTCGTTATCTACACCTCGTTCCGCAACTCTTAAGGCATCCAGAAGCCTATCAGGGTACCGGCCCGGCTGAGGATCCATACGGCCGGAATTTTCTGGAGATGATTGCGAAGACGCCAGAGGCGACACGAAAGACGAGGCTCAAGAAAATCGAAGCCGCATTGCAGCATGCGGTTCCGCAACTGCGGGCACTGACCGATACGAAGGATGAAGCCGGTGTGCCGCACCTGGAAGCGATCTACGAACACTGGCGACCAAATGCGGGGCGCCAAAGGGAAGATCAATTTTCCGATGGGACCATCCGGCTGATCGGCCTGTTTTGGTCTCTGCTAGACGGCGATGCCCCATTGCTGCTGGAGGAACCGGAACTTTCGCTCCATTCGAGTATTGTGGCCAAGCTACCCGGTCTCTTCCATAAGCTGGGGCGAAGGAAGAAACGACAACTCATTGTCAGCACCCATAGCTGGGATTTACTTTCGGAAAAGGGCATTGGCGGCGAAGAGGTGGTGATGCTAAAACCGGACCGGGACGGCACCAAGGCCTTGCTAGCTTCATCGAATCCCGAGGTTCGGGATCTACTGAATGCCGATTTGAGTATCGCGGACGCGGTTCTGCCGCGGACGGCCCCGGAGCAAATTAGTTTGTTCGATCTAGCCGTATGAGTCCAATCCCGATAGACCTTGCGGTCGAGGATGTGCTAAGTGAGGCGATTCTTCGGCAAGTATTGCAGCACTGCGGCCAATTGTATGCAGTTGGCGCGGTCTATAGCCGAGGCGGAAATGGGTACTTGCAAACGAGAATTCGAGGGTGGAACGCGGCCGCCAAGGGGAAGCCTTTCCTATTGGTCACCGACCTGGATTCGGCCGCTTGCCCAAGTGCACTTATCGAGAATTGGCTGTCGGTAACG
>JBJXFL010000019.1:0-4679 GCA_046155405.1 Bryobacteraceae bacterium | reverse complement strand
AGCCAGCGAATGACGTTGACCTGATTTGCTGCAAGGGTGAAGTCTATCGCGCTATCGTCTGCAACGGTCCCCGTAACCCCTGTCGGGGCCATGTTCTCGAAGTCGCCCGACTTGGACGCCCAAACGGTTTGTGGCCTATCTGTCGTGCCAGCCCACCAAAGCCGTTCTTCATGGAACGTGACGGAGCCGGGATAACCTGTGGTCGCTGAAAAAGCGCCGAGACGCCAGTTCACGGTGGCCGTCGCCGCCGAAGCGTTCGGGCCGGAGATCGTCGCCGTGACAACCGTCGTCGAAGTCCATGCGGTGATCGTGAGCCAAGTCCAATTGTTCGCCGGGTCTTTCCACCGGATCAATCGCCCGACATCGGTCGTCGCAAAGCCAGCCCCACCGTTGATCCCCGTGATAGCCGAGGCCGTGACGGAGACGGAGCCGGTCGTGCCGCCCAAGGTCAAGGTCGTCGCGGTCGTGTTCGTGTCGTAGTACGGCCCATCGGTGAAAACGATATTGTCAATCGTCCAAGCCGTATGCGATGTCCGGGTTAATTTCCTCGGGGGATAGGTTGGATGCGCGATGTAAAGAACGTCCGCTGATTGTGCGAACTTCAACTGGAACAAATCAGCCGTCAAATATGTCGTCGTCAGTTCCGTTGGGGTGCCCGCCGTCTCAATCCGCCCCTCGGCCTTGTAAAACCGAGCGTAGAGATTGCCCAATTCCAGGATGTAGGCTTGCGTCGTCGAGAACTCGAACGGGACCAATCGGGTTGCAAGCGAGGAAGTCTTGACCTCGGCAACGTGACGGGTTCCCGAACGACGGGTCAGCGGACCTTGCAATCGGACGATTGCATTGAGAACGCCCTTAGCACCAACGGCATATTGAGCAAGGTCCACGCGCCCATAGAGCAGCGGGGAGATTTCTCCCTTAGCGAATGAGGCTTGAATGGGATTGGCGCGGGTCATTAGGCTTTAGTTCCGCGCATCGATCCACTCGTTGGCCGTGATAACGTCAGGTGTTCCTTCCTGCGCGTCGGCCATCCGAGCCTCGGCCAGCTTGATGTGATATAGCTCCTGCATCGTTTGGGTCATCGTGCCGGACGCCTTCAACGATTCGGCCAGTTCGGCGGCGAGCTTCGCTGAAAGAAGCTCTGCGAACAGCGGCGGAAACTGGCCCGGATCGGTGATCTGCGCGATGTAGAGAATGTTCAGCGGAGCGCCTTCGTCCGTGTATATGAACCGCCCAACGACCTTCCAACTCACCGCGTCCGCGTCGTCGTCCTCGATCCGAAGGACACGCAAGCACTTGGACGGAGATTCTGGAAGTGGGAAGCGATAGGTATGGGTCCACGTCGGACTTGTGGCGTGCGCCGCTAAAGCAGCCTCGGCAAGGGCGAAGTTCCACGGATGGGCGGCGAGAAGCGCGTCCCTGGTATCCTCGAAGATCGCATTAGCTACGCGGGCGGGCTTGGAGTCATCGCTCAACGAAGTGATGACATCTTCGCCGACCTTTATCAGGGCCGCGTTGACGATGGAGACGTTCGAAGCCATGCGGACCTCTATTTAACGAGAAAAACGAGACGGACGGGGCTTCCGCTTGGACCGCAAGTGGTGTCCAGGCGGCGGCATTCTCGACGGCAACTCCATTGGACGCGGCACGCGCGGCGGCGGTGGGCTGGCAAATCCGTAATAAACGGCCTTGCCAAGCCCTCGGCTAGTTAGCCCGGACCTTCTCGACCTAAAGAATGATGCGGCGTCGGTCGATACATTGCCCTGCCCGGATAGGGTGGAGAACGCGCCGGATGTGGTTCCGGTAATCCCGGTTACGCCCGATTCCCCTCCGGTCGAGACGTAAACACTCCATACCGCCGCCCCAATGGGGGTTGTGGACGCGGAGCCGGATTGGCTTGAATCCGAAGCCAAAACCACCGCCGACGGCGCGTCGATTGATGCAGCGCCCGCCGAAGTTGTCGCCGCCAGGGCAACCGCCGCGCCAAGCGGAGACGCAGCGGCGGAACCGGCAGGGCTTGCGTCGGATAGTGCTATTGCGGCACCGACAATCGACGGCGTTGCAACTCCGGATACAGTGGAATCGGCAAGAGCCATCGCGGCGCCGACGGGAGATATGACCGCCGTTCCATCAGCGACCGCATCAGCCAGGGCGAACGCCGCACCAACCGGGCCAACCGTCGCCATCCCGGCAGTCGTTGCGTCAGCGAGGGCAAACGCTGCATCAAGGACCGTTACCGTGGCGATCCCTGCCGGGCTTGAGTCCGCAAGCGCAAACGCGGCGTCGGCGGGGGTTAACGCCCCAACACCCGCCGGGGTAGCGGCGGAAGCAAAGAGCGCGGCATCAATAAAGGAAGGAGTGGCGACCCCGCTTATCGCCGCTTCGGTTTCGATGATGGTCGCGCCTCCGGTCCGAAGAACCGTCGGATCGGCCAGCTTTACATCGGCGGGGTTTGCCTCGCCTTCATAAAGAAAAACATCGATCACAACAAAACCGGCAATAGCGTGTTGACCGTTGTTCCCGCAACGTCCGGGCTACCGGACTTGTACGCGACGACATACGATCTACTGCTGTTTCCGGGTACCGAAAATCTGTAGTTGCCGCTCCCGTCGGAGACGGTTTCTTGAACCTCCGTGTCGTCGGCCGTGTTGAACAGATGAACCGTGCAATTACCGAGCGCCGCTCCTGCGGAATCCTTGGTTACCCCGCTGATTAACCACAACCGCCGGACTTGTTGCGCCTGGCTATTGAACACCGGCGCGGCTCGAATCGGTCCCGTTCGGTTTCCAATCCCCGCCGGAACCAAGCGTGCAACTCCGTCAACGGCCACCCGCATTTTGGAGTGCTGCCCGGAATTAAGCCCTCCCAGGCCGCTGACCGATTGCGAAGCGCCGAAACTCGGCATGACTAGTTCAACGCCTCGACGATGTAGTTCTGGACCTGGATTCCGTTTGCTGCATTGGAGATCGAAAACCCGTTGAAGAAATCCAACGTCTGCGCCGCCGTGCTGTCGAAGCCGGATCCGACCGCCGGGGCCGTCGTCGGAACCATCATGCTATCGCCGATGTTGACTTGGTCAACTTGGGCTGCCGTGTAGGTGAACATGCGGCCCCGCAATTTGCCGATACCCATGCAGTTCGCCGCCGTGCCGGAGCCGACCGCGCGGCAAGTAAGCAGCACCGACAATTCAAAGGGAATCGTCGTATGCGCCGTTGCGTTCAACTGAACCGCGCCCGTGGTGAACGCGGTAATGGCGCCAAGATTGACCGACATCGTACAAGTTCCGGGAGTCGTAACCAGCGTGCTCATCCCGCCCTGCACGGTGACGCGGATCGTGCGCCCGATGTACCACCAGTTAGCCGGGAGAGTGACTAGGCACCCGACCGGCAGAACGGTCTTGGTCGTCGTGTAGGTGTTGAATAACGTTCCGGCGACTTGCGACGTGACAAGAGTTTCCTGCCAGGTTTGCAGCGACATGGGCTAGTCCTCCGTGACGCTGGTTGTGGTCTTGATCCGTGGGATTACACCAGCCGCCATCGTGATGTTCGGAGATAGCGCACCCTTGTAGAGCAACTTGCCCGCCCCGCTCGAATCCGTGCCGATGCCCAAATGCGTCAGCGCGCCGCCGGGCGAGGCCGTACATTCGCCGAAGTCCTGATTTGCAACGAGGGTTACGGCGTTGCCTGATATGGTGAACCCTCCAGCCGACCGCGCGACAGCCTTTCGGGCGTATCCCGTGTAGGCCGTTTCGCTCGTCGCCTGCGTCCCCGTCTCGCCAGGGTCTCCGGTGTGAAGGCTCAAATACAAACTTCCCGCTACGGCGCTCGGTTGCAACCCGGAGGCGTCACCGATCAAAGCCACGGCTGTGTTATTGAAAACGAGCGTTAGAAGATCGGTTTCCCAAGTATTCGATTTGCTCATTTGGAACCTTTATCCAAAGAAAAGGGCGGGAGCCGAAGCCCCCGCCCTACGCAGGCACTCCCGGGAGGGAGGGAGCCTACTGGTTCGTGGTGTACCGGACCTTCATCGCGATGGTTCCGGCAGCGGTCACGTCGTTGACGGTCACGCAGATGTCGTAATCGCGCTTGGGGTCGGTCGTCTCACCGATCTTTTCCCAAAGCATCTTTTCGACATCCGACTTCTCGGCGGCGACAGCCTGGTTAATTACTTCGGTCCAGGCCGTGGCGCTCGAAATGTCCACGTCGTTTGCGAACTCGTCCGCATCGACAACCGCCCCGCCGTTCGCGGCGGTCTGATAGACCCCCACATCCGAGGCCGAGGCGCCGGTGATGGCGTCCGAGGCCAAGAGGATCGACGTGATCCGAGCGTTGCTGGGAACGCGAACCATGCGATAGACGGACAAGGCATCGTCCGCCGCCGCCGTCTCGACCGTGCCGACAACCTCTCGGAGCGTGCCACCCGCGATATATTGCGCGGTCTTGGTGCCGTCGAGGGCGTCGGCGTTCGTGATTTGAGTCGACTTTTTGTTTTCAACGGCCATTTGTCAGACCTCCTTATTCGGCGCAGAGGATGTCAACGATGCCGTTGGAGCGCATACGGGTCGCGCCCAAGGACATCGAGGCGTAAACTTGCGTGGCGTAGGACTTGTCGTCCCGCTCGGAAATACGGGCCGACACGTCCTTGCCGATGGCAAGGCAGATGGCCGACTGCGACCAGGC
>JBJXFL010000006.1:0-77684 GCA_046155405.1 Bryobacteraceae bacterium | reverse complement strand
ACTTCCACGTAGCGGCGGTTCGCTTTGAACCACTCATAGGTTTCCCGCTTTTTGTGATAAGACGCATTGTCTTGAATCAGGTAGATCCGGTGCCGGCGGCGATAGAAGGCGGGTACGACTACTTGCTCCAGAAACGCCAGATAGGTCTCCCCCTGAAAATAGTCTTCTTGATGAAGGTAGATGAAACCGGCGTCGTTCAACCGCACCGCTCCGAAAATCTTCCGCGTGTTGCGCTCGCCTCGTGTGGAAATACGAGGTTGACTTCCACGTCTGGCCCAAGTCGCATGCAGCGTTGGAGTCTGACGAAACGAAGCCTCGTCTTCGAAAACAATCACCGCCCCTTCGTTTGTGGCTTTTTTTTTAGATTCGGGTACGTGTAGCGCACCCATTTGCGATGTTGGCTCTCATCGGCCTGAACCAGTTTGGTGGTCGGACGTTGCACCGAGTATCCCAACTGTTGGAGCAACTTGCGTACATGCCCGGCGTGATACTGCCGCCCGAATTCCTCTTCGATAACTTGCCGTACCAGCGGACTGGTCCAGATCCCGGTTTCTAATCCGTAAGCCACTGGTCCGCTATCCAGAATGTCGCATAGCCTCTCGCGGTCCTCTTGGTTGAGAGCGGTCGGCCTCCCAGCACGATGTCCCTCCAGCAAACCGTCCTTGCCACACCGGTTCCATTGATCGATCCACAACGGAACCGTACTGCGATGCACTTTCAAAAGGTCGGCTATCTCGCCAGTCGTGTGTCCCTCCAAGCTCAGCAAAATCCCTTGGATACGCAGAACCATCCGCGGTTCCTTGTCTTTCAGTGCTTGGCGTCGAAGATGCAGCAGCCTCGAAATGGTTGCTCTGTTCCCATTCGCAAATGTCGGGCGCATATAGCCCATCATCGTTCATTTCGCAAAACATGTCGAATTATTTATGCGCATCTATATAGTCCGCGACATTGACTACCTGGTCCGCGAAAACAAGATCATCCCCATCGACGAGTACAAAGGCCGCACCGCGCATGAGCGACGCTGGCCCGCCGGCATCCACGCCGCCATCGAAGAGAAGGAAGGACTCGAAATCCAGGAGCCCGGCCGGATTCTCGGCTCCCTCACCCTTCAGAACTTCGTCCTCCAGTATGAACACCTCTGCGGGATGACCGGCACCGCCGCCACGCAGGCCGAAGAGTTCCAGCGCATCTACGGGTTGGATGTCGAAGTGATTCCTACTCACAAACCCCGCATTCGCATCGATCAACCCGACGCTCTATTTCCCAATGAACCGGCGAAATTCCGCGCCATCGTACAGTCCATCAGGGACCATCACTCCACGGGCCGGCCCGTGCTGGTCGGGTCCGAAAGCGTGGAGGCGTCGGAAGAAATCAGCCGCGCCATCCCCGGCATTCCGCACAATGTCCTGAACGCCCGTCACGAAGATATTGAGGCCGCTCTGATCGCCCAAGCCGGCCAGCGCGTGGCCGTGACCGTATCGACGAACATGGCCGGACGCGGCGTCGACATTGTGCTCGGCGACGGCGTGGCCGCGCTGGGCGGCCTCCACGTTATAGGCACCGCCCGGAACGATAGCCGCCGCATCGACAATCAACTCCGCGGCCGCGCCGGCCGCCAAGGCGATCCCGGTTCATCGCGATTTTTCCTGGCTCTCGATGATGAACTCATCCGCCGCTTCCGCGACGATGGCGAACAGATCCAGACTCTCGCCGATTGCGACATGCTCCAACGCCGCGCCGAAGGCCGCCACCTCGACGCCCGCCTCTTTCTTCACAAATACGAGCGGGTGATCGAAGGCCAGCGCCATGCGCTCCTCCAGACGCGTGACGAGATCATGGACAAGGCCGAAGAGAACCCGAACGAACCCGAGTGGCCCATCCGCCTCGATGCCATTGACGAAGCCTGGGCCTGTCATCTTGAGGAGGTGGCAAATCTGAAATCCGGCTTCGCCTGGCTCAACCTGGGCGGGCGCGAACCGCTCAGCGAATTTCTCCAAAACGTGGATGCGCTCTTCACCCAGCTCTGGGAACAAGTCGAGCTCGAAACGGCCCAGCGGCTCGCATCGGGCGATGCAACTCCCGTGCGCCGCGGCGCCACCTGGACGTATCTGACGGTCGATCAGCCCTTCGGCACGGGCATGGAGCGGATCATGAAAGGGCTGGCCCGGAAGGTGCGCTCCGGCCGCTTATGGGGTTAAAGGCTTCCCGGCATCGGGCAGCAGGCCGGCGGACGCCATTACCCGCGGAAAGCGCATCCCATAACCAATCCAAAACAGAACTCCCAAAACCACGGCCGCCACTGGCGGATTTTTCATCACCAACAGATCGATTGCCGTTGCCCCGCCCAAATAGGCGGTCGACAGAATGGTGCCCAGAAATGCCGTCCGCGGAATCCAATAGAGAACCACTATTAAAAGGTTCAGTATCCCCAAACGGAACAATGAGTCCGGGGTAATCGGCATTGCCCCCATGCCTTGCATCATTTCCGGAGGCTGAAGGATTTTCATCGTGCCGGCGGCTACCAAAGCCAGCGACGGGAGTCCAGCGAAGATCCATTTGAGGAAGCGTTGTCCAGGGATAAGATGATCGAGGTCGGGCATTCCCATATCGTATCTCACGGAATTCAACGCGCAGGTAAGCTGTTAAAGTGCCGCCGAAATGTCCGTCCGAGGAAAGTCCTCTCCCTTAAATAGCAGTGGCGCGCCAGCCGTCTTCGACAGGGCGTAGGCGAAGCAATCCCCCATGTTCAACCGCGCCGGATGCCCTTTCCCAAACCGGCCAAACACATCGACAGCCACCCGCGCCTGCTCGACAGTCACCATTTCAACTTCGATTCCAAGTGAGGAAATTAGCTCTTCCGCCTCCGCCACACCCGCCTGTCCAAATAGCCAACGGGCTCGCGCCATTACTTCCCAGTAATTCACCGGGCTTATAACCGATGTCGTCGCGCCGGCAATCCGCACCTTAATGCCTCGCCCTCCGCTTCACTCAAATAAATGGCCAGGTGAGCCGACGCATCCACCGCGATTTTCATCGGGGAATCCCATCCTCGTCATAAAAATCCGCGTCGGTCGGCAACTCTCCAATCCTAGGCAGCGCGGCGATACGCGCTTGAACAACTGCCACTCGCCTCAACCGCTCCGCGATATCGGCCTCTTTCGCGCGTTGCGCATCCACCAACTTCGCCCGAACCGCCTCCGCCACCGCGTCCGTGATAGGTTGCCCAGTCAACTCCGCCAACAGCCGAATGTCACGCACCACATCCTGTTTTTTTGATTGGAATCTGGGCGATCATGACAACGATTTTATCATGACAACGCTATCGCCAGGCTCATTGAGGAATCCCATCCTCGTCATACAAATCTGCGTCAGTTAACGGTGGACCAATCCTCGGCAGCGCGGCGATGCGCTTATGAAGTTCCTTCAACCGCTTCAGCCGCTCCGAGATATCAACCTCTTTCGCGCCACGCTTCCGCACCACGTCCCGCTTTTTAATTTGTACCGGAGCGCTCATCAAAACGTCACCCGCAACGCCAACTGAATCCGCCGCGCCGGACGCGTCGCCGTCACCTGCCCAAACTGCGTATTCACCTGCCGCCCGGCCGCATCGAACCGCGCCGTTGTATCGAGCGACGTCCACTGCGTATGGTTGAACGCGTTATAAAACTCCGCCCGGAACTGCGTCCTTATCCGATCCTTAACAGCAAAGTTCTTATACGCCGTCAGATCCCAATTGTGCGTTCCCGGCCCGCGAACAACCGTCCGCGCCGAATTGCCAATGGTCCCCACCGCCGGTACCGCAAACATCGAAGTATCGAAGTAGCGCGAGAACGTCCGGTCTCCTCGCGGAAGAACCGGATTCCCCGTCACCACGACGCGGGCTCCATCCGTCGGCGAACCCGTGATGTCCACCGCATTCACCGTCGCGAAACCAACGCCCAGCGGCGCGCCCGAAGAAAACGTCGCAATCCCCGACATCTGCCAATCGTTTAAAACCGTACCAACTGGCACCGGCGCACCGCGCCACTTAGGCAGATCGTAAATCCAATTGGCCTTCAATACATGCGTCCGGTCGTACGACGACAACCCGTAATTCCACACTCGCACCGGCACCAGCGTCGAAACCGCATTCCCGTCATCCGAGTTGTAATCCAGCGACTTTGACCACGTATACGACACCCCATACTGCAGCCGCGACGCAAACCGCCGGTTCGCCGACGCCTGCAGCGAATGATAATTCGACGATCCCGCCGGCTCGCGCAAATTGATATCGCCATAGCCCTGGAACGGCCGCAGGAAGGCCGGCGGCAATGGCCGGTTCGTCGTCGAGTCATTCGCGGACGCTTTGAAATTCGTACCGAAGGGAATCGAATTGATATTCCGCTGCCATAGCAGATGCCGTCCCAACGCCCCCACATATCCCACATCGACAATCGTGTTCCGTCCCACATCCCGCTGCACCGACAACGAGAAGTTCATCACCTGCGGCACCTTCGCATTCATATCCAGCCCCAACACGCTCGCCGGGAACAACGTCCCGCTCGACCCCAGCAAATTCGCCATCTGCCCGAAGAACAGCGTTGGGCGGTCCACCAACGGCGGCTGCACGCTGAAATCGGTCAGCACCACTCCATGCGACATGCGGTTATAGAACATACCAAATCCGCCGCGCACCGAAGTCTTGCCGTTCCCCGCCAAATCCCAGGCAAAGCCCACTCGCGGCGCAAATTGCACTTTCGGATCCTTCATCAACGCCCCGGGCACGGACTTATCTGTCACGCTTGAAATCATTCCGTTCGCCACATCCCCTCGGCCCGGCGCGAGCGCGCCGATCAACGTGCCAGGCACAATCTGCCCCGTGTTCGGATTCCGCCCCACGCGCGTTGTCCCCTGCAAAAACGGCTCAATCAGCCGCACCGTTTGCGACGTGTTGAACGCGCTCGCGGAAAAGCCCGCGAGCCGGTCCCCTTCAATCGTCGATTGCGGCAGCCAGTGGAATCGCGCGCCCAAGTCGAGCGAAAACCGTTTCGTCACTCGCCACGTGTCCTGCACGAACCACTCCGTATTCGTCGCAATGTTCACCGGAAACGGCCGCCCCTTCGGTTCGTCGTATTGGTTGTACACGCCCAGCGCGGCATTCGAGTACGCATAATTCGTGTCCAGCGGGTTGTTGACATTCCGGCTGAAATTGAACGACCCGTTGAAGGCTCCGGCCGTCGCTTGGTTCTCGGCCCATAGACGGTCAAAATAGTACCCCATCTTCAAAGTGTGCGACGTAAACGTCTTGCTGAGATTGTTCGAGATCGAAATAATCTCATGCGTGGTCTGCAGCGGAGTGCGCCCGTCGAAGTTCACCTGCGCCGGATTCGGCACACCTCCAAATACGGTGTTCGGCATAATCCCGAGCGGATTGTCCGCTGCGCTCAGTTGCCCCAGCCGAAACCCGATCGTCTCCCGTTGAATCGACTTTAAGTCCTCGTCGGCGATCACGTTGTTCAACGGCCGCGTCGAATACGACCCATTAAACTCGTTGATCAGCGTCGGCGAAAAGATCTTCTGATACCGCCCCAAATACAGCTTGCCCTTGTTCTCCGACCGCTGCCGTACCACGTCGTAATTCCCCGCCCCGGCCGGAATGCCGATCTTCCCATCGTTGATGTCATCGCGCCGCGAATAGCTGAACGTGAACAGGTTCGCGGGGTTATAGTTCCAGTCGGCTTTGAAGGTATCGGTCCGTTTCGGCACCTGCGGCAGGTCCTGAAACACGTAGTTGTAGTTGCCTCGCGAAATCGACCGGTCCGTAAAATTCGGTGGCGGCAGTACCTTCAATAGCGCCAGCCCGTTCTGGTCCAGCCGGTTCGCCGGAATCACATTCCCCGGAAACGGCGTATTGCCGTTAAAAGGATCCCGCACCGGAATCAGGACATTGTTCACATCCAGCGACTGCGAAAAATTACCCGCCCGCTCCAACGCCGTTGGCACCGTTAGCTGGCTCAGCGCCGTTGGAATCGTGAGCGGCCAAAACTCCTGACTCCAGAAGAAAAACAGTTTGTCCCGATTTGCATTGAACTTGCCCGGCAGATATACCGGACCGCCGACCTGATAGTTCCAGGTATCGAACCGGTAACGCGGCCGTACACGCCCCAATCGGTTATTAAAGAAATCATTCGCGTTCAACACTTCGTTCCGTTTGAAGTACGACGCCAGCCCATGAAAGTCCTTCGTTCCAGACTTAGTAACTATCGCGATATTCGCGCCCGACATGCGCCCATACTCCGCCTGGTAATTCGACAGCAGCACCTTCACCTCGGCCACCGCATCCATCGACACTGAAACAACGGCGTTAAAGTTATTCCCGATCGCGTTCACCGTGGCCCCATCAATGGTCAAGTTATTCGAGTTCCGCCGCCCGCCCTGCACGTTAAAGTTCCAGTTCGTCGCCAACTGTTCCGGATCGTCCAGATCCACCACTCCCGGCAACAACGACACCAGCGAAGTGACATTCCGTCCGCGCAACGCCAGATTTTCCACTTGTGACGAAGTCAATACACCCGCCCGCTCCGCCGTCTGCGTCTGCACCACGGCACTTTGGGCCGACACCTCCACCGAGTCCGTCACTTGTCCCACTTCCAGCCGCAAATCGTTCAAATTCAGTGTCTCCGCCGCCGAAATCGGAATTCCGGTACGCTCCAGACGCTTGAAGCCTTGCGCCTCAATTTGCAGCGTATACGGCCCCGGTTGCAGCGATCCAAAGAAGAATCGCCCGGCGTCGTTCGTCGTCGCCGCGCGCTCAAATCCAGTGGCGACACTGCGCAGCTTCGCGTTCGCATTCGCAATCGCACCCCCCGATGTATCGGTCACCGAACCCGACAGCCCGCCTGTAATCGACTGCGCGAGCAATGACGTTATCACACACGTGAGACCCAAGAGACACTTCAGAACCATGAGCAAGATTTCATCACAGTTTGCGATACGATTGGGTCACCATGCTTCTCAAAGGGTTATCGCCGCTACTCCTGCTCATCGCTCTGTCCTTCACCTCGGTTGCCACGTTCGCCCAGGTGCTCTACGGTACTCTCAACGGCTCCGTTGTCGATGCGTCCAACGCCGCCGTTCCCAACGCCAAGATCGAAGCCATCAACACTGGGACGGGCGTCGGACGTCAAATCACGACCGATGAACGCGGCGCATTCCAGTTCAACGATCTCCAGGCCGGCGTCTATAAAGTCACCACCAGCGCCCCGTCCTTCGGCTCCGTCGTTCAGGAAGGCGTCACCATTGTCGCCAACACCACGCTCCGAATCGACGCGCGCCTGCAGGTCGCCCAAGTCAGCGAAAGCGTCACCATCTCGGCCTCTACTTTATCGCTCCAAACCGACCGCGCCGACGTCAACAACCAGATCACCAAAACGCAGGTGATGAACCTGCCCTTCAGCGGCGCCCAAGGCCGCAACTTCCAGAATCTCTATAAACTCCTGCCCGGCTTTTCGCCGCCCGCCGAACTGCATTCGGACGCCGGCAATCCCCAGCGTTCCCTCGGGACCAACGTCAACGGCGCATCCTATTCCAACAACAACACCCGCCTTGATGGCGCCACCGTCAGCTATCCTTGGCTCCCCCATATCATCGCCTACGTCCCCCCGGCCGAAGCCATTGAAGCCGTCAACCTCGTGTCGAACTCCTTCGACGCCGAACAGGGCATGGCTGGCGGTTCCGCCATCAACGTCTCCATCAAATCCGGCACCAACGAGTTCCACGGCTCCGGCCACTGGTATCACACCAATTCCAAAGTCCAGGCCCGCAACTTCTTCTTCAACTCTCCCCAACTCCCCAAGAATCTCCTCAACCAATTCGGCGGCACCATCGGCGGGCCGATCGTAAAGAACAAACTCTTCTTCTTCGCCGATTGGGAACGCACCACTCGCCGCCGCTTCGCCTCCGCCTTTCGCACCGTTCCCAACGCCAGCCTTCGTCAGGGCGATTTCTCCGCCACCGGAACAAATATCTACGACCCCAGTACCGGGGCGGCCAACGGCGCCGGCCGCGCGCTTTTCCCCAACAACCGCATCCCCGCCAGCCGCTTTGACTCGGCCTCCGTCATCATGTCCGGCCTCATCCCAGACCCTAATCAGCCGGTCTTCCCGTCCAATTATCTCGCCACCGGCACCTACATCTTCAACCGCGATAACGCCGACTTTAAGGTCAACTACAACCCCACCGATAAGTCCTCCGTATTCGGCCGATATAGCTTTTCGCCCAGCGACATCTTCGATCCGCCGTCGCTTGAAAAAGCCCTTGGTGACGCCCTCACCGGCGGCCAGCCCGGCAACGCCCCCGGCTTCATTCAGACCGCCGCTCTGGGCGGCACGTACACCATCGGCCCCACTGTCCTGCTCGACGCGAGCATCGGCTTCACCCGCCAGCGCATCTCCGCCGAAAACATCGACATCGATAGGAATTATGGACTCGACGATCTCAAAATTCCCGGCACTAACGGCGGTGATCGCCTCCAGGGCGGCTACCCCCGCTTCAACATCAGCGGCTTTTCCGCTATTGGAAATCCCAACGTTTCGAACCCCTTCCTGTTCCGCGATAACCAGTATTCCGCCACCGGCAATCTCAGCGTCATCCGCGGCTCGCACTCCCTCCGCTTCGGCGCCGAATACACGTACTACACCATCAACCACTTTCAGCCCCAAGCCGCTTTTGGCCCTCGGGGAGGCTTCAACTTCACCGGCGGCCTGACCGTTATCAATCAGACCGGACAACCCGGTTCCAACGCCTTCAACGGCTTCGCCGACTTTCTTCTCGGTCTTCCGCAGGCCATGGGCAAGGACGTTCAATATATCAATCCGGCCGCCGTCCGCATGCCCGGTTACGGCTTCTATGCCCGCGACCAGTGGCAGGTCACCCGGAAGCTCACCGTCAACTACGGCGCCCGTTTCGAACGCTATCCCTTCGCCACCCGCGATCACCGCGGCGGCGAGCGCTATGACCCCGTGACCGACAAAGTTCTCATCGGCGGCGTCGGCGGT
The DNA here is from genome assembly GCA_046155405.1 of Bryobacteraceae bacterium. GTDB lineage: Bacteria > Acidobacteriota > Terriglobia > Bryobacterales > Bryobacteraceae. The sequence goes on along the minus strand of JBJXFL010000006.1, from coordinate 68,649 downwards.
ACCCCCACCGATACGGGCGTCGATGTCGGCATCGGCCAGATCGCCCCGCGCCTCGGCATCGCCTTCCGCGCCAACGATAAAACTGTCTTCCGCGCCGGCTATGGCATCAGCGTCGACCCCGATTCCTTCCGCCGCATGCGCGACTCTTACCCGGCCACCATCTCCTCCCAGTTCTCCGGCGCATCCACTTATCAGGCCGCCGGCACCCTTCGCACCGGCATCCCGGCCGTGCTCGGTCCCTCCTTGAATCAGGGCGTTATCGATCTCCCTCTCGCCGTCGGCACCACGACATTTCCGGAAAAGTTCAACCGCGGCTACATCCAGTCGTTCAACTTCACCGTCCAGCGCGATATCGGCGCCGGCTTCAATCTCCAGGCCGGCTACGTGGGCACCCGCGCGATCCGCCAGACTACCCTCCTCAACATCAATACGGCCGACGTCAACGGCGGCAATGCCGGTCGCGCGCTTGCCCTAAAATTCCCGGGCCGCATCGGCAACATTACTATGTACACGCCGTTCAACACGTCGAACTACAACTCGCTCCAAACCCAGCTCCGCCGCCAATTCGCCGGCGGCGGCCTCTTCGGCCTCTCCTATACCTGGTCCAAGGCGATAAACTACAACGACAACAACGATTCCGGCCTCTCCTGGAACCTGCCCCAATATTGGGATCGCAATCGTGCCGTCGCCAACTTTGACCGTACCCACAATCTTCAGCTTTACTCGGTCTATGAACTCCCCTTCGGCAAAGGAAAGCGTTTCGCCTCTCAAGGCCCCGCCGCGTGGATCGTCGGCGGCTGGCAGACCAACGGCGTGATGAGCGTCTATTCCGGCACGCCCTTCACTGTCGGTACGGCGGGCACCTCGCTCAACGCACCCGGTAACACCCAGACCGCCGACCAAATCCTCTCCGACGTCAAAGTCCTCGGCGGCGTCGGTCCCGGCCAAAGCTGGTTCGACCCGAACGCGTTCGCCCCCGTCACCGCCATTCGCTTCGGCAACACCGGCCGCAACATCCTCCGCGGCCCCGGTTCCTTCCAACTCGACGCCAGCCTCTTCCGCAACTTCCAAATCACGGAAAAGCTCCGTCTCCAGTTCCGTGCCGAATCCTTCAGCATCACCAACACGCCGCGCTTCAATAACCCCGGCGCCACCGTATCGAACTTGACCCGCAACACCGATGGTTCCATTCGCGCCCTCAACGGCTACACCGAAGTCCTCGGCTCTTCCGGCGAACGCGAAATCCGTTTCGCTCTGAAGTTGTTCTTCTAATCGATTAAAGGCGCGCCGGGCTCTCCGGCGCGCCTTCACTTCAATCCGCCATCCGCGCCAACCCGGCGTCCATCCCCTTCCCGCCCATCCGAATCGCCTGTTGCACCCAGCTTTTCCCCCGCCGCATCCCCGAAATATCCTTCTGCTGCGTCCGAGCCATCTGCCGTTGCGTCTCCGCGAAATACCCGGCGTCGAACCAAGCGGTCGCCTCCGCCTTTCCCGCCGCTTCCGCATCCATTACACGGCCCATCAGCCGCGCCAAAATCTCCTCACCCAACCGCGCGTTTTCCCGAGCGTAAATCGCCGCCCGCCGCATCGTTTCCATCCGCACCGCCAGCGCCGCCCCGGGCGTCAACAGCGCCAGCGTATCCGCCGTCAGCCGCGACCGGTCATACGAACGATCCGCGCCCTCCCATTCATTCGTCGCCGTCCACGGAAGTGACTTCGCCGTTCCAATTTCAATCGGGTGGCAAATCATCGGGAGCCCGGCATTCGCCGCGGCCGCCATCAGTAACAACGTCAAAAATAGCTTCATGTTCTTTCGAACCTCCTGGCCCAAGCTGACTCAAATACCGCCGAAACGTCAGTAGCACGAGGTAATCTTACCGTTACACGCGTCCTAAACGGCCGGAATCAATGCAAAACTGAATGCAATGAGCGACCCCGCCGCCCTTCGCGCGCACCTCCAGCAAATCCTCGCCAGCCCCGGCTTCGCCAACGCCGACCGGCTCCGCCGCTTCCTCCAGTTCACCGTCGAAGCCCATATCAAAGGCGAATCCAGCCAGATCAAGGAGTATGTGCTGGGCCGCGAAGTCTTCGACCGTGACGACGCCTACGATCCCCGCCTGGACCCAATCGTCCGCGTCGAAGCCCGCCGTCTCCGCCAACGCCTCGCCGAATACTACGCCGGTCCCGGCAGCGCCGAGAAGCTTCGCATCGATTTTCCCAAAGGAACCTACGCCCCGCTCATCGCCGCCGCCGAAACCAGACCCCGCAAATTCGGCCGCCTCATCCTCGCCGCCGCCGTCATCGCCGGCGCCCTCGCCGCGTATTACTTCACCCGCCCAGGCGTCCCCGCGAATGCCCTCGCCGTCGTCCCCGCCCGCTGGACGTTCGTCGACCCGTCCGGTCTCGATCCCGCCGACGAAGCCCTCGCCGAAGCCATCACCGCCCAAATCGCCAACCGCGGCAAAGTACCCGTCATCGGCTGGCCATCCATCCTTCCCTACCGCGGTCATCCCAAACAAGCCCCGGAACTCGCCAGGGCCATCGGCGCCGCCAAAGTTCTTGCCATCTCCGTCCGCGTCACCGGTGCCCAGTCTCGCGTAACTGCGTACCTCGTCGAACCATTCACCGGCCGCAAAGGCTGGGCCGAGGACTTCTACGCGCAGGATCTCAGGACGCCCGAAGCCATCCGCGCGCTCGCCCAAACCATCGCCCAGGATCTCGAAATCGCCCTCGGCGCCGGAACATAGAAGCGCACAGGCCGCGCAGGCACGGCACCAACGGGCGAGGAACTCGCCCATCCTGCCGGGCTGGAGCGTGTCCGTTGTGCGCGTGTTCCTCAGAGCGCAAAGGCCGGGCGCGGCCCCCACCCATCGCGAATTCTCGCCCAACCCCAGCCGCTGCCGAGTCCGTTCTGCGCGAGTTTCTGGAGAGATCTGGCGAAGGCATGTGGTACTCTTCTCGCAGCCAGTGCCATTTAAGAACTCGCTCTTTCTCCTCCTCGCCGCCTCCGTCCTCGCCCAATCTCCCGCCTACAAAGTCGGCGACCGCGTGGAAGCGCTCGACATCGCCTGGTACAAAGGCGCGATCACCCAGATCGGTACCGGCAACAACCAAGGCAATTACCTCGTCAAGTACGACGACTTCTCCACCCAGCGCTACCATCAGCCCAATAGCCTGCGCCCAGGCGGCCCGCCCGACGCCCCCAAAGTCTTCCCCGCCTACAACATCGGCGACGTCGTCGAGGGCTATGACGGCGGGTGGCACGCGGGCAAAATCGTCGAAATCCGCGCCGGCAAAGTTCATCCGGAATATCTCCTCAAATATGAGAAGTTCTCCTCTTCCCGCTGGCATCAATCACAGAACCTCCGCGCCGCCGGTACCGCCGAAGCCCAAAAAGCCCGCGACTCGGCCGCCGTCGCCGATGGTCCTCATGTCGCGAAATACATTATCTATTCCTACGGCGCCGTCAAAGTCCCACCCCTGTATCTAGGGCACTTTGAACTCATGGCCGGCAACAAGTACCGCATCTCCCGCGGCTCCGCCGGTCCCTACTACGGCGAAGGCGCCTACCGCTTCAACCCCGCTACCGCCACCGTCGAGTGGCTCTCCGGTCCGCTCGCCACTCCCGATTGGGGCGGCAAATTCTCGGTCGACCGCGCCCGCCACAGCATCGCCCTTCGAACCCGTACTATCGCCTCCGAGTACAGCGGCAACTGAAATTTGCCGCTGAAATTTGCCGCTTGCGCTAGATCCTGGGGTCGACTATACTCAGTGCGAGTTCGCGGTCTCGCTAGCAGTCCCTGTCACCTTCGGCCATGCCCCTGTGGCCGCTTGACTGCTTTAGTCGCCAAATCGTTTGGCATTCTCCGGCGTGTGAATCAATCGTCGAATTATTCACGCGAGCAAGCGCTACCCTGTCCGGGTTCACTCATTTCAGACTCTGCAACGTGAGGTTTCGAACATGATGTCTACACGCCCGCTCGTTCTTGCAACGATGGGTTTGGCTCTTTTGGGCCAGGATTACCGCGCGAAAATTCGGGGAGTTGTCACTGATTCTTCGGACGCGTCGGTCGCCGGCGCGAAGGTCACGGTCCGAAACATCAACACCGGAATTACCGCGTCCAAGGACACCGGAGCCAACGGCGCCTATATCTTCGACAACGTCGAGCCCCGCAACTATATGGTCGAGGCCGAAATGCAGGGCTTCTCCCGGCAGCAACAGGAGGGCATCCTGGTGCAGACCCGCGCCGACCTCACCGTCAACTTCAGCCTCAAGCCGGGCGCGCTTGTCGAAACCGTTACCGTTTCCGCGCAAGCCGTCACGTTGCAGTTTAATTCCACCACTCGCGAACTCACCATCGACCGGAAGATGCTGATGGACCTGCCCGTCAAGGCGCGCAACCCTTTCACGCTCGCGCTCCTCGACCCCGCCGTCGTCAGCCGCTATGGAGCGGAGAAGAACCCGTTCTTCATGTGGTCCTCGTCGCAAATGGACGTCGGCGGAAATACGAGCACGAAAAACGACCTGCTGCTCGACGGAGCGCCCATCCAGATCGGCCCCAAGGGTTCGTATGCCCCGCCCATGGATGCCGTGCAGGAGTTTTCCATCCAGCAGAATTCCGTTGACGCCGAGTTCGGCCATTCCGCCGGCGGCACCATGTCCGTCTCCATGAAGTCGGGCACCAATGAGATTCACGGCACCGCGTATTATTTCGGGCGCAATCCGGCCTTCAACGCCGTCGTGAACCCGACCACGGTTCCCCGGACGCCGAACTTCATTAAGAACCATATCTGGGGCGGCACGGTCGGAGCCCCCGTTCGCAAGAACAAGCTCTTCAACTTCTTCACCTACGAGGCTTGGCGCACGAAGGAGCCGCGAGACGCCGTTCGCACCATGCCCACCGACCTCGAACGGTCGGGCGATTTTTCCCGCTCCCTCACCCGCGCCGGTGGATTGCGCACGATCTACGACCCCACCACCACCGTTCTGAACGTCGGAACGAACACGGCCAGCCGGCAGCCCTTCCCGAATAACGTGCTGCCGGCCAACCGCATCGATTCCACCGCGAAACGTATCATGCAGGATTTCTGGGGCCCCAACAATCCCGGCGACGATCTTTCCGGTTCCAACAACTTCCGTGCTTCCTATGCCTGGCCGATGAGGAACCTGAACTTCTCGAACAAGACCGATTGGAACATCAGCGACAAGTGGAAGGTGTTCGGCCGTTACTCGCAGTTCAAGACTACACTCGATCAGGATAACTACACGCCGAACAATTCCCGCGCGATGCCGAACGACAATGGCGGCATCATGAATTCCAGAAACGTCGCGGGCGACATGGTCTATACGCTATCGCCGCGCACCGTTCTCAATCTCCGCGCCAGTTACTCGATGCTGGAAGACGACTATTCCGCGCCGGCGTCCGCCGTGGGTGAGGCGGGCCTGGCCGAATTCTGGCCGAACAATCCCTGGTACGCGCCCTACGTGAAGGATATGCCGCTGGTCTATTACCCGAACGTGGCGATCCAGGGCCAGACTACGTCGACTTACGGCAAGGGCAGTTACTGGTTTCAGCATCCGCATCACTACGCCTTCAGCGGAAAAATTTCGCAGTCCCGCGGCTCCCATTATCTCAAGGCCGGAGCCGAATACCGCTACCACGTCGGTATCGGGATCTTCCCCAATCTGATGAACCTGAATTTCTACCCGGACTCGACGGCCAGCACCTATTTGTCGCCCAATACCCTGTTGTCCGGCGACGCGCACGCTTCTTTCCTTCTGGGCGTGCTGGACCAGCGGACCACCGCTCGCGGCTTCCCGTTCCAAACGATGCGCGTTCCTTTTATCGGCGGCTTCATTCACGACGACTGGAAAGTTAACCGCCGTCTCACCCTGAACATGGGTTTGCGCTACGAGTGGGAGTCGGGCCCCTACGACGATAACGACATCTTTTCCCGCTTCCTCGACCTCACCGCTCCCAATGAGGCCATGCAAAAATCTCCGCCCAACATCCCCGCCGATCTTGTGGCCCTGTCCAGGCCTACCTTCAACGGCAAATGGGTATTCACCGACAGCGATAACAGGAAGGCGTGGACGACGCAGAAGAATATCTTTCTCCCCCGTATCGGGGCCGCCATTCGCGTCAACGACAAGATGGCCCTCAATATCGGCTTTGCGCGCTATGTTGCGCCGATTACCGGCGGCAACTCCGTGAACGGCAGCGCGAACACGCTCGCCGCGTGCACCTGGTGCCCCGGCTTCAGCCAGATTTCCAATCCGCTCCCGAACGTCGAAGGCCGTCCCCAGGCCTATCTGTCGAATCCCTTCCCGGCCGGGTCGAATCCGCTGCAGTTGCCGATCGGTAAGAGCCTCGGCGCGTACACAAACGTGGGGAACGCCGCAAGCTGGCCCAGTCAGCAGTTCCGCGCGCAGGTCAACGACCGCGTCAACTTCACCATCATGCGCGAAATCCCCGGTCAGTTCAAAGTGGATGCCACCTGGTTCCTGAACTTCGGAAGGGACGTTTCCCACAGCCAGGAGTTCAATATGGCCGACCCAAACCTGGGCTACACCTACAAGGCGCAGCTTTCCCAGAACATCGCGAACCCGTTCTTCAACTATCTCACCCCCAGCGTCTTCCCCGGCAATCAGCGCAATCCCGCCACCGTTACCAGGGGCAGTTTGCTGCGGCCTTATCCGCACTATGGCGCGCTGACGATGAACAGCTTCAGTGACTGGCAATCCCGTTACCAGGCCCTGCAATTGCGCGTCCAGCGCACTTACTCCGCCGGCGCAAGCGTGCTCCTGGCCTATAACTACAATCAGGAGCGCAATGAAGCCTTTTTCAACGATATCCAACAGTACGTCAATCAGGTATTCTGGCTCGGCTCCAACAACGCCCGGCACCGCTTGACCATCGCCGGCACTTACGACGTTCCGGTTGGCAAGGGCCGTCGAATCGGTTCTAATATGCACCCCGTCTTGAACGCTGTCGCGGGCGGCTGGCAGACGAGCGGAATTTACACCTATCGCTCCGGCGAGTTCCTCCGGTTCAATCAAATGGATTACGACGGCACAAGCCCGATCGTCGACAATCCCGGACCGCAGAAGTGGTTCAACACCGATGCGTTCAAGGTGGCGACGGCGTTTACTCCACGCACGAATCCCTTCCAGTTCGACGGCCTTACCGGACCGGTTTTCTGGAACGCCGACGCGACGATTTCGAAGTCCTTTCCAATCAGGGAAAGCTACAAGCTTGAATTCCGCTTCGAAGCTTACAACTTGACTAACTCGCTCATGTGGGCAAACCCCAACACCGTCGCCGGCAACGCTCTCTTCGGAAGGGCAACGGCACAGGCAGTGACAAATCGGGGACGTGAGATGCAGTACACGCTACGGTTTACTTTCTAGTCGCTGAATCCTCTGGCGGTGCTCACATTGGCTGAGAAGCCGGTGTAGAATCCTTATGTCAGGAGGAAGTTAGCATGTTGCGAAGAGTTTCAATAACCGCCACGCTCGTCTATGGGATGGCTTTGTCGGCTTGGGCCGTTGACGTTCCGATTGCAAACGCCGGATTTGAGCAGCCAGTACTTCCTTGCGCTCAAGCGCCGTGCTACGGCTTCAATGTGCCTGTGCCTGGATGGACCGGAACCGGCACGTTCTACAGTCTCAGGCCTTCGATCGGTGCTGGCGGAATGTTTCCGAACGGCATTCCAGAAGGCGTTAACACCGTGGCGCTGGGCAATGATAGTGCCAGTGGCGCCCTCGTTCAAACCCTGGGTGCAACGCTTCAGCCCAACACTGTGTACACCCTCGTCTTCAGTGTCGGCAGCCGGGCCGATTATGCTTTTGGCGGATACAGCGTCGAGCTTCTCGCTGCCTCGACCACGTTGGCAACTGACTCGTCGCTGGTGCCGCCTTCGGGGACGTTCGTTACGGGCCGGATCGTCTATCCTTCAACAAACGCCAATTCGGCGCTGCTAGGGCAGAGACTTGGAATCCGCCTAACGGGAATAACGGCACGGGGACAGGCTAATTTCGACAAGATCTCACTCGACGCAACCCCCACTGTCGTCTCCAGTTCAGCCAGTCAAATCGCATCCGGTGGGGGCTGGAAAACGACCACCATTCTCATAAACCTCTCATCAACGCAGAACGCAGTCCGCGTAGCCTTCCGGGGGGATGATGGCCGTCCGTTGACACTGCCTATCACCGTCACTCACCAGGGAACTTCGCAACCGGCATCGGCTTCAACAGTCGAGCGAACGGTAGAACCCGGCGCCACACTGGTCATTGAATCGGAAGCCCCGGTGTCATCTCCAACTCTGATCGGCTGGGCGGAGGTCGTCAGCGCAGGGCCAGTCTCAGGCTTCGCCATCTTCCGGCAGCGAAGCCAGGATGGCCGGGATGCCGAAGGCACCGCTCCTCTGGAAAGCGGAGGCACTGCCAGTCTCGTTCTACCGTTCGATAATACAGTGGGGTTTTCAACCGGCGTGGCCCTCGTCAACTCCACCGCGCAGGCGGTCGTAGTCAACGCGACGATCCGCGACGACAATGGCGTTCAGCTAGGTTTGCAAGCGGTGGCGTTGCCCGCCATGGGACATGCTTCGTTCGCCATCGTGGACCGCTTCTCAGTCACCGGCGGCCGCCGCGGATTCATCGAGTTTCAAAACACGGCCGGCGGAGCGATCGCCGGCCTTGGGCTTCGCTTCAGCCCTTCCGGCAGTTTCACGTCCGTGCCGGTTATAGTCCGGTAGCCGATCGCCGTACAATAGAAGCTCCATGAGTTGGAGTTATCTCGAAGACGCCAGCGGCGCCAAGGGCCACGCCGATAAAATTTGCGTCCCCGCCAATGAAGCGGACCTCATCGCCATCCTCGAATCCGCCGCCCGCGAGCAAGCCCCCATCACCATCGCCGGTGGCGGCAGCGGTCTCACCGGCGGCCGCGTCCCCAACGGCGGCTGGCTCATCTCCATGGAAAAGTTCCGCCGCCTCGAAATTCACGAGGGCTCCGCCACCGCCGGCGCCGGCGTCACGCTCCACTCGCTCCAAGCCGCCGCCAGAGCCACCGGCCAGTTCTATCCGCCCGATCCCACCGAAACCATGGCCTTCCTCGGCGGAACCGTCGCCGCTAATTCCTCCGGCTCCCGCAGCTTCAAATACGGCGCCACTCGCCAATGGATCCAGCGTCTCCGCGTCGCTCTCGTCGATGGCCGCATCCTCGACGTTCGCCGCGGCGACGCCATTGATTTTGATGTCCCCAACATCCCCCAACCCGCCGCCAAGAAGCACTCCGCCGGTTATCCCCTCCGCCCAGGCATGGATTGGATCGATCTCTTCACCGGCTCCGAAGGCACCCTCGGTATCGTCCTCGAAGCCGAAGTCCAACTCCTCCCCAATCCCAAGGAACTCCTCAACGGCATCATATTCTTCCCCTCCGATGAAGCCGCCCTCGACGCTCTCGACCAGTGGCGCGCCGTCCCCAACATTCGCATGCTTGAATACGTCGACGACCCCGCCCTCCGCATGATCGAGCAACGCTACCCCGACGTTCCCAAACCAGCCCGCGCCGCGCTCATCATGGAACAGATCGTCGAACGCGAAGGCGACATCGACGCCTGGTCCGCCCGACTAGAGGAAACCGGGGCCATGGAGACCGAAAGCTGGTTCGGATCGTCGGACTTCGACCGCGAACGTTTTCGCAAGTTCCGCCATGCGCTCCCCGAAACCGCCCTCGCGCTCGCCCAGCGCAACGGCTTCCCTTCTCTCGGTACCGACTTCTCCGTACCGGTCGAAAAGAACCGCGAAATGTTCGCCTTCTACCGCGAACATATGGACCGGATCATGCCCGGCCACTACTGCATCTTCGGCCACGTCGGCGACTCGCACCCCCACGTCAACATGCTCCCCGCCACGCAGGAAGAATTCGACGCAGGCACCGAAGCGCTCATGATCTTCGCCAAAAAAGCCGCGTCGCTGGGCGGCTCCGTCGCCGCCGAACACGGCCTCGGCAAACGCAAAGCGAAGTTCCTCGCGCTGCAATACACCCCCGAACAAATCGAATCGATGAAAGCCGTCAAGCGCCGCCTCGACCCCGACTGGCGTCTCGGCCGCGGAACGCTCTTCGAACAGAACGGCGTCCGGCCCTAGCTCCAATACCTCGGCGGGCCGGATGGATTCAGCAACACGTTTCCGAGCCGTGACCGTCAGGGAACGGAATTCAGACTTCAGCATGGCCAATCGTGCGAAGGCGCCGCCAGCGGGACTCGATCAGGCTCACCGTGAGGCGGCGGAAGTCCTAAATCCCGTCGGATCCGAAGCTCCTCGCCTAGTGTAGGATTAAGAAGAATGAGCACCGCGAGTCCAGCTTACTTTGAGATTATCGAGTTCATCGCGGCCGGGACAACCTCGGAAGGAGTCGTTCGCTTCCAACCGTCACCCGAGGCGCAAAGGCGCGTCGCGGAATTGATTGAGCGAGAGAAAGAAAACTGTCTGTCGGCCGATGAACGGGCGGAGTTGGACCATTTCATGAAGCTGGAGCACATACTAAGAATGGCGAAGGCCTAGGCCCGCCAGATCCTCGCTCGTGGCCAGTGACGTTACGGCGGAACTTCGTACGGAAGTGGCCCGTCGGGCGGGACTTCGTTGTGAGTACTGCGGCATCCATGAGTTCGACGCTGGCTTTGCTAGCCGTAAACACGGAGGGTCGTCGATTCTCGATAACTTGGCTTATGACGTGGCGGCCATTGACCCAGAGTCCGGTGAGGCCGTCGGACTCTTCCATCCTCGCGAAGACCGCTGGAGTGATCATTTCCGCTTTGACTCCGATTCCTGCGCCAGAGCTGGAAACCGGAAGACCGCATTAGGCTGCCAAGCTCTTCCCCTGGCGCGGGGAGAACTCATACCAGCTTGTCGATCACGCAATTCCGGACCGCGAAGCGTTCAAAGATCCACCTGGATGTATAGTCGGCTCCTATCCGGAAAAGGAATAGAAGTACTGCCACTAGACCACGTAGGAAGTCGCTTGGCGGTTCCAGCGCCGCCGAACACGGCCTCGGCAAACGCAGAGCGAAGTTCCTCGCATTGCAGTACACCCCCGAACAAATCGAATCGATGAAAGCCGTCAAGCGCCGTCTCGACCCCGACTGGCGTCTCGGCCGCGGAACGCTCTTCGAACAGAACGGCGTCCGGCCCCAATACTGAGCCTCGCGTTAGCTCTCCCGCGGCCGGAATTGACATCTCGCCCCTCGCGAGTTTTAGCGAGCGACGCCCTCTCAATCACCCACCGGACAAGCGATAATAAGGTTGTGATAGTACCTCGTGCCTATACACGGCAAAGCGATTTTGATGCCGCTGTGCGGGATGTCGAGCGCCAACTCCATCCTAGCGTTCTGCGCCTCCGCTATACCTTTGAGAACGACTGGACGGGTGAGCCTTCAGTTTTTTTTAAGGTTACGCTCTCGGACGCCGTCGCAACGCCCGGCCGGCTCTGGGATGTCACAAATTACGTAGCGACTATGATCGAACAGCACATCGAACCGCTCGAAGCATGGGGTGTCCGCCCTTATTTCAACTATCGGAGCCAATCCGAACAAGCGCAACTCAATGAACCTGCGTGGGCATGATCCCTACCGAAAACCGATAAATCACCCTCGCCAATGAGTATTTCGAGCTTGCTGAGCGGTTAGCCGATTTGACGCCCGAAACGCCGCGGCAAGCGAATTTGATCACGGCGGCGGCAACAACTGGAGCCGTCCCGAACAGCGCCCGGCGTTCGCAAGGCTCTTTGACCACGGCAAAATGAGAACCGCTTCCGAAAAGAAAGCGCGAGATCTCGAAAAACACCTCAAGACGAACGCGGATGGTCTTGACCGTGATATTGCCGAAAGACTCCACACGGTTGCGAAAGTTTTCATTCAAGTGCAGCAGATGCGAAACAAAGCGGATTCGACTCCGCTTCAGAGTGGACGAGAGTGGATGTAGTTGCGCAAATAGAGTCGGTAACGGAAGCATTCAGGAGTTGGAGTTTGGTTAGCGAGGAAATGGATGCCCAGGCTTACCTGTTCACTTTTCTGAATAAGGATCGTGGTCTTGGCTAATTGCTTCATTCTCGTCGATAAATGTGTTCGCCGGTAAACGAGTCACGATACATCGAAGTTTATTTCACCGCTGAAACCAAACGACTTACTCGCCAACCACCCCCAAACACGCCTCAAATCGCTTGACAGAATGATATAATGAAGTTGTGAGGGCCGGTCTGCCGCAAACAGACGGGCCCTCTTCATTTTCCAGCGGCCTTCCGTCTTAGTAGAATGGCTATCGCGGAAGCTGCCGCCAGCGCTCTTTGACAATTGAATATTGAGTACTCAGCATAAGTGTGTCCACGTACCGGCCGTAAGTCGTTCGCCGCACACACTAGGCCCGGAAAAACGTGAAAATGATGGGAACCTCCCACGGTTTGTTGATAACACTCGACTTACTAACTGGAACCTCCCAAGAAGTAACCAAGGAAAGCCCACGGGAAACCCAAGCTAACCTAAATTAAAGCCAAGCTGACCCAAGTATCGCCGCTCGTACGGGGTTCAAAGCGCGGCAAGGGCGGCGTTTGCCAGATCACGAAGAACTTTATCGCCCGCCCGTGCGGCTTCCTGCAATTGAACCTTCGCTTCGGCGGTCCGTCCAAAGAGGACATAAAGACGCCCAAGGCGGTAGTGGATGGCGGGATCTCCGGGCGAACGTTGGCCGAGGGCGGCTTCGAATTGGAGAATCGCTCCTGCGGGGTCGTCACGCTTAAAGCGGACCATGCCCAGGGCCGAGTGGGCGCGGGCGCGAAGTCCGGCCGTGGCCGTCAGCCAATCATTGGGAGAGACGCGTAGCGGTGCCTTGGCCGTCTGCAGCAACTCTAAAGCGCGTTGGGCGGAGGTGGCCGCGCGGTCGAGATCCCGGGGACCATTGGCAAGCAGATCGGCCAGTTCGACCAGCAGCGGAATGTAATCCGGAGCGATGGCTAGACCGCGGGATGCGGCCGCGACCGCTTCATCCGCGCGGCCTTCCGAACGGAAGGCTTTGGCCATCAGTTCACAAACGGGCAGGCGGAGCGCGGAATGCGGGAAGGCCAGTTCGAAAGAAGCGCCCTTCTCAAGCGTGGGTCCATCGAGCGCGTCGAGATAGGCGTCATACTCGGCGGGAGATTTGGCTTGCAGGTCCGGGAGGAACTGCGGGTAGCATGGGAGTCGGAACAGAATGCAGACGGCCGCTAACGTTACTCGCTTGCTCACGCTGCTGGTAGTATGCCATATGGTTGCGGTGGGGCAAGCGACAGACCTCGCGCCGCTGTTGCCGGCCGCGACGGCGGCCTCGCAAGGTATTCGTGAAGCGCTCATGGCCGGTGATTTGGCCCGAGTCACAGTTCTAGTAGACAATCTACCTGAGACGGATCGCGATTTATGGCGAGGCATTTTGGCGATTGTTCGGAACGATTCGACGGCGGCGATCCGAGCCTTACGGCGCATGGGCCATCCGAAGGCGCTGGGCGTGGCGTATTATTTGGCGCGGCAGCACGTGTTGTTCCGGGAGCAAATGGCGGAGGCGATCCGCAAAACGCCTCATGATTTCGGCCCTTACTACTACCTCGGAAGGCACTACGATTCGGATGTGGACAACGCGGAAGAGGCCGCGAAATGGTTCAGGCTGGCATTGGAACGAAACAGCGGATATACCCGAGCCCGCTTCTATCTGGGCAACTGCCTGGAGCGGACGGGACAGTTGGCCGAGGCGGAAGCGGAGTACATGGCTTCCCTCACGGTTGCGCAATCGCTGGTGGGACTGGCGAGGTTGCGGCTGGGCGAAGGAAACGCAGCGGCGGCGCTGGAATTTGTGAAGAAGGCGATGGAGATGGATTCGCGGGACGCCGCCGCGCCGAAACTGGCGGCCCGAATTTATGGTGCGCTCGACAGGCCGCGAGATTCGATTAGGGCGATGGAAACGGCGGCGGTGCTGGCGCCGCGGGACGCAACCGTCCGATATCAGTTGTGGCGCACCTATCAGGCCGCCGGTGAGGCCGCGAAGGCCGCCGCCGCATTAAGTGAGTTTGAGCGGTTACGCGCAATCTACGGGATGAAGCCTTGAGTCTCTCCATTAATTTGGTGCCGCCCCCGCGAGTGGTACGACCCAAGTTGTTGACACTCTCGACCGCGAACCTGCCCCGCGGTTAGCGGCCTTAGAAGATTATTTTCATGCCGAGTTGAACCAGACGGGGCGTGTTCGCCTGGCCGCCGATGATACCGAATGTCGCCGGATTATTGATGTTTGCCGCCGGCCCGCCAAAGACCACGCGGTTCATGACGTTATAGAATTCGCCGCGAATTTGAAGCGCGAGCGCTTCGGTAAAATGGACATTCTTGAAAACGGAGAAGTCCTCGTTTAAGAACGCCGGGGTCCGCACGTGGGGCATACGGGGCGGCGCGTTCCCAATGGTGAAGAGAGCGGGCTGGCTGAAGGCGCTGATGTTCAGGTACCGGTCGCGAGCGGGGTCGAAATCGCCCATCGCAACGGAACTGCGCACGTCGGCGCTCACCCAGTTGGGCCGATTGTTTCCGCCGAACAGCGGCAGGGCCGGACCGCCGCCCACGGCGATCGTGGTACCCGACCGGTAGGTTTGGATCGCGTTTACCGCCCAGCCGCCCAGGACGGCATTTGTCGCCTTGCCCGCGCCCGAGAGGAACTTCTGGCCGCGGCCGAATGGGAAATCGTAACTCCAGGATGTGACCAGCACATGGGTCTGGTCGGAGCCAACGATAGACTTTTCCAGTTTGCGGTTGAAGGTGTCGATTCCGCGCGCCGCGCCCCCGCCGCCAACGTCTCCGAAAATGTCTCCGCCGGGGAACCCGATGTTCTTCGCGAGCGTATAGGCGACCAGGAACGATAGTCCCGAGGAGTGCCGCTTCTGAACGCGCACTTGCATGGAGTTGTAAAAGTTGTAGCCGGTAGGTTGATAGACATCGTCGACGTTGGTGAACTGCGGGAAGGCCCGCAACGCCTGGGCCACGGAGCCGGTGAAGCCGGGATATGGCAAGGCGATGTTGGCGGCGATCGCCTGCGGAGACGTAATGCTCGCGTTGAGCGTCTGGCCGAGGCTGAGGTAGCTCGGGTTCAACTGATTGGGGACGGAAAGGCCGGTCCAGGTTCCGCTGGACTTCGTTCCGATATAGGCCGCGTCGAGATTTATGCCGAAGGGCAGTTCCCTTTGGATAGCGAACGTCCAGCTTTGCGAGAGAGCCATGCGGTTGGCGTCGCCGTTGATCATGGTGACGCTGCCGTTGTTGTTCAAAGCGGGATCGAAAACGGGTGGCTGGACGGGATTCGGAGGAAAGCCGCGGTCCAGCGGGAAGGCGGCTGTAATGCCGGAATTCGTGGTGGTGTAAAACGGCTGGAGCCCGAACCCGGAACACCAGAACTGACAACTGTTCATGCGGCCGACGGCGGTTACCACGCGGAAAATGCCGTAGCCCGTCCGAATGACCGTCTTGCGATCTAAAGCGTAGGTGATGGCCAACCTGGGCGAGAAGCCGAGGTTGTAGCCGGGGATAATCTCGTTGCTTCCGGTGCGGCCCTGGCCGTTGCCAAGGAAGACCAGGCCGCCTGGCCTGTTCCCCGCCGCCGGGTTTGGCCGCGTGGGGTCGAGGAAGGAGATGATCCCTTCGCGCTCTCGTACATAGAAAGGCAGTTCGTAGCGCAAGCCCACGCTGATGGTCAGGCTGTTGGAGAGCTTAAAGACGTCCTCGGCGTAGGCGGCCAGGAACTGGTCGTTGTACTGCCGCGTCGGGGCTGGAACGGCGGAGCTCGCCGAATAGACTTCGCCGAGCAGAAACGCGGCGAATGGATTCCCAAAACGGGCGAAGTCGGTACTATTCGGCTGCGAAGTGGAGAGGGCGTTAAAATTGAAGGTTCCGCCTTCGTTTCGCCGGTCCTGAACAGTCATTCGGCGGTAGCGGAAGGAGCCTCCGAACTTGATCTGATGGCGGCCGCGGACCCACGACATGTCATCGGCGCCGCTCCAGTTCTGGAAGAACTGGGGATCGGTTCCGTTGTTGGCGGAGTTGCCCAGGCCGGCGTAAGGGGTCGGACCGGTAAAGGTTAGAATCGGGAAGCCGCGAGACGCCTCCGGAATGCCTGGAATTCTCAAGACCTTGTTCCCCTCGCGCGGGTCGAGCAGCCAGCGGGACCACGTCGGGCTGGTCGGTGTGTATCCGAAGCCTACACGGTTCAATAAGGTGGGACTGATGGTATGTGAGTGATTCAGGCGCAGACCGCTCGCGGTGGTTGGCGTGACGCGATAGCCGGGATTCAACTCGCCGGCCACGGCGCCGTTGATCGTGGTTTCGCCGCGGACCCACCAATAGGCGCCCGAAATGCGCTGCTTGGAGCTGATCTGGTGGTCAATCTTGACGCTCCAATCGTTGTCGGTACTGGGCTGATTCTGGCGGCTCAAATAGTTGTTGAAAAAGCCGGGGAGATCCGGCTGGGGAATGAGCGGCAGGGTGCGCTGGGCCACTCCGCTGATGCGAGATGCGGGGATCGCGTTGCCCGGAAACGGATCGCGCTGGAACGCTCCGCGCCCATCGGGGGCCGTGGTGGCCGGATCGAAGATGGGGAACGGGTAGTCGGAGAAATTCCCGCCGCGCTGGAGAACGGTCGGAAGGGTGGCGAATGCGCCAACGGGGACGCCGCCGCGAAGCTGGAATCCGGAATAAGCGAAAAAGAAGAACGTCTTGTCTCGGCCGTTGTACTTGGGCACGATAACGGGTCCGCCAAATGTGCCGCCGTACTCGTTCTGGCGGAGCAGCGCCTTCTTGCTCCCGCCGAAGAAAGTGCGGGAATCCATCGCTTCGTTGCGGAAGAATTCAAACAGGCCGCCGTGGTATTTGTTCGTTCCGGAACGCATGGTGAAGTTCATCACGCCGAAGCCTCCTCCGAATTCGGCGGGGTAAAGCGTGTTCTGGATTTTGAACTCTTCGACAGCTTCGTAGGGAGGGCTCGCCTCGGCGATGAATCCGGGAGCGCCGATGTTCTGCATGTCGATGCCGTCGATCAGAACCTCCTGGCTGAATCCCGGAGCGCCATTGATGGATTTGTTCCACTGGGTTCCGGTCACGCCGGGTGTAAGGAACATGAAGTTCTCAATCTGGCGGCGACCGGTAGCGCCGGTCGTGGCCGCTCCGCCCATGGAGATGGGGAGGTCGAGAATGGATTTGGTCGGCATGACTGTCCCGATCTCGGCGGAAGTGGTTTGTAATTGAACGTCGCTTCCGGCGACGGTGACGGATTCGCTCACCGAGCCCAGTTCCAAAATGAAGTCCGCATTGGAGACGGTAGCTGTACTGACCAGGACGGATTCTCGCACAGCGGTGCGGAAGCCCGTCTTCGACACCACGACGCGGTAATTGCCGGGAGCGAGGCTGGTCGCCAGGAACGATCCGTCGGAGGTGGTCCCGGCTTTCACTTCCTGTCCGGTTTCAATTCTCCGCAGTTGGACGGTAACGTCGGGAACGGAAGCGCCGGTCGAGTCGGTGACCCGTCCGGTCAGGCCGCCCAGGCTTCCTTGGGACCACGCGAGCGAAGTCATTATGATGACCGACACTAAGTATTTCATTGTGAGTTTCTCCGGCAACTGCGTTCTTGACTGCGAGCCCGCCCCGCGGTCAGCGGCTCAGTGTGGAGCATATCGCATTTCAACGGAGAATTTAACGCCATCGATTCAAAACTGCGCGACAGTCGATTGATCTGCGAAGAGTTTGGGGATACACTTGCGTCGTGATGAAACGCAGCCTGTCGTCTATCCCCCTATTCGTGGCGCTACTGAGTGGATGCGGAGCGCCGCACGACCTCTCCGAGAAGTATTATCTGGTGGTGGGGAATACCAAATCCCCCTACTGGGAGGAGGCGGCGGCCGGATTGCGCCGGGCCGCGTCCGAGCTTAGGGTCACGGCTTCGGTAGCCGGTCCCGAGACTTTCGCGCCGGACCGGCAGGCGGCGGAATTCCGCCGGATTGCGGCGATGAAACCGGCCGGCATCCTGGTTTCGGCGTCCGACCCAAAACTGTTGGGTCCGGAAATCGACGCGGCGGTGGCGGCTGGCATTCCGGTGATCGCTATCGACGCCGATGCGCCGGGCTCGAAGCGCTTGACCTTCGTCGGCACCAATAACTATGAGGCCGGGCTGATGGCGGGGCGCGACCTGGTGCGAAGGTTGAAGGGCAAAGGCCAAGTGATGGTCTTTACGACGGCGGGTCAAACGAATCTGGAAGAACGACTCACGGGATACCGGGCGGCGCTCGAAAGCGCGCCGGGCGTGGCCATCGCCGAAGTGGTCGACATTCGGGGCAATCCGTCGAAAGCGTTCGACCGTGTGACCGAGGTTCTCGAGAGTGGCAAACCGGTCGTGGACGCTTTTGTATCGCTGGAAGGACAGTCACCGGGCGATGTGGCGGAAGTGCTGAAACGGAAAGGAGGCGGAAAGGTGGTAATGGCAATGGATACGGTTGAGGCGACACTGAACGCCATCGACAACGGCCAAATCTCGGCGACGGTTGCGCAGAAGCCGTTTACGATGGCGTACGTCGGATTGCGATTACTGGCGGATCTGCGGCTTTATAAGATGGCGCGTCTGGACGCGAATTTCAGTGAGGATCCGCACTCGTCGATGCCCCGCTTTATCGATACCGGCGCCACGCTGATTGACAAGACGCATTTATCGGGCTATCGGGAGAATTTGCGGCGGACGAAAGCGGAGGCGAAATAAGGGCCGTTGGCCGGGACGACCGTGGCGGATGTCTTGCGCCGATTCGGGGGAATGACCTGGTTTGATCGCGCGGGTTGACACCGGCGGATTTGGCTCCGCGCGACAATCGCCGCATAACGCCATTGTCGCAGGTGGAGCGGACGTGAATTCGGCGGACAACGGCGGAAATTCACCGCTGCTGTGGTGCCCGGACTTTAACGCGGTGGCTGAAGACGGGCGGACGGCGTTATTGGAGGCTGCACTTTTTGCCCGGTCGCGCGCGGCGCACGTGTCGCGGGCGGCCGGGGCGAAGGCGGACGCTTCGGCTTTGCGGCGGGCGGGGCATTTATTGCGTAAAACCGGGGGTGGGGCAGACGGCAGGGTGGGGCAGCGATACATATGCGACTGGGTTGGCGTTGCGGGGGATGCGGGAGGCGGGCGTGTCGGAGCGGTTTGCGGGGGTTTCCCGATAGACCATGAGCGGTGGATTTCGTATGTGGCGACGGATGCGGCGGTGGGGGTATTGCGGTAGGGAAATCCGGGTATCTCGGTAAGTGGAAATGTAGGGTTATTCCTGGAGGAGTTTTAAGAAGCTTTGGGCGGCGCCGCTTAGTTTGCGGCGCTTGCGGTGGAGGATGCCTAAAGGGCGGGTTAGGGGGTCGGCTAATTGCACCGCGACGATGCGGCCGGCGGCTAGTTCGGTCACCAGGATGCGCTTCGGCGTGATGCTGACTCCGTGGCCTAGGACTACGGCCTCCTTGATCATTTGAAGGTTGTCGAAGTGCATCACGTAGTTCACGGCGACGTTGTGGTCGCGGAGAAATCGGTCGACTTCGCGGTGGATAGGGAGTTCTTTGTCGAATCCGACAAAGTCGACGCCTTCAAGGGCGCGGATCGACAATCTTGGGAGGCTGGCCAAGGGGTGCGTGGGCGCGCAGGCGAGCACCATTTCCTCTTCGCGCCAGGGGATGACGGCGATTTCCTTAGTGGGTTCGGGGTAGCTGACGAGGCCGAGATCGGCCTGTTCCGCAGCTACTTGTTCGTATACCTTCTCGGGGCGTAGGTAATCGACCCGGAGAACGGCGTCGGGCCAACGGCGCTGAAATTCCGACTCCAGCCGGGACATCTCCGATAAGCCGACTGAATAAATGCTGGCCACGCGGACGGTGCCTTCAACGCCGTGGAGGAGACCGCCGAGCGAAGCGTCGAACTCTTCCTTGCGCCGTAGGACATCGCGGCAAAGGTCGTAGTAGAGCCGGCCGGCGGGGGTTAGAACAAGGGGACGGGTGGCCCGATCAAGGAGGCTAACCGATAGATTCTTTTCGAGTTCCTGAAGGTGCTGGCTGGCGGCGGACTGGCTGACCTCATTCAATTGAGCGCCACGGCTGACACTGCGGGACTGGGCGATGTCGCGAAAGAGCTTCAGATGGTCGAAGTTCACTGCATAGAGGATATCATAAGAAATGCTTATGTCAATGCGCTACGAATTCACCTAGGCTAATTTTATTTGTATTAGAAAAACTGATATAATTGACCGCTTGATTACGAACGTCTAATACTGTATGCTATTTGGAATCCTCCAGTGAGGTGTGAAGTTCATGTCAAACTCCCAAGACGTATTCCAAGCGGTCCGAGGGCTACCTCCGGCGCAAGGCTTGTATAGTCCGGCGAATGAGCGGGATGCATGCGGCATCGGCTTCGTGGTTAATATCCACGGGCAGAAGTCGCACGACATAATCACGAAGGGCGTCCAGATTCTGATCAATCTGACCCATCGCGGAGCGTGCGGGTGCGATCCGGAGACGGGCGACGGGGCGGGGCTGTTGATCCAGATTCCGCATTCGTTCTTCGCCCGGGAGTGCGCAAAAGAGGGCTTTACGCTGCCGCCGGCGGGGCAATATGGGGCGGGGTTGGTATTCCTGCCGGTCGAGCGAACGGCGCGGCTTTTGGTGGAGGGCGTCTTTGAGCGGATCATCCGGGAAGAGGGGTTGGAAGTGCTGGGGTGGCGGGATACCCCGCTGAACGTGGACGCGATTGGGCGAGTGGCGCGGGCGTCGCAACCGTATATCGAGCAGATCTTCATTCGGGGCGCGATTGGGACGACCGAGATCGACCTGGAGCGGAAGCTGTATGTGATTAGGAAGCGGGCGGAGCACGAGATTCGGGCGTCCGATATTCGGGACAAGGACTTCTTCTATGTCCCATCGTTGAGTTGCCGGACCATCGTGTACAAGGGTTTGTTGCTGGCGCCGCAGATCCAGAAATTTTTCAGCGATCTGGCGGACCCGGAGTGCGAGTCGGCGCTGGCGATGGTCCACCAGCGGTTTTCGACGAACACGTTCCCGACATGGCCGCTGGCGCACCCGTTCCGGTATCTGTGCCACAACGGGGAGATCAACACGGTTCGCGGGAACGCGAACTGGATGGCGGCGCGGCAGGCGGTGATGACGTCCGATGTTTGGGGCGACGACCTGAAGAAAATCATGCCGATTATCGAACCGGGGGGGAGCGATTCGGCCACGTTGGACAACGCGGTTGAATTGCTGTACTTGTCCGGGCGGAGCATTCCGCACGTGATGTCGATGTTGATTCCGGAAGCCTGGGACGCCGATTCGACGATGCAGGCGGAGAAGAAGGCGTATTACGAATTCCACGCTTCGCTGATGGAGCCTTGGGACGGGCCGGCGGCGGTGGCGTTCACGGACGGGCATGTGGTGGGCGCGACGCTCGACCGGAACGGACTGCGGCCCTCGCGGTATTTAGTAACTAAAGACGGGTTGTTGATCGTGGCTTCCGAGACCGGCGTGCTGCCGGTCAAGCCGGACGACGTTATTTATAAAGGTCGTTTACAGCCAGGGAAGATGCTGATCGTCGATTTGGACCAGAAGCGGATCATCCCCGATGAGGAAGTGAAGAAGGGTCTTTGGGAGCGGCAGCCGTACGGGCAGTGGATAAAAGAAAACCAGATTACGCTGGACCGGCTGCCGGAGCCAGGGCGCGTGTATGCGACGAACCACGAGACGATACTGCTGCGGCAGCGCGCGTTTGGATACAGCGACGAGGATTTGAAGACCATTCTGACGCCGATGGCGGAGAAGGGCGAGGAACCGATCGGGTCAATGGGCACGGACACGCCGCTGGCGTGTTTGTCGGATAAGCCGCAGACGTTGTTCCACTACTTCAAGCAGTTATTCGCGCAGGTGACGAACCCGGCGATCGACCCGATCCGCGAAGAACTCGTGATGTCCTTGACCAGTTACATTGGCACGGAGCGGAATGTTCTGGGCGAGACGCCGCAGCATAGTCACTTGCTGAAGCTGGAGCACCCGCTGCTTACGAACCGGGATCTGGAAAAGATCCGGCGGGTAAGCTGGGGGGACTTCCTGGCTTATACGCTGCCGGTGCTCTACAACGTCCATGGCGGGGAGCGGGAGTTGGAACGGGCGTTGGATTCGTTGTGCAGGCGGGCGAGCTGGGCGATTCAAGCCGGGTATTCGCTGCTAATACTGAGTGACCGGGGCGTGGACGCGGACTCGGCGCCGATACCGGCGCTGCTGGCGTTGACGGCGGTTCACCATCACCTGATCCGGGAGGGATCGCGGACCCAGGTGGCGTTGATCGTTGAAAGCGGCGAGCCGCGGGAAGTCATGCATTTCTGCTGCCTGATTGGATACGGCGCAAGCGCGGTGAACCCTTATCTTGCCATTGAGACGCTGGATAACATGGCGATGAAGGGCCGGATCGACGTACCGTTTGAGACGGCGCTGAAGAACTACAAGAAAGCCGTGAATAAGGGCCTTTTGAAGGTCTTTTCGAAGATGGGTATTTCGACGCTGCAGAGCTATCGCGGCGCGCAGATATTTGAGGCGATCGGATTGAACAAGGCGCTGGTGGATAAGTACTTTACGGGTACCGCGTCGCGCATTGAAGGTGTGGGATTGGAGGTGCTGGCGCGCGAAGCGAAGATGAAGCATGAACACGCTTTCCATCCGTTGACCGAGGCGGATTTGGAACTCTCACCGGGCGGCAACTATCAGTACCGCGTGCGCGGAGAGTATCATCTGTTGAATCCGCAAACAGTGAGCAAGATGAAGCACGCCGTGAATACGGAGAGCTTCGCGACATTCAAGGAATATTCGAAGCTGATCAATGAGCAGAATCAGCAGTTGTGCACGTTGCGCGGTTTGCTGCAGTTCAAACCGGGGTCGCCGATTTCGCTGGACGATGTGGAGCCGGCGAAGGAGATTGTGAAGCGGTTCGCGACGGGCGCGATGAGTTTTGGGTCGATTTCCAAGGAAGCGCATGAGACGCTGGCGATTGCGATGAACCGGATGGGAGCACGCTCGAACACCGGTGAGGGCGGCGAAGACGAAGCGCGGTTCAAGCTATTGCCGAATGGGGATTCGAAGAGGTCGTCAATTAAGCAGGTGGCCAGCGGGCGGTTTGGCGTCACAGCCAATTACCTGGTTAACGCCGATGAGTTACAGATCAAGGTGGCGCAGGGCGCGAAACCGGGCGAGGGCGGACAATTGCCCGGACACAAGGTGGATGACTTTGTGGCGAAGGTGCGGCACTCGATCCCGGGCGTGGGATTGATTTCACCGCCGCCGCACCATGACATCTACTCGATCGAAGATCTGGCGCAACTGATTTATGACTTGAAGAATGTCAATCCGCAGGCGCGGATTTCGGTGAAGTTAGTCTCCGAGGTCGGCGTGGGCACGGTGGCCGCGGGCGTGTCGAAAGCACATGCGGACCTGGTGCTGATCGCCGGTGATTCGGGCGGGACGGGCGCGTCGCCGCTGACTTCATTGCGGCATGCGGGCGTTCCATGGGAATTGGGATTGGCCGAGACGCAGCAGGTGCTGGTGATGAACGACCTGCGGTCGCGGATCCGGGTGCAGACGGACGGCAAGTTGCAGACGGGCCGCGATGTGGTGATCGGCGCGCTGTTGGGCGCGGAAGAGTTCGGTTTCTCGACGGCGCCGCTGGTGGCGTTGGGCTGCATTATGATGCGGAAGTGTCATCTGAACACGTGTCCGGTGGGCATTGCGACGCAGGATCCGAAGCTGCGCGCGAAGTTCATGGGGACGCCTGAGCACGTGATCAATTTTTTCTTCTTCATCGCGGATGAGGTGCGGGAGATAATGGCTCAACTCGGCTTCCGGACATTCGATGAAATGGTGGGGCGCGTCGACATGTTGGAGATGCGCGATGTGAAGGATCACTGGAAGGCGAAGGGGCTGGATCTTTCGTCGATGTTGTTCAATCCGCCCGTGCCGAAGAAGGTGGGCCGGCGCTGCACGATCTCGCAGGATCACGGATTGGAAGAGGCGCTGGATCATACGTTGATCGAACTGGCGCACGATGCGTTGGAGAGCAAGACGCCGGTGGAATTCGTGATGCCGATCCGGAACATACATCGGACGGTGGGCGCGATGCTGTCGGGCGAAGTGGCGAAGCGGTATGGGTCCGAGGGACTGCCGGCGGACACGATCCAGATTAAGTTCAACGGGTCGGCCGGGCAAAGCTTCGGCGCGTTTCTGGCGAATGGCGTGAGCCTGGAGCTGGAGGGCGACGCGAACGACTATGTTGGCAAGGGCCTGAGTGGCGGCCGCGTGGTTGTGTATCCACCGCGGACGGCGTCATTCGTACCGGAGCACAATATTCTGATCGGCAATGTCGTGCTGTATGGCGCGACAAGCGGGGAATCGTTCTTCAATGGCATGGCCGGCGAGCGGTTTGCCGTGCGGAACTCGGGGGCGACGGCGGTAGTGGAGGGTGTGGGCGATCACGGCTGCGAGTACATGACAAATGGGCTGGTGGCGATACTTGGCGAAACGGGCAAGAACTTCGCCGCGGGTATGAGCGGCGGAATCGCTTTTGTCTTGGACGAGAGCGGCGAATTCTGTCTGAACCGTTGTAACCGCGCGGGCGTGGACTTGGAGCCGGTGGAGAGCTCCAGCGATATCAACGCGCTGCGCAATCTGATCGAGCGGCACGTGGAGTTTACGGCGAGTCCGCGGGGTAACTGGATTCTGGAGAATTGGGGCGAGATGCTGGGCAAGTTTGTCAAAGTGTTCCCGCATGAGTACAAGCGCGTGATGGGCGTGGCCAAGCGCGAGAAGCCTTACTTTATTCCGGCGGTTCAGGGAGAACGGGTGCTGCATGGGTAAGGTAACCGGCTTCATTGATTATGAGCGGGAAGTGGCGACGCGGCGGCCGGTGGAAGAGCGCGTCAACGACTGGTTTGAGATCTATCAGCCTTTCAGCTATGAAAAAGTCCGGACGCAGGGCGCGCGGTGCATGGACTGCGGCGTTCCGTTTTGCCATACGGGCTGTCCGCTGAATAACATCATTCCGGATTGGAACGACTTGGCCTATAAGGATCGATGGAAGGACGCGATTCGAGTTTTACATTCGACGAATAACTTCCCGGAGTTTACGGGACGAATTTGTCCGGCGCCCTGCGAGTCGGCGTGCGTGCTGGGGATCAATGAGCCGCCGGTGGCGATTAAGCTGATCGAGCGATCCATTGTCGACTATGCGTTTGAGCAAGGTTGGATCAAGCCGGAACCGCCGGACGGACGGACGGGGAAGCGCGTGGCGGTGGTCGGCAGCGGACCGGCCGGGATGGCGGCGGCGCAGCAGTTGAACCGCGCGGGGCACACGGTGGTGGTGTATGAGAAGGCGGATCGTGTGGGCGGCTTACTGCGCTACGGCATTCCGGACTTCAAAATGGAGAAGCATCACATCGATCGCCGCGTAAAGCAGATGGAGGCCGAGGGCGTTGAGTTTGTAGTGAACGCGCATGTGGGCGTGACGGTATCGGTGGAGGAGTTGCGGCTTAAGTTCGACGCGGTGTTAGTGGCGGGCGGGGCGGAGCAGTCGCGCGACTTGTCGATTCCGGGGCGCGATTTGAAAGGCGTTTATTTTGCGATGGACTTTCTGCCGCAGCAGAATCGTCGCGGGGCGGGCGATGCGGTGGATCCTTCGGTTTCCGTGACGGCCGAGGGGAAGGACGTTATCATTATCGGCGGCGGGGACACGGGCGCGGACTGCCTGGGGACTTCGCACCGGCACAAGGCGAAGAGCGTGCACCAGTTTGAGTTGATGCAGAGGCCACCGGACGACCGGAGCCCGAATACGCCGTGGCCGATGTGGCCGCTGATGTTGCGACAGGAGAGTTCGCACGAAGAGGGCGGCGTGCGGGAGTTTGCGATATCCACGAAGGAGTTCGTAGACGATGGGAAAGGGAACGTGAAAGCGCTGCGGGCGGTGCGGGTGGGGCCGCCGCCGGTGTTTGCGGAAGTCCCGAATTCGGAGGAGTTGTTCGCGGCGGATCTGGTTTTGCTGGCGATGGGATTTACGGGTCCGGTGCGCCCGGGGTTGTTGACGGACCTCGGGGTGGAGTTGGACAACCGCGGAAATGTGAAGACGAATGAGTCGTATATGTCCTCGGTGGACGGCGTGTTTGCGGCGGGGGATATGCGGCGCGGGCAGTCGCTGGTGGTGTGGGCGATCGCGGAAGGAAGGAAGGCGGCGCGCGGGGTGGATCAGTGGTTGATGGGCGAGTCGAAGTTGGCGTAGCTGAAACAAGGCTGCGTCGCTCTACCTTCACGCCATGGTCTCGTAGCACAGCAGGACATTCCCATTGCCGAATGTTCGCGTTTTGGTCAGCTTAAGAGTCACCTTCTCTTCGATGCCGTCGAACATCGTCCGGCCCGTTCCGAGAACGATCGGGTTTACCACGATCTGGTATTCATCGATCAAACCCTCCCGGGTAAATTGTGAAACAATGCTGCCGCTTCCCAAAATCACCATGTCGTTTCCGGGCTCTTTCTTCATCTGTCGCATTTTCGCGGCGATGTCGCCCTTCACCAGTTTCGTGTTCTGCCACGACGCGTTGTCCAACGTTCGCGAAAACACCACCTTCGGGATACTGTTCATCCCTTCGGCCACAGCCGGCATAGTTTGCATCGCCTGCGGAGTCGGCCAGAAGCTCGCCATTAGCTCGTAGGTAACCCGGCCAAACACGAGTTCACCGCCGCCGCTGGCATTCCCGGCGACGAACTCATTCCACTCCGCGTCCCGCTTGTGCGCCCAGCTCATGTCGCCGTTGCCATGCACAAAGTAACCATCCATCGACACGTTGTTGAAAACGACTAATTTCCGCATGTTTCCTCTGCTCCTCGTCGATGATATGAAAACGCTCTGGCACCCAAACCGCGGGTGCCAGATACTTTACCGCGAAATCGACCTAGCCTTAGAAACCGAGCCGCAGCCCAAACCGGAAAGTTCGCTGCGTCTGGTTGGCGGCCGTAATCCGCATGAAGTTCGCGGGCGTGGTCACCGTTACGTTGGGGTTTTGCAGTTGCGGCGTGTTGGTCACGTTAAGCCCCTCGGCGCGGAACTGGACGTTGAAGCGTTCAGTCACATCGAACGTTCGGAAGACGCCGCCGTTCATGTTGAAGAAGCCGGGTCCACGGAGATTGTAGAGGCCCATGTTACCGAAGCGCTGGCCGCTCACGGAGGCGAAGGACGCCGGGTCATAGTACGGCGATCCCAGGCCTACGCCGCCCAGTTTGCGGGCTTCGGCTGTTTGATCGGCCACCTGTACGTTCCCCGGCGCGTTCAATGACGCTCCATCGGAAAGCACGGTGAACGGGTTGCCGGAAACCATCGATACCGAGGAGTTGATCTGCCAGCCGCCGAGCGCGAGCGCGCCCGGACCACCGGTGACGAACCGCTTTCCCTTGCCCATGGGCAATTCGTAGGTGACCGCAGTCTGCACGACATGCGCCCGGTCAAACGCCGCCAGCGCGCGGTTCTTGCTGTATTGAGACGGCACGTAGAAGGCCAAGCCGGTATCGGAATTGCCGCCGGAGGTGCCGAGACCGCTGGCGTTATTGGCATTGCCGGGGACGGTGGAGAAGGTCTTCGACCAGGTGTGGGACAGCGTGAGGAACAGGCCGCCGCCGAACCGCCGGCTGAGGTTTGTCTGCCAGCCGTCATAGCGCTGATGCCCCATGGGGATGAAGAAGTTTCGGTCCACGCGTACGCCGAATGTGGGGAGCAGCGGACGGCCATTCACGCCGGCGCCGGGAACCAGGCCGGCATTGGCGTTGAAGTAGTTGACGCCCGCGCGGATGGATCGGGTGCCGACATAACCGGTCTGCAATACGAAGCCACCCTTCAACTCGCGCTGCACCGTGAAGTTGAAGGACTCGATGTAGCCGCGGCGGAACTTTCCGGCCTGGAGCGAATTGGTGGAAATCGTGTTCGGAATATCCACGGTGCCCGAAGACAAATCGGGGAATCTCACGGCCGGAATTCCGGTGGCGAGCGAGCCGGCCGCGACGAAGCCATTGGCCTGAATGTACTCATCCACGATCACCGCGGGGAAGGGGCTGCGCAACGGACGGCTCTGCGGATACGGGTCATTGGTAATGCCGTAGCCGGCCCGCAGGACGGTCTTCTCATTCATGCGATAAGCCAGACCCGCGCGAGGCGCCCACATGATGGCGGCGGCCTCCGTCCCGGCGCTCCGCGGGACGTTGCCGCGTCCGCCGATCAGCACTTTGTTGGTTACCGGATCATACCGTTCAATCCCGAATTCGCCGCGATTCATGATCGGGAAATGCTCCATGCGCATACCGAGATTGAGACTCAGTTTGCGGGTCACCTGCCAGTTGTCGCGAATGAAATAGCCCTGCTGAAACTCGCGGGTGCGCATGGGATCGTAGAACTGATACGCCTTGCCAAACTGGCTGGGCAGGCCGAGCAGAAAGGCCGCATAGGCGTTGAAATTATTCGCCGCCGGGCCGCCGTTTAATCCCGTGACGCCATTGCCAAAGGTGAAGCCGCCGCGAGGACTATAGCCGTTGAGTTCGGGTTGCCAGTGGTTCATCTGATGGTGAATCAAGTCGACGCCCATGCGAATGTTGTGCGCGCCTCTGGTCCAGTTCAGGTTCGCGACGTAGGTGAAAACCTTGTCGTCGCGGACTACCGGACTCCAGTTATTCGTATTCCCCAGCGCGGTATAGCCGCTGAGATTGAAGATAGGGAAGCCGCTCTGGCGGATGTCGGGGCCGTTGGTACCCGGAATCTTTAACACGTCGGTGCCAATGTTTTTGCCGTAGTCCGGTCCAACGGTGTCGTGGTGCATCAGCGTACCGCCGTAGTTAGCGTCAAACAAAACCGTCGGGGAGATAACGTAACTCACGCCGCCGCCGAATACGTCCGTTTTGTTGTTGCCTGTACCGATGCCGGCCGCGCCCGCCGCGCCGCCCGGATAGCCGCCGAGGGCTTCGCCCAAGGGAACGCCGGACGTGACGGGGGCGATCATGACGCTGTATTTGCCAAAGACGTTGGTCTTCGAGTTCGGCGTCCAGTTGACCTTGGCATCCACCATGTCGCGCTTGAAATAGTAAGGCACGGAGGCGA
Source organism: Bryobacteraceae bacterium (assembly GCA_046155405.1). Lineage (GTDB taxonomy): Bacteria > Acidobacteriota > Terriglobia > Bryobacterales > Bryobacteraceae. Next base: position 39,425 of record JBJXFL010000006.1, on the reverse strand, counting down.
AGAAATTGTTGGTTTGGCCGGTGCCTGTGTTGGGGAGGGGGATGAAACCCTGCAGCGCGCGGGCGGCCGAATTCCAACGCGCTTGCGGTACCTGGTTATTCGGCATGGGCATGCGATTCTGGCCGAGTTCGTTGCCGGTGGCGGGATCGTAGATCGTCGCCAGACCGGCGAAGTTGCCGTCGCGCACTTGCTGCGTGGGAACGCTCAACAAGCCGTTGCCGCGTTCGGCGGTGGTGGTCCGTTCCCAAGACGTGAAGAAGAAGAGCTTGTCGCGTTTGATCGGTCCGCCAAACGTACCGCCGCCCTGGTTATCGATGCGCTGCGGAGTATTCGGGCCGGCGGGGGTGTTGGGATTGAAGAACAGGTTCTTCGCGCCCCACTTGTGATTGGCGTGATAGAGGAATGCAACGCCATGGAACTGGTTGGTACCGGACTTGGTGTTGACGGAGATCGCCGCGCCGCCGGCCATACCCTGCTCCGCGTCGAAGCTGTTGGTGGTGATATTGACGGCTTCAATCGATTCGAGCGGCGGCACATAGAGCGAGTGGTGGGGAAGCCATGTCATGACGCTGGCCGCGCCGTCGATGCGCGTATTGTTCGAATTGCGCGAGGCGCCGTTGACGTTGGTGGTCAATGCGCGCGCCGGGGAATCGGTGGTCGCGTTCTGGAAATTGGCGGGATTGGCGCCGGGCACGAAGTCAATCAGGCTTTGGAAATTGCGATAGCCGCTGATTGGGATTTGTGTCGCTTCCTTGCTCGAAATGTCCGTATGCAGGTCGCTCTTGTCAGTCTGTAATTGCGCCACTTCCGCGCCAACGGTGATGGTTTCGCTAACGTTGCCCACTTTGAGCGGCGCGTCGACGCGGGCGATGTTGTTGGCGGCGACGAGAATATCCTTGGCTTCGAACGACGTGAAACCGGCGGCGGAAATCTTCACGACATAGATGCCGGGCGGAATATTATGGATGTCGTACGCGCCGCGATCGTCGGTCTTCGTATCGACGGTGTAGCCGGTGGCCGAACTCTTGATGGACACCGTGGCGCCGGTCACAGCGGCTTGTTGAGGATCGGTTACGTTGCCGACCAGATTGCCATATAGCACCTGGGCGTTCGCGGTTCCTGCAAGCAGGAACGCCGCGGAGAGAAGAGCGAGTACGGATCGGGTGAAATTCACGCGGACCCCCTTTCGTTGCATCAATTGTAGTCGATTCTTCGGATTCGATTGTGTAACGCGTTTGCGCGAAGCGGCATGGCATTAGTCACTCCCGGTTTGAGTGTCCCAGGGCCTTGTCTAGTAACCTTGCGTTCGCTTTTCCTAGACTGTTGAAACTAAATCAAATATAAATGTTAGATCTAGCATGACCGGGCAACTTTGCCGGCGCGGATTTTGCCGATTGCCGGGTTGCGAGCCGGGATTTACCGGGGTTCAAAACTCGGTTTGTATTGGTTTGTTCCTTGGTTTGTTCCAAGTTTATTTTGCCGAAACAGACGGTATATGCGTCTACTAATTTCGGCGTATCATGCGCGTCAGGAACCGCGCCCCATGATTCGGGTATCGCGGCGGCCCGGCTGGGGTTCCTCCCCAGATGGGGCGGCCACGCGGTTCCTTTGCTTATGAGGAACTCGCGCAAAACGGACTTCGATCTAACGGCCAGCAACGACGAATAGCGAGTTAACGACTCTTCCGCGTCGCGGCTTTCGCCTTTAAGGCCGCCACCTGCGCTTCCGGAAGGTAATTCTCACGGTGGTCGTGGCCACTATTCCCTATCTCTTAGGAAAATGCCGGTTCCCGACAAACGCTCCCTGACGGTCGCGGCTCGGTAACAGTATGCAAGTAACACGGCCACAGCCGGTGATTAACAGGCGACTCTAAGGAGTAATTTGTCCGAGTATAACGGAGTGCCGGGCACCGGTGGCTGAGGGGAGCGTGCCGGGGCGGCGGCGCCAGGTTTCATGGGCGAGGATAGCGAAGGCGACGGCTTCCTTGGCTTCGGCGGGGAGGCCGAATTCGTCCGTGGTGCGCACGTGGGTGTTGGGCAGCAGGCCGCGGAGATGGTTCATGATTTGCGGGTTTTTCGTTCCGCCGCCGGCGGCGATGAGTTCGTCCGGGACCAGTGGAGTTATCGCTTCGAATATGGTGAGGGGGGTGAGGAGGGTAACGGTTGCGATCAGATCGTGGAGGTTTAACTGGGTAGCTAGTAAGTGGGCGACGAATTCACGGCCGTATTGCTCGCGGCCGCATGACTTGGGGGGCGGCCGTTTGTAGTATTTGTCGAGGAGGAGGGCTTGGATCAGTTGGGGGTTGGGTTCGCCTCGCTTCGCGAGGCGGCCGTCCTTGTCGAAGTTCCGCTTGCCTTCGGTGATTATCCAGGCGAGTTGATCGATCACCATGTTACCGGGTCCCGTATCGAAGGCAGTTACTTGGTCGGGTTTTGCGGCGGCGGGCAGGATGGTGATATTGGCAATGCCGCCGATGTTGAGTAACACGCGAGTGATTTTGGCGTGGCGGAAGAGCAAGTAATCGACGAAGGGGACCAGCGGAGCGCCCTGGCCACCGGCGGCGATGTCGCGCGGACGGAAGTTGTTAACAACGGGAGTTTGGGTTCGCTCCGCCAGCACTTGGGCCTCGCCGAGTTGAAGCGTGCAACCGGGGCCGTGGAAAACAGTCTGGCCGTGGCAGCCGATTAATTGCGGTTTGGCTTTTAGCTTTTGGACGGCTTTGGCGTATTGTTCGCCGAGTTCGAAGTTGAGCCTGGCTATTTCCCCGGTGTGCGCTTCGGCATTCGACACGGCGAGGATGCGGTCGCGAAGTTTTTTGGGATAAGGGAGCGTCAAGTATTCGAGCAGATCCCAACGCTTGCCGCGAAGATCGACGGCGGCGACCGTGACGCCGTCGAGGGAGGTACCGCTCATGATGCCGGCGACGATCATCAGTTCTTCAACTCCCGTTGTAACTCGGCGAGTAACTGCAGCGCTTCAATGGGGCGGAGTTCATCGAGTTTCAGCGAGCGTATGCGGTCGGCGATGTTACCGTTGACGGGTTCGAAGAGCCGGATTTGCATGGGGCCGGAGGCTTCGGGGGCGTGGCGGGACGAGACGGCGACCACAGTCTGTTCGGCCTTTTCGTGGAGCGCCAATATCTCTCTAGCGCGTTCTATTACCGTCATTGGAAGCGCGGCGAGACGGGCCACTTCGATACCGTAACTGCGGTCGGCGGAGCCAGGGTGGACTTTGCGAAGAAAAATGATCTGGTCGCCGGATTCCTTCACGGCGACGTGGAGGTTGCGGACGCCGGGCAGGCGGTCCGCCAACTCGGTGAGTTCGTGATAGTGAGTGGCGAAGAGCGTCCGGGCGCCGATGCGTTCGTGGATGAATTCGACCACCGCCCAGGCGAGCGCCAGGCCGTCATAGGTTGCGGTTCCACGGCCGATTTCGTCGAGAATGATGAGGCTGTCCTTCGTCGCGGTGTTGAGAATGACGGCGGTTTCGGTCATCTCGACCATGAAAGTGCTTCGGCCACGGGCGAGGTTGTCGGAGGCGCCGATGCGGGTGAAGACGCGGTCGACGACCGGCAGAGCGGCTTCGTCGGCGGGGACGAACGAACCCATTTGAGCCAGGATGCTAATCAAGGCCGCTTGGCGGAGATAGGTGGATTTGCCGCCCATATTGGGGCCGGTGATGATGGCCAAATACTGGCCGGCCGCGTCGAGCGACACATCGTTGGGAATGAAGCGCTGGGCGTCACGGGCGGCCAATTGTTCGATGACCGGATGGCGCCCGCCGGCGATGCGCAGTTCCCCGCCCTGAGTGAATTTGGGGCGCGTGTAGCGGTTTTCAGCGGCGACTTGGGCGAGGCCCGCGTTGAGATCGATTTCGGCGATGGCGCCGGCGAGCAGGCGGATTCGTTCGGCGTGACCGGCGGCGAAGGAGCGGATTTCGGTAAAGAGAGTACGCTCGATTTCGAGCATTTTCTCTTCGGCGGCGAGGATCTTGCCTTCCAGTTCTTTCAGCTCCGGCGTGATAAAACGTTCGGCTCCGACGAGGGTTTGCTTGCGGTCATAGTCATCGGGAACGCGATCGAGATTGGACTTGGAAATTTCAATGTAGTAGCCGAAGACGTTATTGAAACGGACCTTGAGGGACGCGATCCCGGTGCGCTGCCGTTCACGGACTTCGATGTTGGCGAGATACTGCTTGCTGTTGCGGCTGAGATCGCGGAGTTCGTCGAGCTCCGGGTGGACCCCGTCGCGAATGGTGCCGCTGTCATTGAGGGAGATGGGCGGATCGTCGGCGATACCATTCAGGATCTTATCGCGGACTTCGGCGATTTCGTCGAAAACAGCGTCTTTGAGAAGCCGATTCAGTTCCGGGACGCGGGTGAGGCTGCGGCCCATCGCGAGCAGCTCGCGCGGGGTGGCGGAGCCGAGGGTGATCTTGGCGAGGAGGCGCTCAAGATCGAGGATTTGCACGAGAATTTTGCGGAGTTCGGCGCGGAGAATCGTGTCTTTCAGCAGCGTTTCAACGGCATCGAGGCGGCCATTGATTTCCCTTTCGTTCACCGAGGGGCGAAGCAGACGACGGCGGAGAAGACGGCCACCCATGCCGGTCATGGTGAAATCGAGAACGCTGACGAGAGTGGACTCTTTCGATTCGCCGGCGAAGAGCGGATCGATCAACTCGAGGTTGCGGACGGTGACCGCGTCGAGGACCATGGATTCGTTGCGATCGAAGAACGACGGGCGCTCGACGTGATTGAGCGCGGCGCGCTGCGTATCGCGGAGATAGTGGAGAATAGCGCCGGCGGCGGCGGTGGCGAGAGGGCGTCCGGCGAGGCCACAGCCATCGAGGCTAAGCAGGCCGAAATGTTCTTTCAGGAGGCGATCGGCGTAGTCGTGATCGAAGATCCAGGGGTCGACTGGAGTTTTGCCGAAGATGCCATCGAGCGTGGTTCCTTCGGGGAGCAGGACTTCGCGGACGCTCCAACTTTCGAGCGCCGGGAGAACCTCTTCACCGGTCAGCTCCGTGCAGCGGAATTCACCGGTGGAGACATCGACATAAGCAACACCGGCCCGGTCCTTTTGACGGATAACGGCGGCGAGATAGTTATTCTCGCGCGAGCGGAGCATGTTACTATCCGTCGCCGTACCGGGGGTAACAATTCTTGTAATTTCGCGGCGTACCAGCTTCTTACCGGGGCCGGGCTGTTCCATCTGTTCGCAGATGGCGACACGGTATCCCTTGGCGATTAGACGGGCGAGATAGCCATCGGCCGCGTGATAGGGCACGCCGCACATGGGAACGGGCTGTTCGGCGTCTTTATTCCGCGAAGTTAGAGTGATTTCGAGTTCGCGGGCGGCGGTGACGGCATCGTCGAAGAAAAGTTCATAGAAATCGCCGAGCCGAAAAAACAGCAGGGCCCCGGGTACCTGTTGTTTGATGGAGTGATACTGCCGCATGAGCGGCGTAGCTGCGTCGGCCATGAATTATGCGTAGAGCCCGCGTAACTTAATGGCAAAGGCAACACGATCGAGAGCCAACATATAAGCCGCCGTGCGGTTTTCCACATTATGCTCGCGAGCGTATTTGAATACGTCGTAGAAACTATTCACCATGATCTCTTCGAGGCGTTCGTTCACTAACTTCTCATTCCAGAAATAACCCTGTCGATCCTGGACCCATTCAAAGTAAGATACGGTGACGCCGCCGGCGTTGGCGAGGATGTCTGGAACGACGAAGATGCCGCGGTCGGCGAGGATCCTATCGGCCGGGGCGGTGGTGGGGCCGTTGGCGCCTTCGCAGATGATCTTGCAGTTCAGGCTGGCGGCATTTTCCGATGTAATGACGTTCTCCTTGGCGGCGGGAAGTAGAACGTCGCAGTGCAGGCGCATGGCTTCCTCCGACTTCAGGTCTTGCGCTTCGGGAAAATCAAGCACGGAGCCGGTTTCGCGGCGGTGCTTCATCAGGGCCTCGATATCGAGGCCTTTCTCGTTGTAGATGGCGCCATCGGTCTCAATAATAGCTACCACGCGTATACCTTCGCGCGACATCAGACGGGCGGCCATCCCGCCGACATTGCCAAAGCCCTGGATGACAACGCGGGCTTTGGTGGGCGGAATTTCAAACCGCTTCAACGCTTCGCGACTGACGAACAGGCAGCCGCGGCCGGTGGCTTCCGGACGACCGCGCGAGCCACCGAGATTCAGCGGCTTGCCGGTGACGACGCCGGTGGTGGTCTCCCGCTTGTGCATCGAGTAAGTGTCCATGATCCAGGCCATGGTCTGCTCATTGGTGTTCATGTCGGGCGCGGGAATGTCTTTTTCCGGTCCAATGATGTCAAGGATTTCAGAAGTGTAGCGGCGCGTAATGCGTTCGAGTTCGATCAAGGAAAGGATGGAGGGATCGCAAATGACGCCGCCCTTGCCGCCGCCGTAAGGCAAGTTAACGACGGCGCATTTCCAGGTCATCCAGGAGGCGAGCGCGCGAACTTCATCGAGCGTGACGTCGGGCGCGTAACGGATGCCGCCTTTGGCGGGACCGCGAGCGATGGAGTGCTGGACACGGTAACCGGTGAACACTTCGATACGGCCGTCATCGAGAACGATGGGGATGGCGACCGTAAGTTCCTTCGAAGGAGTCTTCAGAATTTTGCGCATGCCATCGTCGAGATTCAGCCGCGTGGCGGCATTCTCGAAGCGGATCGCGGCGTTCTTCCAAGGGTTAAATTCGTCTTGTGCGTGCGGGTTCAGGACGGCGTCAGCGGTAACCATTCAGCCTCCGCATATATTATGGCATTGGGCGGTGTTTGCAGTTATAGCAGTGGTAGTTGCGGCGGGAATTCGTGGACGGTGGAAGGTGTTGGCAGAACTAGAGCGTAGTTGCGATAATTCGCGCGACGGCTCCCTGGCGGTCGCGGCTCGGTAACGGCCGTTACGAAGGAACGAAATAGCCCGGGGAAGTTCTGCAATTGAGCGCTGGAAGTCGAATTTAATAGTGCACTGACACGGTTTTAATGGGACATCGCGTAAACGACGTAGTTGACGCCGATTCGCAGGCCAAGGGCGGAGAATTTTTCGGGGTAGCGGGGCTCGTCGGCGAGTTGCCACGAATCGCCCAAGTCGGAATTAAACGCCATGGCGACCATAACGCGGCCCTTGTCGTCGCGGATGGCGCGCCAGTGGGCGACGGCGCCGTCAGCTCGATAAGTACGGCCGTCGCGGAGCATGCTGCGGAAGTTGCCGACCTGATAGCGGTCGTCGATGTCGAAGACGGTGTGGAAGATGGGATCGTCGTTGAGGAGTTCTTCAATTTCCCTTTGAGGGAAAATGCGGCGCACGCCAGCCTCGAATGCGTTCCACTCTTCGGTGCCGAAAAAGCTGTCGCAAAACAGGAAACCGCCGCGGAGAAGGTAGTCGCGGAGTTTTTCGGTTTGGGCGCCGGTGAGGTTCCAACTGCCGGGCATGCTGACGTGGAGGTACGGCCAGAAGAAGATGTCGTCGCCATCGTCGGGGTTGACGGGTTGTTCGACGCTGCGGACATCGACGCGAGTGAGGCGGCGGAGGGCGGCGGCGAATGTGCGGTCACCCTTGGGGTAATCGACGGTCCAATTGGTACGGCCGTGAAGCCAGTTGCCGCCGCCACGGCCGCCGGAGGGGTACATCAGCCGGCCCATCACAAGTTCGGTTTTGGCGCTGAAATCGGCGGGGAGTTCGGTTTCCGTATCGGCGCCTTCCATGCCTGGGAACGTGCGGAAAGGCCGCTGGGCCAGCAGCAACAGGCCGACTAGAAGACACAACGCGACGCGGACGATAGTGCACATGTACTGATCTGCAAGGACGCCGGCGGCGCGTGTGGCGTTACCGCGACGTATTCTACACTGGTCTATAGTGATCTCGCGACGGACCTTTTTTGCACTGGCTTGGGCGGCGCCTTTGGCCGCCGGCACGAAGAAATACTGCGGCATCCGGTTTCGCTCCATCTCGAAAGGCCAATCGCCGCGGCGGTATTTCTGGATTCACGGCGACGAGACGACGGCGCGCGATGCGCTGACAGCGCATATGCAAAGGTTTCGCGGGCGGGCGCTGCTAGTGGACAATCCGACGAGAGTGATCAAGGCGGGCGCGATGGAGTTCGACCCGAACCGGATGTTTACCGAAGCCGGGCTGGAGCGGAATCTGGTGCGGTTGAATCCGGAAGCGAGCGAGGCGGAGCGGCGGCGCATCCATAAGTTGGTGGCGAGGGACCGGGAGAAGCTATTGCGGGAACTGACGCCGCCGATGAATGGGCTACTAACAGTGGTGCACAACAACAGCCGCGGATACTCCGTGAATGACGAAGTGGAGATTAGTAATCAAATTTCCATTCCGGCTCCGGGCGAGCCGAGCGATTTTATGTTATGCACGAATCCGAATGACTTTGAGCTACTGAGGCGATCGCCCTTCAACGCCGTTCTGCAGAATGAGCCGAAGGGAGAGGAAGACGGATCTTTGTCGCGACTGGCGGCGGCGCGGAAAATCCGGTATGTGAACATTGAAGTGGCGAGAGGGCGGGACGCGGCGCAGCGGGCGATGCTCGAGTGGCTGGAGACGAACCTGCCGTGAGACTGTCATTCGCGCGCGTGCAGGAGGCGGCGCGGTCGATCGACCGGGTATTCCTGCACTCGCCGCAGTACGTGTGCGAACCGCTGGGAGACGCGTTGGGCGTACCGTTGACGTTGAAGGTGGAAACGTTGAATCCGGTGCGGTGTTTCAAGGGGCGGGGAGCGTCCTACTGCGTTTCCGGTTTGCCGGAAGACGGGCCGATCGTTTGCGCGAGCGCGGGTAACTTCGGGCAGGCGATGGCGTATGCGTGCCGGGCGCGGGGGCGGGCGTTGATCGTGTATGCGGGCGAGGCGGCGAACCCGTTAAAGATAGCCCGGATGCACGCAATGGGCGCGGAAGTACGATTGGCCGGCACGGATTTCGATGGGGCCAAATTGGAGGCGCGACGGTTCGCGGCGGAGGCGGGATTGCGATTTGTAGAGGACGGGTTGGAGGCGGCGACGGCCGAGGGGGCGGGGACGATCGGCGTGGAATTAAGCAGTCTTTCGTTGGAGGCGGCGCTGGTTCCGTTGGGCAATGGAGCATTGCTGGCGGGCGTGGCGCTGGCGCTGCGGACATTGGCGCCGGGAGTGAAGATTATCGCGGTGCAGGCGGCCGGGGCGCCGGCGATGACGGAGTCATTAAGGAGCGGGAAGTTAGTAAGTTATTCATCGATGAGTACGATCGCCGATGGAATAGGAGTGCGGATTCCGATTCCGGAAGCGTTGGCGGATTTGACTGGAATGGTGGACCAGACGCTGCTGGTTGAGGAGCGGAGTATTGTGGCCGCGATGCAACTGATCCACCGGCATGCGGGGATGGTGGTGGAGCCATCCGGAGCGGTAGGCGTGGCGGCACTGCTGGAGAACCCGAACCTGTTTCCGGGGCGGCGGGTGGGAGCGATTTTGTGTGGCGGGAATTTGACGGAGGAGCAGATGAGGGAGTGGCTAATGCCGGGCGGACGGCACTAATACGCGGGAGGCACCGGTTCAAGATTCCCGAAAAAGCGCCCGGAAGCCTTCTTGCTCGAAATGACGATCATTCGTCAGAACGCCGGTCAGGCCTTCCCGCCGCATGGTTTCCATAGAAATGCAATCGGTGAGGCTGTAGCCCTTGTCGGGACGGGCGCTGTAAAGATCGAGGCCGGAGACAAAAGAACTGCGGCTTTTGGGGATCACGCGAAATGCCTCGTTGTCCAGAATCCGCCGAACGTTCTTCGCTACTTCACGTCGCATCCACTCATGCGCGTTCGCAAAAAACGTCAGATACTCCGCCAGCACTTCATCCGTGGTGACGATCGACGATGTGGCCCGTTCGGCGGTAATGGCCAAAGCGCGGTGATGAGCGCGGTCCGCAAAATCGGTCAGGGCGATCCAGTAAAAGGTATCGGCAAAGACAGCGTTCATGCCTCTCTCTTGGGCCAGCCATGGATGTAGTGGTCATGCTGACTCGCTCCATCTTGCGGCATGCCGGCCATAATTTCACGCGGAACGTCGCGCATGCCTTCAAGAATGATATTGGCGGCCGCCTGCAAAGGGTATTTTTTGGCAAAATCGGATTCTGTTCCGATTTTCTCGTAAGCCAGTTTCTTGAACCATGCTTCCAGCGTGAGGCCCTGCGATGCCGCTTGGGCTATCAGCGCGGTCGCCTGTTCGTCGGGAACTTCAATGGTGAATGTCATTGCCGTCTCTTGACTCCCACTTCCAGCGTAAAGGATAGGCGGGAGCCTGTCACGCTTTTCGAGCTTTAATGAAGCATGCGCGGGGCGTCAGGGCCACCTGCGTTCCGCGATCCGCATAGCACTCGTAGCCGGTGGCATCAGCACAACTTTACGTGGTGGCCAATCCGCTTTCACGCTAACTGGTATTGGCGGCGATCCGGCAACAGACGGCGGAAGACGGCGGCGGCCGGCTCCGATTGCAAAACACAGCGGCGGCCATGGGAAAGGCCGTCGACATTGACGCGGGAACCGCTGACCGATACCCGATAGGCCATTTCGGCGCCGGACTCGCGGGCGAGCGACTCAAGCGGCCAATCGCTATCGGCAACCATGCGGATACCGCCTTCGCGAGCGATTAGAACGGTCCAGGCGGATTGACTACATCCGGCCTGGACCGCGGACTGGCCCCCCTCTAAGATCCGCGCCGCATTGTCGAGGAACCGGTCCATGTAAACCTTTTCGACCCGCCCGGACATTTCTTGAGACGTATAATGCAAACATGCCGCGCCCCCTCTTCCTGCTGGCCATCTGCGCTACCGTTCTGCCTGGGCAGGTGAAGCGGCCGCCGGGCCAGTTTGAGAATGACCGGGTGCTAGTGGAGTCAGTGATTTTCGCCGATCGCGAGAGCGTGAAGCGGATGATTGGGCATGATTTCGACGGTTCGGTGGCGGTGGTCGAAATCACGGTGACGCCGCGCGGCGGCGAGGCGTTGGACGTGGAACGCGAGGACTGGACGCTGTTTTCAAACAAAGACGCGCAGAAGGCGCCTGCTTTCCATCCGAGCCAGTTAGCGGGGCAAGGCGCGATTGTGATCAAGGAGCAGCGGGGCGGCGGGGGCATTATGGCCGGGGATAATCCCAATGCACCGGTGATTGGCGGCATCCCCGGGACGGGCGGGCGGCCACGATCGATGGGCAGCGGCGGCGGGATTGGCAACTCCGCGTCGCAGGCCGTGGACACCACTATCGAGACAAAGAACGACGACAAGGCGAACCCTCTGCTGGCCGGTCTGAAGAGCAAAGAATTGATTTACGGGAAGACCATGAAATCGGTGAAGGGGCTGCTTTATTTTTCGCTCGACGGCAAGCACAAGCTGAAGGATTTGGAACTGTGGTACCGCGGTCCGGCGGGCAAGTTCGTAATATCCTATAAGCCTTGATGCACATTCACGACTTGGACACGCCGGCCCTGGTGGTCGATCTCAACATAATGGAGCGCAATCTGAGCCGTATGGCGGATTACGCCCGCGAGCACTCGCTGCGGCTGCGGCCGCACACGAAGACGCACAAGATTCCGGGGCTGGGCGCGCGGCAGTTGGCGCATGGCGCGGCCGGTCTGACCGTGGCTAAAGTTTCGGAGGCGGAGGTGATGCTCGGGTCGGGCGTCGAAGATTTGCTGATTGCCTATCCGATCTTCGGTCCGGAAAAGATGCGGCGGCTGGTCGAAGTGGCGAAGCGTACGCGGATCACCGTTTCAGTCGACAGCATGGAAGCGGCGCGGCCAATTTCTGAAGCGGCGGTTTCGGCGGGGATTTCGATTGACGTACTGGCGGAAGTGGACGCGGGATTGCACCGCGTGGGCGTGCAGCCTGAGTTGTTCGTGGGGCTGTTGAAAGAGTTGGCTTTGTTAAAGGGAATTGCTATACGCGGCATGGCGTTTTACCCGGGTCACATCAAGAATCACGACGCGGCGGCGCTGGCGAGCCTGTCGTCGTTGATACAGAGCCTGACGGTGGAGGCGGCGGCGGCTGGCTTCGAAATGCCGATCGTCTCGGGCGGATCCACGCCGACCATGTGGCATTCGCACGAAGTGGCGGGGATGAACGAGATCCGGCCGGGAACCTACATTTTCAATGACCGAAATACGATCATATCGGGCGCTTGCACGTGGGACGATTGCGCCGCGACCATTATCGCAACCGTGGTTTCCATCAGCGTGCCGGGCCAATTCGTGATTGACGGCGGGTCGAAGACATTCTCATCGGACAAAGCCGCGGCGGACGGCTTTGGCGTGTTCGCCGATGCACCGGACGCCCTATTGGAGAAAATGAACGAAGAGCATGGCTACGTGAAGCAAGCCGGGCATAATCGCAGAGTGGGCGAGCGGGTCAGGGTGTTGCCGAACCACATCTGCGTGGCCGTGAATCTCCACGAAAAAATTTACGGAATTAACGGCGAGGAGGTAGTCGAAATCTGGACGGTGGACGGTCGCGGCAAGTTACAGTAGACGCAACAAAGCGGACGCCCATGCGTCCGCCTTCCTGCGGTATTTCGAGTCCGGTAGAAAAAACTACTCGGAAATCTTGTCGACGTGGACGGAGTCGCCATCCACCTTGCCTTCGATAGTCACGGCCTTACCGTAGAACTTCTTGTCCACCGCGTCCGCGTTGTGGATTTTGACCACTTTGCCATCCGCGGTGACCAATACCGGCTTACCGCCCTTGGCGATGCAGCTCGCGACGCAGCCAGCGTTTTCTTTGCCGGGACCGTGTTTAACGCCACAGCCGGAATCGGAGATCGAACCCTTCAGTTCGGCACCGTAGATGCCCATCGCGGTGATGGACATGGCGAGGATCAGCTTTTTCATGTTTGTTGTCTCCCTGGATACTCGGACCCGGTTGGTCCTTGCTAAAGAACTATACTTCACGGAACCCCGGTAATGCAACCGTGTTCTTTAATGGAATACGAGATCGCACCCTTAGTTGGATGTCCGAAACTACAGGCCGCGTTGCAAAGAAATCGATCCGTTCGAGGTGCTGAGGTCCAATAACGCCCCGCCGCCCCCAACTTTTCCCTCCACGCGCTTCTTCGTCACTTCGCCTTCGACGTTGAAATCGCTGCGAATGGACGAGCCGCTGGTCCGCGCCGCCACTTGAAACGAAGCGGCCGAAGGCAGCTTCACTTCGATGGACCCGTTGGAGGTGGACGCCCGGACATCGTTTTTCAAACCCGCGGGCAGCCGCAGTTCGATGGTGCCGTTCGTCGTCGAGAACCGCATTTTGCGGTCGTCGACGGAACGCGTCATGGCGGCGAGGATGCTGCCATTGGTGGTCGACGCTTCCATCGGCCCGTTGATCTCTTCCATTTTGATGCGGCCGTTGGTAGTCCGGGCGATGGCGGACCCGTTCAGGCCGACGAATTCAATCGCGCCATTGGTGGACGAAGCCGATACCGCGCCATTGACCGCGGAAGCGCGAACGCTTCCGTTGGTCGTTCGGAGATTGGCGGCGCCGTCGATCCCGTTGACGCGCAGCGAGCCGTTGGTGCTCTTTATCAGCTCCAGCACCACCTGTTTAGGAACGCGGATCATATAACGCGCGCCGGAGTTGCCGCCGCGGTCCAGCGGCGGGACGGTGCGGATATTCACCGAATCGGAGCCGCGCGAAATGTCGATCTTCACCTGCTGCAAGCGCTCCTTGCTGTTGGCGAAGCGGGCGCCATCGATTTCGATCTTGGATTGATCCCAGGCGGAGATTTCCACGGCGCCGTTGTAATTCTCCAACAGCAGCCGGCTGCCCGGTTTGAAGTCGTAGGAATAGTGGAACGGCTCCTCCTCGCGAGTCCCGATACTAACGTCGTCAATATCGATGTCGCAGCCGGCGAGTCCAAGAGTGGCGGCGAAAATGGCGTAAAAGAGTGGCTTCCGCATGGGAATGGATACGCGAACGGCGGGAAAAAGTTCCATGCTATTCTGAGGGCTTATTCCCGCCCGCCCACCGGCCCCATTCATGAAAAAACTGCTAGCCCTGAACCGTGGTGAAATCGCCATTCGTATCCTCCGGGCCGCCAATGAGTTAGGCCTGAAAACAGTGGCCGTTTATTCGAAGGAAGACCGGCTGAGTTTGCACCGGTTCAAGGCGGACGAAGCCTATGAAGTGGGCACGGGACTGGGGCCCGTGGCGGCTTACCTGGATGTGGACGGCATTTGCGCCTTGGCGGCGGAGAAAGGGGTTGACGCCATTCACCCCGGCTATGGTTTTCTGTCGGAGAACCCGGCCCTTCCCCGCGCTTGCGCGAAGCATGGCCTGACGTTCGTCGGTCCCCGGGCGGAACTGCTCGAAATGCTGGGTGACAAGACCGCCGCCCGGCGATTGGCCCAGAAGGCCGGCGTGCCCGTGATTCCGGGCACGGAAAAGCCGGTCGCGGATTTGAAGAAAGCCGCGGAAATGGCGGCGAAGATCGGTTTTCCGGTCATTATCAAGGCAGCTTTCGGCGGCGGCGGGCGGGGGATGCGCGTCGTTCTCGATCAATCGGAGTTGGAGGGCCGCCTGGCCGAGGCGCAGCAGGAGGCGGCAGCGGCGTTCGGCAATGGCGCCGTGTTCATTGAACGTTATATCCGGCGGCCGCGGCACGTAGAGGTTCAGATCATCGCCGATTTGCACGGCAACATTCTTCACCTGTACGAGCGCGACTGCTCCGTGCAGCGGCGCCACCAGAAAGTGGTGGAGGTGGCGCCGGCGATCGGTTTGGATGACCGGATCCGGCGCGAGTTGGCCGGCGCGGCGGTGGCTCTAGCGCGGTTGGCGAACTATGAAAACGCCGGGACAGTTGAGTTCCTGGTGGATTCCGATTCGGGCGAATGGTTTTTCATTGAAGTGAATCCGCGTGTCCAGGTGGAACATACAGTGACGGAGTTAGTCACTGGCATTGACATTGTGCAGACGCAGATCCTTATTGCGCAGGGTCATACACTCCATGGCGACAAGATCAACCTGCCGGCCCAGGAAGACGTTCCGTTGCATGGCACGGCGTTGCAGTGCCGCGTTACGACGGAGGATCCCGCGAATAACTTCCTGCCCGACTATGGGAAGTTACAGACGTACCGCTCGCCGGCCGGATTCGGGATTCGGCTCGACGGCGCCAGTGCGTACGGCGGCGCGGTCATCACGCCGTTCTACGATTCGCTGCTGGTGAAGGTAACCAGTTGGGGGCGCACGTTCCCGGAAGCCTGCAGCCGTATGGACCGGGCGCTCCGGGAGTTCCGCATTCGCGGCGTGAAGACGAATATTCCCTTTCTGGAAAATGTTGTCAACCACCCCAACTTCCAAAACGGGCGAGTGACTACGAACTGGCTGGCCGACACTCCGGACCTATTCAAATTCACAACGCGGAAGGACCGGGCGACGCGTGTCCTATCTTACCTGGCTGAAGTAAACGTTAATGGAAATCCGGAGGTGAAAGGGCGAGTTATTCCGGCCGAGTGTAAACCGGCCCCGGTGCCGCCGCACAATCCGCTGCCGCCGCCGCGCGGCACCAAGCAGTTGTTGGATGAGATGGGGCCGGAAAAGTTCGCGGCGTGGCTGCGTTCGCAGAAGCGGTTGATGCTGACGGACACCACGATGCGCGACGCCCATCAGTCCCTATTCGCCACTCGGGCGCGGACTTACGATCTGAACCGGATTTCCAACTTCGCCGCGCATAACATGAATGGGATCTTCAGCCTGGAAATGTGGGGCGGCGCTACGTTTGACGTCGCCATGCGGTTCCTGTTGGAAGACCCCTGGCAGCGCCTGCGGCTGCTGCGGGCGGCGATTCCAAATATCTGTTTCCAGATGCTGCTCCGCGCGTCCAACGCCGTCGGCTACACGGCCTATCCCGATAACGTTGTGCGCGAGTTTATCCACGGCGCGGCGGAAAACGGGATGGATATATTCCGGGTCTTCGATTCCTTGAACTGGCTTCCGAACATGAAGGTGCCGATGGAGGCGGTCCGAAAATCGAAGACAGTCTGCGAAGCGGCCATTTGTTATACCGGAGACATTCTCGATCCGAAGCGCGACAAATATTCGCTGACCTACTACGTGAAGATGGCGAAGGAGTTGGAGAAGATGGGCGCGCATATCCTGGCGATTAAGGACATGGCCGGACTGTGCAAGCCATACGCAGCGCAAAAACTGGTGAAAACGCTGCGGGAAGAGGTTGGCTTGCCGATCCATTTCCATACGCACGATACAAGTGGAATCAATGCGGCGTCCATCCTGAAGGCGGCGGAGGCAGGCGTCGACGTAGCCGACGCGGCTTTATCGGCGATGAGCGGAACCACCAGCCAACCGAATCTGAATTCCATCGTCGCGGCGCTGGCGAATACGCCACGGGATACCGGGCTCGACTTAAATGCGCTGAATCAGGCGAGCGATTACTGGGAGGGCGTCCGCGCCTGGTATAAGCCGTTCGATAACGGTCTTAGTTCCGGTACCGCGGAAGTGTATTTGCATGAGATGCCGGGCGGCCAGTTTACTAACTTGAAGGAACAGGCGGACGCTATGGGTTTGGGTCCGAAGTGGGGCCAAATCGCCCGTACTTACGCTGAAGTCAATATGGCGTTCGGAGATATCGTTAAAGTAACTCCGTCGAGCAAAGTCGTCGGCGACATGGCTATCTTCCTGGTTTCTCACGGGTTGACAATGCAGGATATTTTGCGCCTGCCCGTTGACCATACACTCACGCTTCCGAACTCGGTGGTCGATATGTTTGAAGGCTCGCTGGGCGAACCTCCGGGCGGCTGGCCGAAGAAACTCGCCGGTATCATCCTAAAAGGCGGCAAGCCGCGCAAGGGCCGGCCTGGCGCGCATTTGCCGTCGGTCGACATCGCCGAGGCGACGGCCGTAGTCGAGAAGAAGATCGGCCGCCGTCCCAGCCGGACGGATGTATTGAGTTACTTGATGTACCCGGACGTGTTCGTGAAATTTGCCAAGGCCCATGCATCCTATGGCGACCTGGAAGCGTTGCCGACGCCCCAGTTTTTCTATGGCATGTCGCGCGGTGAGGAGATCAACGTCTTCATTGAAGACGGTAAGTCATTGATTATCAAATACCTCACCACCAGCGAGCCGCACCCGGACGGAACTCGCACCGTTTTCTTCGAACTCAACGGCCAGCCGCGGGAAGTCACGGTTCGTGACCGGAGCCTGCAGCCGACCGCCGCCGCGCGCGCGAAGGCGGATCCCGCGGAGCCTGGCCACGTGGGCGCGCCTATTCCGGGCGCTGTGTCGTCGATCGCCGTGGAACTGGGGCAAAAGATCGAAAAAGGAGACCGGCTGCTGGTCATGGAAGCCATGAAGATGCAGACCACCGTCTATTCCCCAATCGGCGGCACGGTCAAGCAAAAATTGGTTGCCACCGGGGCGCAGGTCGAGTCGAAGGACCTTCTTATCGTCATTGCGTAGTTACTCAATCATGACCACGCCCTATCAGCTAGCCCGGCGAATCGCATTAGCCGGGCTAGCGGTTAGCGCAACGCTGGCTATTTTAAAAATTACGGTTGGCCTTGCCGCCGGATCGGCGGCCACAGTCGCGGATGGCGTCGAATCGGCGGCCGATGTCTTTTCGTCCGGACTGCTGATTCTCGGCCTGACCATCGCCGCCCGTCCGCCGGATCGAAATCATCCTTATGGACATGGCCGCTTTGAGATATTGACCGGGCTGGCAATTGGGATTTTGCTCTGTATTACCGGCGGAGCCATCAGTTATCGCAGCTACTTGCAAGTAGGGCATGCCGGTAACCCGCCGCAAGCTTTCGCCATTTGGCCGCTCCTGATTTCGCTTACCGCGAAAGGAGCGCTGAGTTACTACAAGCTCAATTTGGCCCGGCGGATTCAGTCGGCGGCGCTGGCGGCCGATGGGAAGAATGACTTCGTCGACCTTATTTCCGGGTGCACCGCGCTGGCGGCGCTGGGACTGACATTGGCGAATCCGCTACGATTCGCCAATGCCGATCCGATCGGCGGCGTGTTAGTGGGCGGCATCGTGCTGTTCCTCGGTCTACAAGTCATCTGGGAGACATCGGAACAGCTAGTCGACACCATGCCCGGCGACACAAATCTGGCGGAAATACGCCGCATAGCCATGGAGGTTCACGGAGTGGAAGCGGTCGAAAAACTTTTCGCCCGCAAGACCGGCCTTCGCTGGCATGTCGACATGCACATTCACGTCCACCCGTTGATGACCGTTCGCGACTCCCATATCGTCGCCGGTAAACTTAAGTCCGAGCTTCGGGCCAAGTTGAACTGGATCGAAAACGTCCTGGTTCACATCGAGCCATTTGAACCGTAAAGACTAATTCGATAGACTTCCCTTGCATGTCGGACTCCACCATCTCACGGCGATACTTTTTCTACGGCGCAACTCTTGCCGCCGCCGTGCCGGCGTCGCTTAAGGCGCTCGGATACAAATCGCCAAACGAAAAGTTGAATCTGGCCGCCATCGGGGCAGGTGGCCAACCCGCCTCCGATCTGCGCATCGCGCACGGCGGCGTGGAAAACGTCGTGGCCCTAGCCGACGTCGACTGGGAGCGAGGACAGGATTCATTCAAACGGTTCCCCGGCGCGGCTAAGTATAAAGACTTCCGCCAAATGCTGGATAGGCACGGCAAAGATATCGACGCCGTCGTCGTTGGCCCACCCGATCACATGCACGCCGCTTGCGCCCTCGCTTGCATGCAACTCGGTAAGCATATCTACGTCGAGAAACCACTTACTCGCACCGCATGGGAAGCCCGCCTGTTGTGGCAAGCCGCGGAGAAGTACAAAGTCGCCACGCAAATGGGAAATCAGGGGTATTCCCATGACGCCACTCGCGTCGCCTGTGAGATCATTTGGTCCGGCGAAATCGGCGATGTTACGGAGGTCCACGCCTGGACCGGCCGCCCCTCCTGGCCGCAAGGCATGACTCAAATCCCGCCGTCTTCCCCAGTGCCGGACACGCTCGATTGGGACCTTTGGCTCGGCGGAGCGTCCGCGCGTCCCTTCACCAACGGAGACGCCCCTTATACCGAGTTTGTCACCGCCCGCAACACCCGGTACGGGCGGACCGCGCGGGATAACTTCGGCTTCTATCTTCCCTTTAACTGGCGTGGATTCTATGATTTCGGTTCCAGCCTAATCGGCGACTGGGGCGTCCATATCCTGGGTCCCGCGAATTGGGCGCTCCAACTCGGCCCCGAGCATTTGCGCAGCGTCGAATGTGTAAAGAAGGATTCATTACCGCTCTTCACCTTTCCCGATGTGTTGACTATCAAGTATGAGTTCGGCCCCCGCCCCGGTATGCCGCCGGTAACTATCTACTGGTATCATCACGCCGGCGGCGACGCCTATCTCCCGCCCGGTATGCCGGCGGACGAAGCGCGTAAGATTCCCGGTCAGGGACCGCTCGTCGGACCCCAAGGCGGACAAGGAGGCGTAGCGCGTCCCCCGCAAAACAGCGGCTACAACGAAATTTTCGTCGGGTCCAAAGGCTATCTCGGCACCAGCGGCCGCGGCGAAGGAGTCGGCCTTTTGCCCGGCGCCCGTTGGGCGGATTACAAACTACCCGCGCCCTATCTCTCCCGTTCGCCGGGAGCTAGCGCGGGCAGCAATCACGCCGCTCACTGCCGGGACTGGATACGCGCCTGCAAAGGCGGTGCGCCCGCCTGCTCCAATTTCAGCATCGCCGCCAAATATACCGAATGGCTCGTCCTCGGCGCCGCCGCGGTACATGTCGAAGGCAAATTACTCTGGGACAACGCCAAAGGCGAATTCACAAATAGCCGGGAAGCCAACAAGTGGGTGAAGCCTACTTTCCGAAAAGGCTGGGAGTTGAAGCTTTAGTCGTGACAATGTCCTACCCGCAATCAGCTACCCGCCGCCACGCCTTTCGCGCCCTTGCCGGATTGCTCGCGGCTTCGCCTCTCCTCCGCGCCCAGCTCGACCCCTTTCGAGAACACAGCCGCATCCCAAAACTCGACGAACTCATCACCGCATTCGACTTCGAATCCGTCTTCCACGCCAAGTTACCCCGTCAAGTGTATAACTACACCGCCTATGGCTCCGACGGCGAATTTACTCTCCGCCGCAATCGCCAGGCTTTCGATTGGGTCGACTTAGTCCCTAATGTCTTCGCCGCGCCGGCTTCCCCATCCACCGCCATTGAGTTATTTGGCGCTAAGATGGCGTACCCCATTCTTCTCTCACCCACCGCGGCCCACTTAGCCCTTCATCCCGAAGGCGAGGCCGCCACTCGCCAGGGAGCGACCGCCGCGTCCAACACCCCCATGATCGTCAGCAACGTGGCCAGCCTCCCGATCGAGAAAATCGCCGCCGCGGCCGCCGGCCCCTTCTGGTTCCAGCTCTACGCCAAGGAGGATCTGGCCGCCAATCGCGAAACGCTTGACCGCGCGCAGGCCGCCGGTTGCCGCGCCGTCGTCGTCACCATCGATCAGCAGGCCGCCGTCTTCGATCGCGAACTCCACGACCGCAATTTGGCCCCCGCCACCCCGCGCCGCACTTCCACCCGCCAGGCTCCGCCGCGAACCCCATACCGTATCAAAGAACTCCGTCTCTGGCAAAATTGGAAGTTCTTCGCGGAGCTTCGCAAGATGGTCACGGTCCCCCTTCTCGCCAAGGGCATCCTTACCGCCGAAGACGCGCGGCTCTGCCTGGAACACGGTCTCGACGGCGTATACGTCTCTAACCACGGCGGCCGGTCTCTCGACTACGCTCCCTCCACCCTCGAAGTCCTTCCTGAAATTGTCGAGGCTGTCAACGGCCGCGTCCCCGTCCTGTTCGATAGCGGTGTTCGCCGCGGATCCGACATCCTGAAAGCCCTCGCTCTCGGCGCCAACGCCGTCTGTCTCGGCCGCGTTCCTCGCTGGGGGCTCGGAGCCTATGGAGCGCCCGGCGTGCAACGAGTTATCGAAATCATGCAGGCGGAACTCGTGCAAGCGATGGCCGCGACAGGGCGACCCACGCTCGCCTCCATCGACCGCTCTCTTGTCCGGACGGACTTTCCATGACCCGCCGCCATGCGCTCCTCGCCACCGGCGCCTCTCTCTCCGCCCAGCGCCTCGCCCCCGTCGAAGAGCTGGTAAATACGTTTGAAATGGAGGCCATGGCCCGGCAAAAACTACCGCCCGCGCTGTTCGCCGAAATCGCCGGCGGTAGCCGCGCCGCCTTTGATCGCATTACCCTCCGGCCCCGCTTAATGGTCGATACCAGCGGCCTCGATCTCTCGCTAGACCTCTTCGGCCAGCGCATTTTCGCTCCCATCCTCGTGGGCCCAACGGCCATGCAAGGACGCTTCCACGAGGCGGCCGAACGGGCCATGGTCGAAGGCGCCAACGCCGCCAAAACCGCCATCGTCTTCGCCGCCCAGACGACCCTGCCCGTCGAACAGCTTTCAAAATCGACTCAAAATCCGTTCTGGCTCCAAATCGATCCAGCCCGCCAAGCCGTCCATCAAGGCGCCAGCGCTCTCATCGTCACCCTCACCGGCGAATCGTTCGATTGGTCCGCCTTCGACCGCCTCCGCGCCGGCGCAAAAGTCCCCGTCCTCCTCAAAGGCGTCATGAGCCCCAGTGATGCAAAACTCGCCATTCGGCGGGGCGCCAGTGGCATCATCGTCTCCAACTACCGTAAAACACCGGTCCCGGGCCTCGCCGCTCCGATAGAAGTCCTCCCCGCCATCGCCGCCGAAATCAACAACGCGATCCCCATTTTTATCGACGGCGGTTTCCGCCGCGGCAGCGACATACTCAAAGCTCTCGCCCTCGGCGCCCGGGCCGTATTGCTCGGCCGCCCGCCCCTCTGGGGCCTTGCCGCCTACGGCGCCCGCGGCGTCCAACAGGTACTCGAGCAGTTACAAACCGAACTCGCCCGCGACATGGCCATGTGCGGCAAAGTGACATTGCAACAACTCGCTCCGGACCTCGTCAAAATCCATCGGCGCTAGCGGAACGTTACTTCCCAACCGGCACCGGAACCTTCTTAGTAAGTTTGATCAATTCCCAGCCGCCCTGCGGCAATGTGTCAGTCGGATCGCCCAATAGATTCATCGGATTCGCCATGCCTAGAATCAGCGCGTCGGGCGTCGAAAAAAGCCGGCGAATGCCGATACTGGCGTAGTTGCCGATACCCGTCAAATTCTCTACGACCGCGGGCGAAGTGGAATTGGAGAAAGCCACCAGGTCCGCACCGAGATTCTCGATGGGCGGAGCGGCGGCGACCTTCGCGATGCCGGGCCAACGGCGGCCACCCGGCAAAATTATTTCCTGCGAGAGCTGCGCGATGTAACCCCAATCGTAGGTGCCCACCCATAGCCGGTTATCCCACACGGACATTTGCCACGTGTATAGGTTATACGGCTGGCCGAAACCCGCCGGGCCATACAATGGATTCTTATTTCCGGGGAGGTTATTGTCCGTCAGCGCCCATACGCCGGGCGTGCCGGGCGTGTACTTGAATAACTTCCGGGCTCCATAGAGTAAATCGACCGTGGGCGTGCCCGTGTCGAAGTCCTTGCCCCGGAAAATTGTGGCGGTTCGGAAAGTATAGAGAATGAGTTGCTTAAACTCTTCCTCGTTCGCGGGTGGACCGTATTCATTCACCCATGCGATGGTGCTCGAATATGGCAGATGCAGCGTTCCCCAATAGAGATACCCGTCAAATGACCGGAGAGCGCCCCCGCTGTAGCCCTTCGCCAAAATAGGATCCGGCTCGAACTGATCGGCTTGCCACACCTTGGTCCACTGATAGGCGTTCATGAATGTCAGGCCGCCCGCCGGAACAACCGGACTCATCCAGATGCCCGACAATGGTGCGTTGCCGCTGAGGTCCGGCCACGTGGCCACGTAAATTCGACCGGCGTGCTCGGCGATATTGGCGGCGGAGTTGTCGATCTGCCCAACCAACTCATAACTGAAGCAAGTCCGGCAATCCACCGTCGATCTGGGCGGTAGCGGCGATCCATCGACCAATGGCCCCTGCATCTTCAGAACGGATCCGCCCAGCGTGTATCGCTGCACTCCGGCGTATGTTTGCCCGCCCATGGTAAGAAACTCGCGGACGTTGTTAAATAGCGAGTTGGAGTGCTTGGCCACAAACTGTTTGTCGGATATGCGGAATGCAAAGAAATTCAGTCCGGGAATCAATCCGGGACCGGCAAAAACGACGTAGTTGCCAAGTTTTGTCCCGCTGCGGAAGCCGACCGTCTTCCTCACCAGCGAATCGATGCCATCCGGATTCAAGGGACTCGGCGGCTCCTTCGGCGTAACGTCGGTTAAAACCGCCGATGTCTTGTTATAGACGAAGATCCTGGGATATCGAAAATCGCCTATCGGCGCCGGCAGGGGCGGCGAATAAGGGCTAACGTCAAACTCGCAAGCGTAGGCCGAAGTCTCATACGGCGTAACCGCGGTCGGTCCCTGTGCGCTGCCGCCCTGGGTGGTGCAAGTAGGATTCCCCACCGTTCCAAACCAAATGTCATCCCCCGTATCCACCATGCTCCATACGTATCCCTGGTTGATCTTCAGCCGTTTGGGCGGCGCGCAGGGAGGCTTGTCATTCACCGTGTTTTGTCCGAGCGCCAAATAACATTCATCCGGCGCCGCTTTGGCGAGGAGCGTTGCGTCCGTTGTATTGAGTGGAATGACTTGCGAGAAGAGTTGAAAAACTCCAAGCGCAACCGCAAAAACGGCTGTTCGCGATAAGATTCGCTGAAATGGAAGAATCGTCATGGCGCTCCCAGTATGACTCCGCTCGACAATAGATACAAGGGTTCCGGAGCGTTTTCAGGTATTTCGGACAGTCACGCGGCGGGCCGGAACGGAGCCGCGGGCGGCGGCAAGGGTTCTTCCGCCATCATCGTCGTTCTGAAAACGCTCGATTCATAATTAGTACTATAAGTACTAATTAGAAGTTGGGCCGCGATATGTCGAGCTTCTTCATCATCGCGTTCAACGTGGTCCGCGGTATGCCCAGGCGCTCGGCCGCGGCGCTTACCACTCCGCCCGTCTCCCGCAGCACGCTCAAAATGTAGTCCCGCTCCATTTGCTCTAGCGTTGAACCACGCACAGGTTCCGCCGTGTTACCGCGAAGTTCATCTATGGGCGAGCGCAGGACGGGACCCGGTGACAGGACGACGGACCGCTCAATGAAGTTCTCCAGTTCGCGCACATTGCCGGGCCAGGACCAGTTCACCAGGGCGTCCATGGTTTCCGAAGGGATCGTGTCGATCTGGCGGTCCATTTTGGCCCCGTACTTCTTCGCGAAGTGGCGAACCAGGCTGGGTATGTCCTCTGGACGGTCCCGCAACGGGGGTGTCGTGATCGGGAATACTCGTAAGCGGTAATAGAGATCGCTGCGGAAGAGTTTCTGTTCCATCATCTCGGTCAGATTCCGATTGGTTGCCGCCACCAGCCGGACGTCGATCGGGATCGTCTTGGTACCGCCCAATCGCTCGATGGATTTTTCCTGCAGAGCGCGCAGCAACTTGGGCTGCAGATCCAACGGCATGTCGCCCACTTCATCCAGAAAAAGGGTCCCCCGGTTCGCCATTTCAAAGCGGCCGATTTTCTGCGCCAGCGCGCCCGTGAACGCTCCTCGCTCATGCCCGAACAGTTCGCTTTCCAGCAGCCCCGTAGGTATCGCCGCGCAGTTCAACGTGACAAAGGGAAACTCGCGGCGAGGGCTTGCCCGATGAATAGCCCGCGCGATTAATTCCTTACCGGTACCGGTTTCACCTTGAATAAACACTGTGGCGCCGGTCGGAGCGACCACTTCCACCTGCCCCATGACCCGCTGCATGGGTGTGCTGCTTCCAACAATTTCCGCAAAGTTATGCGTAACCTCGACAACTTCCTCGTGAACCTTTTCCAGCCGGTCCAGATCCCGCGGATTTTGCACGAATGTGATCCACTGAAACGGTGAAAGCTTCAGGACGGCCGTGGCGACCGAAACCTTGACTCTCGTCCCGTCTTTGCGAATCAATTCCTTTTCGAAGGGTGCGCTATTGCCCAGGCGCAACACTTCTTCGTGCGCCAGTTCATCCAGGCTCAGATACTCCGGCGGCGTGATGTCGGGCCAGCGCAGCCTGCCGGCCAGCAAATCCTCGCGGCTATAACCCACCAAATCGAGAAATGCGCTGTTGGCGTCGGGAATTCGCTCAAATTCGCCGGAAACGATGCCCGCAACGGTGTGCTCGGCGATTATAAGGCGGGCGCCGGCTCGGCCCCGGCGTAAGTTTTTGTCTTTCTCGTAACGGTCGCTGAAGTCGCGCGCCACTCCGGCCAAGCCCCGTAAATTTCCATTTTCGTCTCGCAGCGCCAGGGTGATGACATTGGCCCAGAATCGCGACCCGTCCTTTTTCAAATGCCAGCCTTCATTGCCGGAGGGACCTTCGCCGCCTGTCCGCTTCAATCCTTCATGCCGATCGCCGTTGCGAGTGTTTTTGTCGGCATATAGCATCGAAACGTGCTGGCCGATGGCCTCGTCGCCGTCATAACCGTATAACCGTTCCGCTCCCGCGTACCACGCGGCAATCTGTCCATCCGCGTGCAACAAAAACAGCCCATAGTCCCGCAACCAGGACGAAATGCCGCTCCCCGAGGGCGCTTTGGAACCGCCGGAGGACCCGCCGCTTTGCGCGGCGCCGGTATTGTCGCGCAGTACCAGGAGGTGGCGGGCCGGCAAAACATTCGCCTTCGCTGTATACTCAACCTCCCGCGGGTTTCCGTCCGGGCCCATCAGGGGCAAATTGCCTTCCTGCTCGCCTTTTTCGAGAAATGCCCGCCAATGCTCCGAAATCACCGTCTCTTTTCCGGGAAGTAAAAACTCATACAGGCTGGCGCCGATAATTCTTCCGCGTGGAAGACCCAGCAGCTTGCTCGCACCCATACTGGCATCCTGGCAATGATTGTCGTCGTCCACAATCAGAATCGGCGCGGAAGGGTGGAAAATAATGGCGCGAATCAGCGCTTCAAGTGCCTTTACTCCATTTGCCGCTAGCCAAGACGTGGTTGATCGGTGAAAGTCTGTTGAGTGCACAATGCCTGCTTTTTCGTACCGGTCGATCAGTGTGGGCAACGGCCAGAGTAACACGTTCACAGCACACGTCAAGCGTACCAACTCCGGGAATTGTTCGCCTGACAGAGGTCAAATCGTGCCCGAAAAGCCTGGTCTGGTAATACGTCCCGCATTCGGTCGCGGGCGTCCAGCCGGTCGTCTCCGGCCACATTCAAACGCTTTATGCTACCACCTTTGGGGCCACCAGGCGTGCCGGCGTCAAGGCGCAATGAAGCGCGGTCCCCCGATTTTCGGGCTGGGGTGATTTTGGTATAGTAATGCGAGCGTTCACCGTGAAGGGCGAACCTACTAGAAGGTGGATCGCTCTTTCCGGAGCGGTGCGGAGGAATGTTCTCTCATGTCTGCTTCTGTACTCGGCAACACCGAACTCTTAAACACTCTGATCGCTTTCCGCAAGGGCGACTTTTCCGTCCGCCTTCCTTACGACCTTACCGGGATCGACGGCAAGGTCGCCGATACGGTCAACGAGATTTTCGACATGAACCTGAAATTGTGTCAGGAACTCACGCGTCTCAGCGACACGGTCGGGAAGGAGGGCCGGATCTCGGAGCGCGTGACGATTCCGGAAGCGGGGGGGGACTGGCGCAACTGTGTGGATTCCCTGAACGAATTGATCGGGGATCTGGTGCGTCCCTCCACGGAAGTCGCGCGCGTCATCGGCGCGGTGGCCAAAGGCGATCTCTCCCAAACCATGGCCATGGAAGTGGCCGATATGCCGTTGAAAGGCGAATTCCTGCACGCCGCGCGCGTTGTGAACACGATGGTGAAGCAACTCAATAGTTTCGCCGGCGAAGTAACCCGCGTGGCTCGCGAAGTCGGAACCGAAGGCAAGCTGGGTGGACAGGCCGACGTGCAGGATGTCGCCGGTGTTTGGAAGGATCTCACCGATTCGGTAAACTCCATGGCCGGCAACCTCACCGGTCAAGTGCGCAACATCGCCGACGTTACCACCGCCGTCGCCAAGGGCGATTTAAGCCGCAAAATTACCGTTGAAGTCCGTGGTGAAATTCTGGAGTTGAAAAACACCATCAACACGATGGTGGACCAACTCAGCTCGTTCGCCTCGGAGGTTACACGCGTAGCCAAGGAGGTCGGCACCGAGGGCAAACTCGGCGGCCAAGCCGACGTTAAGGGCGTCGGCGGCGTTTGGAAGGATCTCACCGATTCGGTCAAT
This sequence comes from Bryobacteraceae bacterium, assembly GCA_046155405.1. GTDB lineage: Bacteria > Acidobacteriota > Terriglobia > Bryobacterales > Bryobacteraceae. Next base: position 12,123 of record JBJXFL010000006.1, on the reverse strand, counting down.
TCGATGGCCGGCAACCTCACCGGCCAGGTGCGCAACATCGCCGACGTCACCACGGCCGTTGCGAAGGGCGACTTAAGCCGCAAAATTACCGTGGAAGTACAGGGCGAAATTCTCGAGCTGAAGAACACCGTAAACACCATGGTCGACCAGCTCAACGCGTTCGCCAGCGAGGTAACCCGCGTCGCTCGCGAAGTCGGAACCGAAGGCAAGCTGGGCGGCACGGCGGAAGTAAAGGGCGTGGCCGGCGTCTGGAAGGATCTCACCGATTCCGTCAACAGCATGACCGGCAACTTGACCGCTCAGGTACGAGACATCGCCGACGTTACCACCGCGGTGGCGAAGGGCGACTTGGGCCGCAAGATTACCATGGAAGTCCGCGGCGAAATTCTCGAGTTGAAAAACACTATTAATACCATGGTGGATCAGCTCAGCGCGTTCGCCTCGGAAGTCACGCGCGTGGCCCGCGAAGTGGGAACCGAGGGCAAACTGGGCGGGCAAGCCAACGTTCCCGAAGTCGCCGGTGTCTGGAAGGATCTTACGGACTCCGTCAATTTCATGGCCGGCAATCTCACTAACCAGGTCCGCAACATCGCGGATGTGGCGACCGGAGTCGCCCGCGGCGACCTTTCCACCAAAATTACCGTCAATGCCCGCGGCGAAATTCTGGAGTTGAAGAACACCCTCAACGTGATGGTGGATCAGTTGAATTCATTCGCTTCGGAGGTCACCCGCGTCGCCAGGGAAGTCGGAACGGAAGGCAAGCTGGGCGGCCAGGCGGACGTGAAAGGTGTGGCGGGAACCTGGCGGGACTTGACCGAAAGCGTCAATTCCATGGCCTCCAACCTCACGAATCAGGTGCGCAACATCGCCGACGTCACCACGGCGGTAGCCAGGGGCGACCTGTCCCGCAAGATCACCGTCGATGTGCGCGGCGAAATTCTCGAGCTCAAAAACACCATGAACGTCATGGTGGATCAGCTCAACGGATTTGCGGCGGAAGTTACCCGCGTCGCCAAGGAAGTGGGAACGGAAGGCAAACTCGGCGGTCAGGCGGACGTCAAGGACGTCGGCGGCGTGTGGAAGGATCTTACCGACTCGGTGAACTCCATGGCCGGCAACTTGACCAATCAGGTTCGCAACATCGCTGAAGTCACCACCGGCGTAGCCAAGGGCGACCTCTCCACCAAGATCACCGTGGACGCCCGCGGCGAAATTCTGGAATTGAAGAGCACCATCAACATCATGGTGGATCAGCTCAACGCGTTCTCCTCGGAAGTGACCCGCGTCGCCAAGGAAGTGGGTACGGAGGGCAAGCTCGGCGGCCAGGCGGATGTGAAAGGCCTCGCGGGAACGTGGAGGGATTTGACGGAAAGCGTCAACTCCATGGCTTCCAACCTCACCAATCAAGTGCGCAACATCGCCGACGTCACCACCGCTGTAGCTCGGGGCGACCTGTCCCGCAAGATCACCGTGGATGTGCGCGGCGAAATTCTGGAGCTGAAAAACACCATCAACGTCATGGTGGATCAACTCAATGGATTTTCCTCGGAGGTGACGCGCGTCGCCAAGGAAGTGGGTACGGAGGGCAAGCTGGGCGGCCAGGCGGACGTCAAGGGCGTGGCTGGGGTCTGGAAGGATCTTACCGAGTCGGTCAACTCCATGGCCGGCAACTTAACGTCGCAAGTCAGGAACATCGCCGACGTCACCACCGCCGTCGCTCGCGGAGACTTGTCGCGCAAAATCACGGTCGACGTTCGCGGCGAAATTCTCGCGCTGAAGGAAACCATCAACACCATGGTGGACCAGCTCAGCTCCTTCGCCTCGGAGGTTACCCGCGTCGCCAAGGAAGTGGGTACCGAAGGCAAACTGGGCGGCCAGGCCACCGTGCCCGGCGTCGCCGGAACCTGGAAGGATTTGACGGATTCGGTCAACTCCATGGCGTCCAACCTTACTAACCAGGTCCGTAACATTGCGGAGGTCACCACCGCCGTGGCGCGCGGCGACCTGTCGCGCAAGATTACGGTGGACGTGCGCGGTGAAATCCTGTCGCTGAAAGACACCATCAACATCATGGTGGATCAGCTCAGTTCCTTCGCTTCGGAAGTAACCCGCGTCGCCAAGGAAGTGGGAACGGAGGGCAAGCTCGGCGGTCAGGCGGAGGTCAAGGGCGTCGCCGGCGTCTGGAAGGATCTTACCGAGTCGGTCAACTCCATGGCCGGCAACCTAACGTCGCAAGTCAGGAACATCGCCAACGTCACCACCGCCGTCGCCAGCGGCGACTTGTCGCGCCGGATCACGGTGGACGTGCGCGGCGAAATTCTCGCGCTGAAGGAAACCATCAATACCATGGTGGACCAACTCAGCTCGTTCGCCTCGGAGGTCACTCGGGTAGCCAAGGAAGTGGGTACTGAAGGCAAGCTCGGCGGTCAGGCGACCGTCCCCGGCGTCGCCGGAACCTGGAAGGATTTGACGGATTCGGTCAACTCCATGGCGTCTAACCTTACCAATCAGGTCCGCAACATTGCCGAGGTCACCACGGCGGTCGCGCGCGGCGACCTGTCGCGCAAGATCACGGTCGACGTGCGTGGCGAAATTCTGTCGCTGAAAGACACCATCAACATCATGGTGGATCAGCTCAGTTCCTTCGCTTCGGAAGTGACCCGCGTCGCCAAGGAAGTGGGAACGGACGGCAAACTGGGCGGCCAGGCGGACGTGAAGGGCGTGGCCGGCGTCTGGAAGGATCTTACCGAGTCGGTCAACTCCATGGCCGGCAACTTAACGTCGCAGGTCAGGAACATCGCGAACGTAACCACGGCCGTGGCCCGCGGCGACTTGTCGCGCAAAATCACGGTGGACGTGCGCGGCGAAATTCTGGAGTTGAAGAACACCATCAACATCATGGTGGATCAGCTCAATGCGTTCGCCTCGGAGGTCACTCGGGTAGCCAAGGAAGTGGGCACCGAAGGCAAACTGGGCGGCCAGGCCGACGTCTACGGCGTCGCCGGAACGTGGCGGGATCTCACCGAGTCGGTGAACTCCATGGCCTCGAATCTCACCAGTCAGGTGCGTAACATCGCGCATGTCACCACGGCCGTTGCCAACGGCGATTTGTCGCGCAAGATTACCGTCGATGTCCGCGGTGAAATTCTGGAACTCAAAATCACCATCAACACCATGGTGGATCAGTTGAACTCGTTTGCGTCCGAAGTCACCAGAGTCGCTCTCGAAGTGGGTACGGAGGGCAAACTGGGCGGCCAGGCTGAAGTACGCGGCGTCGCCGGCACGTGGAAGGATTTGACCCAGAGCGTCAATCTCATGGCCTCTAACCTCACCACCCAGGTGCGCGGTATCGCCAAGGTGGTCACGGGGGTAGCGAACGGAGATCTGAAGCGCAAGCTGGTGCTGGAAACCACGGGCGAGATCGCGGAGCTCGCCGACACCATCAACGACATGATTGACACCTTGGCCACGTTCGCCGACCAGGTAACGTCCGTCGCCCGCGAGGTCGGTATCGAAGGCCGGTTGGGCGGTCAGGCGCGCGTGCCGGGCGCCGCCGGAATTTGGCGCGATCTCACCGACAACGTCAATCAGTTGGCCGCCAATCTCACCAATCAGGTCCGCGCCATTGCCGATGTCGCCAACGCCGTCACCAGCGGCGATCTCACTCGCTCCATCGCCGTGGAGGCCCAGGGCGAAGTGGCCGCCTTGAAGGACACCATCAATCAGATGATCGTGAATCTTGCCGAGACCACTCGCAAGAACATGGATCAGGACTTCCTGAAAACGAATATCGCCAAGTTCACGGGTATGATGCAGGGCCAGCGCGACCTTCTAACAGTCGCCGAAACGCTGCTCTCCGAACTCACTCCGGTTGTCGGCGCCCAGGTCAGTACCTTCTATCTCTCCGAAACGCAGGACGATCGAACCGTTTTGAAGTTGGTCGCCGGTTATGGCTACGAGTTGGACAACGCTGTGCCGCTCCAATTCCATCTGGGCCAGAGTCTCATCGGGCAATGCGCCCGCGAGAAGCAGCGGCTACTGATAAACGATGTACCCGATGGCTATCTCCGCATCAACTCCAGCCTGGGTAACGCCGCCCCGGCGTCCATCGTTGTGCTTCCAGTCATGTTTGAAGGCGAAGCGAAGGCGGTCATCGAGTTCGCCTCGTTCCGCCATTTCAATGACGTCCATCTGGCGTTCCTCGACCAGCTCACGCAGTCCATTGGAATTGTGTTAAACACCATCGCCGCCACGATGCGAACCGAGGAGCTCCTGAAGCAATCGCAGGCGCTCGCGGAGGAGTTGCAGAATACCAACGCCGAGTTGGAGGTGAAGGCCCATCTTCTCGCCGAACAGAAGACGGAGGTCGAAGCCAAGAACCACGAGGTGGAGCAGGCCAAAGCCGCGCTCGAGGAAAAGGCGGAACAGCTCGCGCTTTCGTCCAGGTATAAGTCGGAGTTTCTGGCGAACATGAGCCATGAGCTGCGTACGCCGCTGAATAACCTTCTGATCCTGGCGAGGATGCTCTCTGAAAACTCGGATGGGAATCTAACCGGTAAGCAGGTGAAGTTCGCCGAAACGATTCGCATGTCGGGAACCGATCTGCTCACGCTAATCAACGATATTCTCGATCTGAACAGAATCGAATCGGGCCAGATCGCCCTCGAATTCGGACCCGCCAGATTCCTGGATCTCGAGGACTACTGCTTCAGAACTTTCCGTCATGTGGCGGAGGCCAAGAATCTGGATTTCACCATCCGCATGGATCCGCAGCTTCCCGATTCCATTCTCACCGACGTGACGCGTCTGCAGCAGGTACTGAAAAACCTGCTCAGTAACGCCCTGAAGTTCACCGCCCAAGGATCGGTGAAACTCGAGATATACGCCGCCGATTCCGGATGGAACTTGAGCAATGACGTGCTGACGCAGGCGAAAAAGGTGGTCGCCTTCAGCGTGACCGATACCGGGATCGGGATCCCGCTTGACAAGCAGAAAATCGTTTTCGAAGCTTTCCAGCAAGCCGATGGCACTACCAGCCGAAGGTTCGGCGGCACCGGCCTTGGGCTATCCATCAGCCGCGAACTGGCTCGATTGCTTGGAGGTGAAATCCGGCTTAAGAGCCAGCCTGACGTTGGAAGTACCTTCACCCTCTATCTGCCTCAGACCTACAGCTCACCCGCCGCCGTCAAACCTGCGACGGCGGCGCGCGCCGGCCTTGAAGTCATTGATATCGTGGCGCCCGCCCAGGATCACCCGGAGCCCGCCGCCGTGGCTGGGCTCGCGGATACCGCCGTTGATGACGATCGCACCACTCTTCGCCCGGGCGATCCGCTTGTTCTCATTGTCGAGGACGACCCCACGTTCGCCGGGATTCTGCTTGATATGGCGCGGTCCCGGGGCTTGAAAGCCTTGGTCGCGCCTCATGGCAACGCCGCTCTCGCGCTCGCCGCCGAGTTCCGGCCGATCGCCATCACCCTGGACATCGGACTGCCGGACATGGAGGGCTGGACCATCCTCGATCGCTTGAAACACGATAGTCGGACCAGCCAGATCCCAGTGCATGTGATCAGCGGCGGATCCCAGCAGAATCAAAGCATGGCTCTTGGCGCCGTCACTTATATTCAGAAACCGGCCGGCGGCAATGACCTTGCGGATGTTTTCAATCTGATTAAATCCGCCACTCAGCCTCGCATTAAGAAGTTGTCGGTCGTCAGCGCGGACCCCGCCTTCCGCGAAAGTGTCGCGGCGGCCGTCGGCGGACCCGATGTTCAGCTTTCCGAATTCTATAGCGGCACTACTTTTATGGAAGGATTCGATAGCGACCACTTCGACGCCGTCGTTTTCGACTCGGCCCTCCCGGATATCCCCGCCGTGCGATTGATTGAAGTACTGCAGGATCGAATCGCGCCTCATACGCCGCCCGCGATTATTTTTGGGCCGCCCCCCGGGGAACAGTCCCACTTGACGACCATCGCGCGTCTGGCCCTGAAGACCGCCGTCCGCTATGTCACTTCGCCCGATTCTTTGCTGGAGGAAACCGTCCGGCTGATGCATCGCTCCGAAGCGGAACTGTCCGCCGCCAAAACGGACGCCCTCAAAAAGACACGGGAGCGAGATCCATTGCTCGTCGGCCGGACCGTCCTCGTCGTCGACGACGATCCGCGCAATATCTTCGCCCTTACCAGTTTGCTGGAGCATCACGGTGTCAACGTCGCGTCCGCGGAAAGCGGGCCAGCCGGTATCGATCTGCTTCAGAACGATCCTCTCATCGATGCCGTTCTCATGGACATCATGATGCCCGGCATGGATGGCTATGAGACGATGACCGCAATCCGCCGCATCCCCCGATTCAAGGACACCCCGATCATCGCGCTAACCGCCAAGGCCATGAAGGGCGACCGTGAAAAGTGCATTCAGGCCGGCGCGTCGGATTATGTTACAAAACCGGTCGAACTCGAGCAGCTATTTGCGGTTCTCCGCGTTTTGCTGGCCGACCGGCCGAAGGTGCGTCCTCCGGCAGGCGACGCGCCCAAGCCGTCGCTTCCCTTAACCGCCGTCGAAGACGACCGTCACCGGATTGTTCCGGGAGACCCGGTTCTGCTGGTAGTCGAGGATGACCCGGTCTTCGCGCAAATCCTCGTCGACATGGCTCACGAGCGCGGCTTAAAGGCCCTTGTGGCCGTTCATGGCAATGCCGCCATCGCGCTTACCCGCGAATTTAACCCGGCCGCCGTCACTCTCGATATTTCCCTTCCCGACATGGCCGGGTGGAGTCTGCTTGATCGTTTCAAGCACGACCCCATGACGCGGCACGTGCCTGTGCACGTCATCTCCGGGAATGATGATCGCCGCCGCGGTTTAGCGCTCGGCGCCATGACCTATATTCAAAAGGCGTCGGATCACGGCAAACTCGCCGATACCTTCGAACTGATCGCCGAAGGCGCGCGCCTTCGGACCAAAAAGGTATTGCTGATTGGTTCCCCGGAGAGCCGGATCGTGGAAGCGATTTCCGCCAAGGATGTCGAAATCACTCAAGTCGCGTCCGAGCCGGAGGCTCTCGCTCTGGTAGGTAGCCGGTATCTCGACGGAGTGGTTATCGTACCCCCCGTAAGCGGAGCCGGCGTGAGCGATCTGATTTCGCGGATTCACGCGTCCGTGATGCCGTATACGCCTCCCATCATCGTATATGGTCCCAAGGCGCCGGAAGTGGGGACGATACTTTCGACCGGCGCGGTCCGTGTCGCGAACTCTCTTCCCCGCCTGCTCGATGAGACGGTTTTGCTCTGGCATCGCCACGAAGGTGACCTCAGCGAGGTTCAACGCGAGCGCCTCGCGGAATCGCGAAAAGTGGACCCAGCCCTCGTCGGCCGCAAGGTTCTGGTGGTGGACGACGAAATCCGCAACATCTTCGCGCTCACTAGCGCCCTTCAACATCAACGAATTGAAGTGGTTGACGCCGCCAGCGGGCCGGAATGCCTCAAAGTTCTAGCGCACGTCGACGATATTGAAATTATTATGATGGACATCATGATGCCGGAAATGGATGGCTATGAAACCATGCAAGCCATCCGCTCCGGCAGCCGTTACGCGTCCATTCCCATCGTCGCGTTAACGGCGAGAGCGATGCAAGGCGACCGGGAAAAGTGCCTGGAAGCCGGTGCAACCGACTACGTCTCGAAGCCCGTGGATCTCGATCAGTTGTTCTCCGTCCTCCGCGCCTGTCTCGAATCCGGTCAAGGCCGCAAAAAGCCCCCGAAGAAGAGAAAACAGCCCCGCCCCAGCCAGTAACTGATGTAAACCGGAAATCCTACCGCTTCCCAAACGCCTTCGCGCATCGGAACCCGATGTTCGGGCTCCGCTCGCTTGGCCGAGCCCAACTCCGGTGCGCACACGTCAAAAAGTCGGCCTTATCGAACCACGACCCGCCCCGCAGCACCCGGTACATCCCCTTCGCCGGCCCCTGCGGATTGCGCTCCGGCGCCTCGGCGTAATAGTCCTTCCCATACCAATCCGCCGTCCACTCCCACACGTTCCCCGCAATATCGCACAGCCCGTGCCGAGTCCGCGTCAAACCGCAAACCGCCCCTGGCCCCTCCAACACGTCGAACCGCGCATCCGAAACCTTCGGTGCCGCATCGCCCCACGGGTATTTTCCGTCGTCCACCAATCCCCGGCACGCCCGTTCCCACTCTGCTTCCGTAGGCAACCGCTTCCCCCTCCAGGCGCAGTACGCCCCGGCGTCTTCCCAACTCACATCCGCCACCGGAAACTGTTCCTTCCCCGCCGGCGCGCGGCCCTCCGCCCAAACCGGCGGCGGTCGATGCCGCCTCGCCTTCACAAACGCCGCATACTCGGCGATCGTGACCTCATGCGCATCCAAATAAAACGGGTCGATATAAACTGGCCGCACCGGTAAGTCATCGCGCAACGGATTCGGATACCACGCCACTTTCGCCTCGGGATCCTCGTACGTCCGCCCACGCCGGAACTCGCCCCCAGGGAAGAACACCATCCCCGTCTCCGCGCCCGCCAGAACGCCAGCCAGCCCTAACCAAAATAATCTCATCCGTAAATCGTGGCGATCTCGTCGGTCGGAATAAACCCGTTCGCCCCCAGCCGATCCACATATGCATACGTCCGCCCCGACGGCAGATCATGCACTTCCTTGCCCCAATCGATCCCCAGCGCCGAATACATCGTCGACACTACATTTTCAATCCGCGGCTGCTCTTTATTCTTCCAGCCCGTCTCCTCGCACTTCGACCCATCCGAATTCGTCCGCCCCAGAACTAATCCGCCCTTCACCCCAGCGCCCGCAAACAGCGCCGGGAAGCATGGGTTGTAATGGTCTCGCCCCTTCATGTGATTCAAGTCGCCGGGCGTTCGCCCAAACTCGCTCATCGCCACCACCAACGTCTCGTCGAGCAGCGTCTTCCCCGGCGTCGCCTTCGACGGCGTCGCCGCCAAATCCTCCAACAAACTCGAAAACGCCGGATCGAACTCCTCGATCAATTTGTAGTGGTTCGACGACGCTCCCCGGTCCCAAATCTTTACGTGATGATCCCAACCCGGATGGCAAATATGGACATAATGCGTCCCCGCGTCCTGGGTCAATACGTTACGCGCCAGCGCGCACGATAGCCCCACCGCCGTTTTCCCATACCGCGCCTTATCCGCCTCGCTCACCTGGAACGCCGCCGGCCACCGCGCGTCGCCAATTAACCGGTGCGCCGTCTCGCTGAAATTCTCGTACGTCTTCATCTCGGAGCCAAACGCCGCCATTCGCGGTGCCTCCGCCTTCCGCAACGCTTCCAACAGCCGCCACCGTTCCTCCACTAGCTCGATAGCCTTTTGGTCCAGCGCCATCCCCTTCAGCGCCGCCTGCGGGTCCATGTCGAACACCGAATACCGCGCCGGTAAAAAGCCGGTCGCCAACGCTCCCGCCGCGCCCTTCTCCAAATTGAAGGAAACGTAAGTCGGAAACGTATCCGTCTCCCGCCGCCGCGATTCCAACTCAGCCGCCACCACCGACCCGATCGCCGGAATCTCCTTCGCGAATGCCAAATTCATCTGCCGCCCGGTCTGCACGTAATACTGCCCCCGGAAATGCACCTGCTCATGGCTCTTCAACGACCGCAGCACGCAAACCTTATCCATCGCCTTCTCCACCTTCGGGAAAAGGAAGTGCGATAGATAAACGCCATTCTTCAATCGCCGGACGTCGAAGTCCTTCTGCGTCGCCGGATTCTCCTTGAAGTCAAACCCGTCCACATGGCTAATCGCGCCCGAAAATTCGTAGTAAATGACATTCCGCGCCGTCCCGCGCGGTGTGGTATTCGAAGCCGCCCCTACCCGCAGAGGCCACAGCGAACTCGCCGCCGCCCCCGCCAATCCCAATCCGCCGAACTCGAGCAGATCCCGCCGCGTCGGCAATATTTCCCCAACTGTCTTTGTGGTTTTCATGTCAGTAGTTGTAAAGGAACTCGGCCAGATTCAATAGCGCCCATTGTAGATTCTGCGCGCCGGTAACTCGATCCTTGTCCAGCGCGGAAACCGCAATCTGCTTCTCGTCTTTCTGCGGATACCGCGCCAATGTGCCCAAAAACAACTCTTCAACCACCCGGGAATTATCCCCATGCGCCGCCAGCAAATTCTGCACCCGGCTGTCCTTCTCCGCCAGCACCCGGTCCGTCACCACCGGCGACCGCATTAACAACAACGGCTGCAACGGTGACGCCGCCGGCGGCCGCGGCGGATTGCTCCGGTTCGACTGCCCAAACGCCGTCATGAAACTCTTCAACTCGCCCGTAGCCGACGGCGTATTCGCCTGCATCGCCATCGGCACCTTATCCTTGCCGTACTTGAACGACCCCGGCCGCCCCGTCGCCGAAACCAGCGCGTCGTGGACTTCCTCCGCCGTCAGCATCCGCACAAACTTCCGCGCGAAGTAAGGCGAATACGCCTCTTTCCATTCGCCCGGATACCGCGCCGAAAGCTGATACGCGCTCGACTGGCAGATCTTCCGGAATATATTCTTCAACTTATACCCATTCGTCCGGAAATCCGCCGCCAGTAAGTTCAGTAACTCCGGGTGCGACGGCTGTAGATCCCAGCCCTCGGGTAAGCTCCGTGGATCCTGCCGCGCCAGGTCAAATTCGTCATACGGCTCGACAATTCCCCGGCCCATCAGCCGCGCCCAGAAAAGGTTCACCGTCGCCCGTGCAAATTGCGGGTGCGCCGTCAACATCCGGCCCAATTCTTCCCGCGGTTCCGCCCCGTCTCTTACCTTTTCACCCGTCAACGGAAACGCCGCGGTGTTCGGCCCGCCCCAGCGCGGCGTCCGCAGCATCGTGCTGCCCTTGGTGTCATATCCCGGCGCCAAGTCATCCACAATGAAATGACCCATCACCGCCTGGGTATCTTCCGTATGCGGAATATACCGCGTCTTACCCATAAAGCCCGCGAACGCAAAAAACTCCCGCCGCGACTTCCCCGTCAACCAGACGTTCACTTTTTCTAAATGCGCCTTCCCGTCATGGCACGAGACACAGGAGAAATTAATTCCCAAAAACGTCTTCCCAAACAGAATCGCCAATTCATCGTGCGTGTCCAACTGGTGCACTTTGGAAATATCGTCGCCGTCCTTCGCCTGGCCCGGCTTGCCCTCCACATGCTCGCGGACAATCACGTTCGACGCCGCCACCACCAAATTGCTCTTCGCCGACGAAGAGATCATCGACCGCACCACGTCGTCATACGGCCGGTCGCTCCGCACCGCCTCTTTCAGCCAATAGTGGAACAACTGCACGCCCCGCGCCATCTTCCCGTTGGCTCGAAGTAAATCCATGAAGAAGTAGGACCACTTGTCGACAAACGCCTCGCTTCCCAGCAGCTTATCGATTAGCCGATCGCGCTTACCGGGCGTCGAATCGGCCAAGAACGCCTGCACTTCGGAACCCGCCGGAATCCGCCCCGTCAGGTCCAAATGCACCCGCCGGAAGAACTCCGCATCCGTCGCCATCGGCGCATGCGGCACGCCATCCCGCTCCATCTTCCCGAAGATCTGCGCATCGATATAGTTGACCCGCTTCACCCGCGCCGAAGACGCGTCTTCGCCCGGCAGCGTCGCCGCCACCCGCGCCGTCAACGCCCCCGGATCCGGTTTCTTCGATGGCGTCAGCAGCGCCGAATGCGCACCCGCAAACGTGTCGTCGGCCTGCGCCCAAGCCACGGCGCTCACAGCAACAAGAAGTACTGCCTGCCACATGTTACACATCTCCCAATGGAGTTCGAACGGCCAAAGTATATAACGTCGCGCAACCGAATGGAAGCCCCCTATTGCATCAAACAGGAACTTCGCATAGCAAGCGGGCAGCAGCGGCGGAAGGGCGGCAGAGAGCGTATTAGGGGCAATCATAGCGGACAAAGGAGATTCGCAAGCACGAAAGGAGCACTCGCAGTGGAGTCGGCGAGGCGTCGCGGAGCCGCCGGTCCGCGATGGGGCACACCGTTGCGGCCGCCCCTCGATCAAAGGGCGGAGAATGCAACCAAGGGTGGCGGGCGCAGTCGATATCAAGCGGGAGAGCGGATGGGCGGGAGCGTGCGCAGCAGGGAGCGGTACAG
>JBJXFL010000255.1:0-27404 GCA_046155405.1 Bryobacteraceae bacterium | reverse complement strand
ATTTATGGCGCGAACTAAAGGCATCCGACATCACCGGACATCTCATCCTTATCCCCTGTCTGAATCCCCCCGCCGCCCATGCCGGTACCCGCCTTTCGCCGCTCGACGGCAAGAACTTCAACCGCTGCTTTCCCGGTAATCCCAATGGCACCCCGAGCGAACTCCTGGCGCACTATTTGAGTACTGTTCTCTTCCCGATGGCCGATTTCGTGATCGACCTCCACACCGGCGGCCGCAGCCTGACCTTCCTGCCCACCGCGCACATGCATTTGGTGCCGGATAAAACACAGCGTCAAGCCATGCTGGCGGCCGCGGAAGCGTTCCTGACCGAGGTGGCCTTCCTGTATGCCGATGTCGCCGGTTCCGGCCTGCTGCCCGTGGAAGCCGAACGCCAGGGCAAGATCGTTATCACTACGGAAATGGGTGGCGGGGAAGCCGTGCCCGCCAGCGTGCATCGGCTCTGCCAACGCGGCCTTCGCAACGTGCTTATTCATTGCGGCGTGCTGCAAGGAAAAGTTGAACCGCGCCAATCGCCCGCGCGCTGGGTGCAGGCGCTGGACCGGGACGACTACCGCTTCGCTCCGGAATCCGGTCTCTATGAGAGCTGTGTCGACCTCGGCGAATCCGTCGAGAAAGGCGGCATCGTCGGGCGCATTCATTTTCTGGAGCGTCCGGACCGGGATCCGGTTCCCGTACTGGCCCATGCCGACGGCATGCTGATAGCGGGGCGCGCGCCGTCCATCGTTAAGCAGGGCGATTGCGTCGCCTGTATCGCGCACGAAGCCGACCCGTGGGGGAAGGAATGATCGATCGTACCCATCTGCAGCAGCTTTTCCTGATCGTGCTCGCCGGCGCGGCGCTGGCGCTCTGCTTCGTGATCGTAGAGCCATTCATCGGTCCCATCATCTCCGCCGGAGCCATGGCCATTCTCTTCTACCCGGTCCATGGCGCTCTGCTCCGCCGCATGCCGCGCCGTGACGGTCTCGCCGCCGGCCTTTCACTGTTGCTTGTGGTTGCCCTGATCGTCCTCCCCTCTATCTGGATCGTCTCGACGATGTCCAAGGAACTCGCCTACACCTACACCGCCCTCAAGACGAAGAGCGCCGCGGGCGGCGGCTGGTCGGAGTGGATCGTCAATGCGACCAGCCGCCCGCTTAATTACTTTGGAATCGATCCGGCAACCGCCGAGGAGGAAGTGCGCGGTTATCTTTCCGAGCGGATCGCCACTATCAGCGGCACGCTCCTGCGGGTAATCCAGAGCGTGGTGAGTAACGTGGCGGTTTTCCTGTTCAACGCGGTCATCGCCATGTTCGTGCTCTTCTACCTGCTGCGCGACGGGGATCGCTTATTGGCCAAGGCTCGTGAGCTTCTCCCCGTTCAGCGCGCCGTCTTCGATCGCCTGATCGGAGAGGTGGGCCAAAGCGTGCTAGCCAACGTGTATGGCGTAGGCGCCGTGGCACTGGCGCAGGGAACGCTCACGGGCCTGCTCTTCTTCTTCGTAGGCGTGCATTCCCCCGTGCTGTGGGGCGTGGTCGCCGGGTTCTGCTCCATGATTCCCATCATTGGGCCGCCGATCGTCTGGGTGCCCGCGGCGATAGCGTTCGCCTTCACCGGCGCGTGGGGGAAGGCGGCGATCATCGCCGCCTTTGGCGCCGGCGTGATTGGCATGGTCGACAATATTCTCCGGCCCTGGATCGTCAGCGGCCGCGTCCAACTCCACCCGCTACTGGTTTTTATTTCGCTTCTTGGCGGGGCGCAGGCGTTCGGGTTTCTGGGCCTGTTTATCGGTCCCGCCGCCCTTTCGGTCACCATCGTTATTTTGGAGTTCCTGAAGCAGGGGCTCCCCGGCCGCGTTCCCAGGGAGCAACCCGTGCCGGCCGAGGATCGCCTGGCCCCTTGACGTTCGCAGGAAAGCCAACAGCGCCGCCGCGGCGGCCGCGTTTTTCGCACCTTTTATCACCACTCCCGCCTGCCGCAGCGCGTCCGGCAGCAGGATACCGCCCTTATCATGCGCCATCGTCCACGAGGTGAGCGCCGCGTCCACGTTTCCCGTCCCCGCGAACTGCATGGTCTGCCGAACCGTCTCGGCGAGGACGAGTTTCGGCTCGATTATCGTCCACACGCCCGCCCGCTGCAGCGCTTCCTTGGCCAACCGGCCATACGGAGCGTGGGCCGGGTTTGCCATCGCCACTCGCTTAATTTCCGGCGCCCCCAAGTCCTCCAGCCGTCGTATAGCGCCCGATTTAGACCACAACGCAAGCCGCCCAATGGCATAAATTTGCACGCTGGCGGCATCGCCACGGCCCGAACGAACCAACTGCTGCACAAAATTTTCGTCCGCCGACAAAAAAAGATCGAACGGCGCTCCCTGCTCAATCTGCCGCGCTAACTGACCCGAGGATCCAATCGAAATCAGCAGCGTAACGTGCTGATTCTCTTTGGCTTCCTTCGTCAGTTCCGCGACCGATGGAGCCAGGTCGGAGGCGGCGGCCACCAGAAGCTCCTGAGCCTGGACTTGAGTGCTCCCCGCTAAACCCATGGTTGACAAAACAACACTCAAGTTCCATAATAGGACTGTGCGCAATCCGGCGCGGATGAGGTTCAACAAAGCCCCCGCCCCAAGCACAAGATTTTCAGGGAGGCATCAGTAATTGTAATGAGCAAAATCATCGGAATCGATCTCGGTACCACCAATTCGGTGGTCGCGGTCATGGAAAGCGGCAATGCCGTCGTCATCGCGAACCAGGAGGGTGGACGGACCACGCCTTCGGTCGCGGCATTCGCCAAGAACGGGGACCGGCTGGTGGGACAGGTCGCCAAGCGGCAGTCCGTCACCAACCCCGAGAATACCATCTACTCCATCAAGCGCTTCATGGGCCGCCGCTTTGAAGAAATCGGCGCGGAAATGAAGTTGGTTCCTTATAAGGTTCTGCCGGGCGAGAACGGCGACGCCCGCGTCGAAATTCAGGGCAAGCGCTATGCTCCGCCCGAGATTTCGTCCATGGTGCTCGGTAAGTTGAAGGAAGCGGCCGAAGCCTACCTCGGCGAGAAGGTGACGAAGGCGGTCATCACGGTGCCCGCTTACTTTAACGACGCCCAGCGCCAAGCCACCAAGGACGCCGGGCAGATTGCCGGGCTGGAGGTGATGCGCATCATCAACGAGCCGACGGCCGCGGCGCTCGCTTATGGCCTTGACAAGAAGAAGGACGAAACCATCGCCGTTTTCGATTTCGGCGGCGGCACGTTCGACATCTCCGTCCTGGAAGTGGGCGACGGCGTGGTGGAAGTGAAGGCGACCGACGGCGATACGCACCTGGGCGGCGACAACATCGACGACCGGCTGATGGAGTGGATTATCACCGACTTCAAGAAGGAGAACGGCATCGATCTGTCGAACGACAATATGGCCCGGCAACGGCTGAAGGAAGCCGCCGAAAAGGCCAAGATCGAGCTCTCCACACTGCTCGAAACCGAGATTAATCTGCCGTTTATCACCGCCGACGCCACCGGACCGAAGCACCTGGTGATGAAGCTTACCCGAATGCGGTTTGAGCAGATGATCGACGATATTCTGGCTCGCTCGCTTGAACCGTGCAAACGCGCCATGGCTAATGCAAAAGTAACGCCCAACGACATCGACGAAGTCGTCCTGGTCGGCGGCTCGACGCGTATCCCGAAGGTGCAGCAGATGGTTCGCGACCTGTTCGGCAAGGAGCCGAACCGGACCGTGAATCCGGACGAAGTGGTGGCGGTCGGCGCCGCGGTCCAGGGTGGTGTTCTGGGCGGCGAAGTGAAGGATGTGCTGCTGCTCGACGTGACGCCCCTCTCGCTCGGCATTGAAACGCTGGGCGGGGTCTTTACGAAGATGATCGAGGCCAACACGACCATTCCGACGCGCCGCAGCGAGACCTTCTCGACGGCCAGCGACAGCCAGCCATCGGTTGAAATCAAGGTCTACCAGGGCGAGCGCGCCATGGCCAACGACAACCGGTCGCTGGGCGTCTTCCAACTGGCCAACATCCCGCCCGCCCCGCGCGGCGTGCCGCAGATCGATGTCACGTTCGACATCGACGCCAACGGCATATTGAACGTCACGGCGAAAGACAAGGCCACTAATAACGAGCAGAAGATCACGATCACTTCTTCATCCGGCCTGAGCAAGGAGGAAGTGGAGAAGATGTCCCGCGAGGCCAAGGAAAACGCCTCCGGCGACCAGAAGCGCAAGGATGGCGTGGAAGCCCGCAACCGCATCGACGGCCTGATCTATAGCGTGGAAAAGACGCTGAAGGAGCACCGCGACAAGGTGAGCGCGGACGAAGCCAAGGCGGTGGAAGAGGCGCTCGAAAACGCCCGCAAGGCGCGGGACGAAGGGTCGCTCGAAGGCATCAACACGGCCATCGATAAGCTCACCGCCGCCAGCCATAAACTCGCCGAGATGATGTACAAATCGGCCCAAAGCGGGGCTGCCGGACCGGGTCCGGAAGCCAATGGGGCCAGCGCTCCGCCGCCGGGCGAGAGTGCCAAGAAGGACGATGTCGTGGATGCGGAGTTCGTTGACGTCGATGACAAAGACAAGAAGTAAGAACAACGTGGGACAGGCCTCTTGGCCTGTCCCACGTTAGGAAATTAGAATGGCCCAGCGGAAGGACTATTACGAAACGCTCGGTGTCGGTCGCGACGCCTCGCCGGATGATATCCGCAAGGCGTACCGTCGCCTGGCGCGTAAGTATCATCCGGATCTGAATCCAGGCGACAAAGCCTCCGAGGAAAAGTTCAAATCCGTCTCCGAGGCCAATGATATCCTTGGCGACGAGAAAAAGCGCAAGATGTATGACCAGGTCGGCTTTTATTCCGACACCGGCATGCCCGGCGGCGGCAACCCCAACGGCCAAGGCGGCCCGGGAATGGGTTTCGGCGGGTTCGATTTTTCGGATTTTCTGAATCAGCAGCAAGCGGGCGGCGGTGGCGGCCGGCGGCGCCCGCCACCGGGCCAGGGCGCCGAAGGAACCCAGGGGGGCGGCGGATTCCGCGATATCTTCAGCCAGTTTTTCGGCCAGCGCGACCAGGGAGCGCCGCATTCGCACGTCCCCGAAAAGGGATCCGACCTCGAATATACCCTGAACATCGATTTCTGGCAGTCCATCAAGGGTACCCAGGCGCGGATGAATATTTCCCGCCAAGACACTTGCACCACCTGCCAAGGCACCGGCTCCGGCACCGGCGGCCCTGTTACCTGCCCCGAATGTTCCGGAAGCGGCAATGTAACGCAAATGGCCGGCGCGATGCGCTTTACGCTGAACTGCCCCCGCTGCAATGGCGCGGGTAAATTGCAGAGTGCCTGTACCGTCTGCAAGGGCGAAGGCCGCGTCGCGCAAATGGACTTTGTCGACACGCGCATTCCGCCCGGCGTCTCAACCGGTACGCGTATGCGGGTGGCGGGGAAGGGCAACGCCGGCGCCGGCGGCGGTCCGGCCGGCGATCTGTATATCAACATCCGCGTCGCCGAACACCTCTTCTTCGAACGCGATGGCGACAACATCGAAATCACCGTTCCGGTCACGGTGCCCGAAGCCGCGCTCGGCGCCAAGATCGAAGTACCCACCATCGACGGTCGCGCGCTGCTCAAGATTCCAATGGGAACGCAGAACGGGCAAAAGTTCCGGCTCCGCGAAAAAGGCGTTTACAACGCGCGCAAGGAAACCCGCGGGGACCAGATCGTCCAGATCGCCGTGCAACCCCCGAAGGCCAACGATGAGCGGACGCGCGAACTGCTCCGCGAACTGGCCGAATTGCACCCGGAAGATCCTCGGGCGGAGATGTGGAGCAAGGTCTAAAGCTATATGGCGAAGCGATCCAAAGCCGCATATATGATCTCCGCCGTCGCGCTGCAATACGATCTGCATCCGCAAACGCTGCGGCTTTATGAGCGCGAGGGGCTGTTGAAACCGAGCCGCAGTGACGGAAACACGCGCCTTTACACCGACGAGGACCTGGAACGGCTCGAGGTCATCCTGAAGCTCACGCGCGAACTCGGCGTCAATCTCGCCGGCGTCGAGATCATCCTCAACATGCGCGAAAAAATGGAAGAGATGCAGCGACAGATCGAGCAGTTTGTCATTTCGCTGAACGAGGAGCTTTCGCAGCACACCCGGCCCCAGCCGATGACTAGCAATTCGCTCGTGCCCGTGAGTAAGGGGTTCGGTATCGTGCAGGTGGCCGCCGCAACGGGCAGAGCGAAAAAGAAAAAGGCCTAAGGCCGCAGCGCCGCGTAGGCCATCTGCACAAACGCTTGCCGCTCATCGGCGCCGCCTTCCCGGTGGATTAGAAATATTCCGATTAGGTCATTTGTAGGGTCCAGGAAGCAGAACGTCCCGTACCTGCCGCCATGCCCGAACGTGCCCACGGCCATCGGTTGTCCGGCCGACCGCTCCTTCATCACGAACCACCCCAGTCCCCAGCCCGCGCCAGGAGTCCCGGTCCGCAAATCTCCCGTGTGCGATTGCCGCATCAGCCGTAATCCCGCCGGGCTCAGTAAGCGGAAAGTCCCGTGCCGCCCGTCGTTCAGGATCGCTTTGTAGAGCACGAGCAAATCGGCCGCCGTGGAATACAGACCGCCCTCCGGCAGCGAGTACTTCGCTCCGTCGCGGAACTTCATCTTCCCCTCCCCCAGCGGGTCCGACGTGTATTTCACCAGTTTCCCATCGCGCAGGATATACGCCGTGGGCATTCGGCTCCACTTATCCTTGGGCGGGAAAAAATAGGTATCCTTCATCCCCAGCGGCTCAAAAATCCGTTTGGCCATGTGGACCTCCAGTGTCTGCCCGCCGATTACCTCCACAATCCGCGCCAAAGCCGCGATTCCGGTGTTCGAATACTGCCATTTCGCACCCGGCTCGAACTCGAGCGGCTGTTGCGATAACACCAACGCCACGTCGGCGAGCGACTTATGCAGCGCCCCATGCAACTCCCCGATACCCGGCGGAGGGTTTAGCATCATGCCCGATGTGTGCGTCATCAGATCGCGGATCGTAATCGGCCGGGCCGGTTTCTTCATCAACTTACCGCCATCGGGATGCGCAACCGAGATCACCATTTGCCCGCGAAACTCCGGCAAGTGTTTCTCTACCGGGTCCGCCAGCGAGAGCCGCCCCTCTTCCGCCAACTGCATCGCCGCCAGCGCCACAATCGGCTTCGTCATGGAATGAAGCTGGAAAATATTCCCTGGGGTCATCGGCTGGCGCGTTTCGATGTCCGTATATCCGACGGCATCAAGCGCCAACACTTCGCCTTTATGCGCCACCAACGTGACAATTCCCGCCGCCTTTCCGGCGTCAACAAACTCTTTCATTCGCGGCGCGATCCCGGCCAGTTTGGCTTTATCCATCGCTTGCGGAAAAACCGGAATCGCCAACAGAATCAGGAGTGGTGTTAATTGCATAGGGTTGATTGTACGGTAATTCCTGGCGTATCCCCACTCGCGCGTCGCCAACTTCGGCGAGCGGAAGCCTTGTCCCGCCGCGACCCGTTCCATCTCCCCGGCCTCGCGGCACCCGAGCGGCGGAAGGAAGTCCCGCACCGGCAATACCGCGAACTCACGTCCGTCCGCTTCGGCGTCGCTTTCCGCTAGAGCCGGACGATCTTCTCCGAACGAATACCCTTCATCGCATTCCGCGTATCGACAATAAGCTTGGACACTTCGAGCACTTCGGAATATGCGAAGTCTTTATGGTCCGTCACCACCACGACGCAGTCCGCCGCCCGGCAACCCTCCGCAACGCTCACCGACTGTAACTCCTGCCCTTCGTGCCGGAGGTCCGTAACATACGGGTCGCTATAGCTCACCTCCGCCCCGCGCTGCTGCAGCAGGTGGATGATATCCAGCGCCGGCGACTCGCGAACGTCGTCGATATTCTTCTTATACGCCACCCCTAGAATGTGAACTCGGGAGCCCTTTACCGATTTCGAGTGATCGTTCAGCGCACCCTGAATTTTATCCACCACGAAGTGCGGCATCTGCCCATTAATGTAGCCGGCGAGCTCGATAAACCGCGCTTCAATACCCGCCTGCCGCGTCTTCCAACTTAGGTAGAACGGATCGATGGGAATGCAGTGCCCGCCTAGGCCCGGGCCAGGGTAGAACGCCATGAATCCAAACGGCTTGGTCGCCGCCGCGTCGATAACCTCCCAAACGTTGATGCCCATCCGGTCGCACATCAGCGCCATCTCGTTCACCATGCCGATGTTGATCATCCGGAACGTATTCTCCAACAGCTTCACCATCTCGGCGACGCTCGTTGAACTCACGGGAACCACGGTTTCCAAAGACTGGGCATAGAACTGCCGCCCTAATTCGGTGCAAGCCGGCGTGATGCCTCCGACCACTTTCGGAATATTGTAGGTATGAAAATTCGGATTGCCCGGGTCCACGCGCTCCGGCGAGAAGCACAGGAAGAAGTCCTCGCCGCACTTCAGCCCGCTCTTTTCGAGCATCGGCAGCAGCAATTCGTCGGTCGTGCCCGGATAAGTGGTCGATTCGAGAATAATCAGCATCCCCGGATGCAGATAGTTCGCAATCTGCTCGGTAGCCGCCACGATAAAGGACATATCCGGGTCCTTGGTCTTCCGCAACGGAGTCGGCACGCAAATATTGATCGTGTCCACTTCTCCGATCCGCGAAAAATCGGTCGTCGCCGACAGCTTTCCGGCCTTCACGTGCGGTCCGAGCACCGCCGTTGGCACGTCCTGTATATAGGATTCGCCCCGGTTCAGGGTGTCCACCTTACCCTGGCTTATGTCAAAACCCAATACCGGTAACCCGGCACGGGCAAACTCGACCGCCAACGGCAGTCCTACGTATCCCAGTCCCACAATTCCCGATACCGCGGTTTTGTTCTGGATCTTACTCGCAAGAGCGTCAAAATGACTCATTCGATGCAAACTGTCCTATAAGTAGTATCGGCCGGTTGCGACAATTTCCGCAGGGCCACTCATCATAACATCGCAATTATTCGCCGGCCAGCGAAACTCCATCGGCCCCGCCGGCGTGCGGACGGTCAACTCCCGGCCCGTGAACCCGCGCAGGATCGCCGCCACCGCCGCACCGGTCGATCCCGTCCCCGAACTCATCGTCTCCCCAACCCCGCGCTCGAAAAACACGACATCCACGTTCAGCCCGTCCGCGGCCCGCACAAACGACACATTCGTCCGGTTCGGAAAATGCGGATCACGCTCAATCGCCGCGCCAACCGCGCGCCAGTCGAAATCGAAATTCTCGACAAACACGGCGCATTGCGGATTGCCCACCCATAGAATTGTGCAGTCGTAAATGTCATCGCCCACCGCCAGCGCGTAGCGCAACTCGTCCGGTTCCACCCGTGGTTGACCCATGTTCATTTCAAAGGAGTACGCATTGCCCTTCCGCTCCAACAGCTTCAAATGCTTCGTGCCCCCGCCGGTGACGATCCGCATCTCCGGCCCCGCGTAGCCATTGGTCAGCGCAAACGCCGCGGCGCATCGCGTGCCATTGCCCGACATCTCCACTTCGCCGCCATCGGAGTTGAACAGGCGAATTTTCAAGTCGCCATCCGCGGGCGGGTCGGCCAATCGCGAGACCAGCAGCCAGCCATCCGCGCCCACTCCCGAGTGCCGTTCGCAAATCGCGATCGCCGCCTCGGCCAACCGTTCCGCCGGGGCCTCATCCGCCCAGGTCAACAGAAAGTCGTTCCGCGCGCCATGAGCTTTCGTGAAGGGAATTTCCATACTTTTTTCTAAGGAGTAACGCGCCGCCAGATTTCTATCGCCGCCGCGCCTTTCGCCTCCACTATTTTCACACGGCGGTATCGCGGTACCTTCGCCGAATATGCCGCCATGCCGCGCGAGAGCGGATCATCCGCAATCGACACCACCCATTCCTGCCACAGGAATATATCCGGCCGCTGGACAATGCCCTGGAAGTACAACCCATCGCCATCATGCACGGTTTGCCGCAGCGAGATGCCCGCATCGCGAAAAATCGCCGTCTGGTCGCCGAAATGCGCCACAATCCCGCGCCCCGGAACATACTTGCCGCGCAGATACTCCACCGCGTCCCGCGTCCACTCGCGCCGCGCATGGGAGTTAACCTGCGATTCCTTCCAAGTCACCCAGTTCTCCTGCTTCGGATAGGCCAGCCACGGGCTGATGGCGATCGCCACCAGTAACCCGGTCACCCAACGCCGGCTGCTTTGTGGCAGGACCGCCGGAATCGCCGCCGCCGCCAGCGCCGCCAACGGCAGCACGATCATCCCGTAACGCGTGTTGTAGTAACCGTGCGGCGGCAGATGCGGCACGTGGATTTCAGCATCGGCGCCCTGCATGCTCCACACGTAGAATACGGGTCCGATAGCCAGGAAAAATATCGGCCACCAGGCGCGCCGCGCCGCGACGGCCAGTAGGCCCAATCCGCCCAGAACGAGTATCGGAATACCGGTGAAAAGACGGCTAACGCTGGCGTAGTATCGCGCCGCGACCAGCAAATGTCCCTCGGTGGGCGCCGGTCCGTAGCCTTTGGCCAACCCCTGTTCGTAGATCCACTTGGCCGATCCGACGCCGCGATAAAAATCGAGTGCGTCTCCATGGAAAACGTAATTGTGCCCCAGCCAATATAACGGTCCGATTGAGGCGATCAAACCCACAACCAATCCCGCCCGCCTGTCCCGCCAAAAAAAATACAAAACTACGAACGGGATCAAGAACCAGCCTTCATAACGCGTCAAACTTCCCGCCAGCAATCCCAGCCCAGCCAGCCACGTCCGTTCTTTCAGCGACGCATACAAGGTCAACAAAACGGCGCACACAAACACCGCTTCCGTCATCGCCAATGATTGCAGATAGAGCAGATTCGGGTTCAATGCGAACAGCAGCACAGCGGCCCAGGCGGCGTGCTCACAGTCATAGCTGTGCCGGGCGATTAGAAACAGCAGCAGCCCCGCCGCCACGAAGCACAACGCGCTTGGAATCGCTCCGGCCAGTCCCGACCGCCATAGGCTATCCACCGCCGCGAACGGCATCATCAGCACATGCGGCAGCGGTAGCCATACCGTGCCGATTTGTTCATACCCCGGGTTCCGTCCATCCAGAATCCGGCGCGCGATATTCAGGTGCGCGGTCGCGTCGCCCCACCAAAGCAGGTAGCCCTGCCGCCAGAAGTAAAGAACGGCCAGCGCCGACACGCTGATCAGAAACACGAGCGCTTTCCACGGCACGCCAGTCGCGGCTTCGAAGATCTGTCTCCGCGCCGGGCGCCGCGCCGCGGGGCGTCTAGAAGTCCGTGAATTTTTTGAATTCTTGGAAGCGGGCATCGATCTCCGCGCGCGTCAAAGTGCGGAAACGGTCCACGCCGAACCGCTCGCAACAAAAGCTGCCCATCACGCTGCCGTAAATCACGGCGCGCGACAGTTCCCGCCGGTCGATATGGCCCTGGCCGAGGTCGATACCCTGTTGCGCCAGATAGCCGTTAAAGCCGCCCGCAAAGCAGTCGCCGGCGCCCGTGGGGTCGTAGACTTCTTCCAGCAGGTACCCGGGCACGATGAAGTAGTCGTCGCCGCGGAACAGCATCGCGCCGTATTCGCCGCGTTTGATCACCACTGTGTTCGGGCCCATTTCCTGAATCGTCCGCGCCGCCTTGCGCAGGTTGTTTTCGCCCGACAGTTGCCGCGCCTCGCCGTCGTTGATCAGCAGAAAGTCCCATCCGCGCAGGGTTTGCAGCAGATCTTCGCGCGCGATGTTGATCCACAGGTTCATCGTGTCGCCGCCCGTAATCCGCGGCCGCCTCATCTGTTCGCGGACAATGCGCTGCAGCGCCGGCTGGATGTTCCCCAGCAGCAGATATTCCGCGTCTTTGTAGGAGTCCGGAAGCTTGGGGTCGAAGTGCTCAAATACGTTCAAGTCCGTAACCAGCGTCTCGCGCTCGTTCATGTCGGCCGAGTACACGCCCTTCCAGAAAAACGTCTTACCCGGAGCCCGTTCCAGGCCGGTCAGGTCAACTCCCCGCGAAGCCAGCAAATCGGTGTCTTCCTGCGCGAAATCTTCGCCCACAACGGCGACGATCTTAACGGGAGCGAAATAGCTCGCGGCAAGAGCGATGTAAGTGCACGACCCGCCGAGCATTCGCTCGACGACCCCGTGCGGAGTTTCGACTCCGTCATACGCGACGGAGCCAACGACAACAATGGACATCCTTACATTCTAGCGATCCGGCCGCGCCGCGTGCGAAAATTACCGCCCGTCACGTAGATTGGCGGGCACGTGAAATGTGGCTCGGCTACCCGGAAAAGTTTCCCGGCAATACCATGCGGGTATTTGGCGGAGTTGCACTCGAAATGCAAAAAACCACTTTTAGAACTGGTTGATGCCAAAAAATAAACTGGTTGCGGCGAGAAGATTCGAACTTCCGGCCTCCTGGTCCCGAACCAGGATTCAGGGGAGAAGGGATTGCGCTTTGTTGCTCGTGGTTGCGATGGGGTAGCGTTTTCTGATGCTTGCGGCGGGTAGGCGGTTGGCGTCGTAGCCGGTAGTAGCGGGTGGCTGCACGGGGTGGGCATAGTATTGGGCATAGAGTGGTGGGCCGATGCCTCCCTAACTGGCCATCATTCGAAACCAGTCCTTTACCGCCAACCGAAGGCGAACTACTTCATCCTCGGCTAGAGGGCAGCAATGAGCAATCGGACCGCGTAGCAAATTGAGGCTCCCCATCACCTTCTCCACGGCTCGCCGACTACTGAAGATCGCGCCGAAAAGGTCCCAATTTGTGGTGATGATGCCAGACAGTTGCCCAAAAGTCGTGTAGTCAATGGCAGCATCTGATCGTCGCGTTGTCCCGCTATCGATTTCACGCTGGATATTTTTCTGAACGTCCTGGACTGTATCGGCAGGTATCCTGCCCTTGTTCCACCAATTCACTCCATCGCTCTCGAGCAGGGTCTCAGAGATAACTTTTCGGATCGATTGTTCCAAGCAATAGAACAGCTCGTAGTGGCTTGCCATGTCGCGAGCCTCACTGCGCACGCTCTGCTCGAATTGCGGAAAGTACTCAACCAGTGCGCCATCCGTGATCGCTGGAAGGTGACGGAATTCGAGCCCGAACTTCTCTTCTACCAGCTTGATCTCATCGGTAATCAGCATGCCAGACATGCCGAAGGAGCGAATGAGATCCTCGATTCTACTCATCGGCCTCGCCTCGCAATAGATTTTCCTTTAGGCTCTTGAAAAGAGCGTTGAAAACCGCTATATCTGCGGTCGCTGGAAGATTTAGATTGATTGTGTAAGAGAGATTGAGGCCCACGCGACGAACGCCGGGTACTCGGCTGAGTTCATCCGCGCTGGGGGTTGTGCTCGGCTTCTTTGGCTCAATTGCCGCTAGACGTTGCTCATCTGGAGTTTCCGACTTTCCCTTTCCATCGTGCCACTTGGCAAACTTCTTGAGCGCCTTAATAGAAGAAACAACCCATCCAAGGACGTTAGAATCATCACCCTGGCCGGTTTCTTCTACGATGAGACCCCGCAGTTTCTCGTCGCTCAATTCGTGCATGTACTCATTTCGAACGTACAACGGCTTGTACCCTTCCTTAAGCGCCGTCGCTGCCGATTTCCCTTGGGTTGCAGTGTTTCGAAATGATTTGTAGAGGTCGGACGGAGAGCCGTCCGCATTCACAAAGCCCACTTTCTTCAGATACGAGGCAACTTGATTTCCAGACCCGCCGGGGATTTTCAAGATAGTCTTTACGAAGTCTTGACTCACCGTAGGCGGGGTGGCAGCCGATTGAATCGCTCGGAGTGCCTTCTCGATGTTTCCTGGGGATGATGTGTAAGGCAGCTTCGCCATTTCCTTATCGTATCAACCCTGGGAAAGCTCAAAGATTGGGAGGAGACTTCGCCTTTAGGCCACCCGCCGCGACAGTGGCTTGATGCGGAAGTCAACCTCCAGGCCCGCATCGGAAAGCATGTTGACCAGCGTGTCCAGCGAGAACTTGCTGATCTTACCGCGCGTCAGATCGGAGACCCTGGGTTGACTCATCTCCAATCGCTTCGCCGGGTCGGCCTGAGTCAATCCTTCCTTCTCGATGATCGTGTGCAAGGCGGTCATCATCTCTGACCGGATACGCAGGTTCCTGGACTCGGCGGGAGTGAAACCGAGGTCGGAGAAAACGTCGCCGCCACCCTTGGTGATCTTCGTGCCCTGCAGGTTCCGCATCCTCAGATGATTATATACAATCGGATATATTGGCCTCGGTATGATGTCTTGCGCCCCGGTCGATCTGGCCCCGTTATAATCGAAACAGGAGCAAGCCATGCACAGCGAATACATCGAACAGCGCCACGGAGGATACTACGTAGCCGGGACGCGCATTTCGTTGGATTCCGTCGTGTACTCGTTCAACGAAGGACAGTCCCCTGAAGCCATTCAGGAAGACTTCCCGTCGCTGAAGCGCGCCCAGATCTATGGCGCGATCGCTTTCTATCTGGATCATCAAGCCGAGATCGACAAATACCTCGTAGACACCGAGCGTGAGTTCGAGGGAAATGCGATCCCGCTGGAACAGGCCAACCCCACGCTTTGGGAGAAGATCCAACGCGCTAAGGCCGAAGCCGCTCAAGGTGAGCGGCGTTCTTGATCATTCGCTTCCAGGCTGACAACGACCTCAAGTTCGGAATTGTCAAAGCCGTCCGGCGGCGGGAGCCCGCAATTGATTTCGTGTCGGCCCAGCAGGCTGGCTTGGCTGGAGTTCCAGATCCTGAATTGCTGGACCGCGCGGCAGCCGAGAGCCGAGTCTTGGTCTCCCATGATCGGCGCACTATGCTCAACCACTTTCGTGACCACCTGGCGGCGGGCAAGTCCAGCCCTGGGTTGCTGATCGTTTCGCAAGACGCGGCTGTCGGCGATGTCGTCGAGGCGGTCGTCTACGTATGGTCGCTTTCGGATCCAGCCGAGCTTCGAGATCGGGCGTACTACTTGCCGTCCATATCACGGCATTTCTTTACACGTTGAGCGCCATTCGCACGTATAACAGGTGGCGCCGCAAGCGATTCGCGCGTACGACAACGAGTCGTGTTCAAACGGTGCATGATGAGGCGGGATTCCCGTCCGGTTGCACACAACCCTCCGTTTTCCACCAGTAGGGGCGAAGACGCCAAGCCCTCGACCGTCGAAAGTTCAAATGAATTCAGCGAGATAAGTTTGGTCGGGGCGAGAAGATTCGAACTTCCGGCCTCCTGGTCCCGAACCAGGCGCTCTACCAGGCTGAGCCACGCCCCGATCATTTCATTCTAGCCCCATCGCGCCGGCACCGCAACTTGCGGTACGATGTTCGGCAGAATGAACCGCCGTACAGTTCTGCAATTCCTCCCGGCCGCCATGGCCGCTCCGCTCGCCGCCTCTCCCAAGATCGACTCCTCGGCTGGCTTCCGGCTTGGCGTCGCCACCTACTCTCTCCGCGGTTTCCCGCGTCCACAGACGATCGAGATGCTCAAGACGCTCGACGTCGATACCGTATCCCTTAAGGAAATGCACGCCAAGATCAAAGGCGACCCCGCCGAATGGACGCAGGCGCGCAAGGATCTGGAAGCCGCCGGCATTCGCATTGTCTCCTGCGGCAACATCACCATGACCGTCGATGACGACGACGAGATCGAGCACAACTTCAAATACGCTCAGGCTCTCGGCGCCGATGGCATCGTCATGGCCCCCACGCACCAGACGCTCCCCCGCATCGAAAAATTCGTCAAGAAGTACAACATCAAGGCCATGATCCACAATCACGGCCCCGAGGATAAGCACTTCCCGTCGCCGAAGTCGGTCTTTGACGCGGTGAAGAACATGGATCCGCGCATGGGCCTCTGTATCGACATCGGCCATACGGTCCGCACCGGCGCCAGCGTGCTCGATTCCATTCAGATGGCGGGTCCCCGCCTCCACGACTTCCACATCAAGGACCTGAAAGTCCTTACCGATAGGGATTCGCAGTGCGAGGTCGGTGACGGCGCCATTCCCATCGCGGCCATCTTCAAACTGCTTAAAAAGGTGAAATACACCGGCAACGCCAATCTGGAATACGAAATCAACCTGAAAAATCCGCTGCCTGGAATGATTAAGAGTTTCGCTTATATGCGCGGCGTCCTGGCGGGTATGCAATCCTAGTTCTTTGCATGCGTTCGTTGTGGGATGATCTCCGCTTCGGCTTCCGGCTGTTGTGGAGACACCCTTCATTCTCAATTCTCGCGCTCCTGACGCTCGCTCTCGGCATCGGAGCCAACACCGTGGTCTTCTCCATAGTCCGCAGCGTGCTGCTGAAACCACTTCCCTACCGCCAGCCGGAGCGACTGCTCTGGATTGGCGCTAGAGAGGCGCGTTTTGGCGCCGAGAGCTCGGGCGTTTCCATCCCCGACATGCAGGATGTACGCCGCCAGTCCAGAACGCTTTCCAACATCGCGGCCTATTCGTTCTTCGCCGAAAAGCTTGTCGTAACCGGCGTGGGCGAACCGGAACAAGCGGACGGGATGCGGGTAACGGCGAATTTCTTCGACGTATTGGGAGTTCCTCCGGCCGCGGGCCGTACCTTTCAAGCCGGCGAGGATCAACGCGGCGGACCGCGGGTCGCCGTGCTAAGTCATGACCTGTGGTTGCGCAACTACGCCGCCGATCCCGGCGCGGTAGGCCGGTCGATAACGCTCAACTCTATTTCCCACCAGATCGTCGGCGTTATGCCCGCCGGATTCCAGTTCCCCTCCCGTATCGAAGTTTGGGTTCCGGTGGCGATTGGCACGCAAGCGACCATTATGCGCGAAGCCCATATCTATCTCAGCGTGGGCCGCTTGGCCGCCAACGCCACGCCGGAACTCGCCACGCGGGAATTAGCCTCGATAGCGTCCGAGTTGGAACGAACCTATCCCGCTTCAAACACCGGTTATCGCTTCGATGTGCAGACGCTTTCCGAACGTGTGACGGGAGGCATCCGCGAGACGCTTTATCTGCTGACCGGTATTACCGCGTTTCTCCTGTTGATCGGATCGGCCAACGTGGCCAACCTGCTGCTCTCGCGCGCCACCACGCGCCGCCGGGAGGTGGCCATTCGTAATGCTCTAGGCGCGCCTCGCTTCGTGATCGTCCGGCAACTGTTCGCCGAAAGCCTCTTGCTCGCTCTCACCGGCGGAGCCATTGGCAGCCTGCTCGCCTGGTGGGCCGTCGGGGCGGTGCGCAGTTGGAACCCGGTCGCCTTGCCGCGTGCCGGCGAGCTTTCGCTCGACCCGGTCGCGCTGCTGTTCGCGCTCTTCATCTCCGTCGCCACCGCGGTGCTTTTCGGACTCGCGCCAGCCCTGCAAGCCTCCCGCGCCGAACAGCATGGGGCGCTCCGCGATTCCGGCGCCCGCGGCGGCGGCGAAGGCGCCGGCCGCGCCCGATTGCGCGGCTTTCTCGTCGTCGGTGAGATCGCCCTCGCCATCGTTCTGCTCGCCGGCGCCGGACTGCTGCTCGAGTCGCTGCGGCAACTTCTTTCGGTGGATCCCGGCTTCCGCACGGCCGGCGTTGTCACAACGGAAATGACGCTCCCCATGCGCAAATTCCGTACTCTCGACGCCACCGCCGCATTTGTCGAAAACTATCTGGAGCGGCTCCGTTCCCTGCCCGGCGTGCAAGCGGCCGGCGCCGCTCTCTCGCTTCCGATGGGGTCCGTCTATTCCTTCAATGAATTCAAAATCGCCGGCGATCCGCCCCCGCCCATCCCCCCTTTCACCGGCTACACTTCGGTCACCGCGGGCTATTTTGAAGCCATGGGCATTCCTTTGCACCAGGGCCGCTACTTCGATGCGCGCGACGGCCGCGACAGCCCAAAAACGGTGGTGATCAGCGAACCGATGGCGCGCCAGTATTTCGGCGGGCGCAACCCGGTTGGCCGGCGACTGCAGGTTTTCACCGGCGGCGCCCAGCCGTTTGAGGGTGAAATCGTCGGCGTCGTCGGCGGGGTCCGTCATGAAAACCTGGCCCAGTCGCCGCGGGTTGAACTCTACTTGCCCCTGCTGCAAAGCCCCTACCCAATCGCCAACATTCTGGTCCGCTCCAACATTCCGCGCGAAACGCTCGCCGCGGCCATGAAGCGGGTGCTGCGCGATATCGATCGGGATCTCCCCCTCTACCGCATTCGCACCATGGACGAAGTGGTTCTCGATTCGGCTGCCGCGCCCCGCGCCCGCGGCTTTCTCACCGCCCTCTTCGCCGCTGCCGCGCTGCTGTTGGCCAGCATCGGTATCTATGGCGTGATGTCGTACGCCGTCGGCCGCCGCACCCAGGAAATCGGCATTCGAATGGCTGTTGGCGCCACCCCTGGCGCTGTGCTGCTTATGATTCTCGGCCATAGTGGCAAACTGGTTTTGATCGGCCTTGTCTGCGGGCTGGCGCTGACATTCGCGCTTGGCCGCCTGCTCGGCAATTTGCTCTTCGGGGTCAGCGCGTTTGACCCGGTGGTGCTCGCCCTTGTCTGCGGCTTGCTGCTTATTGTCGCCGTTGCCGCCACCGGCATTCCCGCTTGGCGCGCCGCGCGGATCGATCCGCTCCGCGCGCTGCGCGAAAATTAGAGGTTTAACGCCTTCTCCAACGCCTCCAGCGCGCGTTCGGCTTGATCCAGATGCTGCCGCGCGTGCACGGCATTGTTGCCCTTCAGCGCCGCCTCCGCCTGGTCCATCTCGAACTCCATGCGTTGCGACGCCCCCTGCAATTCAGCGCGCGGCCGCAGACCCTGCTGCGCCATACTTTCCCGTAGCGATTGCAGCGCGGCCTTTGCCGACACAATCCGCTGCGCCATCTGGATTACCCGGCGCCGCTGCTCGTCCAGCGCCGCTCGATCGACTGTGGGCCCTTCCGGGGCGTCGGGCACGGCCGCGGCTGGATTGGGGGCGTCCCGCTGTTGCGGCGTCTGTGCATTTGCGGGTACGGCCTGTGTGGAAGATGGCTGCGCCGCCCCGGAAACACGCCCCCCGGCGGCGGGCGATTGCACGACTGGTTGCGCAGTGGGCTCCGATGGTTCTTGGGTAGCCGTTGCGGGCTCCGGGCTCTGCGCCCGCGGCGTGATTGCCGGTTCGCTTATCGGCGGTTGCTGCGCGCTCGTCCGCAAGAAACGCGGCGCCTGCGTTACCAACACCGCCAATACCGCGACCGTCGCCAGTGATCCCGCCAACATATACAACGTTCGCGGCGCCATCCCTTGCTTCATGGTCGCGGGCGCGGCCCCGGCGGCCGCTTGCGCGGGTTGCATCGGAACGGGCGACGCCACCGGCCCGCTCAACGCCTTCCCCAAGGCCGCCCGGAACGCCGCCGCGGATTGAAATCGCGCGTTGGGATCCTTGGCCATCCCTTTCAGAATCACGTCGCTCAATCCGGCCGGCACGCGCGGATCGTGCCGCACCGGCGGTACTGGAGCCGCCTGCATATGCGCCGCCATAATCGCGAACGTGTTCTCGCCTTCAAACGGCCGCCGCCCCGTCACCATTTCATACAGCGAAATCGCCAGCGAATACAGGTCGGAACGCCCGTCCAATGGAGCGCCGTTGATTTGTTCCGGCGACATGTAATAGAGCGATCCCGTGGTCTGGTGCGTCTTCGTCAGGCTCGGATCGTCAATCACACGCGCAATGCCGAAGTCCATCAGCTTCACCTGGCCCTGCGGGGTGATCATGATATTCGGCGGCTTGATGTCGCGGTGCACAATCCCGCGCGAATGCGAGTATTCCAGCGCCCCCAGCACTTCCATGCAAAGGCCAACCGCGTTCTGTGCGGGGATGGGACCCTGGGCCAGATATTCACCCACCGTCCGCCCCTCCACGAACTCCATGACCATCAGGAGTTGGTTGTCCTCGCGCATCGCCGTTCTCAATCCAGCGATATTGGGATGATCCAGCGACGCCTGCACTTTGATCTCGCGCAAAAACCGGTCGACCAGCCCGAGATCGCTCGCCAGGTCCGGCAGCAGGACTTTCATGGCCTCTATCCGGTCGGAGATTACATTCCGCACCTGGAATACCTTGCCCATCCCGCCCGCGCCCAACTCGCGCAGGATCTGATAATCGCCCACCTGCATCCCTGGCTGTAGACTCATACTCGCTTTCCTCTACTTCGATTGCGACTTCACCTGGTCGCCAACCTTTGGCTTCGCCGGTCCATGGTAGTTGCCGACGCTCGACTGTTCATCGGCCTCCGTAATCGTCACCATTCCAATCGGCATTCCGATCCGCCGTAAAACTCTCCCCGTCGCCGGGTCGCGAATCTCGCGGCCGCCCTGTACCACCTGTAAATTCTGGCCCGCCTTCACGCCCGCGCGGGTTCCGACGTTCATGATCAGCGTGGTCCCGCTGACGTCGGCGATCAGCCCGTCGATTGCGATAAATCGATCCGGCAGCTTGCTCGAACCCGCCACCAGTTCGTTGCGGAGATTATCCACCGCCGCCCCCGTGGCCTCGCCGATAATCGAATTCGCAAAGTTCGTCGACGACATGTCCACGCCGCCCCCGGCCGCCGTCCTCGCCGCCGAGCCGGTTCCAAACAGCGTCGTCCCGCTGCGCTGCGACTCACCCCTCCCGCTCGACACCGCCAAAATTTCACCCGTGTCCACCAGCACCGTCCGCGCCGATACGCCTACCACCGCCTTGGCGTTCTTCACTCCCACATTGCCCAAACCGTACTTCGATCCCACCCCCCGCATTACTCCGCCACCCAGTCCCACCGTCTTATCGTCCCGGCCAAACTGCGTAATGCTGCCGATAATAATCGCGTCCACCCCCAGCAACTTCCCGATCTTCGCCGCCGAGTTACTGTCGGCCCGATCGCTGTTGGAGAAATTCTGCTCCGCCAGCACCTTCTGAATCGACTTGCGCTCGATCACCGAATACGTGCCATCCCTCACCAGCCGGTCCACCAGCATATCCGCCAGGCCCTTGCCGATGTCCACGTTCTGCCCAAAGATCGCCGACACCCCTCCCTGCACCGTCGCAAAATCGAAATCCAGCACGGCCACGCGCTTTTTCTGCGCCCATGCCGCCTGAACCGATGCCGCGATCAGGAGCAGCGAGAGTACTTGTTTCTTCATGAATCACCTGCCGCCGGCCGCGAGGACCGGCATCCACAACTCTAACGCGAAAAATCCCCCGCCAAGGGTTCGCGATTTGTAAGCGGCACGAACCGTTGGACTTGTGCCGCAACTACGATTACACTAGGAGCAACGAGCTAGATGTATCCAAACAGAACTTTTGCCCCCCGCACACCACGCCGCGTAAGAGAGAACGTCAACGAAACCATTCGTGCCCGGGAGGTAAGAGCGGTATTCCCCGATGGCACCGTCGAAATCATGAAGACGGATGTTGCCATCCGGAAAGCCAAAGAGCTCGGCCTCGATCTGATTTGCATCGCCCCGACAGCGGAGCCGCCGGTCGCCAAGGCCATGGACTACGGCCAGTGGCAATACGAAGTCAAGAAGAAGCAGCACGACGCCCGCAAGAAGCAGCACGTCATCCTGGTGAAGGAGCTGAAGTTCCGCCCCAACACCGACGATCACGATTACGAGTTCAAAAAGAATCACGCCATTCGCTTCCTGCAGGAAGGGAACCGCGTGAAGGCCGTCGTCCAGTTCCGCGGCCGCGAAATCGCCCACACGGATTTAGGCCAGAAACTTCTCCAGCGCTTCGCCGCCGACATCTCCGCCTTCGGGCAGATGGACGGCCAGCCGCGCATGGAAGGCCGCAACGCGCATATTATTATTAGCCCCGTTAAGAAGCATTAGGGGCAACGGCATTTTACAGTATTTCGTCGTGCTCACCTGAGTCCAGGCGAGAGACCATGGTTGAAGAGGCCATTTCGATTCAACCCGGGGATTCGGCGAGTCTTGGGGCTATACGGCGCATGCTCCGAAGTGGCCACGCCAAGTTGATGGGTCCTAAAGGTGAAAAGGCTACGCTTCCGGCGCCGCTATACAGTTTACTCCAGGACATAGTTAACGCCTTGGCGGACGGTCGGTCCCTGGTCGTAGTGCCGGAAGAAAAGCAGCTTACGACCCAGCGGGCGGGCGAACTTCTCGGTATGTCGCGCCCATATATTGTCCGGCTGCTCGACGCGGGCGAGATGCCATACCTCCTTGTTGGCAAGCACCGCCGTATCTCGCTTCGTGATGTTTTGGCCTACGCGAAGCGCCGGGCGGAAGCCCGAAAAGCCGCACTCGATAAGATGGCGCGCGACGCGTACCAAGCGGGGCTGTATGATAACGCGTCGATTCCCGGCGACGGACGCGACGAATAGAGTTGGCTGTGAAACTGCGGACACTGCGAGTCTTCTCGCTCTCGTCCCAACCGCCTCAAACCTTTCAATGCCCCGCCCCACCGGGGCATTCGATCCTTCGCCCTTTCATTGGTTGCGGAATCGCTGGCTTCATGCGGATCGCCGGGACTCTCGGCACGCCTGAGAGATATCATGTTTGTGAGTAGCGTCAGTAGACCTCTCGGGTTTGGACTTGAATGCTAATCCGTCGTGAACAATTGAAGGTCTTCGAACAAGAGGCCGAGGTCAACTTTCAGCGCGAACTAATTCAGCACGCCTTCAAATTTGCGCCGGCCCATTGCGCGACGGCTGGTGAACTCGGAATTCGCCAACTGGTTCGAATTGCTGTTGAGCGCGCCCGCAAGTGCGGATTCACCAATCGTGGCCCCATTCGGCTGTACCTAGAACTCATGCTCATACTCGGCGCGAGTTTCGAGACCGACCCGCAGTGTGCCTGGACCATTGAATGTCTGCATCCTGGAAACAAGGAAGACCAGATGATACGAGCGGAGCGGCTGTTTGACGGCACAGCAGGATACGCTGCGGCGGTTTCGGGTCCCGGCAATTGTCACGCCTTGAAGGCTCTGAACTGCCTGGGCGCATTACGAGTAGAGGATGTCCTGTTTCATAATCCGGTCTCTGAATGGGAGTGGCTTTGGCGCGCTCGATTTCTCCATCCAGAACGGTTCGACTACGTCGGGGAAGAGGCTGTTAGGGCTCTTGTCCCTCTCTGTTCATCGAACGGCGCGTTATTGATTGCTATGTTCGTCTTTGGGCATGGCGTGCAGACGGACCCGCAATTTCCCTGGGTTGCTGCCGCCCTTGATCTAACGGCACCTGCGATCAAGGAGGACGCTACCGGGCGGCTTGTGGCCGGTATTCGCCAATACGCCTTATCCATCAGCGGGTCCATTCGGGGAGGCGCCTAATGTCGGTAACAGGAACTCCCGGGCCGACAAGCCCTAGTGCAGGCGACGGTGGAAGCTCACCCGGCCCGGTTGCAGGTTGCCGCAGTTGCACTGTCACGATTGCCCCTGCGGTCGTCGTGGTGTGTGGGGGGTGTACTAGCGGCCGCCCAACCAAGGCGGTAACTGCTACCGCAATACCGGGCGGTGGAAGCTTTGCGTGGACCAGCAGTGACCCTGCCATCGCAAGCGTCGTAGGCACCGGCGGCAACGCAACCATCCGGGGTGTGGCGGCTGGCAGCGCTACTATCAGTGTGGAATATACGGGCAGCGGCTGCTCCTGCCGCGCCTCTATTCCTGTCACAGCGGTACGGGTAAGCATTCAGATTCGCGCTTCCGGTCCCCTAAGTCCAGCATCGGAAAGCAGTATCTATTCCGCGACTGTTGCGGTTGTCGGCACCGACGTGTTGGGTCCCCTACCCATGGGACAGGGCCGATCGGATCTCCCGGGCGGAGCCTATACCTGCTTCACAGAGGCCGTGGCCACGATTTCCCCCCCTGCCGCCATTGGCCTGACATTTCGATGGAAACGTTTTATTACCAGGCGCTCCTGGAATATTCGTTACGATTCCGTAAATGCCGTTTGGAATGTGACATGGCGGTCGTCGCGGGGATTTCCGGCTGATGACACGGGTCCCTCCGCGTTCTACACGGTGAGACCCAATGTTCTGCGCAGGATCTACTTCGCGGATGGTTCCGCGTTAGGCCCCGGCAGCGACCCTGCGGACCGTGTGGGTGACTATATTTACGAGGAGAAGGATTTCACGTACCGAGTGCAGCGTCGGGATGGGGGCTGGGTTACTTGCGCCCAGGTTCGCGCAGGGCACATTATAAAGGTTAGAAGGGTAGCGACCACCGGCGTAGTAGCGACGGATTGGAGTGGACTGGAAAATTCCATGTCGATTCGTAGAGTGAGCGCGAGAATCACGGAAGTCAAAGTGCGATCAATCGTTGGAGGAACCGCGCCGATCAATATAGATGCCCATGCCAACGACTAGCACAGGGAGGACTATGCTGTTTGTCCTTGTCCTGACAACGGGAGGTTGCGGAGTCCAGCCTCGTAATAATCCTGAGGCCACCCTAGGAGGTAAAGAGATGACAGACTTTTATACCGGTCGCGAAATCAGTTGGACGGAAGCATTGGAGCAGGCGAACACGGTCGTGCTTGGTAGAGTTATCGCGACTGGGAAGCGGGATCTTGGTTCGATAGGACAGGCTTACTACGATCAAGCGAGCGTAGATGTTGAACGTTGGCTCCGAACTCGATTGCCCAAAGACGGTCGGCCCAAACAGCTCAACTTTGCTTACACTCTTCAGATCTTGCCGGAAGCCGGTGCCGAACGAGCGCCAGCCGTAGGCGAACGACTGCTGTTCCTTTCCCGCATGCAACGCGACGGATCGATGAACGTCATCAAGATTCTTTCACCGTCCGGCGACGAGGCACGTTTTGTTGATCGGGAATTGCCCCCTCAGTCGCATTGATGTGAGGACATTCACACGATTTCAGACAATGCCAAACGGTTCTATGAAAAGACTGGCATCATCTCGTCGCCCGCCAAACCGATGACGCTCATGGCGACCATCGCGGATTTGGCCGCTTCCTTCGACGCGGCCGGAACCCGCATTAATAAAACAAATACTTCCGCCACCGCGCATCCGTATTTCCCAACATCCGCATCAAATGCCGCGACGTGTGCAAGCTGAATGGCCGCGGCGCCTTCGCCAGCTTCATCCCCGCCTCGTCCGGCGTCCGGCTCCCCTTCCGGTTATTGCACGGATGGCAGCAAGCCACCAGGTTTTCCCATGACGACCCGCCCCCGCGCGACCGCGGCTGCACATGGTCCAGCGTCAACTCGACTGACGGCAGCGTCCGGTAGCAA
This sequence comes from Bryobacteraceae bacterium, assembly GCA_046155405.1. Classification (GTDB taxonomy): domain Bacteria; phylum Acidobacteriota; class Terriglobia; order Bryobacterales; family Bryobacteraceae. Next base: position 2,232 of record JBJXFL010000255.1, on the reverse strand, counting down.
TACTGACATGTATACCGGTCGCGCAACAGAATGTTCTTCCGCGACAGCGCGCGCGACTGCTGCGGAATGCGGCGGTATTCCAGGAGGCGGATCACGCTCGGCAACGCCACCAGCCGATTATAGGAATGGACATGCGACGGCGCATCTTCCTCCGCCGCCGCCACGCCTTTCAAGATAAGGATCAGCGCGCGACGGGCGGCGCAGACGTTAATTGGCTCATAACTGGCATTCAAGACCAGTACGGGCTGATGTAGTCGGTCGTAAGTCGCCATCTTTACCTTGCTCCTCCCACGGTTCGCATCGCCTGCAACGCCGTCCGTCCCTCGGCGGGCCGTCGATCCACGCGCGCCAGCGTCAGCACTGTCACACTCTTCGCTCCCGCGCGGCGGAGCAACGCGCTGCACGTCGTCACTGTGGCGCCGGTGGTCAACACATCGTCCACCAGCAGCACGCGCTTTCCCTCCACCATTCCTTTTCCCGCTAAAACGAAAGCGCCGGTCAAGTTGGACCGGCGCTGCGCTGGGGTTGAACTGGCTTGCGTCTCCGTGCGGCGGCTCTTTCTTATCGCCCGCACCACGGGGACGCGCAGTCTACTCTCCAGCGGCCTCGCCAGTAGTTCGCACTGGTTGAAGCCTCTCCAGAGCCTTCTCGTCCAATGCAGCGGTACCGGGACAATGATGTCCACTTGCAGGTCCAGCGGCAACGCCCGCACCATCAGCGCGCCCAACGGCCCCGCCAGTACCTCCACGCCCGCGTATTTGAAATGGTGAATCATCTTCCGCAGCGGCCCTTCGTAGTAACCGTACGAGTAGGCGTAATCGTATCCCGTTAGCCCCGACCGGCACCGGCCGCAGACGCCCTGATCGTCCAGCGGCTTGTCGGAAAGAAACGGCGTCCGGCATCGTATGCAAAAATAGTCGGCCGACATCACCTGCGGCGCGCTTAAACAGCTATCGCAGTACGGCAACCGGCCCGCATGCCGCAAAACGGACCCGCATAACAGACATTCTCCCGGAATCACCAGGTTGAGGACAGACGCGCCAATTTTTCCGGCTGCGTCGCGGAGGGTGCTCGAAAGCGTTGGGGATTGCCCTATAGGGAAGATCCACCTCCAATGAAACGAGTGTACACTACCTGCACCCCGTCTTTGTTGACGGGATACAATAACGCTCTATGCTCTCGCGCCGCGCCTTCCTGCAGACCACCGCCGCGACCGCGCTCGCCGCCGATTCCAAACCCCTCAACGTAATCCTCATGTACGCCGACGACCTCGGCTGGGGCGACCTCGGCTGCTACGGTTCGCCCCTATCCACGCCCCATCTCGACAAAGCCGCTCGCGAAGGAACCCGCTTCACCAACTGTCTCTCCGCCAACCCCGTCTGCTCCCCCTCCCGCGCCGCCTTGCTCACCGGCCGCTATCCCACCCGCGTCGGTGTGCCCGTGGTCCTCTTCCCCGCCGGCAAAACCGGCCTTGCCGAGGGCGAACAAACCCTGGCTCAACTTCTCAAAGCCAAAGGCTACAAAACCCAATGCGTAGGCAAATGGCACCTCGGCCATCTCGCACCCAACCTTCCCACCTTCAAAGGCTTCGACCACTACTTCGGCATCCCCTACTCGAACGACATGCAGAAGAAAGCCAAGGCGACCGGCGAGCGTGTGGTGCCGCTGCTGCGTGACGACAAGGTCGAAGAGTTGCTCACCGACGAGACGCAGAGCGGCATCGTCGAGCGTTACACGCAGGAGGCGGTTGGCTTCATTCGGAAGCACAAAGACAAGCCATTCTTCCTGTACATGCCGCACAACGCCGTTCACACGCCGATCCACGCCGGGGAGAAGTTCCGGGGCAAGTCCGCGAACGGTCGCTTCGGCGACTGGGTCGAGGAAGTCGATTGGAGCGTCGGGCAGGTGATGGACACCCTCCGCGAATTGAAGTTGAGCGAGCGCACACACGTGGTGTTCACCAGCGACAACGGCCCGTGGCTCCTCAAGAAGAGCGACGGCGGAAGTGCCAGGCCGCTGCGTGGCGGCAAGGGCAGCACCTGGGAAGGCGGCGTGCGGGTGCCGACCATCGCCTGGTGGCCCGGCCGGATCGCGCCCAAGACCTCGTGCGACGCCGTGGCCGGGACGATCGACTTGCTGCCGACCATTGTGAACCTCGCGGGCGGCACAGTGCCGGCGGAACCGGTGATCGACGGCCGCGACATCGCGCCGCTGCTCTTCGGCAAGAGCACC
>JBJXFL010000254.1:0-3604 GCA_046155405.1 Bryobacteraceae bacterium | reverse complement strand
ACGACACCGCGGCCTACGTCGCCGCCGTCGCCAAGGCGATCCGCGTTCAGCCGCGCGACCGCCTCGATCTGTCCGAGCGCGCGACGTTGCGCGACCTGATCGCCGCCATCATCCGCCACGAAAACGGCGCCCAGCCCTACGACCCCCAAACCATCGACACGGCCATCGACCTCGCTTGAATCGGCCCCCGTCCACGCTTCGGCCAAAGCGGACGGTTTGATTGCCGCAGCCGCCTACCCAAACTTCCAACTCAAGGAGACCAGACATGGTTCAACGATACGGCAAGCCGCCCGCCGTGGGCAGCACCGATTGGGCCGCGAGAGAGATATTGCGACTCCTCGACCGTGAAGAGCTGGAAAAGGCAGAGGCGCAACGCCTGAAGCGAAGCGGCTGGGCGCCGTCCGAGGGTCAGCTGCCAGCGGTCTCGCCGGATAGGTACGGGCGCTTCGGCGATGCTCGTGACGCCGTTGTCGACCTGGTACAGGCCGATCTCGATCGCCGCCACGCATTCCGTGACGAAGCGCAACGTCGCGTCGCCCGACAGATGGCACAGGTCCCCCCGAGTGCGCCTTTTGCTCCCCCGCGCAAACCCGAGGAGTTGGGCAACCAGCCGACATCCCTGCCGCTTCCGCCGCAGAAGCCGGTGGACACGAACCGGACAGCCATCGAGGGCCTGCCCTATGCGCCGATGGGACCGGGCCGGAATGTGAGCGAGGCCGGCCGGCAGGCCTTTCGCGACGCCCTCGACAGTCGCGGCGGGCTCAGCCCGACCATGCGCGCCATCTTTGACTATGTCTTCGACTTCGAGGGCGGATACAAACCCGACAAAAGCGAACAGACGCTGGCCCCCGACCGCTACCCGGTCACCGGCATCCGCCCGGAAACTCTGCAGCGCTACCAAGAACTCTTCTATGAGGCGAATCCCGAAGTGCGCAGCGCGACGGGCGCCAAATACTACAATCCCGGCGAACTGAACGACCAGCAGCGGATATCGATCATGAAGTGGCTTGCGGATACGCAGATGGGCAAGTTCGACCTCGACGAAATCGCTACGCCGTCGGCTCCCGGGGCGACGGGCGATCCCAAACTGGCCGGTCTTCTCTTCGATACCTACTATCGCCGCGGCCAGGGCGATGCCACCCGTGCCGTTCAGCGCGCCCTCGACACGACGCTCAAGGGGTACCGATCCGACCTCATTGCCGCTGGAATCAATCCGGATGAGATGGATGTACCGAAGACGGTTGGTACTGACGGCATACCCGGCTCTCAAACCCGCGACGCCCTCATGTTGCTACTCAATGCCGGCCGATCCGATCTGCTGCGAGCGGCAATCGATGCTGAGGCTAACAAACTCCAGGGCGGCGGGGGAGCAAACGATGTCTACCGCCGGGGAGTGTTTCAATAGGGCGGCGCATTGTCAGTCGAGGGGCAGCACTCGCAGAGTCGCCGATGCGAGATCGGCGGCCGCGTCATACCAGTTGATGGCGAAAAGCACCTGTCGACTGCCGAGAACCGCCGTCCCTCCAATCTGCGCGGTGTCCGGGTCTTCCGAATCGCCCGTGAGCGGACGCAGCCAAATCAAGCGATGTTGTCGGTCGATGCGGGCGGCGAGACGGCCGCGGGCACCACCGTAGCGAGGCTCGGTAACCGCAAGCAGTTCGCCGTCCGGAAGAGCGACGAGTTCGCCGGCGATTTCCGGCCTCCACGGCGCATCGGTTTCGCCCGGGAATAGATGCCAATCCCGTCGCAAAATCTTGCCCTCGGCAGCGTCGTACCGCATCAGCGCCTGGGCATCCTCTTCGCCTAGGTAGGGATCGTCAGGGTTATCGGGTATCCTGTGAACGAGCCCGAACACCGCAAGTGTGCCATCGCTGAGCGCCAGTCCGGTGGCGGCGAACGCTCGCAGGGGTCGCTGCCAACGCAGCTGCCCCTGCGGATCGACATTGGAAAACCAGCCGTCGGCGCGTTCGGCGGGATCGTTGGGCCAGTCGCACAGCACCGTCAGCCCGCCATCGGGCCGAGGTGCAACCATGACCGGCGCCGAATACGTTGCCGGTGTAGATGCACGAACCGGATTCTGGATCTCGACATGCCACCGCTCGACCCCGTTCGCATCGAGCCGACGCAACAGACAAGATTGTGGATAGTCCTCCAGAATGGCAAAGCCGTCGACGAGGGCGATCGGCGGCGGCAGGCCTCCGGCATAGGTCCCGGACTCGAAGTGCTGCTCCCACAGCAGTGCGCCATCGCCGTCAACCTTTGCGAGATAGACATAGGCTGGACCTGCCGCCATGAGGACGACACCGCCGTCGGCTAGTCCGAGCATGGCTGTTGCTCCTCTGACGCTCAGCTCGGGCAGGCGAATCCAATACCGTGCCTGTCCGTCGCGACCAATTCGAATGAACCACAGCCGCTCGGGTGTCGTTTCCTTGCCCTTCTCCCGGTCGGCTGGCGTGATCGACCCCTGGAGAGCCGCCGACCCGTCGGGGAAACCGACCAGCGCATAGGTCACGTTGACACTGTGGCCCGCGAAATCCGCCTCCGGCCGCGGCGGCAGATCGAATAGCGGCGCTCCGTTCTCCGCCGCGGCGGCGTCGCTGACCGCCAGAACCCAGAGCAAACCCGCGAACAGTGCAATCATTCTAACCATCGGCGACAGATTCAATACAATCTATGATTGCAGGTGTCAACATCGACACAACGGCCTCGAAGGAATCCGTTTTTCACAACGAAAGCGGAGTCCAGTCCAATGACACCCGGACCATCGAAACCGCGATCGACCGACTTGATCCGGCCGACCGGTCAAAGCCGATGCAATTGGAGACGATCGAAGCCGAATTGAAACGTCGCGGCCTGCCTCGGTCGTCTGCGCGCTGAATGCCGCCTGCTCCCCGGTTCGTCTGGTTGGCGCGTTCACGGGTTCGCCGGGAATGCGGCACAGGAATCGGCGTCCAAATAGAGCCGGGAGAACCACAGGAGTATCTCGAACCGGGGCAGCGGCAGGATGAAGGCCGGCGGCGGTTGGGCGAGACTCTGGTTGGCCGCCGCCGGGTCGAGGTGGGATGGGCCTGCGGAGAAGCGCCGTAACTCTGCCCTTGCCAGTGCATGACCTGCCTGGCTGGCCTTCAAGGCCCAGCGATAGGCCAGAGAGTCATCCCGGCTGACACCGAATCCGCCCCGATAGGCGCGCGCCAGATCGAATTGCGCGGGCGGGTGGCCACCGCGTGCGGCGCGGTCGAGCCACCGCAGGCCCTCGCAAGGCACGGCCGATGGCGCCGGGCTCCCAGAGCAGGGTTCGGGCGATAGGGTACTGCGCTTCGACATTGCCTGCGTCGGCCGCCGGTTGCAGCTGGTCGACTGCCGCTTGTGCGTCTGCCTTGGCGACAACGGACGCGGCTTTCAGCAAGAAGCCGGGGAGAGTGACGATCCGTAGTTCCGCGGCTTCGGCCTGCGGATTGGCAATGGCGCCAAAGTAGATGATCCCCAGCCAGGCGTGGCAGGCGACCATCAGGATCAACAACAAGCTAGCCGCCCACCACAACGGATCCCGGACGTTTACGACACGCCGGAAACGGCGCGGTCCCGTGGGCGGCGCAGCCCCGTC
>JBJXFL010000250.1:0-117444 GCA_046155405.1 Bryobacteraceae bacterium | reverse complement strand
AGCAAGTAGTCGTACCCGCCTTCTATCGCCGCCGGCACCGGATCTACCTGATTCAAGACAATGCGTCTTATCACAAAAAGCGGGAAACCTATGAGTGGTTCAAAGCGAACCGCCGCTACGTGGAAGTATTGTAGCGCGCGTAGTTAGCGATGGCAAGCGGTGAGGACATTCCGGCCGAGGCGAAACGCACTTACTTTTTACGGGTTGCCGAACAGCTTTGAATATCTCGACTGCATCTCTTCCGGAGTTATTTTTTCGATGCTGTGCCCAATGTTCCAGCGATGACCGAATGGATCGCGGATACACCCCGAGCGTTCGCCATAGAACTCGTCGCGTGCGGGGCGCTCGACCTTAGCCCCGGCTCGCGCCGCGCGTTCGATCAGTTGGTCCGCGTTGTCTACGTGAAGATGGATGGTCACTGACGTCCCTTCCGAGGCTTGCGGTGTCCTGATGCCATACTCCGGATACTCTTCGCAGACCATGAGCGTAATGCCGCCGCCGAAGTCGACTTCCGCGTGGCCAATCTTGCCGCCCGGTTCCGTAAGGCGGAATTTTTCCCGTGCGCCGAAAGCTTCACTGTAGAAGCGGATTGCCTCGCTTGCGTTCGAAACGCAGAGGTAGGCGAACAATTCGTGAATTCGATTCTCCAACTGGGACCTCCTTGAGACTCGCTTGAGTATAGAGAAACCAGGACCACCAGTCTTGAACGAAATTGACCTGATTTAGGCTCCAGGGCCGCGCGCGACGGGAACGTGCAGACTCCGGACCGGAGCCAGTTTCTTGTACGTAGAAGGAGTAACACCCGCCATTTTGTGAAATTCGCGCTGGAAGTGCGCCTGGTCGCTATATCCGCACGATAGTGCGAGTTCCGCCAGCGACAAGTCCCGGCTTCGGTTTATCGTCTCCAGCGCCATCCGAAATCGGCGTATGCGGCAGTACACTTTCGGCAACAGTCCGATGGAACCTCGAAATACGGCCGCGAAGTGCCGATGGCTATAGGCGGTGGCCTTCACCATCTCGCGGACCGAGCATTCAGCGGCAAACCCGGCAAGGGCCGCCGCGACGGCCGGGTGGACGGCGCGGATGAGCGGCAGCCGTTCGGCAAGCAGATTCTCGAAGAGAGCCAGCCGCTCTTCGGGTGAACCCGTATTTCGCAACCAATCCAAGGTTGCTTCCGCGTCCGTTCCCCATAGGTCCGAGAGTTTCGTATGGCGTTCGGCGAGTTCCGCCGCGAGAACGCCGAAGAGGGGCAGCGCCGCACCCGGGTTCAACACGGCGCCAATAGAGAGCGATGGGGCCGAGCTGTCCTTGATGTAGAAACTGGACCGGGGTCCGCCGACGACAGCGAAACCGAGGGTCTCGCCCCGGTTGTCGGCCCCGCCGCTAAATAGGCGTACCTCGGGCCCTTTCAGCCGGAACGCCAGATGGATTTCTCCGGTAGGCAGGACGTGCTCGCGCGATTGAATAGAAGATGCCTCCGCGAGCCAGATTGCCTTAACGAAGGGCCGCAAACGAGCGCATGGTTCTCGCAGCATAGTCAGGGACGCTTCCATTCTACCGATCCGGTTGGCGACCGTAGGGCTGGCGAGCAAGTGTCCAACCCGCCATAACGGCACACGGATTCGCGATCCGCCGCACCTCCGGACGACTGGTGTAGCGGCGAGGAGATTCTCCGAAAAGTTGCTAGAAGCAAGAACCGTGGATCGGAGAGCATGACGTATAGAGGTTGGCTATTCTGTTCACAGAGCGCAGGAGCGACAACGGCGAAAGCGGTTTCAACCCGATCCAAGGAGACACGGCGTATGACTGGAATTCAGTTTATTACAGACGGGAAGGGCCGCAAAACGGCGGCGGTGATCGACCTAAAGAAACATGGTGCACTGTGGGAGGATATCCAGGACTTGCTAGTTTCTCGTTCGCTGCGTCTTGAAAAGCGAATTCCGCTCGAAAGGGTGAAGACTCGCCCGATCGCGGGCGGAAAGCTGCGTGGCTAAATACGACGTCGCATTGGCGTCGAGCGCTGAGCGAGAACTCGGGAAGTTGCCCCGATTAGCGATCGCGCGCCTTGTGCCTCAGTTGGAAAAGCTTGGATCGAACCCACGCCCAGCGAGTTGCAGGAAGCTCCGCGGCGGTGATGATGAGTGGCGGATTCGAGTAACCGCCGCCCGTCAGTATGAGCTTTGAACCAGAGAGGCCTATATTTCCGGTAACATGAGGTTACGTCCTATGAGAACCATGTATCGTCTCGTTATTCTGTGCGCTCTTGGAATCGGTTTGTTTGGCCAGACCGGTTCGATACAGGGCACCATTACAGACCCCTCCAACGCCGCCATTCCCAATGCAAAAGTCGTAGCGATAGATGAAGGCAAGGATATCGTTGCGCGCGAAACCACGACAGCGCAGGACGGCACGTTCGCGCTGCGGCCACTGCTTCCCGGGCGTTATACCGTTAAGGCCGAAGTGGCCGGATTCAAGGGCCTGGAGCGCCGGGAGCTCGTTCTCGATCAAAATCAGGCATTGAACCTGGGCGTTGTGACGCTGCAGGTTGGGCAGACGACCGATTCCGTGCTGGTCGAGGCGGTGGTGCCGCTGGTGGAAACATCGACGGCGCAGAAGTCCTTCGTGATCGACGCCCGGCAAGTGACCCAATTGGCCCTGAATGGCCGCGACTTTCAGTCTTTGATCAAGACGCTGCCGGGCATTGTTTCGAACGACCGCTCCGACTTCCGGTTGGCATTTAACAACACGGACGCATTCAACGTGAACGGGCTGCGCGGGTCGATGAACAACGTCTATCTGGACGGTTCGATCAATACCGACGTTGGCGCCAACGACGGGCAGTATACGCAAATTTCGCTCGACGCCGTGAGCGAGTTCAAGGTGCAGACTTCGACGTTCAACGCGGAGTTCGGCCGTAATCCCGGAGTGATGATTTCAATCAACACCAAGAGCGGCGGCACCCAGTATCACGGGACGCTGTATGAGTTTCTGCGCAACAACGCGATGGATGCGCGGTTCCCGTTCGACACGACGGGTACGACGCCGAAGTTGCGATTTAATCAGTATGGGGGCAATTTCTCCGGGCCGATTGAGTTTCTGCCGCGTTTGTCGACGAGGAAAAACAAGAAGATGTTTTTCTTCTTCAACTATGAGGGCACGCGGGCGGTGCGGCCGCTGGGCGGCACATTCGTCGATATCCCGAGCGCGGCGACGCTGACGGGCGACCTGAGCGGACTTTACCGGACGGGCTTCATTCTGGACGGCGCCAACCAACCGACACAATTCCGCAACGGGCAGGTTTTCCGCCCCGGGTCCCTGGTACGGGCGGCGGGCGGGCGCATTATCGGCGGCGATCCGTACATCAATAATCAGGTTCCGCAGGCGGAGTGGTCCCGGAATGCACCGGCGTTTCTGAAGTTGCTGGCGATTCCGAACCGGGCTTCGGCATCCCCGACGCCGAACGTGCCGGAACAGGTACGCCTGCCGTTCCAGAATTCGTACGGCTTCAATAAAGACGCGAAGGTTCTGCGGTACGACTGGGCGATCAGCCCGAAGGCGAACTTCTTCTTCCGCTGGGCCGACGACGCGCAGAATGAAACGAATCTGCTTGGCATCTTCGCTTCCACACCCTATCCGGTGGCGCCGCAGTTCCGCGCCAAGCCGGGCTCGTCGTGGTCCTGGAACATGATCAACGTGCTTTCGCCGACCACGACGAACGAGGCGGTGTTCACTTACAATCATTTGACGCAAATCGTCGATATTACCGGCGACACACCGCAAGCTAACTACGATGCCAAGGCATTGGGTTTTACGTTCCAGGAGCCATACCCGAGTTCGAACCTGCGCAACCGGTATCCGCGCTTTAATTGCGGGATCGGCTCGTGTAACTTTACGGCGTTTTCGAGCGGCTGGTTGAGCGAGGGAAAGACCTTCGGCTTCACGGATAATTTCGCGAAGGTGATGGGTTCGCACACATTGAAGACCGGCTTCTTCTGGAACCGGAACGACAATGGGCAGCAGCCGGCGTGGACGGAATCGCCGAGCTTCAACTTTGGCTCATCGACGGACAATCCGCTGGACACGGGCAACACGTTTGCGAACATGCTGTTGGGCAACTATACGTCGGTGTCGCAATCGAATGGGCGGTTCTTCGGGACGTTCCGGTTCTACGGCGTGGAGGCGTATGTGCAGGATACCTGGAAGATTTCACGGAGGCTGACGCTTGAGTATGGACTCCGTTGGCACTACTACGGACCCACTTACTCCTACGGCCAGTATCTGCAGAACTACTTCGATCCACGCCTTTACAACTCGGCGCAGGCGGCGCGGTTGGACACGACGGCCGGTTTGCGGTTTGGCAGCATTATCGGCGGGAACCCGTTCAACGGAATGATCGAAGAGAATCAGCCGGGCGTGCCGAAGGGCTTCCTGCGGCATCGCTACAACAATTGGGGTCCGCGAATCGGTATCGCGTGGGATCCAATGGGGGACGGCAAGATGTCGATTCGCGCCGGAGGCGGCGTGTTCTACGAACGTATCCGGCAGAACACGATCAACTTCGATGGCCTGGGCAATCCGCCATTGCTTTATAACCCGACGATCGCGGCGGGGAAGGTGGACGCGCTGTCGCCGGCGGTTGTTTCGGGCGGTTTGCGTTTCCCGGTGGGCATTTCGGCGGTTGACGCGGCGGGACAGATCCCGACCGTCTATTCGTGGTCGTTCAGCGTGCAACGCGAACTGGGGCGGAAGGCTTCGGTGGACGTTTCCTACGTGGGTAATATGGGCCGGTATCTGTTGTACCGGCGCGACCTGAACCAGTTGGAGTTGGGTACGACACTGCGGCCGGGCGTGTTGGCGAGTGTGAATAACCTGACGAACGCGCTGCGTCCGTATCAGGGCTATACGAACGTGAACACGAACGAATTCGGCGCCATTAGCAACTACAACGGATTGCAGGCGCGTGTGTCGCGGCGTTTCGCGAAATCGTTTACGGGGAACGTGAACTATACGTGGTCCAAGGCGATGGGTGATTCGGATAACGACAGCAACTCCATTGGCTACGCCTATGACCGGCGGCGGGAATACGGCTTGCTGAGCTTTGATCGTCAGCATGTCCTGACGCTTGACTTCGTGTATGAATTGCCGCGGTTTGAAAAGGTCGGAGCGTTGGCGAGGCACGTCGCGGGCGGCTGGCAGTTCAACGGCATCGCGCGTATGTGGTCGGGCAATCCGGCCACGATTACGTCGAACGCCAATCCGGGTACGTTGGGCGGCGGTGTTCGCGCCGACTACAACGGCGGCACGATTGAGCCGACGACTCGGGATCGCTTCAACTACTTCAACATCTTCGCTTTCAACCGGCCGCAGGAAGGCACGCTAGGCAACTTGGGCAAGAATACGCTGCGCCTGCCGGGCGTGAACCAGTGGGATCTCTCGCTGTTTAAGAATACGAAGATCACGGAGCGAGTGGGACTGCAGTTTCGTTTCGAGACCTACAATTCGTTCAACCACACGCAGTGGGGCGGGGTGAGTACGGGTATCAATCCGCCGAACCCAGGGCAACCATTGACGGAGGCGACGCGCGGGACGGCGGGGCAGATCACGGACACGCGGGATGCCCGGTCGATCCAGTTGTCGCTGAAACTGCTGTTTTGATGCTGGTTCGTTTGGCGGTCGCCTGTTGTTGCGGCGCGTTGTGGGCGCAGGAGTCGCGGCCTGCGCCCGAGGCGCAGTTCAAGCGGGCGGCCGCCGCTTTAGAGCGGGGCGATTTGACGGAAGCGGAGCGGCTGTTTACGGCATTCGTGCGGGCGCAGCCGCGGCATGCCGGCGGGTTGGGAAATTTGGGCGTCGTCTATTCACGGCAGGGGCTGCCCGAGAAGTCGGCGGAGGTGTGGGAGCGGGCGTTTCGATTGGCGCCGGCGGATCCGGGATTGCGAACGAATTTGGGATTGGCCTATTTGCGGTTGCAAGAGTTCGCCAAGGCGCGCCTGGCGTTGGAGCCCGTGGGCACGCGGCAGGCGCGGGAACTGTACGCGTCGGCGTTGCTATACGGAGGCGATCCGGCGGGAGCGATGGACGTTTTGAATGGACTGGCGCCGGGGCCGGGCGTGCTGTATTTGTTGGCGGTGGCACAGTTGAAACTGGGTCAAAAAGCGGATGCGGCGGCTACGTTCTCCCGGCTGGTCGACACGTGGCTGGGCGCGGACCAGGTGGCGTTTTTGCGGGGGAAGGCGATGTATGAGACGGGTTCGTTTGAAGATGCCTTGGAGAGTTTGCTGGCGGTGAAGAGTGCGCTGCCCGGACTGGCGTTGGACCTGGGCAAAGTCTACGTATCGTTGCGGGATGCGGAGAAAGCCGAGGCGCGGCTGCGCGACGCCATTCGCGAGACGCCGCTCGATTCCGAGGCGAACTATTTCCTGGGTGCGCTGCTGGTGCAACAGGACCGGGCGGCGGAGGGCTTGCCGTATTTGCGGAGCGCGTTGCGGGCGCGGCCTTCGTTCTGGGGCTCGCAGTTTTACCTGGGACGCGGGTTGTTGGCGACCGGGAGCGCGGGGGCGGCGGTGCAGGTTTTGGAACGGGCGCGGAAGTTGCGCCCGGAAGAGGCGCAGATTGATTTTCAGCTCTCGAAGGCATACGCGGCGGCGGGGCGCGGGGCGGAGAGCAAGGCGGCATTGGCCCGATTCCGCGAGGCGCGGGAATCACACCGGGAGGCGGAGCGGGAGGCGTTGGTGTTGCGTTAGCCGAAGAAGCATCCCGGCGTGTCCTTGCGAAGAACCTTCCACTGTGCCCGGCACGGGCACAGTGGAAGCGGAGGCCCTCGACCTAGGTCAGTTCAAGACGAGGACGCCATTGACCGCGGAGACGCCGAATGGGACGACGCCGGTTCCAACGCCGGTGGCGAAGTTGAACGAGCTGCCGACGGGCAGGCGATAGCCGAGCAGGCCGCGGAACGTTAGCGGCTGGCGCGGGTCGCAGAGTTCCGGGCGGGCGGTGGAGCGGAGGACGTACGCGCTGCCGATGGTGGTGTTGCCTACCACTTGTCCGATGCCGTCGGGCGTGAGGAGGATGGCGACCTGTTCATCGACGCCGATGCCGTTGGCCTGGGGTGTCCAGGAGTCCTCGACGAGGCGGGCGAGGAAGACGACGAGACGGCCCATGCGGTCGCGTTGGGAGAAGTGGGAATCGGTGATATAGCCCTGGAGGCCGGGGATGCTCAGTAGTGCCGGCGCGAGGGTGACCAATGGGTGATAGGGGTTGCGGAGCGCCTGGTCCGAAGTGACGCTGCCGCGCTGGCCGGTATAGACCCATTGACCGAGCACGGCGAGGCCGGCGCTGGTGCCTCCGAAGGGTATTCTGGCGGACGCTTCCTGCATGGCGGTTTGGAGGGGCGTGCCGGACCAGAGGCGCATGTAGTCGGACTGGTCGCCGCCGGCTATGAAAACGGCTTCGGCCTTGCGGACGCGCTTGAGAATGAATGGGTCGGATGCGGCGGCGCTGGTTTTGATGACGAAGGTTTCGACGGAATCGACGTTGCCGAGCGCCCAGACGTAGGGGTTATAGCCATCGGATCCGGTGGCGCGGAGGATGACGAAATCGCCGCCGCCGGAGCGCTGAATCATCCAGCGGAAGGCTTCATTGACATCGGTACCGCCGCCCATGAGCACGAGGCCGGGTTGGGGAGTGGCGGTGGAATCGGCTGGGTTGCCGGTCAGGTAGTAATCGTAGCCGATGGCGGCTTGGAGAGCGGTAGTTATTAAAAGGACAAGACTACATTTCATGGTATTTAAGGGTAGCAACTATCCTTCGCGGAGGGATTGAGCGGGGTCAATGCGGAGCGCCCGGATAGTGGGCGGAATCGTGGCGGCGAGGGCGACGGCGAGGAGGAGCGCGGGGGCGAGCGTGAAGGCGAGAGGGTCATGCTCGGCGACGCCATAGAGGAGCGACTTTATGGATTTGGCGAGTATCCAGGAAACAACGAGGCCGAGGGCGGCGCCGGCGGCGGTATAGGCGACGCTGGAGACGATGACGATGCGGGCGAGGTGCGCGGGACTGGCGCCGAGGGCGAGGCGGACGCCGAATTCGCGAGTGCGGCGGAGGACGGAATTACTAACTACGCCATAGATACCGGCGGCGGCCATGGCGAGGGCCAGGAAGGCAAAGCCGCCGACTAGCCAGGCGAGGGAGCGGGGAGCGCGGCGGGCGTCATGGAGAATCGATTCCATGCGGGCGATGTTAGTAAGAGCACAGTTAGAACAGATTTCACTTACTAAGTATGGAAGTTGTTTCTCGAAGTTAGACGGATCGCTTTGGATTCTTACGACGAGCGAGAGTTTTTGGGGTACACCGATGGCTTGGGGAAGCGGGAGATAGACTTCGCCTTCCACCCACGAGGGCGGGCCGGCGTAGCCGAAGTTCTTGACGTTGTCGACGACGCCGACAATGGTGCGCCAATCGTTCTGCCAGACAGGACGGAGGCGGCGGCCGATAGGGCTGCGGTCCGGCCAGTAGCGGCGGGCGGTTCGCTTATCGACGATGACGACGGGTTGGGCGCCGGCGCGGTCGGCTGGGGTGAAGGCGCGTCCTTCGAGCAGGCGGATGCCGAGCGTGTCGAGGTGGCTGGGGGTAACCTCGGTGCTCCAGAGGGGGATCTGGGGGTCTTGCGGCGGGCGGGGGTGGTCCTCGATGGCGGCGGTGAAGGCGGAGATCTCCGGGGTAACGGGGAGGACCTTCATCGCGGCGACGTTGACGACACCAGGATAGGCGAGCAGTTTGGCTTGGATTTGATCGGCAATGGCGGCGGTTTTTTCGCGCGAGGCGGCGATGACGCGGTTGGGGGAGAACTCGGCGGTGACGATGGATTGGACTTGGAAGCCGGGGTCGATTTGGAGGACAGACCAGAGGCTGCGGAGGAGGAGGCCGCTGGTGATCAAGAGGACGGTGGCGAAGGTGGCTTCGGCAAGGATGAGCGTGGCGCCGGGGCGGGGACGACGGCTGCGCCAGGCGGGCCAGAGACCGAAGAGGAGGCCGCTGAGGAGAGTGATGGACGCGGAGAAAGCCAGGACGCGGGTGTCGAGGGCGGCTTCGGCGAGGCGGGGAGTGTCCGGCGGGAGGAGGTGTTTAAGGAGAGTCAATTGGCCGGAGGCGAGGAGGAGGCCGAGGAACCCACCGGCGATGGCGAGTAACATGCCTTCGGTGAGTAACTGGCGTGCGATGCGGGCCGTGGTGGCGCCGAGGGAGGCGCGGAGCGAGAACTCGCGGTGGCGTGAAGCGGCTTGGGCGATGAGTAAGTTGGCAACGTTAACAACGGCGATGAGTAAGACAAGGGCGACGACGGCGAGGAGTAAGAGTGACTTAGTCTTGACACTTCCCGTCAGGTAATCCTGGAGGGGGGTAAGCGTGGCGCCGGTGGCCCAGGCGTCGGGCATGCGCCATGGGAAGGAGGCGCGGATGCCGGGGACGGCGGCGCGCAGTTCGGCGTCGGCGGCATCGCGCGTTTGGCCGGGCGCGAGACGGGCAAAAGTGGCCACGCCGCCGCCGCCCCAGTATTCGCCGATGTTGCGGGGATCGAGGCGCATGGGGACCCAGAAATTCGCGTCCGGGGCGGGGAATTGAAAAGACGGCGGCATGACGCCGATGATTTCGTAAGGGGACTCGTCGAGGATGAAATGCTGACCGACGATAGCCGGGTTTCGGGCGAAATGACGGATCCAAAACGCATGACTGAGGACCGCGACGCGGAGGCGGCCGGGACGATCTTCCCCTTGTTGGGAGGTACGGCCGAGGAGGGGCGGCGCGGCGAGAACCTGGAAAAAATTGGCGGAGACTTCGCTGCCTTTGCGGCGTTCGGGACGGCCGGGCGTGGCCAGAGTGAAATCGCGGAGGCCGAGATGGCCGGCGTATTCGGCCAGGCGCGCATTGGCGCGGAGAACGTCGAGGGGGCCGCGCATGCCGACTTCTTCCGCCTGGAAGAGACGGTCCGGGGCGGGGAAGGGAAGGGGCCGGATGAGGATAGCGTCGATGAGACTGACGATGGCGGTGGTGGAGCCGATGCCGAGGGCGATGGTGGCGAGGGCGAGAACGGAGAACGTCCGGTTTTTGCGTAGCATGCGGAGGCCGAAATGGACATCCAGCTTCAGATTCTCCCAGGTGACGGTTCCGCGGGAATCGCGGCATTCTTCGCGGATTCGATCGGTGCGGCCCATGGTGGCGAGGGCGCGGCGGCGGGCCTCTTCCGGGTTGTGACCGGCGGCGATGAGGGCTTCGGTTTCGAAGGCGAGATGGTCGGCGAGTTCGAGATCGAGTTCCCGTTCGAGCTGAGGGCGGCGGAATATGGCGCGGAGGCGGAGGCGGATTCGCTGGAGGAGGCGCATGGGTTCACGTGGATTCAACGATGCCGTTGATGGCGGCGGAGAGTTTGGCCCAGTTGGCCGTTTCGACTTCGAGTTGGGCCGCGCCGGCGGCGGTTAGGGAGTAGAGTTTCGATGGGCGGCCGGTGGCGGATTCGCGCCATTCCCCAATGATCCAGCCTTCATTTTCAAGCTTATGGAGAGCGGGGTAGAGGGAGCCGTGGCTGACTTGGAGGGTTTCGTTGGACATTTGGCGGAGGCGTTGAGAGATGGACCACCCGGTGCGAGGCTCTAGGTGGAGGATTTTGAGTATTAGAAGGTGGAGTGTGCCCTGGAGAAGGGCGGTGGGTTTGCTCATGTTCAGGTATCCGATATATAGTGGTTACCTTACTATATTGAAACTGGGTTTGCAAGTGGTTTTGTCTAAAGAGCCTGCATTTTCGGCCGATATGCTCGTAAGGTATGGAACAGATTAAAGTTTCGGAAATGGTGGCGGCGCTGTCCTACGCGCTGGATTTGACGGAAGGGCAGCCGATGGGACATTCGGCGCGGTCGTGCGTGCTGGGGATGCGGATTGCGGCCGAGATTGGAATGAGTGTGGCGGACCGCGCCGACCTTTACTACGCGCTGCTAATCAAAGACGCGGGCTGCAGCAGCAATGCGTCGAGGTTGTTCCATATTATTGCGGGCGATGAGATCCGGGCGAAGCGCGACGTGAAGACCACGGACTGGACGAAAGTGGGTTTTGAAAGTTTGCAGTATGCGGTATCGCATGTGGCGGTGGGGAAGCCGTTTGTGGAGCGAGTGGCGACGTTGGCTCGGGTAGCGGCGAATCGAGTGTCCGATTCCGGCGAACTGGTGAAGATCCGGTGTGAGCGCGGGGCGAGCGTGGCGCGGCGGATGGGATTCAGCGAACAAGTGGCGGCGGGGATACACTCGCTCGACGAGCAATGGAACGGCGGCGGATATCCCGATCATTTGCGCGGGAGAGACATTCCGCTGTTTTCGCGAATTGCGCTGCTGGCGCAGACGCTGGAGGTGTTTTGGCGGGAGATGGGAGCGGATCGGGCGGTGAAGGTGGCGCGGGAACGGGCTGGACGATGGTTCGACCCGGATTTGGCGACGGCCGTGGAATCGTTGGCGGAGCGGGAAGCGTTGTGGCCCGGGCTGGATTCATCGACGCTATTGGAGGATGTTTGGGCGTTGGAACCAGTCGAGATGCGGCTGATGCTGACCGAGGCGCGGATGGACGAAATCTGCCTGGCGTTTGCGGAGGTGGTGGACGCGAAGTCCCCGTTCACGTATCGGCATTCGACTGGGGTAGCGGATGCGGCGGTGGCAATTGCGCGGACGTTGGGAATGGATACCAACGAGATAACGCTGATCCGGCGGGCGGCGCTGCTGCACGATATCGGGAAGCTAAGCGTACCGAATTCGATACTGGAGAAGCCGGCGAAGCTGGATGCCCATGAGTGGGACGTGGTGAAAAAGCACCCGCACTATTCGCACGAGATTTTGCGGCGGATTCCCGGATTCGGGCAGTTGAGCGAGATAGCGGCATCGCATCATGAACGGTTGGACGGCAAGGGATATTTCCGGAGCTATGACGCCGAACGGCTGGACGTGCCTTCGCGGATTCTGGCGGTGGCGGACGTTTATGACGCGCTGGCGGCAAAGCGGCCGTACCGGGATGCGCTGCCGCCTGAAATGGTGATGGGGATTATGAAGAAGGACGCGCCGCATGCGTTGGATGCGGAGTGTTTGGAGGCGTTGGCGGCGTCGTCTTCGCGGTCGCTGGCGCAGTTGGCACAGGAAATTGGAACGAAGGAGGTCAGCGCTTCCGTGCCTGTATGCTATTCTGCGGTCACTTTATGACATGTTGGCGAGTAATGTTGTTCGCAACGGTGAGCGTTGTCGCGCAGCCGATCTATCCGACGAAGTTTTCCGCGGCGCTGGCGCAACGGCAGGATGTGAAGCGGGCGCTGACTTGGATTGACTCGCATTTCGACGAGCAAGTTAGCGAGTGGATACGGATTACGGAAATCCCGGCGCCATCCGGGCAGGAAGGGGCGCGGGCGGCGTATGTGAAGAGCGAGTTCGAGAAGGCGGGGCTGCGCGCGGAGATGGACGGCAGCGGGAATGTGATGGCGCGGCGGCGCGGCAGCGGCGGGGGACCGACGGTAGTGTTCGCGGCGCATATGGACACCGTTTTTCCGGCCGATACCAATGTAAGGGTGAAGCGGAAGCCGGACGGGACGCTGCACGCTCCCGGAGTGGGGGACAACAGCGCGTCGGTGGCCAATCTTTTGCAGGCGATTCGCGCAATGCGCGACGCGAATGTGCAAACGCGGGGAGATATCATTTTCCTGGCGACGGTGCAGGAAGAGGTAGGGCTGAAGGGGATGTATGCGTGGTTGGAGCGGAACAAAGGCGTGGCGGATATGCTGGTGGGGCTGGACGGGGCGTTGGGACCGGTGTATTACGGCGCGCTGGGGATTTACTGGTCGCGGATGAAGTTTACGGGTCCGGGGGCTCATACCATTCGTTCGCGCGGAGTGCCGAATCCAGTGCTGGCGGCGGCCCCGTGCATCACCGATATTTACACGGTACCTTTGCCGGACCGGGCGGCCGAAGTGTCGGCTGTCTACAACGTGGGCGGGATGATGAGCGCCGGAAATATCGTGAATGCGGTGCCGCAGGAGGTGACTTTTACGGTGGATTTGCGGACGGTCGATAAGCAGTTGTTGGCATCGTTGGACGACTCGATCATTTCCAAGTGCGATCAGGCGGCGCGGGCGCAGAAGGTGGAATTTACGCGGGAGTGGATTCAGAGGTCCGAAGCTGGCGGGCGTCCGGAGCAGCTTGAGGATCGGCGGCGGCACCCGATTGTGCAGACGGCGGTGGACGTGTTGCGCTATTTGGGGGTACCGCTGATTCGCGGGAGCGAGGCGGTTGCGTCGGGGTCGACGGATGCCAATGTCGGAGTGGTGAATGGGATTCCATCGGTGGCGGTGGGACGCGCGCATAGCGGCGACAATCATACGCTGCGGGAATGGGCGAATGTCGAGTCGGCGCGGATTGGGACGAAGCAGATTATCTTATTAGCGGCGGCGCTGACGGAACCGTAGCGGGTGATTTGGCTGGCGGCGACTCGCACCTTCACATCGTTTGACACAGAACAGCATGCCTTCTACACTGGACGGCATGGAAGTACATTTCACGCCGGAACAGGAAGCGCTTCTGACACAGATTGCCAGCCGTACGGGTAAAGCCGCCGAACAGGTGGTAAAAGATCACGTCGAGGGAATGCTGGAGGAAGAGGAACGCTTCATCGAAAAGGCGCAGCGGGGATTCGCGTCATTAGATCGCGGAGAGTATGTTGCCCATGCGGAAGTTGGCAGGCGCATTGAGGCGTTACTACGGTCATCCTGATGGAAATTCGGTGGTCGCCGGAAGCCGTGGGTGACATAGAAAACATCGTTAAATATATTCAGAAAGACAATCCAGAGGCGGCACGGAGGGTCGCAGAGAGTCTTTACAATCGAATTGATGCGCTGACAACGGCACCTTACAGCGGCCGTCCCGGAAGGCTGGAAGGTAGCCGCGAAATTGTGTTTTCCTCTATCCCTTACATTGGCGTGTACCGGGTGAACGCAAAAGACAATGTGATTGAAGTCTCACGCATCTATCATGGCGCGCAAAGCTTCGACAAAAAACATTGAATCGTGAACCGCCAAAAGAAAGCCGCACCGAAGTGACGAAAGCCCAACCGATTGCAGGGCCAATGAGGACGGCGGACGGCGTTGTACTCTCAATTTGTGACGCGCGGGATTTTTCTGACTCTGGCGATGTGCTTGGCGGCGACGGGGGAATCTCCGTGCGGGATGTGCCATCCGAGTCAGGCGGCGGGGTTCGCGCGGACTCCGATGGGCCGGTCGCTCACGCCCGCAATGATTGAAGCGACGGCGTCGTTCGCGCACAAGGCCAGCGGGGGGCGGCTTTCGGTAAGCCCGGATGGGCTGCGCATCGAACAGGGTGGGCTGAGCGCGACCTATCCAGCGGTCTGGCAGATCGGCTCCGGAAACCACGCGGCCGGGTTTCTGACGACGATTGGCGGGCAGTTATTTCAGGCGCCGATCGCTTATTATCCGCGACGGAATCTGTGGGACGTCGCGCCGGGCTACGAATCGCTGCCGCATATCGATTTCAACCGGCGCGTGACGGGTGAATGCCTCTTCTGCCACACGGGGCTTTCTTCGCAGTTGACGCCCATTACTTGTGAACGCTGCCATGGCGAGGCCGAACCGCATTCCCTGCGGCCGGCGAAGGGAAACGTGGTGAATCCGGCCAAACTGGCGGCGGCGGAGCGGGCGGCGGTTTGCGAACAGTGCCATTTGAGCGGCGAAGCGCGGATTGCGCAGCCTGGCAGGCGAGTTGAAGATTTTCGGCCGGGCCGGAAGCTGGAGGATTATCTGGCGATATTTGTCTCTACGGCGGTTGGGAGTGAGATCAAAGTGGTTAGCCATGCGGAGCAGTTGGCGCAGTCGAAGTGCGCGCAACGGTCGCCGCAGCTTTGGTGCGGGACTTGCCACAAAGTTCATGGCGAGACGGTGAACATTAGCCGCACTTGCCAAGGGTGCCATCCGGCGCGGGCGGCGGGCCATCCGCGGACCGATGCGGAATGCGCGAGTTGCCATATGCCGAAGCGGGACGCGGTGGATGGGCTTCATACGACATTTACGGACCACCGGGTGCGGCGTCCGGGGCGGGCCGTGGTTTCAGAGGTTGCGCCGGGGTTACGGGCGTGGCGAGCGGGCCCGAACGCGGAGCGGAACCTGGGGCTGGCGCTGATGGCGGCCGGGGAGCGAGCCGGGTCGGAAGCGTATTTGCAGCAGAGCTTTCGGACGCTATCGGCGGCCTACCCGAACCATCCGAGGGATCCGGAGTTGCTGACGGCGTTGGGGAGTCTACTGTTCCTGAAGGACCAGTATGCAGACGCCGGGAAGTTGTTCCTCGCGGCGATTCAGTATCGACCGGCGTATGGGCCGTATCGGCAGAAGCTGGCGATCGTTTTGAAGGCGCAAGGGCAGGCGGAATCGGCCCGGGCGAGGCTGGAGGAGGCGATCCGATTGGACCCGCTGGATGAGACGAATTATCATCTATTGGCCGACCTTACGCCGGAGCGCAGGCGGGAGATTCTGCAGCGCTATCTGGCCATCCATCCGCAGCATCTGGCAACGCGGAAACGTTGAATCTATTGCCCGCTAACCTGCTTGAGGAGCTTGCGAACAAAGTCGTCCTCCGGGAAGAGATCGATGTATTTGGATAGAGTTTGGCGCGCCTCGGCATACCGCTCTTGTTTGATGTAGCGCAGGGCCAGGGACTTGTAGAGAGTCTGCGAAAACGGCGCGGCGGTGAGGCCTTCCTTCAACACTTTTATGGCGTCGTCGAGTTCGCTGGCGCGGGCGAGGGCGTCGCCGAGATCTTCATATGTCGCGGCGACACGATACCCTTTTTCCAAGGCACGCCGAAGGAGCGGAATGGCGTCGGAGTGGCGACCGGCGCGGAGCGCCTGCCGGCCGCGGGTGGCGAGCACGAGCGGATCTTCGGGAGGCGACTTTTCCAACTGCTCGGCGAAGAGCGGTCCGAAGCGGGGGTACTTGTCAGCCATTTGGCCGAAGGCTTGGAGGAGGGTTAGAGGCGTTGGCGCGCGCATGGCGTTCAGCAAAACATATGGCGCCGGCGAAGGCGGCAACGGCTGGCCGGGGGTACGAACGATCCGGTGATTCGTTAGCGCGGCATGGGCGATGAAACCAACTTCGCGCCGGGGCATGTGGCAGGCGACACACCCGCCTTCGCTGGCCCGGTGCGGAGTATGGCACGAGACACACTTCGCATTGAAATCCACCTTTTCCGCGTGTGGGTTGTGGCAGGTGTGGCAGCTAATTTTTCCGCTCGCCTGAAAACAACGACTGGCCTCCATGGCGTCGTGATGTTCGAGTAGGTCGACGTCTCCGGTGCGCGCGGCTTTGAAGATGCCGAGCACGTCGCCGAGGGGCTTGCCGGGGCGGAAGTCGGCTTCGGTCTTACCTGGGAGCAGGACACGCGCGTCGCCGCCTTGGTGACATTTGCGGCAGATATCATCGGCCAGTGGGATGCTGAGCCGCGCTGGATTGACGATGTTGCGCTTCGCGCCGCCGGCGGCGATGTGGGCTTTGCCGGGGCCGTGGCAATTTTCGCATCCTATGGCCATTTCGGCGAATGGCGGGTCGAGGAATTTGCCACTGCCGAATGGCGCGACGCGAGGGCGGCCGCTGTGGCAAGCGATGCAGCCTTCGGCGATGGGGCGGTTGAAGGCGTAGTCCGCATGTTCGTAGCCGGGGGAGAGTTCCCAGGTCTGGGTGCGCGCGTACCAGCTTAGCGGCGCCTGAAAGAGATGATCGCCGCGGCGGACGGCGAAGCTGATGCCATGGATGCCGCTGCCGATGGCGTAGGCGAGTTGATGTTCGTTGGCGAATTCGGCGCCGCTTTCCTTCTGGTAGAGGGCGCCCTCGCGGACCGAGACTTCGAATGTTCGGGCGAGGCCGGTATGAGCCGTTTTGCCGCCTCCCTTCGTAACGTGGGCCGAGGCGAGCGAAACGCTGCGGCCCATGGCGGATTTGGCGTAGAAGGACGCGATTCTGGCATGGCAGGTGGCGCAAGCCGCCGAACCGGCGTATTCTTGCGCGGGCAACCAGGCGACGGCGACTACCAGGAACGTAACTGTTCGCTTACCCAGGGAACCCCCTTTTCCCGGTGGCATAACAGGCAAGCGTTCGGGCTGTCTTTTTGACCGAAACGCGCCGTCATGGCCGCCGATGGCTTTTCATCGATCTGATGCGATCCGGCTTGAAACAGCAGGCTATTCATGATTTTCGGCATGTGGCACGCGGCGCAGCGAGCACCCTCCGAGCCGGCTTGGTGCTTAGTGTGTTTGGCGACGGCGAACTGATCTGCGGCGTGGCATTGTGAGCACATGCGGTCGGGATCGGCGGGGAAACGGAGTCCTTTTTCACCGGCGCCATCGGTGTGTGGGGCGTGGCAGGAGACGCAAGTGGCGCCGCCGCGGCGGTAGCAGGAGGAGCGTTCGAAGGCCTCGACAAGGAAGGTGGTTTCCTTGAATCGGCCATCGCGGTAGAAGGCGCGGGGGGCGAACTCGGCGTAGGGCCGGCGGCGATAGGCGGGAGGGAAAGCGCTGGACTCCCGCTGGGCGGACTGGGCATGACATTGGGCGCAGACGCGCACCGATTCAACGGGTGAAAGTTTTTTGAATTGAATGCGCGCCTGGCCGCCGCGAGCGTGGTCGGCCATGGGTCCATGGCACATCTCGCAGTTCACGCCCGCCTCGGCGAAGCCTTGCGCGCGGAGTTGGCTGGTGTGGCAGGGCGCGCAGTTTTCCCCGTAGGAGGTCACGCGTTCCATGCGGTGAAATGAGGCGAGTTCGGCGCGTTCCGATCCGGGCGGGTCGATCATTTTCCAGTAGTTCACCCATTCGCCGATCAACCGGTTGTATTGGACGGGGAGCACGTGCAAATCGCCGCCGCGGTCGCGAACGGCGTACGCCTGCTGCCATTTGGAGCCGATGGTAAAGGCGACGGGATAGCGGTCCCATTCTCCGTTTCGGCGGCGCAGTTCGATGAACGGTCGATCGGCCGTTCCGACGCGGAAATCGCCGAAGGCGCGTTTGGCAAAGTCGCCGATCACGCGGGCTTTTTCTAACGGGCGCAGCATGTTCGCCATGCCTGTACTTTTCCAGGCGGCGTATTCGGCGCGGTGGCACTGGCCGCAGATCGCGGATCCGGCATATTTTCCCGCGACGACGCCGGGCGTTGACAGGGGTTCGGGGGCAATCGACAGAGCGACGGCGCGTAACTCGTCGCGGACTTTTCCCGACGGGGAGACAAAGAGATTCAAATAGCGCAATGCTTCGCTGGCGGAGGACTCCGCCGCCCGCTTTTCGTCGCGGCGGGCCTGCCAGGCGGCGAAGGGAACCAAGAGGCCCGGGTTCTCCGGATACAGCCGGAGCGATTCGCGTGCGTGGAAAACGGCGGAAGGTAGGTCGCCCATATCGGCGGCGGCTTTCGCGGCGGCTTCGTGGATGGGCGCGAGAAGCCAGGACGAAGGGTACGAGTGAAGAAAGTTCGCGGCGAGGGACCGGCGTTTCAGCGCGTCGCGTTCTTCATACAGAGCCGCAAAAGCGTTGCGTTCGGCTCCGTTTTCCACTTGGTCCAGAATGCTCGTCTGTGCCCAAAGAACGGCATTGAAGACGAGTATTGCCAACCAGGCGCGCCGCTTGTCCAACGTCCGCATCGTATTTTGTTGTATCAGAAGTCGGGGCATAGCTACAGGGACGAAATTCCTTGTTGACCCCGAATGGCAACGGGTATATAACTGCTTTGCGACTAGATGGGAGGACTAATGACAGCTAAGATTCGATTGGCCGTAGTGCTCTCGGAGCCCAGCGATTTTCGACTGAAGGGATTGGCAGTGCCGGGGTTTCGGTTCCGTCCTTCGACTTTCTGACTTTTGTGACGGCGCCGGTCGCGTTACCCGTTTTGCCGGTCCCTCCGGGCGGCTTTAAAATACAACGACCGGCCATCTCAAAACTTATCGATCGCTGAGATTCAAGCATCGTGTTCGATGAGAACGTAAACGGAAGCGGACTGGCCACGATGCAGGGAGCGTACGGATTGTTGATTGTTACGCCCGCTTATGGGATTTGGGAAACCAGATTCGATTTCAGCGTGCCGGAGCTGGGTTTGGTAGGTGGAGCGATCGTTATTTTAGGAATTGTTCGCAAACGGCGGCGTTTGCGGGAGCGTGATGCGGAGGGCGCCGGTAGTTAGGTTGAGCGTGTTAACGGTAAGTTACGCATTTGACTGTCACGCAAGCGAAACATCAGGACCTCTGGCCCCATCACTTGAGCCTGTCACAATATGGGATACGGAGGACACCCATGGCGGAGCCATTTTCAATTCGAGGAGCGAGCGCGGCCGATGTGGAGTTGATTCTACAGATGATCCGGGAGATGGCGACGGCGGAACAACGGCAGAATGCGGTGACGATTACGCGGCCGGCGCTGGAGCGGCATGTGTTTGGCGAACGCCCGATCGCGGAGGTATTCCTGGGTTTCTGGGACGGGGAGCCGGTCGCATATCTAATGGTTCAGATGCGGTTTTCGAGTTACGCCGGAGATCCGATTCTTTATGTGGAGGACGTGTTTGTGCGGGCGCGGGCCCAAGGGAGAGGACTGGGGAAGAAGCTGATGGCATATGCGGCCGACTTGGCGCGAAAGCGGGGTTGCGGTGCGATGCACTGGAGCGTGGGCGAGTGGAACGCGCCGGCGCTGGTGTTTTATGACCGGCTGAATGGGGTGCGCGAGAAGGGGCGGGTCCATTACGAGCTCGTTGGCGGGGGGCTGTCGGCGTTGGCGAACGAGACGCCGCGGTAAGCGATTTTCCCTGAATATTCACAGCAATCCACAGGCTTTTCCACAGGTCTATTTCGGCCCCGATAGCCGGAAGGTGTTAGTCTGAAAGAAGTTAGACTCGATGTCAGAAAAAAAGCTTCAAGTAATACCGTTGGGCGGACTCGGTGAGTTCGGAATGAATTCGATGGCCATCCGCTACGGGGATGACATCATTGTGATCGACGCCGGGATGATGTTCCCGGACGCTGAACTGCTGGGCGTGGACATTGTAACGCCGGACTTCACGTATCTGAAAGATAACAAGGAGAAAGTCCGTGGCCTGCTGCTAACCCACGGGCATGAGGACCATATTGGCGGCGTGCCGTTTCTGTTGGCGGACCTGAACATTCCGGTTTATGGCACGCCCTTCACCTTGGCGCTGGTGGAACGACGGCTGGAAGAGCACAGCATGCTGGACCGGGCGAAGCTGAACGAGGTTCAGCCCGGGGAGCGGGTGAAACTGGGACCGTTCGATATTGAATTCATTCATGTCACGCATTCGACGGCTCAATGTGTAGCGCTGGCGATTACGACACCGCTGGGAGTGATCATTCACACGGGCGATTTCAAAGTGGACCCGACACCGCTAGATGGTCGGCCGTTCGACTTGCACACGTTCGCCGAGTATGGAAAGCTCGGCGTGTTACTGCTGCTTTCCGATTCGACGAATGTTGACCGGCCGGGCTATTCGGAGAGCGAACGGTCGGTGGGACCGCGATTGGAAGACCTAATGCTTCGAAGCGAACGGCGGGTGGTCGTTTCCTGCTTCAGTTCGTCGGTGCACCGGTTACAGATGATCTTCGACATGGCGCAAAAGGCGGGGCGTAAGGTGGGGCTGCTGGGGCGGAGCATGCTGTCCGTTTCGGAGATTGCGCATCAGTTGGGATTGCTGCAAATCCATGACAATTTGTTGCTGCGGCCGCAGGACATACAGCTTGCCGATCCGTCGAAGGTCTGTGTGCTGGTGTCGGGGACACAGGGCGAGCCGATGAGCGCGTTATCCCGAGTGGCGGTGGACAACCATAAGAGTTTGAAGCTGGAGAAGGGCGATACGGTGGTCCTGAGCGCGCGTATGATCCCGGGTAATGAAAAGCCGATCATGCGGATGATTAACCACGTGGCGCGGCGCGGGGCGAATGTCGTTTTCGGCGCCATGACGCCGCCGGTGCACGTATCCGGGCATGGGTATGCGGAGGAGTTGCGGCTGATCTTGAACCTGGTTCGTCCGAAGTATTTTGTACCGGTGCATGGGGAGTATTGGCAGCTTTCGCGCCATGCGCATTTGGCGAAGCATTTGCGGGATCATGGGCTGGAGTCGTCGTTTCTGATGGAGACGGGCGAGACGTTGGAGATCGATAAGAACGGGGCGCGGAAGGGCGAGCGGGTGACGGTGGGGCGCGTCTGCATCGACTCGGGTTCGATTGACGAAGTGGTGGCGGATCTGGTGATTCGCGACCGGCGGCACTTATCCGAAGACGGGTTTGTAATGCCGATAATCGCGATCGATAAATCGACCGGAAAACCCGAGGGGCAGCCGGAGATCGTTAGTCGCGGCTTTCTTTCCGAGGACAACAAGGAAGTGCTGGCGGAGGCTAAGAAGGTCGTTTCGCGGACGCTGGAAACCTCGAGCCAGGAAGAGCGTGGCGACTGGGGCGTGATGCAGGAGAAGATTCGCGCCGATCTGAAGCGATATCTCACCAAGCAGACGGCGCGCCGTCCGCTGATCATGCCGGTTATTCTGGAGGTATGACGTTCGAGGATGCCTCCGGCTACAGCGGAGAAGCGGAACGGCTGGAGAAGCCGTCGACGCCTGAGGAAGTCTCGTTAATTCTGGCCGAGGCCACGCGCACCGGCACGCCGGTGACGGTGGCCGGGGCGGGTACGGGAGTGACGGGCGGTGCGGTGCCATCGGGCGGAATCGTGCTGTCGCTCGAAAGATTCCGGCGGCTGGAAATCGGTCTTGGGGAAGCGCGGGCCGGGGCGGGATTATTGTTGCATGAGCTGCAATCCGCGGCGCGGAAAGCGGGACAGTTTTATGCGCCGGATCCGACGCACAACGCGGCGGCGCTGGGCGGGACGATTGCCAATAATGCGAGCGGATCGCGGAGTTTTCGGTATGGGTCGACGCGGCGTCATTTGAAGTCGCTGCTGGTGGCGTTTGCGGACGGTTCATTGCGCGAGTTGGCGCGTGCTTCTTCGATTGATTTTGAGGTGATGCCGGTGCGGCGGCCGGCGACGACGAAGCACCAGGCGGGGTATCAGTTGGCGCCGGGAATGGATTGGGTGGACCTGATTTGCGGGAGCGAGGGGACGTTGGCGGTGGTGTTGGAAGCGACGTTTGCGTTGCTGCCCGCGCCAGGCGAGCGGCTGAGCGGAGTGGTATTTTTTCCTTCGGAAGCCTTGGCGATGGACGCGATTGACGCTTGGCGAGGGGTGGCGGAGTTGTGCATGTTGGAGTACGTGGACGCGGCTTCGTTGCGGTTGATTGACGGACCGGCGGCGGGGGCGGCATTGTTAATTGAACAGGAGCATCCGGACGAGGACGAGTGGTTAACGCGGTTGGAGGAGGCCGGGGCTTTGGCGGAAGAGTCGTGGTTTGGTACGGCGGAGGCGGACCGGGAACGTTTCCGGAAGTTCCGCCATGCGCTGCCGGAGAAGGTGAACGATACGGTTCGGCGGCGGGGGTACATGAAAATGGGTACCGATTACGCGGTGCCAATTGCGCGGCATCGGGATATGTTGGCGCACTACCGGGAGGGACTGGCGGCGTATCCGGGCGATGGAGTGGTGTATGGGCATGTTGGTGATGGGCATTTGCATGTGAACATGATGCCGGCCAATGATGCGGAGAAAGAACAGGCGTGGGGACTGATGCATACGTGGGCGGCTTCCGCGGTCGCGTTGGGCGGGACGGTGGGAGCGGAGCATGGATTGGGGAAGCGGAAGCGGCATTTGTTGAAGTTGATGTATACGGCGGCCGAGATTGAGGGGATGCGGGCGGTGAAGCGGCGGTTGGATCCGGGTTGGTTGTTAGGGCGGGGGAATTTGTTCGCTTATCCGGGGGAATGATCTGGCTATGCGGGGGACGATTCCGAATCCATGTTCGCGATTGTGGGCCGACTTGCCGGGCGATGCCAGACGGCGGTTTTGCAGTGAGTGCGGGCGGGATATTCATGCCGTGGCGGCCTATACCGATTCGAAGTGGGATGCGCTGATGGCACAGGGTAGCGTCTGCGCTTATTCGGAGCGAGAAAGTGCGACGGCCCCGCGGAGCCGGCGGGCGGTTTTGGCAGCGGCGTTGTTAACAACTATTTCGCCGCTCTTGGCGCAGAGCGGGCGGTTACGGTTTTCGGTAACAGATGCTTCGGAGGCGATCGTCGTTAACGCCGAGGTGTCGATTTCATGCGCTGACGGCAAGCGGCGAACGGCCCGGACGGACGCCGGCGGGTTCGCTATCTTTGCGGATCTACCTTTCGGCGATTGCCAACTTTCCGTCGCGTCTGCGGGCTTTCAGACGGCGCGTGGAACCTACACAGTAAAAGGGAGCGACGAGACGCGCGTGCCCGTGCGGCTGACGGTTGGCAAAATTGTAATGGGACTCTACGTGACCGATTCGCGGCCAAAGTCGGTATTGGTGAGATTCAAGAACTGGTTGACGTCCTGCACGCGCCGCTAAAGCTTCCGCCCGACAATTGCGTAATCCAAACACCCAAAAAACGCCTCCCTAAAATCCTCGGGCAGTGACGCCAAGCTAGGCATCGAATCGATAGCCGGGGCCAACCGCTTCACTTCAATCCGCCCGAACCCCGCCTCGTCCATATGGAACGCCGCCAAAGTCGGCGGCACCGGCCGTTCATGCGTCGGGTCCAGATAGAAGTGCGTCGCGAAAATAGCGAGGCATTCCGGGTTCGGCGTTTCGAGGATCAACACGCCGCCCTTATCGAGCTTCGCCGCACACAACCGGATGAACTTCGGCAACTCCAACGGCGGCAGATGCTCAATCACCTGGCTGCAGAAAAACGCCTCGTAAGTACCGTCGGGCTGGGCTTCGAGCCATCGGAATATATCGGCCTCTTCCGCGTCCAGTCCCTTTGATTTGCAAATGGCTACAGATTCGGCATCGCCGTCGATGCCCTTAACCGGGAACCCTTTTTCGCGCAGCAATTCGAGCATTTCTCCACGACCGCAGCCGAGGTCGATAATTCGCGTCTTGCCCGCGAAATAGTCGAGATAGTTTTCGAAGTTCTGCCGCACATACTGTTCGGGACCGCGGAAGCGTTCGGCGAAACGGAGGAAGTCGTACGGGTGTTGCTCGCGAGCCGCCGGAGCGGCTCGCTGCACGGCGGCGGAAGCCGCGAAAGCCTTTTGGCGCACCGACCGAAGTTCGGAGTGAATGATGCCTTCGTACTCGGTTCGAATGCGGTCGAGATCGGCCCACAGGCGCTGTTGGACATCGGCATTGGCGCGTGAAAGTGCGCCTTCGAAATTGGCGTGCTGCGCGTTGGCGATGTCGCGGAAGTTGCCTTCCATTACCGTTGAACGGTGGCTGAACCCGCTCTGCAGATCGGCCACGCTGCGAAGGAATTGCGTCTCGTTAATGTCCAGTTTCCGCTCCCACTCCTTGCGCCATTCGTGCCAGTGTTTGGTGATGTCGGCGAGTTCGGTGGCGCGGTCCTTCAGCAATTCGGTGTTGCTTTCCACCGACGAGATGCGGTGTTCGAGATCGGGGAGCAGAGGCGTGATCCGGTCGATCCGCGCCTGACATTCGCCGATAGCGATGGCAATCGTCTCGAGCGCGCGGTTATGGTCGTTCAGCGCTTCGAGCGTGGTCTGCACGCAGTTCATCTGCGCGCGATTGAACTCCACTTGTTCGCGCACGTGCCAGTCCAATACGCGAGCGATGAAGCGTTTCCATTTCTGGATGAGATTGTTCTTGAAGCCCGGCGGGCGCGGGTTAACGGAGCCAATCGCCGCCACCTTCGCCTCCGCCGCGTCGCGAGCGTGAAGCAACGGCAGCAAAGGCGCCAATGGTACGCCGAACGAACCCCGCTCACCCTGCGGATGGCGGGCGCGGACGCGGTCCTGAATCTCGCGGACGGCCTGTTCTAATTCGCGCAACGACGGGTCGTTCTCAGCGGCCACGCTTGCCGCCCTTTCTCGGCCTCTCATAAGTCGCGCGAACAATCGTCGCAATGCCGCCGCGCGGCGTAAAATCCCCGATGACGGTCGCGCGAATGGGGCCGGCATACTTCACCACATCCCGCAAAAACTTATTCACGATGTTCTCCTGGAAAATGCCCAGATTGCGATACGCCAGCCAGTACATTTTCAACGACTTCAGTTCCAAACATTTTTCGTCCGGCGTGTAGCGGAGCGTCAGCGTACCGTGATCGGGGAGCCCGGTTTTCGGGCACAATGACGTGAACTCCGGGTTCGTGATCTCGATCTCGTATTCCTCGCCGTACTGGCTCGGCCAGCATTCAATTTCGGGCAGTTCGGCATCGACGCCCGATGCCGCGTGCTCGTCGGTATAAGCCTTGTTCTTTTTCATGCGGGGATGAGTTTGCGCGAGAGGTGATCGAGGAAGAGGCCGACGTCGGTAACGACACCGACGGCCTGGCCGGTGCCGCGGTCGCTGACCTTGGTCGCCACCGCTGGGTTGATATCGACACAGACGATTTTCACCCAACTGGGCAGCATATTTCCCGTGGCGATGGAGTGCAGCATCGAGCTCAGGCACAGCACCAGGCCGGCGCCCTGCAGGTGATCGTTATAGGCGTCCTGCGCCTCGTTCATATCGGTGATGGTATCGGGTAGCGGGCCGTCGTCGCGCAGGCTCCCGGCCAGCACAAAGGGCACGTTGGCCTTCACGCATTCATACATCACGCCGGTGGTGAGACGTCCCGCATCAACCGCGCCTTTAATTCCGCCGGCGTGATTGATGGCGTTGATGGCGCGCATGTGATTGCGGTGACCGTGTTCTTCCAGCCGCCCGTCGGTAACGCGCACGCCGAGCGACGTGCCAAGCAGTGCCGCTTCAATATCGTGCACGGCGAGTGCGTTGCCAGCCAGCAGCGCGTCCACCCAGCCGTGGCGAATGAGTTGCGACAACGGCCCGGCGCCGCCCGTGTGAACGACGACGGGGCCGGACACAACGACGATTTTCTTCCCGTCGCGCCGCATCTGCTCCATGATCGCCGCGGTCTGGCGAACCGCGGTATCCACCTGCCGCTCCGACGAAATTTCGTTGCTCATGAAGGAGAAGCCGTGGCGGTCGCGCTCCTTCGATTCGGGGATAACGCGGATGCCGCGCATGCCCGTGACGACGGCGTCGCCCTTCTTTAGATCGCGCAAGCGGCGGCACGCGGCCCTGTCATTCGCGATGACGACCATGGCGTCCATGCGCTGTCGGTCGACGGGAATCCATGTGCCGTCCACGCGGACTTCGGTGCGGTGATTCGTGGTGGAATAGAAGTCCTCCGGCGCGCACAAATCCTTTTCCACGATACGCGTTTCGGCGTCGCCATCCTCCGCGGGCGTGCAGCCGAGACCTAGCAACTGGCCGACCAGATTGTCCATCCGCTCCCGGTCGGGCGCTTCGATTTTCAGGCGGAGATGGGACGCATCGGAGTTCGTCCGTCCGATCTCAAAGATCTCAACTTCAAACCTCCCCTGAAACTCGACCACGGTGTCGAATATCCTCTCCATAATGTGGGAGTCGATTAAGTGGCCGTGGGCTTCAACTGTTTCCTGGAAAGGAAGCGGCTCGGTGGCGGAATCCATGCTGCCTATCAGGATAACGGGAAATCCCCACTACAATGAAGAAACGAGACCATGACGATCCCGATTGCTTGGCAACCGGATAGCGACGCGCAGGCGAGGGCACGGCTCACAGAGTTTCTCCGGCAGTGCGGTGAACCGGATTTCGACTCATTGTATCGACGGTCGATCGCCGACGTGGAATGGTTCACGGAACAGTTGCTGCGGTTTTTGGATGTCAAGTTCGATCCGCCGTATCAAAAACTGCTGGACGTATCGGCGGGCGTGGAGTGGTCGCGCTGGTGCGTGGGTGGGGGATTGAACATCGGCTCGGCGTGCTTGGCGGGGCGGGATCCGGCGCAGACGGCGGTGGCGTGGGAAGGCGAAGAGGGCACGACCCGGGCGTGGAGTTATCGGGCGTTGCACGTGATGGTGAAGAAATGCGCCGCCGGACTGCGGGACCTGGGCGTGGGCAAGGGAGACGCGGTAGGCGTGCATCTGCCGATGATGCCGGAGACGGCGGCCGTGATGCTCGCGCTGGCGCGCGTCGGAGCGGTGGCCGTGCCATTGTTTACGGGTTTCGGGCCGGCGGCTATTGCCGAGCGGTTGGCCGACGTGGGCGCGGTCTGCGTTTTCACGGCCAATGCATTTCCGCGGCGAGGCCGCGTGGTCCCGTCGAAAGTTACCGTGGACGCCGCTGTGGCGCGGTGCGCGACCGTGCGGCACGTGGTGGTGGTGACGCGTATGGATACGCCCGCGGTACCAATGACGGATGGTCGGGATCTGATGTGGGAAGCGCTTTGCGAGCGGGGTTCGGACAGCCATGTGGAGCCTACCGGCGCCGAGGATCCATTGCTCATCGTGTACACATCGGGGACCACTGGGCGGCCGAAGGGAATTATCCACGCGCACTGCGGATTTCCGCTGAAGGCCGCGGCCGACATGGCGTTCGGGTTCGATGTCGGTTCGCGGACGCGCATTGGCTGGGTGACCGATATCGGCTGGATGATGGGGCCATGGTTGATTTACGGATCGCTGCTGCTGGGCGGCACAATGGCGCTTTTCGATGGGTCGCCCGACCATCCGCACCCGGCGCGGATCTGGGCATTTGCCGACCGGCAGGATCTGGCGGTACTGGGACTGTCGCCCACGCTGGTGCGCTCCTTGGAATCGCACGGGGAAGAGTGGGCGCACCGGCATAGTCTGGAGTCGCTGCGGTTCTTTGGCTCGACGGGCGAGCCGTGGAATCCGGACCCGTGGTGGTGGCTGTTCGATAAGGTTGGCCAGCGGAAGATTCCAATTATCAACTACTCGGGTGGGACGGAAATTGCGGGCGGTATCCTGTGCAATAACCCGTTGCAGGGGATGAAGCCATGCGGCTTTTCGGCGCCGTGCCTGGGTATGGCGGCCGATGTGGTGAACGAGTGCGGAGAGAGTGTGCGGGGCGAGGTCGGGGAACTGATTATTCGCCAGCCGTGGCTGGGAATGGCGCGCGGCTTTCACGGCGACCCGGAGCGCTATCTTGACACCTACTGGCGGACGTTTCAGGGCGTGTGGCGGCACGGCGATTTCGCGCGCGTTGACGAAGATGGGCACTGGTTCATAGAAGGCCGCAGCGACGATACGATCAAAGTGGCCGGCAAGCGCGTGGGGCCGGCCGAAGTGGAGTCCGTGCTGGTGGGCCATCCGCTCGTCCGGGAAGCGGCGGCCGTGGCCGTGCCGGACGCGGTAAAGGGTTCGGCCATCGCGGCGTTCGTCGTGGTGCGGAATGGCGCCGGCGGCGCGGAGTTCGAAGCGGAATTGAAGGATCGCGTGGCGGACGAATTGGGTAAACCGATGCGGCCTGCAGTGGTGACGGTGGTGAGCGGAATCCCAAAAACGCGGAACGGAAAATTGATGCGGAGGCTGGTCCGGGCGGCGTGGCTGGGCGAGCCGTTGGGGGACGTGACGGCGCTGGAAGACCCATCGTTATTGGATGAAATCGCCCGGGCGCGGCCGAGATAAAATGAATCGGAAGCGGAACGCGGGTCAAGAGTGCGCTTTTATTGTCCGCCTGTTGAACAGAATTCCGCATTCCGTTCAAAAACCGGTGGTCACGGGTTGCTCAAAGTCCTTTAGAAGCGATCGCAATACGGCAACAAGTTTGACCGGCTCGATCTAGGCTGAAGTCTCAGCGAAGTAGATATAGAGGTAGGCCGCTCGGTCGCGTCTATCTACACGAGGGCAAGAGGGTCACTGGGCTTGCTCGTTATCTGAAGCCATCTCCGCACGCTTGCCACCTGCCTGTTTGGATAATGCCTTCAGTCCGAGCGTGTCGAAGAGCCTTTCCCAGAACCTATTCTCCGGGTTTTGCAGGTAGTGGCCCAAGCTTTGGGCGGCTGCGATCAGAATGATGCCTGAGGGGATCGTAACCATGAACACGGGCTGTTCGGGAGCCAACACACCGGTCGCCATGCCAACGGCCACGAAACCTAGTTTCGACGCGCGGATTAGTAGCTCGAAGATCGTAAAACCATTCAAGTCAGATTGTTCAAATGGGATGCGCAACTCGCCAACAATGTAATGCGCGAACAACCCGCGATCAAACCCTCCACCGGATCCTGATTTCTCGTTGACTTCTAGCAACTTTAAAACTCCGTCCACTGTGGCTTGCATCATCGAGCGTTGTGTGTTGGTTGTATCTCCTCCTCCTGATACTTCCCAGCTGCGTGAATAAGTGATACCTACCTCGGCCTGATCCAACAACTGCTTCCAGTCATTTGCTGTAGGCGGTAGCTGATGTTGTATACAGATGACGCAGACGCCTGTACCAGTCAGCGGATCAAGGCATCTTGTCTCGTACAACCGAAGTAGATATCGATCAAGAACTGACATAATCGGCAAGTCTATCACAGTGGCGTGCGTTTGGACAGCGCCTGATTTTGCAAGTCCCAACACCGAAAATGCCCCTGTTGAACAGAATTGGGTATTCTGTTCAAAATCGCGCCCGGCGCAAATTCTTCCAGCCTGCGATTGGCGCGAACTTCACCCATGCTGCCGCTCGGTCGGCACACGAAAATTGAACACTTCTCCGGGAGATCTGTTCAATGTGACGAAAATGAGCGAAAAAAGGCCTTCGACCGCTCCATCAAAATAATGTGATAGACGATAAAAGTACGTTCACGTCCCCCGGCACCGTGGAAAAGCTCGGGGCCATCGCAACCGCCCGCGCGCCCGTCAACCCCTCGCACACAACGAAGATGAAGATATTCTGAGCGATCCCGCACGTGAACTCTGTTACAATTCGCGAGGAATGGATGTCACCAGGGTATTGGTCGTTGAAGACGAAAAACGCATCGCGGACTTTATTTCGCGGGGCTTGGAAAGCGCCGGTTATCAGGTAGCCACGGTGCACGACGGCTCGGGCGCCGTCGAGAAGATCCACGAGCTGGAATTCGATCTGATCGTGCTGGATCTGGGATTGCCGGATATGGATGGACTGCAAGTTTTGGAGAAGATCCGAAACCGCAAAACGACGCCATCCGTTCTGATCCTGTCGGCGCGCGGCAATGTCGAAGACCGCGTGAAAGGCCTCGAGATGGGCGCCGACGATTACCTGGTAAAGCCCTTCGCATTCGTCGAGTTCCTGGCGCGCGTCCGGGCGCTTCTCCGTCGCGGGTCGGCTATGCCGGAACGGTTTCAGGTGGGTGAACTCGTACTCGATGCGCTGCGGCGGAAAGTGACGCGGGCGGGCGAGGTGATCGAACTGGCGCCGAAGGAGTTCAGCATCCTCGAATACCTGATGCGCCACCGCGGCAAGGCGCTCAGCCGGACCATGATCGTGGAGCATGTATGGGACATGGACTACGACGGGCTGACGAACATCGTCGACGTTTACATCCGGCACCTGCGCAGCAAGATCGACGACGACTATCCCGCGAAGCTGATTCACACCGTGCGCGGCGTTGGGTATATGATCGATTTACCGGCCGAGCTAAAAGGGTAGCCAATCGGCCAGCCCAGAGGCATGCGCCATCGTGTGAGAAGTTTACGTTTCCGGCTGACGATTAGCTACGTGCTGATCTTCGGCGTGTTGTTGATGGCCATCGGCTTCATGTTCCGGTCCCGGCTGATGACCATTATCCAGGAACGCGTGGAAGAAGCCGTCGATGAGGATTGGGGCGCGGCACGCGGCTTCCTGCGCGTGGAGCGCGGCCAGGCGATCTGGTCGGTCGATCCGCGGGAAGTGGACCAGACGCTGTTCCTGGAGCGGCTGCGGCGATTCGTTCTGGTGGCCGATTCGAAGGGCGAAGTTCTCGAAATGTCCAACGGATACCGGCTGCAGGGCGTGGAGACGGCAGCCGAACTTCAATCGCGATTCCGGGAGGGTAGCCCGCAACTGGTTGTGAAGGAAATGGGGAACGACCGGGTACTGCTGCGTTACGGGGTATTTCGGGCCGACGGGAAGCCATACCTGCTGGTGGTGGGGCGGCGCATGACCAACGTCAGCGGGCTGCCCAACGCGTTCATGACCGACTATTTCACGGCGCTGCCGCTGTTGCTGCTGCTCACCTTCGTGCTCGGGTGGTTCATGGCGGGCCGCGCGCTGATGCCGGTGAACCGGCTCGCGGAGGCGGCGCAGCGCATTTCCGGATCGAGCCTTCACCTGCGCATTCCGCAGCGCTACGCCAACGACGAATTGGACCAACTGATCGTGGCTTTCAACAAGATGATGGAAAGGCTGTCGGAAAATTTCGAGCAGATCCGGCGGTTCTCCACCGATGTTTCGCATGAACTGCGGACGCCGCTAACCGCCATTCGCGGGCAGTTGGAAGTGGCGCTGATGACGGCGCGATCGGAAGCGGATTTTCGCGATGCCATCGTCAATGCGCTGGAGGATGTCGACCGCATTTCCAACATCGTGCGGGCGTTGCTTTTGCTGTCGCAGGCGGAAACGGGCCAAGTGACGCTGCATCTGCATCAGGTGGATGTGACGGCGGTAGTGGAGGAATTAGTCGAGCAGTTCAGTGCGTCGGCGAAGGAGGCGGGGCTGGCGATGGAAAGCGAGTTGGAGCCCGGCGTCTCCATTCGCGGCGACCGGACGCAGATGGACCGGCTGGTGACTAATCTGCTGGCGAATGCGTTGAAATACACGCCGCCGGGTGGGCACGTCTGGGTCCGGTTGCGGTTGGACGGAGACAACGCCGTCATCACCGTCGCCGACGACGGAAAAGGTATTCCACGCGAGAGTCTGCCCCACATCTTCGACCGTTTCTATCGCGTGCCCGGCGAAGACCCGAACAGCGGACTTGGCCTTGGACTCAGCTTCGTGAACTGGATCGTGAAAGCGCATGGGGGGCATCTTGAAGTGAACAGCGAAATTGGCCGGGGCACGACATTTACGATTACCCTGCCCGTGAACCCGGGCCGGGTCGCCGATGCGCGGACCGGCGAAGATTCCATTCGCCTGGCGGAAGCGCGACAATAAAAACATGGATCTTTCTCTTACCGAGCGCACCAAGGAAGGCATCATCATCTTGGACGCGAAGGGCCAGATTGTGGCCGGAGATGGCGCCGATACCCTGCGAGACCGGTTGAAGGCGCTGGCAGAGGCCGGATCCGTCAACGCAATCCTGAACTTGCAGCATGTCGACTACATCGATTCATCGGGTTTAGGCGCGATGGTCATGAGCTTTTCCGCGCTCCGCAAGAAGGACGGCACGCTGAAGCTGTTGAACCTGACGCGGCGGAACGTGGAGTTGTTGGTGTTGACGAAACTGGAGACGGTGTTCGAAGTCTTCGACGAAGAGCAGAACGCCGTGAACAGTTTCTTCCCCAACCGCGAGATTAAGCGGTTCGATATTCTCAGTTTCTTGCAGCAGCGCAAGAAGGGCGCTTTGGGAGAGTAGCGCATGATCGGCGTGGGCGGCGCGGCGCCTGTTTTCCGGCTGGGTTCGTTTGCCTTGGAAAATCTCGCCGAGCCTGTGTTGCTCGCATTTTTCAAAATCAAATGCCCCACCTGCCAGTTGACGTTCCCCTTTTTGCAACGGCTATCGGAGCGTGGGGGACCGCGCATTGTCGGCGTTTCCCAGGACGATGCGGCGGCCACGCGCCAGTTTAACGAAAAGTTTGGCGTACGATTTGAGACTCTGCAAGATCCCGCGGCCGACGGCTACCCGGTGAGCGTCGCCTATGGCTTGGAGTACGTGCCCGCGCTCGCGCTGGTGGAGCCGGACGGGCGAATTAGTTGGAAAAGTGAAGGTTTCGCGAAGGCGGATTTGGAAACCTTGGCCGCGCGCTGGGACGTTAAATTGTTCGACGCCGGTGACCGGGTGCCGAACTACAAGCCCGGTTGAGAATCGAAGAACTGACTCCGGGCCGGAGTCGCGATACACTGGAAGTCGAATGGCAACGATATCGGAAGTGTTCGGCAACACGGCGGCGATCGTCAAGGGATTGAGCGTCACATTCAAAGAGATGATGTCCCCGACGATTACTGAAAACTATCCGGCCGCGCCGGCGATCTTTCAGGAACGGTTCCGGGGCACGCACGTGTTGCAACGGGACGAGAGCGGACTGGAAAAGTGCGTGGCTTGTTTCCTTTGCGCCGCGGCCTGCCCGGTGAACTGCATTTACATTGAAGCGGCCGAAAACACGGAAACGAAACGCATGAGCGGCGGCGAACGGTACGCCGAGGTTTATAACATAGACTACAGCCGTTGTATCTTCTGCGGTTTCTGCGTGGAGGCTTGCCCGACCGACGCCATCACCCACGGCCACGGTTTTGAAACCGCCAGTTACAACACGGCGACACTAATCATGCGCAAAGAGCAAATGCTTACGCAGATCTCTCCGGGGGCGCAGTCTGTGCAGCCTCTGAATGACGGCGTGGGCGCGCACTAGGCCCCTCTACCCCGGACCGAGTCAAGGTTGATTTCCCATACGTCGCCCCGGGAAGGCTGCAACGCACTCATTCAGTTTTCAATCCGTCCTTGAGTGTGGCGTCCCATGCCTGACGTTCCGCGAGTTCTTCTTTCCAGGCTTCGGGGTCGGACTGGAGCCGGGCATAAGCGGCGTTGGCTTCATCCATGAACTTTTCCCGCTGGTAGTGTTCGATAGCTTCGTCAAGAACCGCTTGCATCGGTTTGCCCTCTCGCTTGGCCAGTTCGCGCAACGTCGCTTTGGCGTGCGGGCTAATGCGAATGTTCGGATTTTCCATGGTCGCTCTCATACGGTCGCCCTACCATCATGCTCGGGGCTTGGTCGTGCCGCGTAGTGAGCCGCGAAAAAATAGAATCTGTCGCTTGCGCCAGGCCCAGAACTGCACCGACTACTGGATGTGATACTGGCTGCGAATGGCGGCCACGTTCTTCTTGGCTGGAGCCTGGAAGTTGCTGACAATAGCGGCGCATTGCTGATTGAATTTCAGCGCCTCCAGAATTCGGTTCTTGTCCTTCTTCGCCTCGCCCAGCTTGTAATTCGACAATCCGAGGTGAAACAGCGTTTCGGCGGTAATCTCCTTGCTGTGGCTGACATTTGGAAGCGCCGTGCGGAGGTGGCTATCGGCTTCCACCCAACGCTGCTCGTTACTGGCGATGACGCCAAGCATCCATTGCGCCATGCCCAGCTTTAAGTTCTTGTTGCGCGTCCAATCGGCCTCGTTCATCCCTTGCGGCACGGGCTTGGCCGGCAGGGTGTCAATCAGGCGTTTGGCGTAAACGATGGCCTTCGGTTTGTCCTGGCGTTCATAGGCTTTACTGGCGGCGTAGAGGAGCATGTCTTCATTGTTCGAATTTGACTTGATGTCGTCTTCGGCGACGGCGAGCGCGCGGGCGTGGTTTCCCGCCTGCTGATAGGCGATGGAGAGGTGCGGCCGCATCAGCGTCGCGTATTGTGACTCGGGGCTCTGCCGGACCAGCGACTCGCCTATTTCGATGCGCTGCGCGGAATCCGTTGTCTGGAGGGCGAGGGCGTAGAGAGCGTAGTCGCCATAGGTGTCGACCTGTTTGGCGTAATCGACGTTGGCCTGCCAGGCGGCGGCCTCATCGGCGTCCGCGGGTTTGGCGGACGTGATAATCCGGCGTGCGGCCGCGGAGGCCGCGACCGCCCATTTGCGGATGAGCGCGGGGTTCTTGGCTCCTTCGGCGGCTTTCAGGTTGGCGTTGGCGATGACGACATCATCGGGATCTCCGGCCAATACCTTTTCCCCGGCGGCCAACGCTTTATCGAACTGGCCGGCCTTCATATATGCGGTCTGCAATTCACCGAACACCCATGGCGTCGAATCGTGCGTCGGATTCTTGGCGACGAAATCCTCCATGAGCGCCGTCTTTTTGGCCGCGTCCGGCTCGCCCATCAAGTGCTTAATCAGCGAGCCTTCCGCCGATGAAAAATCGGTCGGTAATTTCCGTTTGGCGGCGTCGGCCGCCGGAACCAGGAGTAACGAAACAGCGGTGAAGGTAATGCATAGCAGTCGATTCATCGGATCCCCCTTGAAAAAATGTCACTGCCGATTGTATGTGAATCGACGGCGGCGGACAATCGGGGTTTAATAGCGGCGCGGGAAAAACTGAAATCCTTCGGACCTGAGTTTGGATTCCAACTCCCGCTGCTGCGCGGTGGACTGAATCGGGCCCACCATCACGCGGGAAACGGGAGAGTTTTCCATGGGAGACACTCTGACGCTGTAGCCGGCCATGACCAGACGGTCTTGCAGCGTTCGGTCAATCGCCGGGTTCATCAGGCCCACCTGTAGATAAAGCCCTGCGGCGTGAACCGGGACCGGGTCCGGCGCGAATGCGGGCGACGGTTTATTGGTAAGCGGACTGATAACAACCGGGCCGGGTGGGATTTCCGTGCGAACGACGGTGGCG
This sequence comes from Bryobacteraceae bacterium, assembly GCA_046155405.1. Taxonomy (GTDB): domain Bacteria; phylum Acidobacteriota; class Terriglobia; order Bryobacterales; family Bryobacteraceae. Next base: position 81,979 of record JBJXFL010000250.1, on the reverse strand, counting down.
GTTTCGGTACGAATCTGCGTAACGGTGCGGCCCGCCAGATAGCTCAGGCAGGCGATGAGTCCGGTGAGAAGCGTCATGCCGAGAATCGCGGTGGTTAATCGGCGATTGGCGGCGGCGAGTTCCATGTTTTCGGAGTGTGGCGGGGAAAAGGTGAGGTCGCTCATTGTGGGGTCTCTTTGCTCAAACAAACTATCGGATGGCTGGACGAGTAGCGGTAGAGTGATCGGGGAAAATCTTTCCGGCCCCCGAACTATTGTTGTAAGTAGTTGATAAAGCGGTGGTTAATGCCTCCGCATTGGAAAAGTACCGGAACCGGAAATGCCAGTGCGAACTTTTTAAGAATTATATTTCCTTTGTTTTCAATAACTTTGTATCGTAAAGTGCCAAACACGCTGGCGGCGCCTGCTAGTTTGGGTTTGTGAGACGGGCCGCGCGGTTGAGCGCCGGCCGCCAGCCTATGGGGATGGGTTGGCGGTACGCTGCAGCTCCCGCACCGCCGGTCTTGCACACAACGGTCCAGGCGGACCGGACTCCGGATAGGGGCCCGGAGTCCTAAGTCCACCTGGACCGTTCTTACGCGATGCGCCGCTTTGGGAGAGGCGGCGCATCGCTTTTTTTGTTTAGCCGCCTATACCCGGTGGACGCCCGAAACAAACCAAGGAACAAACCAAGGAACAAACCAAGTTCAAACCAACGTCAAACCGGAAACGAACCAACGGAAACGCTGCAAATAAAAGATTTACGGCTTTTACCGCGATCGCCGCCGCTCTCGCCTAAAAACTGTATCGCATGACCAGTTGGCCCAGCCGCGCCGAGCCGGCCGCCGGGAAGATATGCGTGCTCGTAATCACGCCGCCATTGGCGATATTGGCCGTCATATTGGGCTGTCCGTAGTTGACATGATTCAGTACATTTTGGAAATTCGCGCCGAGCGTCACTCGGCCAAGGCGCTCGAACGAAAAGCCCTTCTGCACGCCGGCATTGAAAACAACGTAACCCGGTCCAACGACCGAGTTTCGCGCGGCGTTGCCAAACCGGCCCGCGGCGGGCACGCCGAAGGCTGAGCGGTCGAACCACGCGCCCAGCGTGCCGGGATATTTCACCTCGCTTAAGATATCCGGCCGGCCGCCGACGTTGTTGGTGTTCGAGGGGTCGGAACCGGAAAACTGCGGATTCAGGAAATTACCCGTGCTGAGATTTAGCAGAGCGGAAATTTGCCATCCGCCCCACAATTTGTTCTTGCCGAAGGGGACCTCGTAAAGTACCTGGTTCATCCATTGATGGCGCGGGACGGAGTAAATGTCGGAGCGATCGCGGCGTCGGTCGTAAGCGTCTTCGATCTGCGTGTTCAGTTCGGCCGAACCGGTGTCATCGACGTCGCTCAATGACTTGGCCCAAGTCCAGGCGGAAGTAACTAAAAGGCCTTTTTCGAACCTGCGGTTCACCTGCACTTGCAGGCCGCTGTAAAGGTTATTCGCGCCGCTCTCGGCGTAAATGATGTTGTTATAGCGCGGGTAGGGGCGGCGGGCTGCGGTGAATGGCGTTGTCGAGGCCGCCGGCTGGTTGATGTTGCGCTGATAGGGGAGTTGCGAACCCTTGGACCCAATGTAGTTAATGCGGACACCGGTCGATGCCGTCAACTCGCGTTCGATGGTGAAGCTATATTGCGTGGAGACTTGATTGCGGAGATCCGGCGCAATGCCATTCAAATTGAGCGCTCCTGGAACGCCGGCGGCGGCGAAGGGCCGTTCAAATGTGAAGACGGGCTGACCGTTGACGAAGTTGTTGTTAGCGGTGGTGGAAAGAGAGAAGGGACCGCCGGAACCGGCCGCCGGCACGACACCCGAAAAGTGTCCATAGAATGCGCCGATACCGCCGCGGAGAACGGTCCTGTTATTCACCTGATAAGCGAAGCCCAGGCGCGGAGCCCAGTTGTTCTTGTCGGCGTTCCGAAACGTCTTCGGCAGGCCCAGGCTGGCCGCGGTCACGATGGGCACATCCGCCGGGAAGAACGGGCTGAAAAGCCGCCGTGCGCCTTCGTCGGGAATGATGACGCTGCCGCTGGCCGGATCGAAGCTGAACATGTTGCCGTCGCGGGCATACGCGGGCTGGTTGTATTCGTAGCGAAGACCGAAATTGAGGGTCAGCTTCTTCGATATCTTCCAGTCGTCCTGCGCGTAGAAAGACACGTCGCTCCAGCGGTTGTACTGCGTAGGGTAGGGGTCAATGCGGGTGACGGCCGTGGGCAGGCCGAGCAGGAAATCGGCGTAGGGATTTCCGGTGTAGCGATTGGTGAAGCTAAAGCTGCCATAAAGGCCCTGCACGGAGGGCAGATAGCGGTTGACGAACCAGTTGACGTACTCGCCGCCGAACTTGAATGTGTGGCGTCCGGTGTTCCAGGTGAGGTTGTCGGAGAACTGCCAGTGGCCGTCGTTGACCGGATTCAACAGGGATTGAAGCGGGGAGCTGAGGCCGGTGATGTTCACGACCGGAATGCCGGGAGCGTAATCGCGCGCGGGAAGTCCCTGAACGCCAATCGTGTCGATCAATTTCTGCCCGGTGACGTTGGCGAACGATTTCGATGAAAGCACAACGAAGCCGAAGCGCGCTTCATTGAACATGTTGGGTTTCAACGTCATCACGTCACCGATGGTGGCGAAGTGGACCTCGCGGATGTTGGTCGATGTACCCACCGATTCGGGCGGCAAGGCGCTCCGCGCGCCGGGGATCTCATAATCGCTCTTCTTCCACTGGTAGCGGGCGAAGGAGCTATGCGCGCTCGACCAATTTTGGTCGAACCGGGCTTCGTAAATGTTGTGGGTTTCGGGGCCGTTGAAGGCGGCTCGATAGTTGGCGGCGGTCAGCGTCTCGGGACCGAAATTTGGAAGAGGGAAGAGCGACTCCTGCGTGCGGCGGGCTTGCGGGCTAATGTATTGGGGCAGAATTCGATTGCCATCGAAGGGGTTGAGGCCGGTGTAAGGGTTGCGGAGCGCGGCCATGCCGGTGAAGTCGCCGTTGCGCATGGCGACGGTGGGAACGTTGGGGCTGAAGGGATAGGCGCGCGAGCCGCGGGTCTGGTCGAACGTCAATTGGAAGAACGTCTTGTCCTTTTTCAGCGGGCCGCCAAATGTGGCGCCGTAGTTGTGAATGTTTTGGAATGGTTTGGCCGTGGAGAAAGTATTCCGTGCGTCCAGCGCGCTATTGCGGCCATACCAGAACAGGTCGCCGTGATACTGGTTGCCGCCGGAACGGGTTACCGAAGTCACGACGCCCATGCCGCCGAATTCCGCTTTGTTGCTAACAATGTTGGCCGTGAATTCGCCGACCGATTCCATCGACGGCTGCGACACCGGGTCCGGCGTGCCGAAGTTGCCGAAGTTCGATTCGATACCGTCGACTTTCGTCTTGACGCCATTCGCGCCCGCGCCGGGCGTGATCCAGGCCGCGCCCGCGCCCACCTGCACCAGCCCCGGGACGGTGAGCGGCATCATTTGAAAGATGAGACCGGAGTCGCCGGCATTGTTGAAAACGCTGCGGAGGTTCGTTGGCAGCTCGCGCAACGCTTTCAAGGAGAGGCTGGTGGAGATGGACGGGCTTTCGGATTGGATCACGCTGCCAACTTCGCCGCGTACTTCGACGGTGTTGGCCGTGTCACCTACTTCGATGCTTAGATCCGTGCGAACGGTTCGGTAAGCGGCAACGGGGAAGGCGGATGTGGCCAGTTGCTTGAAGCCCTTGGCTTCTACCCGAAGATCGTAATCGCCCGGCAAAATATTGGCAAAGACATAAACCCCGGAATCATTGGAACTAGTCCGGCTTTCGACGTTCGTGGCTATATTCTTCAGGCGGATGGCGGCGCCGGGCACCGTCGAACCCGAGGGATCAAATACCAGGCCGGTAACGGTTCCCAGCGGCGACTGCCCGTTAATCGCGCACGAGAGGGCGGCAAGCCCGAGAAGCAAACGATTCATTAACAATCATTTTCGCATGCGAGCTACACCTGTTGATACGTGCCGCCCGCCGGCAGCGCGCGCTGGTCGTTGCGCGCCATTACCAGCCAGCAGATCGGGTAGACGATGAGGGGCAGCCCGGTGGCGAACGTCAATACCACCCAGATCAGCCGCATAACGGTCGGATCCATATGAAAAAATCTCGCGAAACCGGAGCAGACGCCGGCGATTTTGCGGTCGTACATGTCTCGCTCCAGCCGCCGGGGCGGAGGGGGCGGCGTTTGCGGTACCGCGGTCCATTGGAATTGAGCGTCGGTGGCGGGTTTTCCGCAACGGGCACAGTACCGGTGCTCGTCATTCATAGTGAACCCGCAGGCGGTGCAGAACATTGGTTTGGATAACTCCTTCTGCTTAATTGTTACGGATGTAGCTCCGAAAATGTTCCGCCGTCATCTGGAATAAAGCGGTTTGCGTATACGATAAACGATAGGGAGAAGCGCTGACATGTTGATTCGAATTCCAAAGGGTTGGGAGATTCCGGAGCGGGAAGCGACGCCGGAGACGGTGTATTGGAACCGCCGGCAACTTCTACAGGCTGCGGGCCTGCTGGCCGCGCCATCGCTCGCCGGTGAGACGAAATCCCTCTATCCGGCCCCGAAGAACGAAGAATTTAAAGTGGAATCGGCCGCGATAACTCCGGAGTATGCCGCGACGGGTTACAACAACTACTACGAGTTCGATCCGTACGGCAAGGAAACAGTGAAGGACCTGGTCGGCAAATTCGTTATCTCGCCATGGCAGATCCAAGTCTCGGGCCTCGTTAAAGAGCCACAAACCTACGACTTGGAAGACCTGCTGAAAAAGCTTCCGTTGCAGGAGCGCGTCTACCGTTTTCGCTGCGTGGAGCGGTGGGCGATGGTAGTGCCGTGGACGGGTTTCCCGCTCGCAGCGCTGATTAAGCTGTTGGAGCCTAAACCCAACGCGAAGTTCGTTAGATTCCTGACTGTCAGCCGCCCGAACGAAATGCCCGGGATGAAGAAGGCTCCCTATCCTTGGCCCTTTTTCGAAGGCCTCCGCATGGACGAAGCAATACACCCATTGACAATGATGGTGACGGGCTTATACGGCAAGCCGCTCCCGAAGCAGAACGGGGCACCTATTCGCGTGATTGTACCCTGGAAGTACGGCTACAAGAGCCCCAAATCCATCGCCAAGATCGAGTTCACCGAAAAAGAACCGCCCACATTCTGGAACCGGCTGCAATCGGCCGAATACGGCTTCTATTCAAATGTCGAGCCGAAGAAGCCGCATCCGCGCTGGTCGCAGGCCTATGAACAGTTGATTCCAACCATGGAACGCCGGCCCACGCTCCAGTACAACGGGTACGAAAAGTTCGTGGGCGGCCTGTACAACGGCAAAGAGTTCTAAGCCTTCCATTTGTAGAAGTAGAACAACAGCGGCTTCTTTCCCGCCTTTATGCCGTGGGGCTTATTGGCGGCGCAGTACATCATCGACCCAGGGCCCACTTTGAACGTCTTGCCATCGACGAGCATTTCGCCCGTCCCCTCCGTGATTACCATGAACTCCTCTTCGGGGTGGGTATGCGGCGGGTGCGGTTCGTGGTTGGCGTAAAGCAGCAGACTGCCGGCGGTCATGGCCGCCAACTGCTCGGTGGGACCGTCGAAGAAGATTTTCAATTCGCCGAACGGTTCCTTGTTCGTGCGAACCTTATCGGCGTCGATTACAACGTTCTTCAACTCGCCGGTTTTGGCGCCAAAAAGCGCCATCGGCGCGAGCAGTGCGGGGAGTTTGAATACATCACGGCGTTTAGGCATGCCCTATTTTCCACCATTTTCAAGCACGGCGAGATAGCCGAGGGTGAAGTCTTTCTTGGTATCGAAGCCATCGAACAACGGCAACAGCAACGCGGGTACCGCCACCAGGGCGAGCCAAAGAAAATTCAGCGGAAGCGGGAAGAACTGCGCCCCGTTAAGCAGCCGTCGCGAAAGCAACCGGAAGTAGCCGCCGCCCGGCTCCATCGAAATCACGCGAAACCCCGCCCGGTGCGCCAGCTCCTCCACTCCATACTTCGTATAACGGAAAAAATCGTGCGGATGCTGATGCACTTCCCACTCATGCGGTACCGCGAGCAGTAGCCGCCCGCCTGGTTTCAAAACCCGGGCGAGCTCGGTCAACACCTCCTGCGGAGCCTTCACGTGTTCCAGCGTCACGATGTTTAAAGCCGCATCGAAGACATGATCCGCAAAGGGCAGGGAACTCAGATCGCCCAGCACGTCCAACCGGGTGTAATCCCACTTCTTATCGCCGATTCCAAGGTCAAGCCCGACGTACCGCTGCCGCGGAAAGTGGCCTTTATAGGCGCCCTCGCCGGCTCCGGCGTCGAGCACACGCGCGCCCGCCGGAAGAGCCGCGGCGAACACCGCGACCGCGTCGGTAATCCGCCGCTCAAAGTCCAGCACATACCGCCGCAACGGGCCCGGCAAAAGCGCAAAGGCCCGCGGCACCGCGACCGACTCCGTCTTGCGCAAGTTCATTAGTTACCCGGCGTTCACTTCTTCCGCGCCTCGATCATAACGGTGGAACCGGCGCGGCACGCCGCTTCTATCAGTGTAAAGGGCAGGCACAGCAAAGTCAGCCCGAAGTAGAGGCCGTCTTTCACGAGGCGCATCGGGGTCGACTCCGGAGCCTTTCGCACGCGGCGGCTCATCGGGTCCAGGGCCACGGATATCGAAGTCGCCATGCCCGCCGGATTATCCCGCAGCGAGAAGAACTTGCGGCGCAGCACTTCAAACCCGTGGGCTTCCAACAATCCCACAATGTCTTTCTCCCTGAAATCCACCAAATGCCGAGGCACGTCGATGCCATTCCAATTCTGTCCGAAAAGCAGAAATTGCCAACTGGACGCGTTGGGAACCTGGACCACCAACCGCCCATCGGCCGCGAGCAGCTTATGCGCCTCTTCCACGTAACGAACTGGGTCGTACAGATGCTCGAGCACATGGAACATCGTGATCACCGAGAAAGCCCCCGGCCGCATCGGCGCGTCCACAAGCGATGCGCACAGGGCGGGAACGCGGTTGACCTTCCACGCCGCCCGGACCGCGTCCATCGAGAAATCCAGCCCCAACACCTTGTGCCCGCGCTCGCGCAACAGCCGGATAAACAGCCCGCCGCCACAGCCCACATCGAGCAATGGACCGGGCGCCTTGGTCGATTCAATCGCTCGCTCCACGAATCGCACATGATCCCCAAGCACCAGGCGACGATAGAAATCCTCAATGCGCGAAGCCGCGTCCGTGCCCGGCTCGAACCAGTAATTTCGCGGATAGTACTGCTTCAACTCCTCCGCGGTCGGCTGCGGGAACAGCCGCATCAGCCGGCAATCGGTACACTCCACCACTTCAAAGAACTTCGCCGTCGTGGCGAACAGACGATCCGTCCCATGGAACAGCGTCCGCATGGACGCCCCGCGGCAGGCCGGGCACAGATCGGCTTCACGAACGGTCGCGGGCGCGACAGCTTCGCCGGTCAAGGTCGCACCTCCGTTCCGCGTTCGATACCGGACAAGGCACGCAGGGATAACCGGTTCGACAGGATTAGCCGCCGCCGCTCGGCCGGGGTCAACACCGCCATTCGCTCTATCGCCGCCCGCTTGCGTAGCGTTAAAGGCAGCATCATCAACGCCTGCCACTGACCGCGCAGCAGGGCCCCGGCGACGCGCAGTTTCCCACGCACGCCCGGGAACGCAGCCAAATCGCCTTCGTCCGAGGTCGCCGAAAATATGCCGGCCAGCATCCGAATCGCGAAGAAAATGGGGTTAAGCGCCAACAAACTCCAAGGGAACAGTTTCGCCGCCAGCAATATCCGATTGCGCTCAATCAGCCGCACACGCTCCGGATTGCCTTGGCCCAGCGTCGACCCGCGCCGGTGCCGTACCACCGCCCGCGGCATGTACAGGCAGCGCCATCCGGCGATCCGGGCGCGAAGCCCAAGCTCGGCGTCGTCGCCATAGGCGAAGAGATCTTCATCGAATCCGCCGATCTGATCGAGCATCGATCTACGATACATGGCCGCACACCCGTCGGGCCACAAAACCTCCTCCACTTTCTCATACTGGCCCCGGTCGCGCTCCCCGGTGCCCCGGCCGCGGTTCTGCCCGTCGGGAAAGATAAGGTGTCCCGCCTTATCGATCCGGCCCGGGTCGTCCCAAGTCACGATTTTCGATGCGGCCATTCCAACCTCAGGCGCCGCTTGAAAGGCCGACTGCAAGTGTTGAATCCAGTGGGGATCGGCCGCCGCATCGTTGTTTAACAGCGCGACTAAGTCGCCCTTCGCCGCCCGGATCCCCTGGTTGTTGGCGGCGCAATATCCCACATTCTTATCGTTTTCCAGTAGAAGTACATGGGGGAATTCATTCTTAATCACCGTTTGCGAACCGTCCGTTGAGCCGTTGTCTACCACCACCGTGGCCAAGGGCCAACGCCGCCCCTCTCCGTTTACCTGTATCTCCAATGATTGCAAGCACTCCCGCAGCATTTCGGCACGGTTCCAATTAACCACCACGACGGTTATGATGACGGTTGTTTGTGTGCTTGACAAAGGTTTATTATAAGATTGATTCTGCGGGATTTTATTAAATGGCATCACTCGGACAAAAATTGAAGGACGAACGTCTCCGGCAAGGGAAGCAATTGCGGCCCATCGCGGACGACCTTTGTATCGGCTCCCGCTATCTGGAAGCGATTGAAGCGGACGATTGGAAGCAACTGCCGGGCGGTTTCTTCAATCGCAGCTTTATCCGCCAGTACGCGCAAGCTCTGGGCTTCGACCCAGCGAAAATCGAGGAAGAATTTTCCTCGATCGTGAAGCCCGAAGCGGCTATGGACGTGGACCCCAATACGGCCCCGCACGACCCGCGGGCGCAACAGGGCAAACTGATTTCCGTCGAACCGCTGCGAAGCGCCGCGTCTGGGTTCTTTGACTCGCGCACCGGTCTCGCCGTCGCGGCGTTGGTCTTGCTGGTGGGCGGCGGGGGCGCGTTGTCCCTATTCGTCGACCGGTGGAACTCCACGCGGGAAGCCGGCAAGCAAAGTAATGCCAGCATATCCGCTCCGGTGGCTCAGGCCCCGGCCGCGGCAATTGAATCGAGCCAACCGCAGCCGCAAACCGAGGTCGAATCGGCGAAAGTGGTTCCGGCCGAATCCACCGATCCTAGCGCTAACCTAATGCTTAATATCGAAGCCACGGAAAGGACGTGGATTGAAGTCACGGCCGATGGCAAACGCATTTTCGCGGGCGTTCTGCAACCTGGCGACAAGAAGCTGATTTCCACGCTCCAAAACGCGAAAATGGTCGTTGGCAACGCGGGTGGCATAGCGGTCAGCAAGGGCGGCCGCGACATCGGTCCCATCGGCCCGCGCGGTCAAGTGCGAACGGTCAACATTACGCCGGAATCGGTGGAGATCGTCGGGCCCAGGAAGCCCGCCGCCGCCATTTAAAGCAGCTTTTCGAGTACGAGCGCCGTTAGATCCGAGATCAGAACGTTGCCCGCATTATCGGCCGAGTAATCCGTTTGCGGCATGCCATCGACGGTGATGGCCAGCGCGTACTTTTCGTTACCGCGGATCACCAGGCCAACGTCACTCCGCAACGCGTCCAGCGCGCCCGACTTCGACGCCACTTGGAACGCGTCCAAACGGCGCCCGATCCCGTCCGTAAACTGCTGACGCCGCATAATGGCGACCATCTCCGCCGACGCTTCCGCGCTCACAAGTTGGCCCTTATCGAGCATCTCAATCAACCGCGCCATCTCTCGCGGAGTCGATACGCCGATGCCGAATTTCTTGTTCTCGTCCTTCTGCCCGAATGCGCTCAAGCCAGTGGGCGCCGGTTTCAAATTCTTGCCGTCGCCGAGAATCTTCCGGTTTGATCGCGTGAATTGAAACCCATACTTCTCCATCACGCCGTTCACATAGTCCGCGGTGAATCGATCAATCAGCAAATTCGTGGCTGTATTGTCACTCACCACGATCATCAGATTCGCCAGATCGCGAAAAAGGAATTTACGGCCCGGCGAGAACTCTTTCAACACGCCGGAGCCCGATACTTTGTCGTCGGATGTGAGAAGAATTTCCTCGTCCCATTTCGCCTTGCCGTCGGTCACGGCCTGGAAGACGGCGACGAGGATCGGCAGCTTTATCGTGGACGCGGTACGCACCCGCTCGTCGGGGCGAATGGCGAACTCGGCTCCGGTATTCAAGTTTTTGGCGTAGAGCGATACCGAGCCCTGGAACGCCGCAAGGCGTTCATTGATCCGCCGCTCCACCGAGGGGCCATCCTTGGCGCAACGGAAGCCGATGTTGGGCTGGCGCTGCGTCGGGCGCACCCAGTTGCGGAAGAAGACCGTGATGCGCTTGCCCTGATCCGACCACGCGCCGCCGCGAATGATCTTGTATGTCCCCGCAGCCGGTCCCTTCGGATTCTCCGCCGGCGAGTGCTTGTAGTACTCGCGTTCGAACCAGTCGGCGGTCCATTCCGACATACCGCCCGCCATATCGTATAGTCCGAAAGCGTTCGGCGCGTAGCGGCCCACTTCGCCTGGGCCCGTTTCGGTGTTGTGACGGGCAAGCTTGGCGTCGTACTTGTCGCCCCAGGGATAGTCGGCGCCTTCCAGTCCGCCGCGCGCGGCGCGCTCCCATTCCGCCTCCGTGGGCAGCCGTTTTCCGCGCCATTCACAATAGCCTTTGGCGTCATCCCAATTCACGTTATAAGCGGCGATAGCGCCAGCCCCGGCCGGCAGTGCGCCATTCAGCCAGTGATACGGCGGCGGGCGCCTGGTGGCCTTCACAAACTCGGCATATCGCTCCTGCGTCACTTCATGCGTGTCGAGCAGAAACGCGCCAAGCGTGACCGCATGCACCGGCCGATCGTCCAGCAGCATCCGCGGCCTCATCGTGGTCTTGTCGTCCGCCGTCAACTTTGCCCGGCCCATCTGGAATGTGCCGCGCGGGATGAACGCCATGCCCGGCTCCGACGCCTCGGCCGCGAAGGTCAACAGTAGAACTCTCAAGGCCCAGCGCATTAGACGAAAAGGTCCGCGATCTCGTCGTCCATCACCGTCTCGGTAGCGCCCAGCGGATCGATGTAGCGATAAATGCGGCGGGACGGCGTGTTGGTGATCGCCTTCGTCCAGTCGATTCCCAGCGCCGAATAGATGGAGGCGTAGACGTTCTCGGTCTTGATCTGATGCTTGGTGTACTTCCAGCCGGAGTCGATGACGTTCTCACCCTTGGCGTCCGTCTTGCCAATAATCCGCCCGCCCTTCACCCCGCCGCCCGCGAACAGCGAGACATAGGCGAGGTTGTAGTGGTGCCTGCCCGCTATGCCGTTCAGCGGTCCCGGCACGCGCCCGAATTCGGTGGCCATGACGACCATCGTTTCATCGAGCAGCGTCTTGCCCGGTTGCCGGGGCGATGGCTCCGCGGCGAGATCCCGGAGCAGCGACGCCATCGCGCGGTCAAACTCATTACAGCGGATGTAGTGGTTGCTCTTCGACTCGTGGTTGTAAATGTTGCGGTGGTGGTCCCAATCGGGATGCGTGATGTGGAAGTAGCGCGTGCCCGCGTCCGCCTTCACCGCGTTCCGCGCGAACAGGCAGCCCAGGCCAACGGAGTTGTCGCCGTAGCGCGCAATCTCGTCCTTTGACATTTTGAACGCCTGCGGCCACCGCGAATCGCCCAAGAGCTGAAACGCGGAATGTTGAAAATCCCGGAACGCGCCAAACTGCCGGTCGCGTCCCGTGCGTGACCCGGCCATCGCGTCGTCCAATTTCCGGAGGATCCGGTAGCGCTCCTCCAGTAACGCCATTGCCTGCGCATCGCCGGGCGCGGACGCCGAACCTTCCTTCAAATTCACGTCGAGCACCGAGAAACGCGGCGGCAGAAATCCAGTGGATAGAGCGCCGCAGCCCGAAGTGTCCAAGTTACAGCCGACATATGTCGGGAACGTGTCTTTTTCGCGCCGCAGCTTCTCAAACTCATAACTGATAACAGAACCAACCGACGGTATCTCCTGCGCCTGCGCCGGGTTTAACGGTCTGCCGGCTTGCGTGTAATACTGCCCGCGGAAATGAACCACCTCGTGGCTCTTCATGGATCGCACAACGGCGATCTTGTCCATCTCCTTCGATAGCTCCGGGAACAGCCGGTACGGCAGATACAGATTGTCTTTGATCTTCCGTACATCGAAATCCTTCTGCGTGCCGGCGTCTTCCTTGAAGTCGAACGAATCGACATGGCTCAACGCTCCGGCCAGTTCAATGACAATGCAGAACCGCGCCGTGCCGCGCGGATTGGCACTCCCCGCCGCGGCCGCCCGCACCGGGAGCATGGCTTGGCTCGCAAACGCGCCGAGCAAGCCGTGGCCTCCAAGCTTCAATAGATCGCGGCGGGCAGGCAGGAAATCGGATACACGCTTGTCCATATGACCTCAGTAATTGAACAGAAACTCGGGCGAGTTCAACAACGCCCACTGCAAATTTTCCGCGCCGCGCCGCCGGTCTTTTTGCAGCGCCTCCAACCCGATCTGTAATTCCGGCGCCGAAGGCTTGCGGGAAACCGTGTGAAGATAAACCTGCTCCACCAGGGCCTTGTCATCCGCCGTTTTCTCAAGCAGTGAGGAGAGCAATCCGCCCTTGCTCGAATTCACCCGTTCCGTAACGACTTTCGATTGCATCAGCAGCATCGCCTGCAATGAACTCGGCGGCACTTTTTTCGGCATATCGTCGCGGTTGGACTGACCGAAGGTCCGCATGAAGCTCTGCACATCGGCGCCCGCCTTTTTCGGTTCCGGCATCTGCATTGCCATGGCGACTTTCTCGGTGCCGCTCGAAAAATCGCCGGGCCGTCCGGTGGCCAGCGCGATGGCGTCGTGGAGTTCCGGCGCGCTCAGCATACGGACATACTTGCGCGCGTAGTAAGGCGTGTAGGTCTCCTTCCATTCGCCCGGAAAGCGCGAAGAAAGCTGATATGCACTCGACTTCATAATGCTCCGGACCACGTGGCGGAAGCTGTGGCGACTAGCGCCGAAGTCCTCGGCCATCGCGTCGAGCAGCGCCGGGTTCGACGGCTGCACGGTCCATGGCGCCGGGGGCGGGTTTTTCGGGTCGTAGCGCGCCAGGTCAAAATCGTCGATCGGTTCCACGATACCGAAGCCCATCAACTCCGCCCAAATCCGATTCACGAACGCGCGGCGAAATTGAATGTGGCCGGTAATCATGCGCGCCAAGCCGTCGCGGGCATGCTCGCCATCGCGCGGAGCCTCTCCGGTCAGCAGGAAACGCGGCTGCGAAAGGCCCGTCCCGCGCCGCGGCACGCGTACAATACTCTCCGCCTTGCGATCATAGCCGGGTGCTTCGTCGTCCACGGTATATTCGGTGTTCGCCTGGTAGCCGTTCTCCCAGTTCATGATCTGCCGCGTCTTACCGAAAAACGCAGCCTGGCCGAAGAACTCCTCGCGCTTTTTCTTCACCAGGAAGAGGTTCACGTTTTCCAGATGTCCCGCGCCATCGTGGCAGGAGATACAAGCGACGTTAAGACCCAGCAACACCTTCGAGTAAGTGACGGTAAACTCGTCCACGGTGTCCGGCTGATTTACGAGGTCATGCGCGTCCGGCGTTTCCGGATCGTCCTTCGCCTTCACGAAATCGCGCTGGTAGTAAAGCGCGCCCGGCACCGAAAAGCTGGATTTTCCCGCGCCTGTCAATAGATCGGTGACCACTTCGTCGTATGGCCGGTCCAGCTTCAGCCACTCGCGCACCCAATAGTGGAACAGATTCAGGCCCGATCCCATGCGCGCTCCCGCGCGGAACAGGTCTTCAAAGTAATAGGTCCACTTATCGATGAAGGCGTCCGATGCGGTTAGTCGGTCAATCAGCCGATCGCGCTTGTTCGGCGACCGGTCCACAAGGAATGCGGTCAATTCAGCGGGCGGCGGAATTCGCCCGGTCGCGTCCAGCCACGCCCGCCTGGCAAACTCTTCATCGGACGCGAGCGGCGCATGCGGCACCTTGTCCGCGGCCATTCGCCCAAACACAAACTTGTCTATGAAAGTCCGCCGCGTTATGGCCGCCGATCCGCCCCGCGCGGGTAATGCACCGGCTACTTGCGCCGTCGCCGCGGACGCGTCCTTCGACCGTGGACGTTCAGGCTGTATCAGCGGCTTGTGCGCCTGCTCGAACTCCTCCGCCGCCTGGTGCGAAAGTTTCGGCGCCGGCGTTTGGGCCAGGAGCATAGCGGGCAATAGCAGCAGTCCGAAACGGCTCATTTATTCCTCCGGAAGATCTGCACGCGCTTACCGTTTACCTCGGCTACGTACAGGTTGCCTTTACGGTCGGACGACATCAGGTGCGGCAGTTGCAACATTTGCGGATCGCCCCATTCATGCACAATTTTACCGCTCTCAATATCGAAGTGGAACATGCGGTTAATATCGCCTTCGCTGACAATCAACTGTTTGCCCACCACCAACAATCCGAACGGATTGCCGAACCCGCCCCACTCGGCCAGAAACTCGCCGGAGGAGGCGAAAACCTGTACCCGCCGGTTGCCCCGGTCGGCCACATAGATACGATCCTTCGAATCGATCGCCAATCCATGCGCGGTCGCGAACTGGCCCTTATCCTTTCCCTTTTTGCCGAATTCCGAAACGAATTGCCCATTCTTGTTCAAGTGAACGATCCGTCCATTGCCGCTGTCGGCGACATACATATCGCCGTTCGACGCGAACACCACGTCGTCTGGCGCGCGGAAATGTTTCCGGTCGCCACCCGCCACGCCCTTCTCGCCAAGTGTCGCCAGCACCGCGCCCGCCGGCGAGAACTTGCGAAGGATATGCAAGCCGTTATCGGTGGTCCACACATTGCCGTCTTTATCCGCGCGCAACCCATGGGCCACCTTGAATTCGCCCGAGCCAAAGCCACCTCGGTATTTGCCGTTCTTCTCGAACGCCAGCAGCGGCGGTTCGCCGCGATGCAACACGTAGGTATTGCCCTTGCGGTCCACCTCCACGGCCGACATCGGCCCCAGTTTAACCTCCGCCGGGATAGCGAGAAATCCGGCGGAGACATAGGGCGCGTCGGCTGCGAAAGCCAGTCCGATAAAAGCGACAATGAGCGGTATCTTCATTTAGAAAAGGAACTTCAAACCCAATTGGATGTTACGCGAGTCGCGGGCTGATGTGATCGTACCAAACGTGCCGCTTTGGTTCCGTCCATTCGGGCCGGCCGAAAAGCCGCCGTTCGGAATGCCCAGATTCACGTTGTTCATGAAGTTGAACATCTCGGCGCGGAACTGTAGATTGAACCGCTCCGTGAAACGCGTGTTCTTAATGAAGCTCAAGTCCCAGTTGAACGTTCCCGGTCCGCGCACATCGGGCAGCACGCGGCCGACATTGCCGAATGTATAGTTCGGCGGGTTAATAAACGCGTCGGTATTGAACCAGCGCGCGGACGACGGCGTTTCCAGCTTTGCCGATTCGCTCGTAGAATTCGGCCGTGACGCGCGGAAGTTGTTGGCGCCGGAAATGGCTACCGGAAGCCCCGTCTGCATGATGCCGATCGTGTTGATCTGCCAGCCGCCAACGAGACGATTTACAAGGCCCGCACCGCGGCCGAACGGCAACTCATACAGCAGGCTGACCACGGCGCGCTTGGAGACGTCCGTTGGGTCCACGCTCCGCTCCAGCCGCCGGTTGAACTTCGAGTCCTGATAGGCCGTTAAGTTGGTTTGTTCAATAGCGCCGAAATCAACGGGAGTGCCGAGGCCTTCGGAAATGATCTTGCCGCCGGTGAAGTTGAACATGAAAGTCAACCCCTTCGACATGCGCTTCTCCAGGCTGACGATGAATAAGTGTGAGTTGAAGTTGCCCATACGCGGATTGCGGACGGAAATACCCTGATAGTGGGAGAAGGGAAGCAGCGATTGCTCGCGGGTAATTGTCGCGTTGCCGAGCGGGCCGGGCACCCTGCCGGCATTCGGGTTCGGCACTTGATCCTGAAGCGCCAACCCCAAACCCAGGTACTGATTGTCGAGCTGATTCAAGTTCCAGCTGCCCGTAGTAAAGTGACTGCCCTGGTTGCCGCTATAGGAGACGTCGATCAGGATACGCCCCGGCAACTGGTGCTGCAACGACGCCGTGAACTGCTGTGACATCGGTGTCGTACCCGACGTTTCGTCGTAGCTCGCGCCTTGACCAAGGAATGCCTTGGGGCCCAGAGCCCGGCCCACCGGCTGCAACAGCGGCGAGGGAAAACCGGAACTGAATTGAAACGCCTTCAAGTTAACATTGCCGGACGGGTAGGACGTGGAGGTGTTGGCGAAGCCATTCACGCTGCCATAGTTATTCCGCCAAAATTGCGACGGATAGTAAATGCCATAGCCGGCTCGCAAGACCGTCTTGCCGCCGCCAAATAAGTCATACGCGATGCCGATGCGCGGCGCATAGTCGTTAAAATCGCCTTCGCGGAAGTTGCGCGGCTGACCATCCGCGCCCGCGAAAACTGTCCCGCCCAACAAGCCGTTGTCCAGCCGCAAAGCCGGGTCAAAGTTAGTCATGCCATTGTTGGCTTCCACCGGTTGCGTCTGGTAGTCCCAGCGCAGCCCGAGATTAACCGTCAGCCGCCGCGTCATTTTCCAATCGTCCTGGAAGAACGCCGAATAGCTCTTGCCGCGCTGGCTCTCGCCCAGGTGCGTAGTGCCGCTCGCGCTAGCCACTTCCCCCAGGAGGAAGGAAGCGTACGCCGAGCCCGTACCCGCCTGCGCCGCCGGATTGCCCGTCAGACCGGTGTTGAAGTTAAAGCTGCCCGACGGTGATGAGCGCTGTAAGTTATTGCCTTGGAGCGTGCGCAGATCGAAGCCGGCTTTCATCGTATGATTGCCAATGATCTTCGTCATCATGTTGAAGAACTGTAAGTTGATGCTCGCCCGCAGGCCCGCGGTGCCGGTGTTGAACCCGGGCAGACCGTTGGATATCCCGGGGAATGTGTCCGCCGGAACCGAAGCCGGCAGCCCCAGTTTCTGCGGCCAGCCGCCGCCAAAACTGCGCACGATGAACGGGAAGTAGCCGCGCGTGGCGCCAAGGCGCAGTTCGTTCAACGTGGTGGGCGTGAAGCTATGCGTATCCGACAGCGCGAAGTTCTTGTTCTCCAGGGCATCGTCACGCTTGCTGACGACCGGATTCGGATAGACGCTCCCGCCATTATCGGTCTTGTGGAGGAAGTAGGAGTAGCGCCCGAACAGCGAGTTCTTGTCGCTAAAATGATGGTCGATCTTTCCTGTGTACTGCCGCATGCTGCGGACTTCGCTCGCCACGTTCCCGAAGTTATTGGCATTAGTGAACGCGTTCGTCGGCGTCCGGTTAGGCACCGGATAGAAGTCATTGATCTTCAGCGAAACGGCGTCAATCCGGTTGGCCGGAATGCGGTTACCGGGAAACAGTTGGCGGGTCAATCCGCTGGTCGTCGCCGGGTCATAGATCGGAATCAACTGCCCGTTCGTCCCCAGCAAATCGCTAAAATCGCCCGCCCGCTGGCGCTCGGTCGGCATGGTGCCGATGGGCGACGTCGACCGGCGATAGTCATACTGTTCCCAGTTGCCGAAGAAAAAGGTCTTGTCCTTGATGACTGGACCGCCCACGGCCACGCCATATTGGTTGTAGCGGAACGGCGGCTTCGCGACGGCAAAGGTATTCCGAGCGTCCAGCTTGTCATTGCGCAGGAATTCATACAACGAACCGTGTAACTGGTTAGTGCCGGACTTAGTCACCATGTTGATCACGCCGCCGCCCGTGAAGCCGTATTCCGACGACATCACGCCCGTCTGGACCTTGAATTCCTCCACCGCGTCCACCGCCGGATTAATCGCGACTTCGCCAATGTAACTCTGAATGTTATTCCCGCCGTCAAGCGATTGCGCGTTCATGGCATTCGGCCCGCCATTGATGGAAATGGAGGATAACTGAATCCCGCGATCGCCAAAGCCCGAATTCGTCGGACCCGCGTTCGATTTTACGCTCGGCGTCAATAGCGTGAGCGCCAGCGCGTTCCGCCCATTCAGCGGCAACTCCACCACTCGCCGATTCTCGACCACCTTGCCGACCGTGGCCGACCCCGTATCCACCAACGGCGCCTCGCCCCGCACTTCGATGGTCTCGGCCACGCCGCCGATGTCCAGCCGGAAATCGATTTGCGCGCGCTGGTCCACCTGCAGGGTCAATCCGGTGCGCACCGCCCGCTTGAACCCGGATTTCTCGATTTGAATCGTATACTCGCCGATCTGGAGCGCGGTCGCCGTGTAGAGGCCGTCGTTGTTGGTTTCCGTTGTCACCGCCGTGTTTGTGCCGACGTTGGTGAGTGTCACTTTAGCGGCCGGCACCGCCGCGCCCGTCGTGTCGGTGACGGTTCCGAAGTAGCTGCCGCGGCCTTGTTGCGCCGCTGCGGGTAGGGCGGCGGCGATCATCATTGCGGCCAGTGCGAGTCTCGACATGGGATCTCCTGAGGGAAGTGTCGCTATTATTTCACATTTCAGACGCGGCTTGTCAAGGGGTTGTTGTTAATTTGCAATGAACCACTATCCGGTCCATCTGTTCGCGGCCTACGCGTCGGCCCAGCGTGACCGGTTCAAAGATCTTCACCGGCATCCCGGCCGCCTCGCCAAACAGGCGCGCCGCGAATCGCGAGTCGTTGTGGAGCAAGCATCCTCCCGGAATCAGCGCCGCCGCCAGGTTTGCCAGTGAGACCGCCAACTCATTGTCGTCAAGGTAGACCAGCACGTTGGTCGCGACCGCCAAGTCGTAGGCGGCGGAGGGTAGCCGTTCAGTCACCACATCCAGCGTCGAAGCGCTGCAGGGCGCCCCGGTGAGCGTTGTCACAACTTCCGGCCGTATGTCCACGCAGGTAAACGACAGGGGCGGCTTGCCCAACAGTTTCAAGAGCGCCTTCGGCTGCGGCGAAATCACCGGTTGCAGATCTTCGACGCCAAATCGAGAACCCAGTTCGGCTCCCGGGCCTACCAGCAAAACATTGGCGAGCGGCCGGGCGCGATTCGCGCGCATCCAGTTAAGCCCTCGCTCCACCGCCCGCATCGACCCAGGGAAGGGATCGGCGCTGAGCCCACGCGCCTGATAAGTTACGTCGGGGTCGGGGTTGGCCGATCGCTGCATCAGAAATCGGAACGCCGTCTGCACTACTTGTTCCGGCGGCCAGTCCAATCGCGCCGCCATCTCCCGCAATATACGGTGACGATCCGACACCGGCCGAGTGTTCCAAAAGGCATCCATGCGCCGCCGGACCGGATCGG
Source organism: Bryobacteraceae bacterium (assembly GCA_046155405.1). Classification (GTDB taxonomy): domain Bacteria; phylum Acidobacteriota; class Terriglobia; order Bryobacterales; family Bryobacteraceae. Next base: position 62,655 of record JBJXFL010000250.1, on the reverse strand, counting down.
CCAAAGGAGCGGCCGATGGCTCGCCGGTCAGAAATGCTTTCCGTGCTTCCTGGGGCAGGGAATCGAAGTAGCGTCGCGCCTCGGTGACGGGGTCCATCGGCGGCGTTCCAATGAACTGCTTGGATTGCAGCAGAAAATAGGCGATATGTTCCGCCGCTCCCGCCGCCAATCGCTGAGTGGAAGCTTCGTTGTGTTTGACCAGCCAAGCGGGAAATTCTGCCTCCGTGAGCCTGGCCTGAGCGAGAAGCGCCCGTATCGCCGGCGGCAGGTCCGCCCACGTCATCGGTTCGGCCGATAGCGCCGCGCCGAGCGACAGTATGATGATCGCCCGCACCGCTTCATCCTATCCAAGGCGATACCTCGCCGATAGAAAACACGGGCCTAGTTAAATTGCTCGCCGAGTTCCTTGGCGACGCCCCGCGCTTCCAGGTGCACCAAACCCGCGTTGCAACCGGCCGGACCGATAACCGCCAGTACGCCTTTGCTGCCCGCCGAGTACAGAAAAATATGACCTTCCGCTCCGGCCACCGAAATCTCTTCGAAGGCCCCGGCGTGGAGCGTATCGCTCACTCGACGTCCCAGGCTGCTTGCCGCGGCCGCCATGGCCGCCATTCGCGCCGGGTCGGTCCCATTCGACAAAGAATGGGCGATGGGAAGCCCTTCCGTCGAAGCCAGGAGCACCCCGCGCAATTCCGGGATTGCATTCCGCAATCCATCCACGCTCTTTTGAAACTGATCCAATTTCGCCATGTATCCGACCTCTCTGCATTGCAGCGTTGGTTTTTATCCAACTTGCCGCGCCTTACTAATACATCGCCGGATACAGGCGAAAACTTTAGAACAAAAGTGTGAGACATTTTGACCCGTCTCGCGCAATGATCCGAGGCATAGTCCGTAGGCTGGTCTAAGGTGAATCACCCATCAATCGAGTTATACCGTAAGAGAAATCGGAAGAGTTAGGTGCTTTGCCGTCTAGTTTGATGCCGATAGTTACAGTAGTCTGTGGTTGGGGGAGTTTCCAGCTAACGTAATGAAGTGTTTGCAGTGCGGAACTGAACTCGACCGGTTGTCGAAATGGCGTGGGTCGTCCGAATACTGTTCGGAGGAGTGCAAGAAGCGGAGCCAGGAGGAATTCAATCGCCTGGCGATGAACCGCCTCATGCGGCCGCGCCCGGCTCGGACCAATGCGCAAACGACGGCCGCGGCGGTGCGCACGGTCGAGAGTTCCACCGGCCGACTTACGGTCGTCACGCATCCGGTGGGCGCTTCGAGCCCAATCGTCACCGAACCTTCCGAAGCCGGCTTCATTATGGACGCGTCGGCGACCCTGGTCGAGCTACAACTCCGTCATCAACCGCCGCTCATTCCCCGTCCTTTGATGCCGCTCATTCCCGACGCGGACTTGGCGATGGGCGACGCCTTGCAAGCGCTCGAGGAGATGCTCGCCGGCATCCGCCCGTCACAAAGGACCTCGCGAAAGCTAAATCCCGTCGGCCGCGATGGGTTTGCCTCGGCGGTTGGGACCGTTCCCGCGCTGCAACTTCCGGCTTGTGAACCGATATGGCCGGCCTCGCTCGGACTCACTTTCAATGTAGCGGGCATTCACAGCGGGCCGACCGCGGTGGAAGCGCGCGCCGCACGGTCGGCGCCGGTTGCCGAGGCGACCACACCGGTCGCTCATCTCGCCATCCCACCGCGCCGTGCCGCGCGCGCCCTGTCATCGCTCGCCGCGTTTGAACTCGGTTCGGACAGACTGGTGCAGCCGCCGGTCGTTGTCGCGCCGCGCTTACGAATTCACCTGCCGAAACCGGTTCTCAACCCTTTCCGGCCGAGATACGCCTTTGCGCCTCCACCGGGCGAAAAGAACACCAAAGCCGCGATGGACAGGGACGAACGCAGGAAACCGCGCGCCGCTAAAAACAAGCGTCCGGCGTTCGAGATCAAGGAACCCGGCACGGCGTCATTCGCTCCCGCCGCCAAGACGGAACCGCAACCGGACGAGACGTCCAGTGTGAAGCGGCCCGCCGGGCAAGGAGCGGTCGAAACCCACTCCGCGGAAAAGGACATATCAAAAAAGCCCGGTGCCGAAGCAATCGCGCCCGAGGTGCAGCGTGTCGACAAGGGCACGTCCGCGAAGGACGCTCTCGCGAAGCCCGCCGCCGAAAAAGCCACCGCCGAAGTACGTGTTACGGAAAAAGACTCTATTGAAAAGGGCTTGGCCAAAAGGCCCGCCACCGAAAAAGCCACAACCGAAATCCCCGCCTCCGTCGAGTCGTTCACCGCGCCGATGTTCGGCGGCAAAACCAACGCGGAACCGGAAGGACTCTGGGGCCGCCTGCCGGGCTGGCAGAAAGCGGTCGCGGCGCTGCTTGTGGTTGGCATTGCCGTTGGCGCGTGGGCGGTCCCGGCCTTGAACCGTGGACCCGGCCGATCGGTCACGCTTCCCTCGGCCGCCGCCCCGGCCCCGTCGACCATGGGCGCCGACAGTTGGGAAACAAATGCCGCCGGTGACACCACTGGTATCGCGGTCCGGCGGATCATTAGTAAGTACAAGCCCGGCCGCGGCAAACGCGACTACATCTTTGAATTCACCGGTCAGATCGAACAACGCGCCATCGGCTGGGTGTTTCGGATGAAGGACGCCCGGAACTATTACTGTCTGAAGCTGGAGAAATCGGGAGACGGCCCCGGCGCCACCGCCCAGCTAGTTAAATTTGCGGTCGTCAATGGCGAGGAGCAGTCGCACAAGTTAGTCGAACTGCGTGAGCCGCTAGTCGCCACACAGCCGGTGAGAATTCGCCTCGATATCCGCGGCCAGAGTTTCTCCACGCAGGTTAACGGAAAGCCGGTCGACGTATGGATCGACAATCAACTCTCCGACGGCACGGTCGGATTCTCCAACGAGACCGGCGAGCGGGCGGTGATACGCACCGTCAAGGTGACTTATTAAGAGGATGGAATGAGCAATCAAGACGATCGTTGGTTGTGGTTTATCGATGACGCGCCTCTCCAGGCGCTGCTGAAGGCCGAAGGGGAACTCGGCACGATGCGCATGCGCGCCGCCTCTTCGCCCGGGCTGGTGCGGGCCATGACGTCGCACATGGAGGGCCGTACGGCGGAAGCCACCGACGAACTCCGCGCCGCCATCGACGCCGGCGAAACACAGCCGGAGGCGTTTCTCTTCCTCGGCCAGATTCACTTTGAGGGCAAGCTGTATGAAGAGGCGCTCTCCGTTTATCGGCAATTGCTCAAAGTTGATCGCGATCACGCTACCGCCGCCTTCAATGCCGGTGTTTGTCAGGAGCGGCTGTCGCGCTGGAATGAAGCGTCCGAACTGTTCCGCCGCTCGGTCAAAACCGAACCGGAGCGTCACGAGGCGTGGCTCGGCCTCGGCTTGTGCTGCCTCCATCAGCGCCGCGCTGAGGACGCGCTCAATGGATTCGACCGTTTCCTCGAAAACGAACCCGGGAATGAACCCGCGCTCTTCGGCCGCGCCGTGGCGTTACAAATGCTGCGCCGCTTCGATGAAGCCGCCGCCATTTACGAGTGTTTCCGTTCGACGGGCGAACCGTCGCCGGAGCTGTTGACCAATCTGCTCGCCCTCGCCGTCGCCCGGAAAGATGCCGCCGAACTCGGCCGCGTCGCCGGGGACCTTGCCAAAGCCCGCCCGGGCACACGCCAGGCTTCCGAAGCGCAGGCGTATTCCGCCATCGTCGCCGGCGAATGGGAACCGGCCGTTGTCCACCTCTCGCAATTGGCCGAAGCCGACACGCTTCCGGAGGACTGGGCCTATGCCCGCGCCTACGCGCTGTGGCGCTGCGGCCGCTCCGCGGAAGCCCAAAAACATCTCGACACACTGTTACGCCGGCGCGCCGACCATGCCCCCGCACTCCTCCTGCGCGGCGTGCTGCTCGAAGAATCCGGCCTCCAGGATGAGGCATTGTCGGCCTATCGCAAGGCCGCCGCGCAATCCCCGGATTCCGACGCCGCCTCCTGGAATATCGCTCGCCTCGCCGCCGCCGAAGGAAAGGCGGATGTCTGCCGTCAGGCCGCCAAATCGCTACTCGACCGCAATCGCAATTCGGCCGAGGGCTGGTTTGCCAATGGCCTTGCGGCCCTACTTGAGGAACAGCCCGCCGATGCCGTTCGCGCGTTCTCCGAGGCGCTTCGGCTTCGCCGCGAGTGGCCTGAAGCGGAGTGGAATCTTGGCATCGGTCTGCTCGATTCGGCTGAATCGGCGAAGGCGGAGCGGACGCTTGAGAAGGTTTACAAATCCCTTCGCGACCAAGTCCCGGCGGCGCCCCTGGCCCGCGCCGCGCTCGATAGCGGCCATCCCGATCGCGCCCTCGCAGTCCTCGAAGCGGCCGATGCCCTGGACGCCGATCCCGGACTGGTCTATAACCTCGCCGTCTCGTTTCACGAAAGCGCCCAGTTTGATACCGCCGAACGTCTCTATCGACAAGTTATCGCCGCCGGCGCCCCGTTTGCCGACGCACACGTGAATCTGGGGCATCTACGGCTAGCCGCCGGCCAGCCCGAGGAAGCCGAAACGCTCTGGAGCCAGGCCGCCGCGCTTGAATCCGCAGCCGCTTAGTTTAGAGGTCGATATCCTTCACCGGCCGGTCGCCGGGCGTCTCTTTGGCCCGTCGCAGCAGCTCATCGAACTTTCGATCCATGCGCTCTTCGCGGGTTCGTTCCGCCGCCAACGAGCGCTGGAAAGCCTCCTCACGCTCCGCGGGCGCACGCCGCAGCCGGCTCACCTCGGCCGCTAAATCCGTAATTGGCGCGGCGCTCTCCGCGGGGGTGTGATGCAACACCGAACGCGTTTTGCCGTCAATCACCAGTTCGGCGTTGCAGCATGGGCAAGGTACGGAAAACGTTTCCCAATCGTCTATGGACATCGCGCATTCATCTTAGCCAGTATTTCTCGAGAATGGAATAGTACACGTTGTATTCCCACTAAAGCTTTTGCCCCGCTTTGTCGATGAGGACATATAAGGCGGCGTGGCTTGTGGTTAACAGGTTGCGTCGATCCTGGCTTGTCTGGGGCTCCAGACCGTTCCGAAGGATATCGGAGCGCGGAGACAGAACAGGGAGTACGAATGTTACGTGGAATCATTATTAGTCCGGACGAGGGTCTGGCGGAAGAACTTCAGGAAGCGCTTTCGCAGGTCGACTCCCTGGAAATAATCCGATGGTTGGATCGTTACCCGAACGCCATCGATCTGGGCCGCACTCTTCGCGCCCACTCGCCGCAGATGGTTTTCCTGGGATTACAGGATATGGACGCCGCCTTTGAGACGGCCAGCCGGATCGAAGCGTGCGTGTCGGGAATGCAGATTGTCACCTTCGGCCGTAACACGGACCCGCAGGCGCTTATCGGTCTCATGCGGGTTGGCATCCGCGAATACCTTTCCTCGCCGTTTCAGACGCGGGACACTCTGCAGACGTTCGAACGCGTCAAGGAAAATCTGGACCGTAATCCGCTCCGTCCGTTTGAATCGGAGTACATCTTCTCGTTCCTGCCGGCCAAGCCCGGCGTCGGTACTTCGACGATTGCCATGAACGCCGCCTGGGCCTGTTCCCGCCAGCCGGAAACAAAGACGCTGCTCCTGGATTTGGACCTCAACAGCGGTATGCAGCGCTTCATGCTGAAGCTCGACAACGAATATTCGATCGTTGACGCCGCCGAAAACGCCTTCAGGCTCGACGAAACTCTCTGGCCCCAGCTCGTGACCTCCATGGGCCATATGGACGTTCTGCACTCGGGACGATTGAACCCGGGGTATCGGATTGAAGGCGCGCAGATTCGCAGCATGGTCGAATTCGCTCGACGCAACTACCAGTCGGTCTGTGTGGACTTGTCCGGCAATATGGAAAAGTACTCGATCGAGATCATGCAGGAATCCAAGCGCGTTTTCCTTGTCACGACGCCTGAAATCGCTTCGCTGCATTTAGCCCGGGAACGATATCACTATTTGCAGCAGCTCGAACTCGGCGATCGCATTCAACTCGTCCTGAATCGTTCCCAGAAGCGGGCGCCGATCTCGGTCAGTCAAATTGAAGATCTGCTGGGCCTGCCCGTTCTCGCCTCTATTCCAAACGACTACCAGGGAATTAGCCGGGCGCTTACTGCCGGCAAACCTGTCGATACATCTTCGGACCTCGGCCGGGAATTCCAGGTTCTGGCCGCCGCCATGATGGAGCGGAAGGTCGTGAAGGCCGTCGCGAAGCCGGGCAAATCGATCAGCGACTACCTTTCGATCCTTCCCGGCAAGTCGATCCTCTTCGCCGACAAGAAAAACGGGTAGTTCCACCAATGGAAAAAGGCCGCTGGCGATCGCCAGCGGCCTTTTTCCAAACCAAGTAACCGGACTAATCGCCGAACGAACCAACCTCTTCGTTCTTCTCAGCCGCCTTCGGCGCGGCCGGAGCGATCCCGCCCAATGCACCGAGCGGAACGAAACCACCCTCGGGCTGGGGCTCTTTCATCACATGTTGGCGGTATAGCTTCGCCATCTGCGCATTCTTCGCCGCGTCCTTCATCTTCTCGTCGCGAGCCTTGATCTTCTCTTCCCGCGCGTTCTTGGCGACGCCCGTGATGTCCATATCGTGCTGCCGCTCACGGTTGACGTCTTCGTCATTCAACTTCAACTTGTGCATCTTCGTGTCGAGGTCGACGCTCTTGCCGCCCGCGAAGATCTCATGCCGGCCGTTGTCTTCGTACCACTTGGTCAAGGTGGCCGTCATGTGCATCTTTTCGATGATATTCCGCCAGCCCACGCCGGTGTTATAGGCGCAGAAACTGATCTCGCCCTGTTGCGTCGCATAGGGAATGATGCACTGTTCGGTGCGCCGGAAATCGTAGTTGAACAGATCCTGGAACCACATGCCGGCGATAAACAGGAAGTTCCAACGGTCGGCGCGGCGCTTCTCGATGTCGGCCATCGTCCGGTCGCCGGTCACCTTGCCGTAACTGCGTCCGGTGGCGCCAAAGCACTTGTCGAATTTCTGAAGCAGGTCCAACAATCGGAAGTGAGTCGGCGCTTCAAACGGCTTGTAATTCCGGAGCAGCGCGAGCGCCACGCCCAGGATCGACAGCTTTTTACCGCGAGCCGCGTCGTTGACTTTCGCAATGTCTTTCGCCAGTTGATCGGCGTTCAGGAACGCGGTCACCGGGCGGGCTTCCTTCGTTTCCTTGTCCACCATCAGCGCCATGCCGATACCGCAGTTCGGGTGGCAGCCGCACGACAACTGCCCCCACTCATGCTCCGGTCCATGGACCAGATCAGCCCAGTCGGAAAACGTCGACATGAACGAAATCGGGAACCAGTCGCGGGTGGGAACGCCCAAACCCACCTGATTTTTCACATCATGCGCCAAATGGCTCAACGTGTAACGCTGCGCCGCGCGCCGCTCCGGAGTCACTTCTTCGTCGCGGCCCGTGAACGACACCGGCTGGAACGACAGGAAGCTGATGATCTTCGGATTGTCGAGCGCGAAGCGGACAACGGCACCCACCTGTTCATTATTAATGCTGTTCACGATCGTGATAACCGGAACGATATCCACGCCCGCGTTGTGCAGGTTCGTGATGGCTTTCAGCTTTACATCGAACAAGTTGCCGACGCGGCGATGACTGTTGGCTTCGTTGCCAACGCCGTCAAACTGCAAATACGCATACCGCAGACCCGCCTCGGCGGCCTGCTTACAAAACTCCGGGCTTTTCGCGAACTCGATGCCGTTTGTCGCCGCCTGCACCGAGTTGTAACCCACCTTGCGGGAGTAGCGAACGGCGTCCAGGAAATAGGGCGACAGCGTCGGCTCACCACCCGAAAACTGCACCGACATCTGCCGGCGCGGCTTGATCGAAATGGCGTTATCGAGCATCGTCTTGATGTCTTCCCAGCTCAACTCGTGCACGAATCCCACCTGATTCGCGTCCATGAAGCACGGATCGCACATCATATTGCAGCGATTGGTCAAGTCGATGGTCAACACCGAACCGCGGCCGTGCGTAATCGTTGAGCTGCCGTGATTGTGCAGCTTTTCGTCGTTGTGCGCGCGAATATCGCGGCCGGGGAAAACGTCTTCCAGGTGCTTGGAAAAAGCCGGGTCGATCGACATCAGATCTTCGAATTTGCCATGGATCGCGCATTCCTTTTCCATGTAGATCTTGCCGTTGCGCTCGACGATCTGCGCCTTAATTTCGCCATTCTTCTCATTCAACAGCACTTCCACCGGCGTTTCACCGTTCACAACCTTGTTGCGAAGTTCCGGAATGCACTTCGGACACAGCGAATCGGTCTCGCGCGGCCATCCCAACGTCGGCTTCATCTTCTCGTAACTCTTCAACAGCGGCTTGTCGGACCATTTTGGCGTGAACGAAGGGTTCTGGCTAATCTGGTTCAACCGGTTAAAGACCTGCCAGCCGATGTTCGCCGTTACGGTGACGGCCTTTTCCACGTACTTGATGGGCTTGTGCATATGCTCCCTGTTTGAAGAGGTTTAGAGTCCGACACCCTAGTCTACCCGTGGTCCGGTCAACGCCGAAGTACTACCCGTCGAATGGGGATATTGCAGGTCGAATGGCGATATTTGAGGTTGAACGGGGACGCCGGTTTCCGGCTCATCCCATGCGGAATGAATGACTTGCAGCTAGGCTAATAGAACCTCCGCCGCTCGAACACCACCATATAGGTCTGTATAAAGGATGGCAGGCTCGCAAAAAATACCAAGAGTACCAACGCCCAAACCGCGATGCCCCTCGCCGCCAGATGTTTCGCCAACCGGTAAAAGAACGGAAGGTACAGCAATGTCCCCGTGACTAGTCCCGGCGAATACGTGACCAACGCCACACTCGCCACCAAATGGTAAACGGCGTTGGCAAAAAAGAAGTGCGACGCCCAGATCATCAGGATCAGCGCCGCCCACCGGTTGCCCGTCACCGCCGCCGCCACGCCCAGGAACATTGCCGCCAAAAACGGCTGCAATTGCGCCGCCACAAACCCGCTCTCCGGAATCGGCGTTCCAACTATCGAATTGAACCAACGCACGTACCCCGGCGCCTCCTCGGCCACATGCGCCGCAAACAGCACCGGCGCCAGCGCCAGCCACCAGTGCGACTTCAACTTTGATAGCATTCGTTCAAACATAAGCTATGTGTCGCTTCATACTCTTTATCCTCATCGTCCCCCTTTTCGCCCAGGGCACCAACGGAACCATCGCAGGTCAAATCACCGACCAGGCCGGCGCCGCCATCGCTAACGCCAAATTGCTAATCCAAAACGAAGCCGCCGGAGTTAACCGCGAAGCTCTTTCCAACTCGAGCGGCCAATACGTCGCTTACGCCCTCCCTCCTGGCCAGTTTAGGATTACCGTCGAACATCCCGGCTTCCAGAAGCTCGTCAGAACCGCCGTCGAACTCACCGCCGCCGACGCCATCACCGTTGACCTCCGGCTCGTCATCGGCGACGTCCGCCAGATCATCGAAGTGTCCGAAGCCGCCCCGCTCCTGCAGTCCCAAACCGCCATGGTTTCGTCGCTTGTCACAAATGACCAGATGATCGAAATGCCTCTCAAGAGCCGCACGTTCACGGCTCTCGTGTTGCTAGGTCCAGGCGCCTATCCCGGATCCTCCGGCAATTTAACTACATCCCCATACGCCATGCGCGGCGATACAAATATCTCCGTAAACGGCTCCAGTCCGCAAAATAACTCGTATTTCATCGATGGCATGGTAAACCGTAATTTGTGGCTTAGCACTCTTATTATGGTTCCTACTGTAGACTCCATCCAGGAGATGCGCGTACTTACTTCCAATTACTCCGCCGAATACGGCATCGCCGCCGGCGCCGTCACCATCGTTCAAACCCGCTCCGGCACCAACCGCCTTCGCGCCAGTCTCTACGAATTCTTCCGCAACTCCGCCCTCGACGCCAATAGCTTTTTCAATAACCGGCTCGGCGTCGCCAAGCCAGGTTTCCGCCGCAACGAATTCGGCGGCACTGTCGGCGGACCCATCCGCAAGGACCGCACCTTCTTCTTCGCCGACTATCAGGGTATCCGCGTCGCCCAGCCCCGTTCCAGCATCTCCACTATCGCTACGCTCGCTCAGCGCGGCATGGTCGCCACCGGCGATTTCGCCGCCCTGGGCACTCAGATATTCGACCCCTACACACTCACCGCCAATCTGCGCACTCCGTTTCCAGGCAATCAAATCCCCGCAAGCCGCCTTGACCCCGCCGCCGGCAAACTCTTCGCGCTCCTCCCCGACCCCACCTCGGCCGCCGCCAACCGCAACTTCGCCTTCAACCCCACGCAGACACAGTCCACCGATCAATTCGACATCCGCCTCGATCAGAACGTCGGCCCCGCCGATCGTCTCTTCTTCAAATACTCCTGGGACAACACCAGTCTCGTCATTCCCGGATTCATCCCCGTCCGTCCCGGTTCCAGCCTCGACCAGAACCCATATCTCGCCGCCGACGGAACTTACACCGCTACCGATACGCCCCTTCGCAACCAATCCGCCACTTTCAACTATGTGAAGGTATTCACGCCTTCGCTAATCAACGAGACCCGCCTTGGCGCGGTTCGCTGGAATCAGAATATTGAGCCTCTTGGCAATCCATTCTCGACCGCTATCGCGCTCGGCATTCCCGGCGTAAATATCAACGATAAGTCGGGCGGTCTCCCGTCGGTCACTGTCACCGGTTTCTCCGGACTCGGTGATAACTCCACTTACCCCGAAGTTAGCCGCACCGCGTCATTCCAATACGAAAACGTCATGACTTGGACCCGCGGCAATCACACACTGAAAGCCGGCGGCGTTTACGTCCGCCACCGGTTCAACGGATTCTCCGCGTTCCCCACCCGCGGCGACTTCGCCTTCAACGGCCAGTTCACTCGCCAGATCGGATCTACCGCGACGGCCACCGCGCTTTCCGATTTCGCACTGGGCGCCACCAGCGCAATCAATCGCAACGTTCTCGTCGGTACCTTCGGCATGCGCTTCTGGAACATGGGGGCTTTCGTCGATGATACTTGGCGCGTCAACAGCCGCCTCACCATCAACGCCGGCCTGCGCTACGACATCCAAGCCCCGCCGTACGAAGTCTATAATCGCTGGTCCAACTTCAATCTCGATACAGCCAAGCTGGAAATAGCGTCCGGAAGCGGCGCCGCTAGACGCCTGCGCAATCTCGACTTGAATAACTACGCCCCTCGGACCGGCCTAACATACATGCTGACCAAGGACCGCAAAACTGTCCTTCGCAGCGGCTTCGGAATATCATTTGTCGAGGCCGGTCAAGGCGGCGGTCAGTTATACAAGAACCTGCCCTTCTTTTTCTCCCAAGTTATTGCCACCGACCAGAGTGCCGCCCCGCCGCGCCGCTTCTCCGACGGTATCCCGGCCGCCGTCAACCCGGACCGGAATGACATCGTCCAACTGTCGTCCGGCAGCCCCAATGTGTGGGATTACAGTCTCCAATCCACCAAAGTGATGCAGTGGAGTCTCGGCATCCAACGCGAAATTCTCCCCCAGACGCTGCTTGACGTCGCCTACATCGGCACCCGTACTATCGGCCTCGTCTCCAACTTCAATATCAACCAATCCATCCCCGGCACCGGTGCCCAGAACCCTCGCCGCCCGTTCTTTGCCGTCAACCCCAACATAGTCAATCTGACTTACCGTACTAATTACGCCTCGGCCAAGTATCACTCCCTGCAAACCCGCGTCGAAAAACGTTACAGCAAAGGGTTCACCGCGTCGTTGGCCTATACTTACTCCAAATACATGGCCAACGGGACGAACATCAATGGCGGCGGCAACGGCCCCCCGCAAGATAGCCGCTGCACCGCCTGCGAATGGGGGCCCATGCCGGAGGATCGTAACCATATCGCGGTAATCAATCACAATTGGGAACTCCCGTTCGGGAATGGCCGCCAGTTCATAACGAATGGCCCGTTAAGCCATATCGTCGGCAACTGGAACATCACCGGCATCTGGACCGTGTCCACCGGCGAGAAGTTCACCGCCACGGCCGCCGCGGCCGTTTCCAACTCCGCCGGCGGCGGCGGTGACCGCCCCAATCGAATAAAAGACGGCAACCTCCCCGTCTCCGAGCGCACCATTGATCGCTGGTTCGATCTGACGGCGTTCGCCAGCCCCGCTCAATTCACGTATGGCAACTCCGCCCGCGGCATTCTGGTGGGACCAGGCAGCGTCAATACGACTTCGGCGTACAGCGCGAATTTCCCTTCGGCGAAGCCAAGCGCGTCCAGTTCCGCTGGGAGATGTTCAACGCCTTCAACCGCGCCAACTTTACCACTCCCAATTCCTCCATCGGAAACGCCCTGGCAGGCGTAATCTCCTCCACCGCCCCGGCCCGAGTCATGCAACTCGGGCTAAAAATCTACTTCTAATCAGGAGCCCGTACCATGTTAAAGAAGATTATATTGATTGTCGTCGCCGTGCTCGTCTTGATGGCCGGTGTTATAGCCATGCAGCCGGATACGTACCAAGTCACAAGATCCACTGAAATCGCCGCGCCCCCGGCGGAAGTGTTCGCGCTCATTAACGACTTCCACAAATGGGAAGGCTGGTCTCCTTGGGCCAAGCTCGACCCCAACATGAAGACGACTTACTCCGGCGCGCCCGCCGGTACCGGAGCCGGTTACTACTGGATCGGCAATGACGACGTCGGCGAAGGAAACATGACTATCACCGATAGCCAGCCGCCTCAAAACGTGAAGATCAATCTGGAGTTCCTGAAGCCCTTCGCCTCCAAGGCCACTAATCAATTCACCATCACCCCCTCCGGCGCTGGTTCTAAGGTCGAGTGGGCCATGACCGGCGAGAGTAACTTTATGTCCAAAGGCTTCGGCTTGGCCATGGGCGGCATGGATAAAGCCATCGGCCCCGACTTCGAAAAGGGCCTCTCCCAATTGAAGGCCCTCGCCGAGAAAAAATAGTTTACGCCCGCGGCGCCCGCAGCCACTTATTGAAATAGGCGATCGTTTCCGCCCACGCCGCGCACGCCGCCTCGGCGTTGTACGCCGCGCCCGTGTCGTTGTTAAACGCGTGGCCCACGCCCTCGTATATCCGTATCCCAAAGACCTTTTGCCTGGCCAGCAGTTCCGTCATCACTGGCGCAATCCGTCCCGTCAGCGCCCGGTCCCGCTCCGCATAAACCATCAACACCGGAGTTTGTATGCCAGCCAGCAGTTCTATCGCCGGTGGCGCTCCATAGTACGGCACGGCGGCCGCGAGTTCCGGCAAGTTCACCACCAGGTCCCACACATTGGCCCCGCCCGCGCAGAATCCCACGGCTCCAATCCGGTCGTGTTGGACAAAAGGAGTGAATTTCAGGTAGTCCAACGCGCTCACCAAGTCAATCCGCCGCTCATCCACCGTAGTCCGCCCATATGCCTGCGTCTGCTGCGTCGGTTCCGGAAACATCTGCACGCCGCCCTGCCGCGACAGCAGATCCGGCGCGATCGCCGCGAATCCAGCCCGTGCCACGCGCCGGCAAACGTCTTTAATGTGCTCCACCAGTCCCCGGTTTTCGTGAATCACGATCACGCCCGGCATCTTCCCTTCCACATTTTTCGGATAGGCGAAGTGAGCGAACATCTTCGTCCCTTCCCCGCTATATTCAATGTCTTTCGCGACGATGTCCGCCGCATCCAGCGGCACCTTGACGTCCGCCGGGCATGCGCTTGGCGTTTGGGCCATTACCTCGGAATAACTCCCCAGCGCGGCCGTCGCGGCGGCGCCGGTACCGAACAGCTTGGTCACGCGCGAGATTAACTCGCGCCGGTCGAATGCGCCATCTACGTAGAGGTGCACCAGCTCATGAACGGGGTCTTTTTCATTTTCGTTATACATACGATTCCAATCTATTCCGTTTCTGCCTTAAATGGCCTGTGTCAATTGTTAACAGATTCAGTCCGCTTCCCGCGCCCAAATCAACTCAGTCGTCAATCCCGGCAGCGCCGCCGTTAACGACAGCCGTTTCCCCGCGAACCGGTAGGCCCGCCGCAAATCCGTTCCCACCCAACTCGGTGTCAGCGCCGCCTCCACATGATGGATCACCACGCGCTCCCGCTCGTCCACATCGAAAGTGCCGAAGTAGGCCGCGTACCCGCCTACCGCCTCGCGGATCTCCTCCGCACTCGCCTTGGCCGATACCATATTCATCCCCGGAGCCACTGTCGACCGTCTTCCCGGTGTCATCAACTGCGCGGACATCCGCCCCGCTTTGTCATAGGTAAGTCGTCCCACCGGCGTCTTTCCATATGGGTGCGCCATGCTCCCATCGGCGAGCTTTCGTTCGCAACTCACCAGCCGCCATACTCCCAGAAACTGGTCTCTCACAGCCCCCGCCGCGGATCCCGCCATCACTCCCATCGCCATTCGTCGCCTCATAATTGCTGCCAGTATATCCAAACCGTCCCGCGCGATGTCTAATGAAATGAATCATGCGTCTCGCTCTCGTTCTGCTATCGGTCACCCTCTTCCCGGCCGACCTCAAAATCACCTGGAAAATGGAGGGCGGCAACCTCGGCCGCGTTGAACGCGTCGCCGAAAATCACTGGCGCGCCCACCTCGCCGGCGAGTCCGACCAGGACAACCGCAACCGCCAAGCCAACTGGTATTACTTTCAAATCGATTGCACCTCCAACCAACCCGTCACCATTGACCTCGTCAGTATTCCCGGCGAGTACAACTACAAACCCAATCGCGGCGCCGTCACCGCCGATACCCCTCCCGTCGTCAGTTACGACAACAAGAACTGGTCCCACATCGAGTCGTTTGAATACGATGCCGCCGAACCTCGTCTGCGCCTGAAAATTACTCCCAAAACGAACAAATTCTGGATCGCCCACGTACCGCCTTACACTGATCGACACCTCGCCGCCCTTCGCCAGTTCGCCGCCAATGGCGTCACGGAAGGGATCGTCGGCCAGTCCGTCGATAAACGCCCCATCCGCCTCTGGACCATCGGCAACGGCCCCAAAGTCGCCTGGCTCTTTTTCCGCCAGCACAGTTGGGAAACCGGCAGTTCCTGGGTTGCCGAAGGCCTCGTCCGCCACTTGCTTTCTAGTGAAGGCGCTAAGCTCCGTCAACAAATCACCTGGAAAATTTTTCCTCTCTGTGATCCCGATGGGGTCGCCCGCGGCGGCGTACGTTTCAATAAATATGGCTTCGACCTCAACCGCAACTGGGATGTAAACGGAATCGAAAAAATGCCCGAAATCACCGCCCAGCGGGCCGCCATTCGCGATTGGCTGGCCACCGGCCGCCAAATCGATTTCCTGTTCAGCCTCCACAACACCGAAACCGGCGAGTATCTCGAAGGGCCGCCGGAAAACGGCGGCGCCGGGAAATTCGTGCCCTTGGCGGAAAAACTCTTCAGCCTCTTGGAGAAGGAAACGTCGTTCGCCCCCACCCGGAAACTGTTCTATGCGGACAATTCCACCACCGCCGGCATGCCCGGCCGCATGAACGTCATCCAGGGTCTTTACAAGGATTTCGGCCTGCCGGGATTCATCATGGAGCAGCGCATCGCCAACCAACCCAAGTACGGCCGTAAACCGCTGGTGGCCGACCGTCTCCGTTTCGGCCGCGAATTGGCGGTAACGATTGGGGAGGCGTTAGCGCCTTAACTTTGACACTGTAATGATTATCCGACCACTATTACTCTCAATTGCTCCGGTTCTCCTAGCCGCCACCGATCCATCCGCCTGGCCCAAGTGGCGTGGACCCAACCAAACCGGTGTCGCCCGCGGCAACGCGCCCACCGAATGGAGCGACACCAAAAACATCGCTTGGAAGGCCGCCATTCCCGGCCGCGGCCACAGTTCCCCCGTCATCTGGGGCGATCTCGTATTTGTTACAACAGCGGTTCCGACCGCCGCCATGCCAGCCGCCAATGAAACTCCGAGTGGCAATCCGGGAGCCCGGCCCGGTCGCGGTCCCGGCGGGGGCACCGCCTCCGGTGTCGAGCACAAATTCATGGTCATGGCCATCGGCCGCAAGACCGGCAAAACGGTTTGGGAGAAAACGCTCCTCACGGCCACGCCGCACGAAGGCTATCACCATCTCTATGGCAGCTTCGCCTCCAATTCCCCCATCACCGACGGCAGGCATTTGTTTGCCTTTTTCGGCTCCCGCGGCATTTATGCCATGGATCTGAAGGGCAACATCGTGTGGCAAAAGACCTTCGGCAAAATGCGTATGCGCCTCGGCTTCGGCGAAGGCGTGCCAACGGTGCTCGACGGCGATCGCCTCCTTCTGAACTTCGACCAGGAAGACGGGTCGTACCTGTTGGTTCTCGACAAGAACACCGGTAAGGAAATCTGGAAAGTGGAACGGGAGGAGGCCAGCTCCTGGTCCCCGCCCACTGTCGTCGAAGTAGCCGGCCGCAAGCAAATCATTGTCGCCGCGACGAACAAAGTGCGTTCGTACGACTATCAAACCGGCAAGCTTATTTGGCAGTGCGCCGGCCTCGGCTCGAACGTGATCCCCGCCCCGGTAATCCACAACAACACCGTCATCGTCATGAGCGGGCACCGCGACCCCAACCGCATGGCCATCAAGCTCGGCCGCGACGGTGACCTCACCGGCACGGACGCCATCGTCTGGCAAAACACGAAAGGCAACTCCTACACTCCCTCGCCCGTGCTGCACGAAGGCCGACTCTATTTCGTGACCGATAACGGAATCTTGAATGCGATCAACGCCACCACCGGCGAGCAGTTGTACCAGGAACGCCTTCCCGGCGCCTACTCCCTGAAAGCGTCGCTGGTAGCCGCTAACGGCAACCTATATGTGTCCACCGAACAAGGCGACGTGCTGGTCGTAAAAATGTCCGATAAGTTCGAGGTCGTCGCAACGAACAAAATGACCAACGAATTCTTCATCGCCACGCCCGCCATCGCCGACGGCGAGATCTACCTCCGCGGCCGTAACACCCTGTACTCCATCCGCTAACCCGTGGATAACAAGCGGGCTTGGAAGTGCCGGCCCCGGGCGTCGCGCATAGCCGCGCGCCCGAACTGCCCCAAAATTTCGCAAATCCGCGCGCTGCACCGATAATGGGAATTACCCCATGGACTGGAGCCAAGTCGAACTTAAGAAGACGGTCAACCTGCCGAAGACCGATTTTTCCATGAAGGCAAACCTCGCGGTGCTGGAACCGCGGTTGCTGGCCGAATGGAAAGAAGGGAACCTCTATGGACGCATTCGGGAGGCCCGGGCGGGGCGGCCGATGTATGTGCTGCACGACGGGCCGCCGTACGCCAACGGCAACATTCATTTGGGCCACTCGTTCAATAAGCTGCTGAAGGACTTTATTGTGAAGTCGCGGACAATGGCGGGATTGGACTCGCCGTATGTGCCCGGTTGGGATTGCCACGGGCTGCCGATTGAGATCAAAGTCGACGGCGATTTGGGATCGAAGAAGGCGCAGATGACGACGGCGCAGATCCGGCGGGCGTGCCAGGCGTATGCGCGGAAATATGTCGATTTGCAGAGCGTTTCGTTCCAGCGGCTGGGAATTTTCGCGCGTTGGGAAAAACCGTATCTGACGATGGCGCCGGAGTATCAGTCCGTAATCGCGGGCGCGTTTGTGGACTTCTTCGCGAAGGGGTACGTGTATCGGGGATTGAAGCCTGTCATTTGGTGCATCAACGACCGGACGGCGCTGGCGGAGGCGGAGGTGGAGTATGAAAACCACCGCAGTCCGTCGATTCATGTGCGGTTTCGGCTGACTTCAAACGCCGCTTCCATTGATCCCGCGTTGGCCGGGAAGGAAGTATTTGGCCTGATCTGGACGACCACTCCATGGACGATTCCGTCGAACATGGGCATTGCATTTCACCCGCGGTTTGAATATGCCGCCTATGAAACGGGCGGGGCGGTCTACATCGTCGCGGCCGGGTTGTTGGAATCGGTGAAAGCGGCGATAGGTTGGACGGACGGGACGGAACTCGCGCGGTTTGCGGGGGCGAAGCTCCACCACGTCGTCTTTCGGCATCCGTTTGTCGAGCGGGATTCGTTGGGGATTTTGGCGGAACATGTGACGCTTGAGCAGGGTACGGGCGCGGTGCATACGGCACCGGGACATGGCCAGGAAGACTACGTGGCGAGCATGCAAAATGGGCTCGCCGTGTACTGCCCAGTGGATGGAGCGGGACGGTTTTATCATACGGACGAGGAACCGGGGGCGCTGCCGGAAGCGCTGATTGGGAAAACGGTTTGGGAGGCTAATCCGATCGTCGTCGATTTGCTGAAAGAATCCGGCGCGTTGCTGGGTTTTCAGGCGATTGAGCACAGCTATCCGCACTGCTGGCGGTGCCGCAAGCCAACCATTTTCCGCGCCACGGAGCAGTGGTTTATCGGCATGGATCGCAACGGTCTGCGGCAGCGGGCGCTGGAGGCGGTTCGCGGCGTGCGTTGGTGGCCCGCGTGGGGCGAGGAACGCATCGGCAACATGATCGCGACGCGCCCCGACTGGTGCATTTCGCGTCAACGGACGTGGGGGGTACCGATCATCGCGTTTACTTGCAAGGGCTGCCGGGAGCTGGTTACCGACCGGGAGCCGTTGGACAAAGTCGTCGATCTATTCCGGGAGCATTCGGCCGATGTCTGGTACGAACGGACAGCGGAGGAGCTGCTGGGACCTGGGTTCGTTTGCAAGCGTTGCGGCGGCGCGGAGTTTGAAAAAGAACGGGACATTCTCGATGTGTGGTTTGACTCCGGATCGAGCCATTTAGCGGTATTGAACGAGGCCAATGGGTTGCCGTGGCCCTCCGATATGTACCTGGAAGGCGGCGACCAGCATCGAGGATGGTTCCATTCCTCGCTGTTGATAGGAGTGGGGCTGAAGGGCGGCGCGCCGTACCGGGAATGCCTGACGAATGGTTGGACGCTCGACGGGGACGGCCGGGCGATGTCGAAATCGCTGGGCAATACGATCGAACCGGAAAAAATTATCAAACAATACGGGGCGGAGATCCTGCGGCTGTGGGTTTCTTCGGTTGAGTTCTGGGAAGACGTACGGCTTTCCGAGACGATCCTGACCCGGTTGACGGAAGCGTATCGCAAGATTCGGAACACGTTCCGGTATGCGCTGGGGAATCTGGACGGGTTTGATCCGGCGACGGACCTGGTGGCTTTCAATGAGTTGCACGAGATCGACCGGTGGATTCTGACGCGCGCCGGCGACTTGGTGGCCAAGTGCCGCACTTGGTACGACGAATACGCGTTCCATCGGGTGTATCAGTCCGCATATGCGTTTTGCGGGACCGATTTGAGCGCCGTGTATTTCGACGTTTTGAAAGACCGGCTGTACACGACGGGGGCGAAAAGCGCCGAACGCCGGAGCGCCCAGACGGCGCTGTGGCGGCTGACGGACACGCTGACACGGCTGCTGGCGCCGGTGTTGAGCTTTACTTGCGAGGAGATCTGGCGGACTTTCGCGCGGCCGGCGGGGGCGCCCGGGTCCGTGCACTTGGCGCTGCTTCCGGAGGCGGAAGAACTGGGCGGACGAATGGACGCGGAACGCATGGCCGAGTGGGACCGTCTGATTGGCGTGCGGGATGACGTATTGAAAGTGTTGGAGACGGCTCGGCAGGAGAAAGTGATCGGCGCGCCGCTGGAAGCGCGGGTTCGTTTGGAAGCCGATGCGTCGCTGCTGCCCCTCCTCGAGCGATACGCCGGGCATTTGCCGGCGCTGTTTATCGTGAGCGAGGTGGAACTGGCCGCGGGCCCCGCTTTGCGGGCCGCCGTGACGCGGGCCACGGGCGTGAAGTGCGAACGGTGTTGGAAGTACACGCACGATGTGGGTAGCGACGCCGATTTGCCCACCGTATGCGCACCGTGCGCGGCGGTGGTGAAAGCCATGGTGACGGGTTGACGAAAGCGAAGATGGCGCTGGTCGGTTTGATTCCGGGCATTTTTGCGCTCGATTGGGTATCCAAGCGCTGGATTGAAAAACACGTCTCCTTCTGGGACACCCATGCGGTGATTCCGGGCTTCTTTTCGATTGTCCATGCGCAGAACCGGGGCGCGGCGTTCAGCCTGCTGGCCGATGCGCCGGACGCGGTGCGGGGGGTGGTGCTGATTGGCCTGTCGGGCGTGGTAACGCTGATCGTGGCGTGGATGTTCCGCGGCTCGCTGTTAAAGCCGGAGACGTATTCGGCCGCCGGACGGCTCGCCCTGGCGCTCGTGCTGGGGGGCGCGCTTGGTAATCTCTACGACCGGATTCTGCGCGGAAGCGTCACCGATTTTTTGCTGCTCTATTGGCGCGACTGGCAGTGGCCGGCCTTTAATGTGGCCGATAGCGCCATCTCCGCCGGCGCGGTTCTGCTGCTGATCGACCTTTGGCGGCGGAAGGAGACGGCGTAGTGTTTCCGAAGCTCTTCCAGTTTGGCGATTTCTTCCTCCCGGCCTACGGGTTGCTGGTTGCGCTGGGAGTTTTGGCCGGGCTTCAGGTGAGTACGACGCTGGCTAAGCGGCGTGGCGTGGATCCGGAAAAAATTTCGAACCTGGTCGTGTTGTGCGCGCTGGCCGGACTAGCGGGCGCGAAGATCGCCATGATCCTGTTTGACTGGAACAGCCACTACAGCAAGAACCTTGGCGACATCTTTTCTATCGGCACGTTACAGGCGGCGGGCGTTTTCCAAGGGGGGCTGGTATTGGCCCTTGTGTTCGCGTGGTGGTACATGCGAACGCATGGGCTGCCTTTTTTGGAGACGGCGGATTTGTTGGCGCCGGGAATTGCGATCGGACACGGAATTGGGCGCATCGGGTGCTTTGCCGCGGGGTGTTGTTGGGGCGGGCGATGCGACCGGGCGTGGGCGGTGGTATTTCGGAATCCGGCCGCCGCGGAACTGACCGGCGTACCCCTGGGAGTACCACTTCATCCGACGCAGCTCTACGAAGCCTTTGCGGAGTTTGTGATTTTTGGGCTGCTGTGGCAGCGGGCGGGGTTGAATCTGCGGCCGGGGGCGCAGATCGGGTTCTATCTGGTGATGTATTCGTTGGTTCGATTTGGCGTGGAATTTGTGCGATCGCATGCGCAGGGGCTGCTGGCGGGACTGTCGCTGACACAGTGGATGAGCCTGGGATTTGTGGCGTTAGGGGCATGGTACTGGCGCCAGAGCCGGGGAGGGAATATAGCCATGGCGGAGCGGAAGGGGTAAACACAAAAAGGGGAACGAATGGGTGGCGCCGCCGATTGGAGCGGCACCGGTAAGTCCGGAGAATAGAGGAGGAGTAGGAGCACCTCCGAATTTTGCACATTCGACCGATAGCGGCGGGGCGGCGGCGGCAGAGGGGAAACCTAATGCTGGAGGCTGCGCTCATATTCCTGCCGCTGCTGGCGATCATGCTGGCGTTATTCGATTTCTCGCTGGCGTTGTTTCTGCGGGCGACCATGCAGAACGCGGTGCGGGAAGGGGTGCGATATGCGGTCACCTATCAGACATCCGGGGGGATGTGCCAGGACGCGTCGATCAAAGCGATTGTGAAGACGTCTGCGGTGGGTTTCCTGAGCGACGCGGCGCATGACTCGAAGATCAAGGTACGGTTCTACGCGCCGTCGAATCTGACGACCGAGGTGACGGGATCCGGCAGCAACGCGCCGGGGAACGTCGTGGAGATCGGGATTGAGGGGTACACGTGGAGTTGGATCGCGCCGCTGTGGCGGACGGCATCGCCGTTCAATATCAATGTGTATGCCGCCGACCGGATGGAAGGATTGGCCGGAGGCGTATCGCCTCCGTGCCGTTAAAAGGAGTGGCGGCGATGCGAAGAGGGACGAGGAGAGCGGAGCGGCAGAAGGGCAACGCGATCATTGAATTTGCGTTGGTAATCTCGTTTTTGGTGTTGCTGCTGATGGGGACCTTTTCGGTTGGGATGACGCTGACCAAGAGCGTGCAGGCGGGCGTGGTGGCCCGCGACGCTGGAGCGATGTTCATGCGGTATGTCGATTTCACGCTCGCGCAAAATAAGGACATACTGGTGCGGCTGGCGAACGGGATGGGGATGACGGCAAGCGGCGGGAACGGGGTAGTGATCATGACGCAGATCATGATGGTGGGGACGGACGAGTGCGCCGCGGGGGGGCTGTCGACGGGGGCGTGTCCGAACTTCAACATGCCGGTGGTCATCAAACGGATGACCGTGGGGAACGCACTGCTGTACACGACGACGTATGGAAACCCGGCCCCCACGCTGATTCAGGCCGATGGGACGATTTCGACGACGAACTATTTGAACGAGTCAAGCGTGCGGGCAACCAACTTTACGTCGGTGATGACATTAAACGGGGGCGAGTATGCGTTCGTCTCCGAGGCTTATTTCAAAACGCCGGAGATCGATATGCCGGGATACAGGGATGGCACTTATGTATACCAACGAAACATCTTCTGAGCGCAAAGGCCGGTCGCGGCCTCCAACCGTTCACGAACTCTCGTCCAACCCCCGCCGCGACCGAGTCCGTTTTGCGCGAGGTCAGGGAGAGATATCGACCGTCCGGCGGGGGCGAGAAAGCCGGGAGCGCGGCATAGCGGTGATGCTTACGGCGATGATGCTGCTGTTTACGATACCGGCGATGGGGTTGGCGATCGACGCCGGGTTGATGTACGTGATTCGCGGACGGCTGACGGCGGCCTGCGACGCGGCGTCGTTGGCGACGGCGCGGAACTTGAATATGGGGTTGACGCTGAGCGAGCAGACGGCGTCGGCCGTGGTCAGAGGCAACGCGTTTTTCAGCGCCAACTTCCCCACGGGTTATCTGGGTACGACGGGAACGACGCCAACGATTACGGTGGCGCAGACCAATTTGAGCACGCTGACGGTGACGACATCGGCGACTTCAAACTCGCCGTTGTATTTCATGCGGATACTGGGCGGGACGACGGCGGTCGCCGGCGCGGTAGGCAAGGCGTCGCGACGCGACGTAAACATGATGTTGGTGCTGGATCGTTCGGGATCGATGAGCGGGCAGCCGTGCGCGGACATGATCACGGCGGCAAAAACGTTCGTGAATATGTTCGTGAACGGCCGCGACACCATGGGGCTGATTACGTTTGGCTCGGCAGTATACCTCGCCTACCCCCCGTCGGTGAATTTCAAGGATCCATCGAACCTGCTAACAACCAAAATCGACTCGATTACTTGCGGGGGCTGGACGAATACCTCCTACTCGTACTACTCCGCCTACCAACAGTTGCAGACGCTCAACGAACCGCTGGCGTTGAATATGATCGTGTTCTTCACCGACGGCGTGCCGACGGCGTTCACGGCGGCGTTCCCAATCAAGACCGTCTCCGACAGCCGTTATGGCGACGGCTACACCTGCGGAACCGGCAGCACATGTACCTTGTCCAAGAGTAAGTGCAATGACGACGCCGGTTATGCGCCAAGTCACGCCAGTTGGGGAACATTCGCGCCTAAGATCGGCGTCATGACCGGCGGGAATATAAACAACGGTACGGGCGATACGAATGGACTCGCGAATCCCGTGGCCACCAGTTTTTCGACTTCCGATCCCATCCTGACGTCCGGTGTTACCGCTTGCGCCTTTACGGAAGATGCGGTTCGCGCCCGGCGGGATCTAGCGTATATTCCGGAAACCGACGTGAACGGAATATCGACTAACAGCTATGAAGGCGTCACGAATTACACGGCGGCCGGGCATCCGTATCTGAACAAGAAGCGGCTGGACAAGCCGAACAACATCAGCCGCGTGGCGATCAACGTCGCCGATAACGCGGCGACGGCGATCCGTAGCAATACGACGCTCAACGTAGTTACTTACACGATCGGGCTGGACGGGAACGGCGGGATCGATCCCGTTCTCTTGAAGCGCATGGCCAATGACCTGACTGCGAATAATTACGATAATACGAAGGTCGCCGGCGTGTACGCGTATGCGCCGAACTCCTCGGACCTGAATCAGGCGTTTGCCAGGATTGCGTCGGAGATTCTGCGGTTGGCACAATAAGGCACATCGGGCGCCTGTCCTAATTTTGCTGGTCGATCCGAGCATGGCGAGATCGTGCAGCCAACGGACTGGGCGGTGGTGATCGCATAGGGCAGCAACACGCGACCGGCGGCGAGCGCGATCACGACGTCCGGCCGATCCGGTCCGCGAAGTTCAATATCGATGGGGACGGTGAGCGATCCGATTCCGCGGCATTCGCCGGCGGGGAACAGTGGATCGTTACCGTTTCCGGGTCGCGCGCCGGATTCCCCGGCCACATAATAGCTATGCGTTCACCAGCACCTTCGGCGGCAAGGCGCGCTTACAATCGAGCGAAAACAACAGGCCGTTCTTTGAGGCCGCCAGCCACAACCTGTCTTGCCGCGCGCGATTTGCAGGATTGTTAACTCTGTTCCGCCACGAAGGCGGCGATATCGGGGACCCGGATGTAGTGTTAGAGTAAGAGCACCATTCTCGGGGACGGACACAGATGCGACTACTTTTGACGATTTGTTTCTTGGGTTGCGGGACCATGGCGCCAGGGCAGGAAATTGCCGCTCGCGCCCGGCAATTGGAGGAGAAGGGCCAGGCCGGCGCCGCCCGCTCCCTGTTGCTTGCCGAATCGAAGGAGGCGCCGAACGACGCGGCTACCTTG
Source organism: Bryobacteraceae bacterium (assembly GCA_046155405.1). Taxonomy (GTDB): domain Bacteria; phylum Acidobacteriota; class Terriglobia; order Bryobacterales; family Bryobacteraceae. The sequence goes on along the minus strand of JBJXFL010000250.1, from coordinate 37,998 downwards.
ACGGCGGCGGCGGAGTTCCTGGATCGCCACGGAGATCCGGCGGCGCGTGGCGCCTATGAGAAATTACTGACGGTGCTCGAGACGAGCGGGTCGCGGGAGTTGGGCAAATACGCCCGGCGGCTGGTGGCGCTGGATCTGCTGGCCGGTGACGCCGCCGCCGCCCAGAAGCACGTCCGCCTGACGGGGAGCGCCAGCGTGCCGTCGCCAAAGGCGGAGTTGGGTGCGGAATACACGATGATTGAGATACCCGGGCCGCTCCGAAGTTTTTCGCGGATGGCGGCTTTAAGCCCGGACCTGCCACGGGAGGAGATCTTGCCAGCCTTGGCGCGAAACGTCGTAACCAACGGCTACCAGGCGGCGAACAGCAATGAAGGGCTGGAACCGACCGAGTATTTGAAACTAGTGGTGCGGTACCTGTCGCAGGCGCGGGAGTTGAAAAAGATTGCCGGCGAGGCGGAGAAGATCCGGGTGGAGCAGTGCGAATCGCCGGTGACGGCGGATCTGCTGCGGGCGCTGGGGTACCGGATGCGCGGCGGTTGCGGAGCGGAAGTGGTGCTGGAGACCGTCAATGCTTCCCGAGCTTTTTTGACCATCGATTCGGGGTTTCCGCTAGCCGAATTGGAACAGGCGCTGCGGGCGAATCGGCCGTTTGAGTACGATTTCCGGGCGACTCAAGTGCCGGTGCTCTATGGCGCGGATTACTGGCTCGGCGCGAAGGAGAAGCAGCAAGGCGAGTTCATCGATCAATATTTAAGCGACCCGCAGTTGTGCCGGCTTTATCTGGGCATGTCCAAATTGGACCGGGAAGTGGCGTCGAAACTGAAGGCGTCGGTGCAGGTGATGCGGCTGAAAGCGTTCTCGCACGTGCTCGACTTTTTTGGCGGAATGTACACGATCCGGGACGGGAAAGCCGTGGTTCCCGGCGGGACGAAGGCGGAAGCGATCTGGACGGAACTGGCCGGAACGGCGCCGTCGGACCCCGCCGCGTTCTTCGACAAGCTGAATTCCAAGGACGATGGATGGATGGCGAGCTACTACGATTCGCTGATGCGGGTGAGTGGACCGGCGCAGGACTACCTGACGCAGGTCGACCGGCTGCGGCGGTTCTATGGCGCCGTGAGGGGGAAAGTGACCAGTCCCGGTCCGGCGCGCCCCGTGTTCCGGGCTAATACGGATCTGCTGCTGCTGACGACCCGGCTGCGTTTCGACGCCGATGGGAAACCGCATATTCCGGGTACCGTCGAGGTTTGGAAGCAGCTATTCATCAAACATCCGCACGGCAAGTACGACGGCAAGCTGACGAAGGCGGCCACCGGGTGGAAGGAACCGGACGATGTTTTGGAAGCGCTGTTTGCGCTGTGCCGGAAGGCGGTGGAGAACGAGCCGCTGAAGATCTTCATGGCCGTTAGCGATATGAACCGGAAGCGCTCGCAGCCGATGGCCGCGGCGACCGTGGACCGGTTGGCGCGCGAGTACCGGACTCATGGCGCGCAGTATTCCCTTTTGAACGAGACGGGTATGTTGAGCGAGGCGACGATTCTCGCCTACCTGGACACGGCCACCGCCGTATCGGGTATTCGCGATCAGGGCGCGCGGTCGAATGCCGCCGGAACGATGCAAGGGCTGCTTTCCATTTGGCAGATCCTGGTGCGTCAGGCCGCGATTCCGGAGAAGGACGCCGACGCGACCATGACCGGGATTCTGGGTTCGTTTGTAAAGGCGAAAAACGACCGGGACACGTTCGACGCCGGCTTGGCCGGTGTACGAACTCTGCTGAAGGCCGCCGGAACGCCGGAGGGCACGAATATACAGGACCGGATGGTGGACCTGCTGGCGGGGACGGCGAACGCGGAGGACACCGACAGCCAGACGCTGCTCGTGCAGGACATGATCCGCATTATCGAGGCGCAGCGGCTGGTGTCGTTGAAAGCCCTCAGCGACCTGGCCGCGCATCTGGAGGCGCTGGGAAAAGGCGAAAAACTGGACCCGGGTATTGTGCAGCGGGTATCGGGCCGGCTGTCGGAGATTCAACTGCCGCGCGCGGGCCTGAGCGGCGTGGAGAAAAACGCGCTGATCTTCGGCTATTGGAGTGAGCGGCACATCGAGTACCAGCGCAAGTTGAACCTGCGGGCCATGGTGGAAAAGGCCGCCGGGGACGCGGCGAAGTTGGCCGACGTGCGGGGCGCGCTAGCACCGCTGCTCAGGGATACGCTGGTTGGGTTGAACTATGCCCACTACGCTCCCCCGGGAGCGCAGGTTCTCTATACCAATCCGGTGTTTGTCCGGAGCCACGATTTCCTGGGACTGCAGGGCGCGGCGCAGACGTGGCGGCAGACGGAAGTGATGGGATCGGGCTGGCCGGCAAGTTCCGGAGGACGGCTGGTGGGATCGCTGACGGGCCTGCCGTACGCGCTGGCGGAAGCGGAGCAGAACTTCCTGATTCCTAGCCGGGAGCAGGCGCTGATCTGGGGCGACCTGGTGCCGCAGATTGTGCAAAGTTCGAAGATTCAGCGGTTCTGGAACGTGTCGCCGGTGCAGATGCAGTGGGTAGCGCTCCACCTGCGGTTCAGCGAATTGGCGTTGGCGGAAGCGACCCTCGATGAGGGGCTGCGGACGCGCGTGACGCGCGTGCTGGGCAACTATGCGCCACCGGCGCGGGCGCGCCAGGTGGGCGAATGGTTGGCCGAAGGCCGTGTGAAGAAGGCGTTGGAGAATGTCACGCCGTCGGAACTGTTCTCACTGGCGCGGGAGATGCATGCGGCGCGCGCGGAGGAAGGCGACGGGCTCGCGCTGGAGATCCGGCAAATTGCCAAGGCGTCGCCTGAAGTCGCCAACTATGGGGCGGTTTCGCGGGCCTTCGGAACGTCCAAACCGACGCTGACTAATAGCTACAGCCCGGAACTGTTGAGCATTCGTACCTTCCCGACGCTGATGGGATACTCGAGCCGCATCATGGCGGAGAGTTGGGAATCGAGCCTCCTGTACTTCGCTTCGGTGGCCGATTCGGCGTACATGGTTCCATCTCAACTGAACGTCGCGGTACCGGAATGGACGAAGAGCACCGTGGAGAAAATCTTCGCGACGCACCTGGAGGATTGGCCGGCTTTGTTGCGGTCGATGCGGCAGGTGGGCGAGGAAGTTCGGGCGAAAGCGCACAAAACCGCGCAGGCCGCCGGGGGAGCGGAGTAGGTTCTACAAACGGCCGCCGCATTCGGTACACTTTGGAGTTTGAGATCGCAATCGGTCAAGAGGGAGACACGAGTGACATCGAGACGTAAAATAATCGGCATGGGCGCGGCGGCGATGTTGGCGGGACGCAGTGCCTTGTCCCAGGAGACGAGCCGGCCAACCTTTCGCGTAAAGGTCGACATGGTGGTGCTCGGCTTTACGGTTACCGATAACAAGGGCAAGTACGTAAATGGGTTGAAGCCGTCCGACTTCAAGATCCTGGAAGACGGGATCGTGCAAAGGCTGAACACGTTTGCCGAGGGCAATAAGCCGGTCATGCAGATTCTGGACGACGGGTCCATGAAGCCGTTGGCGGTTCCGGCTGCGGGGGAAGAATCGAAGGCGGGGCCCGATGTGCGGTCGGATGCGTTTGTCGGAACCAATGTCTTCGTGCTTTTCGACACCAGCAATTATATGTACCGGGGCTTCGTGTACGCCTCCGACGCGATTGCGGATTTTGTCCGCGGATTGGACCGGGCGGATTCAATTGCGGTGTATACGTTCAGCCGGAATCTGACCCGGGCGGCGGGGTTAACGAAAGACCGGAACGACGCGATTCTGGGACTGCGGAAGGCCGTGGCGGGCGACGACGCGGCGTTGTACAACACGCTGCTGCTGACGCTGCGCGACGCGGCGAAGGTGCCCGGACGAAAAGTGGTGATTGTGTTCTCCAACGGTCCGGACAACGCCAGCATGGTGGCGCCCGACGATGTGCGCGCCGTGGCCGAGGACGAAGGCATTCCGATTTACGTCATTTCGACCGCCGAGGCGAGCAAGGACGCGATATCGAGCGGTGTTTTCAAGCGCCTCACGGCGCGCACGGGCGGAAAGGCGTACTTCGCCAAGACCTGGCAGAAACAGGTGGAGGCGTTTGAATCCATCCGCGAGGATCTCGGCAACTCCTACACCGTGACCTACTATCCGCAGCAGAATCCGAATGAAGGGTTCCGGAAAATCGCGGTTGAGATTGCCGCGGATGCGGGCAAGAAGTACCGCGTGCGCGCCCGGCCGGGATACCGGCCGAGCCGCGGGTTCTAGTGCGTTAGAATGGAATCGTCATGACGTACTATGTGGAGGCAGTTTACGAGAACGGCGTGTTACGCCCCGTGAAACCTTTGGATCTGAAGGATCGCCAACGGGTGACCTTGACCGTCTACGACCCGACTTCTCCATCGATAGAAGACTACCTGGACCACGAGTATGTGGCCGCGATCGATGCGATGGAGGAGGAGGAGGAGGAGGAACCGACCCTGAAAGAGGTTCGGCACGCCTTGTCGGGAATTAAGGGCAGTCTGGCGGATGCGGTACGAGAAGAGCGGGATTACCGAGGCTGACGCGATTGCCGGTAGTGCTGGATACGAGCGCGCTGGCGAAGGTTTATCACCAAGAACGGGGCAGTGAATTCTTGGATTGGCTTCTACATCGTGAGCGGACGGGTCTCTTCCTATCGCGGCTTGGTATGTTGGAAATGCATTCCGTTGTCTCCGGGAAGTTGCGCTCGGGAGAGACGACAAGGGAAGCGTCTGAGTTAGCTCGCCGGAGATTTCGGAGCGATGTCCGGAATAGTCGTTTCAAGATCGTTGTGCCGCGATTGCGGCATTACGAGATCGCCGAAACCCTTCTTGCGGCGTATGGGACCACTCATGGATTACGATCTTTGGATTCCCTGCAACTGGCCGTCGCGCTCGATTTGCGGCGGGACGGAGTTGTCGAATCGTTTGTGGCCTCCGACAAGATACTCATACGCGTCGCGCTGCTGGAAAGTCTCCCAGTGATTAATCCGGAAACTGCCAACTTGCCGAATATTTTCTAACCGCCAAATTTAGGAGTTCGGGTCAAAGCGCGGGAACTCCGGAGGCGGAGGCGCGGTAACAAGACAGCGGCCCGACCGCAGCGTGGGAAATGACAGCGTCCATGCGTGCAGCAACAGACGCGGGCCGGCGGGGCCGCCATAGGCCGTGTCCCCGATAATGGGATGCCCGATGGCGGCGCAATGAATACGGATCTGATTCGTTCGGCCGGTAACGGGTTCGGCTTCGAGCAGCACCGTCTGGACGCCGCGAAAAAGAACGCGGAGGCGGGTTTCGGCAGGAGTTCCGCCGGGGAGTAGATTCCACTGGGGGCGCCGGACGGGATCACGGCCAATTGGGAGAGTTACCACCTGTTCCTCCCACGGAACGGGTCCGGCCACAACGGCGAGATATCGCTTTTCCACGTCACGGGATTGAAACATACAGGCCAGGGGCGAATGACGCGGCAGCGTCTTGGCGGCGAGCAGAACGCCGGAAGTATCGCGATCAAGCCGGTGTAGGAAGTGAACGTCGAGGAAGCCAAGTCCACGCAGAGCGTTGGCGACCGTCCCGGCACGCTCGCGGCTGGTGGGGTGGACCAGCATGCCGGACGGCTTGTCGATGGCGATCAGTTCGTCGTCTTCGTAGAGGATATCGAGAGGGATCGATTCCGGACGCACTTCGCTGATGCGGGCGGCGGCATCGAGGGTGACGACCGCGCCGGGGACGAGACGGAATCCCCACGGACGAACGGCCGTATCGACGCGGCAGGCGCCGGCGGCCAAAGCGCGGCGGATGCTATCGCGCGAGGCGTTGGGAAGACGCGAGAGCAGGAACAACTCCAGCCGGGCCGGAGTTTCGACACGCCAACTGCGGTCTGGACCCTCAGCCGTGTTACATTGAATTTTCGCGGCAGCCTCATCCGGTAACGCCATGTCGCTACAAGTCTTCCTCTACGCTCAGTTTCGCGGAATCGAACGCTTCGTGTCGGGCACGAGCGAAAACTCGTCGTTTGCCGACCGCAGCCTGTGGGTTTCCTTGTTGACCGAGATTACGCCGCGGGCGTTTTTAGCCGAGCGGGGATTGTCGCCATTGCTCGTCGGGTATGCGGGCGGCGGATCGTTCCTGCTCCTGCTGCCGGAGCCGACCGCGGCTGACGCCGCCGTTTATCTGTCCACCCTCCGGGATGCGGTGGCGGCCGAAACGGCGGGCGAGTTGCAACTCCACTGGGCGCTCACCGAGAACCTTGGCACTTGGCCAAACGTTTGGAAACGGCTGACCGAGGGCATTCGGGCGAAACGGCAGAGTCCGCTCGCGCATTTGGGCGCGGCGGCCTTCGCCGCGGATGTATCGCCGGCCCCGGCGGGAGAAGCTCCATGGACCGGGCTGGCGGCGCGCATGGACGGGACCGCCTCCGTCGGGTGGATTGCCAACGCTCCCGTGCGGTTCCTTGCCGGGGAAGGCGCGCGGCAGTGGACGCTGGGCGCGGCGCCGGACGCCATTGCGATCACCATGCCCCCCGCCTCGCCGCAGGACTTGGGCCGCAAGGCACACGGGCGGCGGGCATGGGGAATGTTCCGCTGCGACATCGACCGCGCCGGGGCGCGCCTGCAACTCGCCGATTCGGCGGAAAACTTCCTCTACCTGGCGATTCTGTACAAGGGGCTGGTGGCGGGCGAACTGCAACGGATTGTGGCCATGCCGGCGCATGCCGGCCGGGTCTCTATCCTCTATAGCGGCGGCGACGATTTCGCCGTCGCGGGCGCGTGGGATGCGCTTCTTAGCGTGGCCAGCGAGTTCCACCGTGTATTCACCCTGTTCGCGGGCGATTTGCCGGGCGGGAAAGAGCTGACCGAAGGCGCGTCCCTATCGGCGGCGTTGACGGTCGCCGAAACGGGCGAGACGTTGGCTGGCGTCTGGCGGAGGAACCGCATTTCGATTGAGACGGTGAAATCTTCCGGCGGGAACGCGTTCGCGCTGTTCGACCGTATTCTCGATTGGCCGGCGTTGAAGGACGCCGAGGGTCTGAAACTGCGGATTCGCAAGCTGCGCGACGTCTATCACTGCCCGCCGGAGGTGTTCGAGGAACTCGAAGACTTTTACGGCGTGCGGGGAGCGGGCGATGTGTTGGCGTCGCCGCGGGCGCGGCGGCGGGAACGGAGCGTGGACCGGCCGTGGCGTTTTCATAGTCGGTTGCGGCGGCTGGCGGGCGACCGGACGGGCTCGGAGTTTGAACGGCAGTGGCGGGCGTTTCTCGGCGATCTGATCGGCCGGGGACAGGTGCAAAAGCAGTTGCGCCCGGCGGGCAAAGTGGCATTGGATTGGGCGCGGTTGGAGAGCGGCTGGCGCGGACAGGATTAGGGAAAGAGAGTTCGAACTTACGTATGTCGGAAGAAATGCAGACGGATACTCCACAGCCGGTCCCGGAAGCCCCGGGCGCCGAAGGTTCAACCGCGCCAGAGGTGGACACCGGCGCTCCAATCGCGAAAGCACCCGCGCCTGCGCCGGCGGCGGTTGTGCCCCCGGCCCCCGCCGAGTGGGCCGCCCCGCCAGAGGCGGAATCGGCGTCGGCAACAGAACCCGTCGCCGACCGCGCTCCGGCCGTTGCCTCGCCGAGCGCCGCCAAGTCAGCCGCCCCACCGGAGGCGGAATCGGTGCCGGTTATAGAATCCGTCGAAGACCGCGCTCCGGCCGTTGCCCCGCCCGGGGCAGGGACGGCCGCGCCGGAAGCGGAATTGAAGTCCGCGGTTGCGGCCGCCGTTCCTGCGGTTGCGCCGCGGGCCGACCGTCCTCCTCGGGAACCGCGGGGGGATCGTCCGCCGCGCGAGGCCCGTGCGGACCGGCCTCCGCAGGATCGCGAACGGCAGGGGCAACCGAATCCGGGCGACCGGACCAAACCCGCGGGCGGGACCGGCCCCGAACGGCGCGGGCCGGACCAACGCGGCGCGGCCGGGAATGACCGTCCACGCGATACGGGACGCGGCGACGGCCGGGGAGAAGATCGTCCACGCGACGCAGGACGCGCCGGCACCGGCGGCGACCGGCGGCCGGAAGTTCGGCGGCCGGACGGGCCGGTTGAAATCGAATGCGACAAGCTGATTAGCGACAGCCTCTACCTGGATAACCAGGCGCATGTGCTGGTGGCGCGGCTGCGGGATCTCGACGCCGGCACGCGGAGCCAACTGCGGCGGCTATATGGCGCCGTGCGGCGGGCGTGCCGCGCGCCGGAGGCGGACCGCCAACACCAGTTCGTGATGCTGCGCGCGCGCCTGGCCTATACCATCGCGCGGCACGGGCTGCGCAGTTTGGACCCATTGGAAAAACTGCTGCTCCAAGTCACGCGGCGCAACGAAACCCGCGGCTACGACCGGTTCCGCGACCTCTTCGAAGCCATCATCGCCTACAACGAATAATCGCGGCGAACCCAGGAAAAACATGAGCTCTTCATCCCACGTTCCCGAAATCCGCCTCGCCGGCAAATTGCTCGTCGACGCCTCGCTAGTCTGCTTGACCGGCCTGCACATTGGCGCCGGCAAAGGATCGCTGGAAATCGGCGGCGCCGATAATCCGGTCGTCAAGGATGCGTTCGGCCGCCCGATTGTGCCCGGCTCGTCGCTGCGCGGACGGCTGCGCAGCCTATTGGAACACGCGCTTGGATTGACCGCGCCCGACGAGATGGTGTATCTCTCGCGCCGCCGCGGCCAGGAAGTCCGTATCCATCAAAGCGACCGTGCCGACGACCCGATCTGCCTGCTGTTCGGCCGGAATCCGGGCCGGATGGATCGCGTCAAGGGCGACGCCATGGAGGCGCGTCATATCACGCCGGCGCGGTTGGCGATTTACGACGCGCCGCTGGAACTCGAATCCATCACGGCGCAAATGCGCGAGCAATTGGACGACGAGCTGACCGAAGTGAAAAGCGAGAACGCCATCGACCGCATCACGGCCCAGGCGAACCCGCGGACGCTGGAACGGGTACCGGCCGGTGCGCGGTTCCGGGTCCGGATCGTGATCGATATTCTCCACGAAGACGACCGGAAACTGGTGCCGCTGGTGGTGCAAGGTTTGCGGCTGATGGAGGATGCGGCGCTGGGCGGCGGCGGATCGCGCGGCAGCGGCCGCGTGGAATTCCAGAACATTCGTGCCGTGTGGCGTAGCCGCCGCTACTACGCCGATGGCGCGCAGGAGGAAGAAGTGGCCAAGGCGGCGACGACTGAAGCCCTGCAAAAGGCCGTGCTGGCCGATGAGTTTGCGTTGCGTCTTTCCGAATAACCACACATGCCGACAGAACGGCCAGCTCTCCTGGTTCAATTACAGCCGATCACACCTTGGCGCTGCGGCGCGGGACGTCCCGAAGAGCCCGCTTCGCTGGTGCCGAGCGATTCGTTGTTCGGCGCCCTCAGTGACGCCATGCGCCTGCTGGGATGGCTGCCGGAGTGGCTCGCCGAGGGCGCGCGGTTGACACGGATGAGTTCGATGTTCCCCGCTCAAAATGACGTGTTCTATGCACCCTTGCCGGAGGCGGTACGGGCGTATAGCGGGCTGCGGCGGGTGCGTTTGCAATCCGTCCGGTTCGCGCCGCTGACGGCGATACAAGACTTGGCGGCGAAGAAATTCGATGAGCATCGCTGGGTGGTCGATTTAGCCAGTGGATGTTTGCAATCGGTCGACCGCGCCGGGGCCGGCGCGCCGTATCGTCCGTTGGAACGCCAGCGCGCGGCGGTTGATCGTTTCAGCGGCGTCGCCGCGGCGACGGCGGCGACCGCCGGTATTGAGTTTTCCCACAACGCGGGAGCGTGGGCGTTGTTTGTGTTTGCCGATATGGACGCGGCTTCCGTCTGGAGCGGGCGGCTGAAAGCGGCGTTCCGGCTGCTGGCCGACGACGGCATCGGCGGCTGGCGCGGAGCCGGCTGGGGCCGATCACGGCGACCGCGGTACAAGGAGGGCGAACTTGGCCGTTTGCTGGTGAATGCGGGTTGGAAATCGAACGGGTTTCCCGCCGGCGGGCGTTGGTGGACGCTGGGTTTGTTTGCCCCTGCGGAAAGCGATTCGGTTGCCTGGGACGCGGGCGCATATCGCACGCTGATGCGCGGCGGTTGGGCGAACGGAGCGGGTGAGAAGCCAGGACTGCGATTTGTGCGCGAAGGCGCAATTCTAGCAAGCGCCGGGGAACCGGCCGGCCGAATCAGCGAGTCGAACGTGGACGGGCTGTTGTATGGCGTGCTCCGCTATGGAGCCGGATTGGCGCTGCCGTGGCGGGAGGAAGGTTAGCATGAGACACTATCGCCTCAACGCGATTGCTCCGGTGCTCGCGGGTTCCGGCGAATTGTTAACGCAACCAAATACATCGGTTGGCGGAAGGGTTAGCATGAATCGACGCTATCACCTCACCGCGATCCCTCCCGTTTTGTCGGATTCCGGCGAATTGTTAACACCAACCGAATACGTGGTTTGGCGGAAAGAAGCGCAAGTTCTGGATCAAGCATTTGGCACGGCCGCTGCTGGAGGAAGGTTAGCATGAATCGACGCTATCGCCTCACCGTAATTTCTCCCGTGCTGGCGGGTCCATGTAAATCGTTAACGCCAATCGAATATATCGTTTGCCGGAAAGAAGTGCAAGTTCTGGATCGAGCATTTGGCGCTGCCGTGGGGGGGAGGCGGGCTAGCATGAATCGACGCTATCGCCTCGCCGTGATTTGTCCCGCGCTGGCAGATTCCGGCCAACTGTTAAAACTAATCGAATATATCGTTTGGCGGAATGAAGTGCAAGTTCTGGATAATGCATATGGTGCTGCCATGGCGGGAGGAGGGCTAGCATGAATCGCCGTTATCGCCTCACCGCGCTTTCTCCCCTGCTGGCGGGGTCCGGTGAACTGTTAACACCAATCGATTACATGGTTTGGCAGAACGAAGTGCGAGTGCTGGATCAGGAGCGGATTTTTAAGTTACTGGCACGGAATCCGCGGCTGGAAAGTTATCTCGAGCAGTTGCGGAAAGCGGACCGGCTGGAATGGTCGCAATGGGGCGGATACGCCCAAAGCTTCAGTTCGGCGCGGATTCCGTTTGCATCCGGCGGATTGGCTTCGATTTGGGAAAAAGCGCGAACGGAGGATCTGCACATCCCCCGGTTTGCCCATGGAGGCGGCCGGCGGTTGTTTCCGGGAAGCGCTGTTAAGGGTGCCTTCCGCACGGCCTGGCTGGGCGGCGTGATCGACCCGGAAAAGGCGCGGCGGTTGTGGATCGAGTGCGCGGCGGAGGGATTGCGTTGGAAGACATTGGCGGCCCTCGACGCGGCCGGAGGCCGGAAGGCGCTGGACGGATTGGCGTTTACCGATGCCCGGACGCCGGCCGATTCGTTCCGGGTCTACCAGACACGCGTGCTGGTGCTTCGAACGGAGTCTAAAACCGGCCCGGCGGAGTGGAAGCCCGGACAGCAATTTGCGGAGATGGCGCGGCCGGGAACGGTTTTCGAGGGGCGCGGCGCTCTGCCATCGGGCGCGGGCGAAGCGTTGCGCGTGCAAGCGCGGCGGGCCATCGGCGAACATGCGGCGTTTGCCAAACATTCCGCGTTAAAACCGTTGATTGAGGCGGTGGAGAAGTTGCGTGAGGAGGAGGCGCGGCTGGGGGGGGATGCGTGCATGTTCCCGGTGGGCTGGGGCGCGGGATTCCGGTCAAAGACATTGGCGCCGGACCTTTCGACGCCGGAGGCGCGGATGGCATTGACCGGGATGCCGGGAATCCGAAAGGCCGTTGTACCGGGGCTTCCCTTTCCCAAAACGCGGCGGATCGCGTTGGATGGCGGCGGCGGAGCGTCGCTTTGCGGCTGGGTGAAGTTGGAGTGGGACTAGGATTTTGCCGGGGCGGGCGGGAGACACTCAAGTTTCTCGCGTAATTCGCCGATGGGTATGGAAGGGACGGCGCTAACCGGGCTCATGGTAGTATTAAAGTGAGTCGGCCGCCGGATCCAGCCCTCAGTTTCTTTATGTATAACGCCTTCTTTGGCATCACGGAAAACCCTTTCAGTCTCAGCCCCGATCCGACATTTTTGTATCGGAGCCCTCAGCATGAAGAGGCTCTGGCCAACTTGATTTACGGCGTACAGAGTCGCAAAGGGTTCATTGTCCTTACCGGGGAAGTCGGTACAGGCAAGACAACGATGTTGGAATGCCTGCGCGAGTATCTGGAATCGCAATACATTGAGTACGCTTCATTGTTTAACAGCCGGATTAACCCGCAACAGTTCTTCGAGATGATCGCCTACGATCTGGACCTGCGGTGCGAACGCACGTCGAAGACGGAGGTCTTATTCGCGCTGAACAGCCTGTTAATCCAACAGGCCAATGAGGGACGCACCAGCGTTTTGATCGTCGATGAGGCGCACAACCTGGATTGGGATGTTCTGGAGGAAATCCGGTTGCTAGGTAACTTGGAGAACCGCCGGGGCAAACTATTGCAGATTGTGTTGGCCGGGCAGCCGGAATTGGACCGAAAGTTGGACGCGCCGAATCTGCGCCAGCTAAAGCAGCGGATAGTACTTCGGTACAACTTGAAGCCGTTTAGCGAGGCGGAGACGCTCGAGTATATCGACACGCGTCTGACGCGGGCCGGGATGGCTAACCAGACTGTGTTCTCGCCGTCGGTGTTGGCCGAAATCCATCGCCGCGCGCAAGGAATTCCTCGTCTGATCAATGGTATTTGCGATAACTGCATGCTAACGGCCTTTGCGGCGGAACAGCGTCACGTAAGCATGGAGGCGTTGGAAGAAGTCAGCGACGACATGCGTTTGGAGTGGGCCGGCCGTCGAACCCGCGCGCCGCGACACGAATATGACGCCCCGCTGGAACACTCTTCCTACACGGACCGCGGAGACTAGATTCCCCCGCGGCTTAAGGTTCCGCGGACTGGCCTTACTCAGAGCTTGAAGCGGACGGTTTCGGCGAAGATCACTCCGATTGCGCAGGAGCGATGTTAGCCGAGGCCCGGAGAGTGCAGGGCGCGTTAGAATTGAGGAAGAGGCTCATATGCCGGCCACAACAGCCACTATTCACTGCGATCCGGAGATCCTGGGCGGAACTCCTGTATTTGCCGGAACGCGGGTGCCGTTCCGTAACCTGATTGACTACCTCGAGCGAAATCATAGCATCGACGAGTTTCTCGATTCCTTTCCGACGGTATCGCGGCAGCAGGTAGTGTCCGCTTTGGAAGCGGCCCATGAAGCGGTGAGTGCGCGTGCTTATTCTTCTCGATGAGCAGTTGCCACGGCAGTTGGCACGGCACTTGGTTGGGCACGACGTTCGAACTGTTCAGCAACAGTTATGGGCCGGTCTGAAGAACGGCGTGCTGCTTGGTAGAGCCGAAGCCGCTGGCTTCGCCGTCCTCGTGACCGGAGACCATAGCCTCGAATATCAGCAAAATCTCGCAACACGGAGGCTGGGAATCGTGGTTCTCGGCGCCGCGAGTAATGCGCTTGAAGACCTGCTGCCGCTGGTGGACAGCGCTTTGCTCGCGATCGACCGAATACAACCCGGGCAAGTTATTCGGGTCACCGCATAGCTTTTGGGCGCCCTCAGTTATGACGACCGCCATCCAAAGACCGCGCGATCGCCTGTGATTCGCGGACCGGTCCGATGGCTGGTGCGGCGGCAGTCCGACGGCCCGTTCACGGACACTAGCCCATACTCGTTAACTCTATTGCCGGCTCCAAGCCGATCGAACCACGTCAACCGGATCAAGCCGGGCGGCAACGAGTGTCGGCGATAGCGCGGCAAACGCGAACACGAGAACAGGCCTCATTATTCCTTGGTCTCCTTCCGCCCGAACTCCTGGCCCAAAAACTCAACGGCCCGAACGTTTCCGTTTGTGCCCAGGACGAAGAGCACCGGCGACGGATCCCGCTGCGATGGCGCGCTTGCCATGAAGGTGTTGTAGTGCCAATGCGACAGCCCAAACTGCCAGCCCGCCCATTCGAGCGAGAGCTTGCCGGAGCTCTCAACGACCTTCACCGGGCCGTAGGCCTTGCTCTCGAAGGCGCCGGCGTAAGCGGCAAGCCCGCGCGACGGCGTGGCATCGGCCTTGCGCTTGGCGATCTCCTCGGCGCGGCGCTTCTCCGTCTCCGCTTCCTGCTTGGCGGCCGCGGCCAGATAGGTCGTATTCCAATCCTTCTTCGGCAGGCCAAGCACGCTGTCGACAATGGCGTAGCGCAACGCCTCCGGCATGTTGTTCCCGCCCAGATTGGCGAGCACGACCACGCCCAACTTCTCCTCCGGCATCAACGTCACTTGCGCGCGGAATCCATCGATGGCCCCGCCGTGCGAGACCATGTGATGCCCGCGGTAGTCCTGGATCATCCAGCCCAGCCCGTACGACATCTGGTTGGCCGGATTCAGATCGCGTGCCGTCGCATCGGGACGGACCACCGTCTGCGGCGCGTGCAACTCGGCGATCTGCTTGGCCGAAACGACGCGTTTTTCGCCGAACATGCCTCCCGAAAGGTGCATACGAACCCAGTTGGAAAGGTCGCGAACGGAGGAATTGATCGATCCCGCCGGAGCGATGTTGTCGATGTTGCAATAAGGAATCGCCTCGACTTCGCCGCTTGGGCGTTTGACGTGAGCCGCGGCGGCATCGGACGCCTTGGCCAGATCGCGAACCGAGAAATCGGAGTTCGTCATGCCAAGGGGAGCGAACAGCCGCGCCGCGACGAAATCCTCCCAAGTGCCGCCTGCGATGCGCCCGACGGACTCGCCGGCCGAGAGAAACATGATGTTCTGATACTGGTACAGAGACCGGAACGGCTTCGTGAGCGGGATGAACTCGAGCTTGCGGATAATCTCCTCGCGGCTCAGCGTGGTGCGGTACCAGAGGGCGTCGTGACGGCTGTAGCCGGTGCGATGACAGACGATGTCCCGCATCGTGACGTTGGCGTCGGCAAGCGGATCGGAAAGCCTGAAGTACGGCAAATGCTTCCGCACGGGATCGTCCCAGTCCATTTTCTTTTCATCGACCAGAATCGCCATCGCCGCGGTGGTGAAAGCCTTCGAAGTGGAGCCGATCGCCATCCGCGTGTCGGGCGTCACCGGCTCCGGCGCGCCGAGCTTACGAAGCCCGAAGCCCTTGGCATAGACCGTCGCGTCGTCTTTCACCACGGCGACCGCCACGCCCGGCGCCGAGAATGCCTTGCGCGTGTCTTCAATGATGCTGTCGAGCGCCGCCCGGTCAATGGTCTGCGCGATCCCGGCGATCGCGAATAGAAGGAGAGCGAGAGTTCTTCTCATGAGCGTTATGATAGCGGGATGCAACCCCGAAATCAGGCCGTCGTCGTCGTGACCGGCGCAGCGCGGGCGGAGCGTAATGCGGAAGGCACGCTGCTAGTTGCTGGGACCCTTTCCTCGCGATCGACCGAATACAACCTGGGCAAGTTGTTCGGGTGACGGCTGATCGAATCAGCGGCCTCAGCTTGGCGGGTGTTTAACATTCACGATCAAATCGGTGGGCCAGAATCCATCAGTGGGAAAACAGTCCGATAATTTAACGGCATCCGTCGACTGGCCATCGGGATCTAACGTCGCTTCGAGTTCTAGTCGTACACTTTTTATTGCCTCCACGACGACTTCCTTAGCTTCATTCATAACCTTTTGCCCGGCGACTTCTAACGATACATCAAAATCAAGGCCTGGACCGGGAGTCGAGCACCGCACCTGCGCTACGGCGTATTGGCTGGTAAAAAGTAAGGAACGCAATAAGACCTCGACCGACAAAAGCACCTTAGCCGTCGTACGATGGTCGGCGCCCTGGACTCCGGATGTGTCGATAGTCTCTTTGATGGCCTTCAGAAGCTCCAAATAGCTCTTGAGTTGAGCGCCTCCGAAGAGGTCGACCATTTTCTCTGCAATCACAATGCCGACTTGGATGATTTGGTCAGTCTTATCAACCTTAAGCACGTCGATGCACTGTTCGAGACTTTCGACCGCCAGCTTCCACCCGAAAGCGTCGATCTTGTCGGACTGCGCGTTCTGCCCCGGCTTACGAGAAACCGCCCATGCTTGCATCTCTGTGAAAAGGGCTTGTGCGATCCGAATGACTGCACCGACATGCACCACGTATTCCACGTGGAGGCGGGAACTAATACGGCCCGGGTTTTTGTTTTTGCGGAACAATGAATCGAAGTTCTTGTTGCTCGCCAGGCCGGCCTTAGCAAGGCTTTTAGACAAATAGAAGATCTCATCCAGGCGGCCTTTAGTTATTTCGTCTATAGGGAATATAGTCTAGCAAGTTTGCGATAAAACGCAGTTCTGGCTTGTATGTCGCATTGAAACTGGCCGCGCGGAATTGCCCGTCTTCGCGGACGCTTCGTAACAACGTCTCGAACTCGGCCTGCACGGCCTTGTTCAGGTCTGCGGTCTGTTTCCACCCGTCCGCTAAGCCGTCCCCGCCACGCCCGCCTGCTCATTAATCAAATCCCACAATCGCGTCACGCACTGCGTCCCTGTATGCTCTCCCAACGCCCGGTACGCCTCGAACTGCGTCTCCCCGAAAAACTGATCCGCCGTCGGCTCATGCGGGAAATCGGAGTGCCGCGCGCCATAGTCTTCCACATACAAATTCTCGTCGCCCGTTGTCGTCGTCTTGCAATAAATCAGCCACGCTCGCTCCGTCCCCGTCCCGTAGTTAATCGCCCCAACGGCGCAGTGCTCCCGCTTTTTTCTGATCCCGCTCAGGTCAATCTCAATCTCAATGCCCATGTCGATCCGCGCGTACCGGATCAACGTCGTCAGGCTCCTGAACTCCAGCTTTTCATCCTCCTCCGCGTCCACCGCGACTATCCAGAGGCACCGCCGCCGCAATAGTTCGTAAACCCCCAGATTCTCCAAATGTCCGCCGTCGGACAAGTTCACATAACTCGCCCTTTCATCGACGCGCCCCACCGCCTCGCGCAACAGATATCGCACGCCTGTGCTGCGTCGCAGCCGGAATGGAACCAGCCCCGGATTCGGGATCCAATACCCAAGCCGGATATTCAGTAGCGTCAGGACGAACACCAGCGGCTTCACCGTCGTCGCCCCCATGTTCGGCGCCGCCGCCCCCGCCGATATCGCCATCGCCGACGCCAGGCTCAGGTTTCGATCGGCAATCTCCATGTCCCTCGTCTGGCAATACCCCGTCAGTTCACTGCCCGTATATAGCTTCGAAAAGAAGAAGAAAGTCGCGTTCCGTCCGCGGAGATCCGGCTGGCTGCTGCCCTCCAGGTTCAGTGCGGCGTTAATCAGATGATACGGCGACGCGCTTCCTTTCTCGTTCATTTGCGACAACAGCAAACTGTCGTTCTCCATCACGCAGTCCGTTTCGCCTACCCTCCTTTGCCGCATCAGGAACGCCTTACTCAACCTATCCCGGTAAAACCCATGCGGCGAAATCGTATTGATATCCAAAAACACGTGATTTACCAGCATCATTACAATCGCCATTGCCAAGAGCGTCAACGGCGTCCGCCAGGTGTTAATCTCTCGCACCGGCTTGATGTGGAGCCGGTCGTGTTCATTCTTGATCAGCAAGTCTCCCTTGTCGGTCCCGGCGATCAACAACGAATACCCTTCCTTGGTCACTTCGGGAAGCGTCCGCACTTTCACTTTGGCCGGCCACGCGTTCACTTTGTCTGCTTCCAGAAATCCCTTCCGTCTCAGCTCCCCCGCCAGCATGGAGCCGCCCCGCTCATTCAGCGCTTTCAGGTTGGTTTCGCTCTGGTCCACCCGCAGAAAAAGCTCTTCGGCCACGCTGCTCGATAGGTATGGCGCGGGCACCAGCGCGATGCACAACCCCAGGTAGGTGACGAAGATCGACAACGGCCCCATCAGCCCGGCTAGAATTAAAAACACCTTTTTCACCATCGGCGTTGCAAATATCGACGCCGGCCCGGCCAACAGAAACGTTATCCCGAGAATTCCCGAAAATAGCCAAAGTCCCCAATATTGGAGCGAAAACAACGCGTCATACGATAACGTCGACCACGGGTACAGTAACACGTGGTCCACCACCCACAGAACCGGGACCGATGCGGCCGCGCCCAGGAATAACATCAGCGCGTAAGCCAACCGCAGTTCCAGCCAGTTCCGCTTCTTCCAGTCGAACCACTCGTGAAAACCTCGTGACGCCAACGGAAACAGAAGCAGCATGACCCCGAAAATAACCCCGCAGATTAACATTCCCGTCGCGGCGTACCGCACCGGCTGTACACCCGGTATTTGATAGAGCAGGTAAGTTCCCACCACTGTCAACAGCAGGAATGGCGTCAGCAGCAAAAGGTTCAGAACAATGCCCCGGACCGCCAGGCTCGCCATACGAAGCGTTCCCAGCAGCCCGCCGGAACTCAGATAATTGCTACTGTTTCGCAAATGCGTCAGCGCCGGCGGTTCCTTCTCCCCCGTCTCTTTCCGCAATGGAAACGCGGCGCCCGCGCTCAATCCTCCATCCTTCGTCGCTCCACCTAACAGAGAACTCACACACGCTCCGATGTAACCCCCGCCCGACACCGTGGATAGATAGTCCACCCGCTGGAGTAGGTCCTCTTTCGCCAGCGCTTGAATCACACCGAGACAAAATGACGCCGACCGAATTCCGCCGCCCGATAGCGCCAGACCCATCAATCTTTGCTCCGTCGATGGCGGTCCGGGCTCCGGCGGTCCCATTCCGCACGTCTCCCGCCGCGCCGCGACCTCGTCCAACTCGCGCGCGAAAACATCGTTAAAGGCTACCTTGCGACCGCCTGCGGGCATAGCTTTTTCACCTATGGCAATTGTATTCGTCCCAGCTCAGCCGCCGGTGCCTGCACTAATACCGGTTGCCGCCGCGGATCCAGCCAACGCAATAGTTCTAACATGTTATCCCTCGCCATCGCGGTACAACCGACCGTTGGAACGCCGGGTCCCTCCCAAACGTGCAGAAAGATCGCGCTCCCCCTCCGTGGCGCCACCGGCTCCGCGTTGTAACGGACCACAACCCCCAGTTCATACATCCCATCCGCCCGCCGCATCCGTTCAAACGATCCCCACCTCGCCGCCGGCTCGTTCGCCTTCCCGTTTTCAATCCTCACCCAGCGGTTATAGTCGCCCGACGCCGGATCGTCCACAAAATAATCGCGTTCCGTCGCCTGCCGGTACGGATACCGGACGCCCTGCGGCGCGGCCCGCGCATAGCCAAACGCCGTGTCCAAACGGAACACCCCGGCCGGCGACTTCCCATCGCCCTCCCGCTTCTGTGGTTCACTGGAAACACCCGCATGCAGCCCGGGCCCCCAAGCGACTCCCGTCCGTCCCACGGTGACCGCAATCGGGCGCCCCACCGGCCGCCAGCGCTCCCCGTCGCGCTCAAAGCGCTGCAGCCCGCCGGTCGTACTCGTCCACAAAGGAGCGGTCACAACAATCGCCTGCCGCGTCCCCTCCGGAATTCCCGCCGGCGCCGTCACCCGCTCATCGCAACCCGCTAAAACAAAGAACGCCAAACCCCGCCATCGCCAGCGCATCCCATTCACCTTACCACCCCACCCGCGTTACACCGCTTCCACGCGCCGATTGGACTTCCAGCGTCTCCCGGCCTCTGCCCGCCGCACAGCTAATTTCGGCAACACTAAGAAGCATGACCGACCGCGACATTTACGCCTTGCGAGGACCTGTCCGTACCTGCCGGCTCCAACGAACATGGTATTCGCGCCAATGCGGGCCCGATGCGTGCGAGACGGAGGAGCGGACAGACATAACGGATCTGGAGTTCCGCCCGGATGGATCACTCGCCCGCCGCTGCCACGTCAATCCCGATGGCTCCAAATGGAACGCAAATTATGATTACGACGCCACCGGCCGCCCAACGGCCATCCGCACCGAAGGCCAGGCCGGACTTGTGGACCTCCTGCTCCATGAATACGATTCCGCGGGCCGATTGGTCCGTATCAACAGCCAGCCTCACGGCGGCCCGGGCCGAGTTGCCGAAAACTACGAATACGACTCCGCCGGCCGCAAGAAAAAAACCCAATACATCGACTTGGCGGCCCTGCCGCCGGACACGGAGTTTTTCTGGGCAACCGAAGGGTCCGGCGGCGGCTACGCGGCGCCAGGCGCCACCACTTTGACAACGTTCTATAACCTGAGCGGGCAACCCATCGATTTGCATTTTCAGGACCGTGATGGCCGTCTGGTTTCGCGGGTGGAATTCAGTTACGACCGCGATGGAAATATGATCGAGGAGGCACAAACGAATACGGCGGAAACACTTCGCGCGGAGATGCTCGCGTCGCTTAACCTCGCACAACTGGAAACGGTAAAAGCCCTGTTTGGCGCGAACGGCGAGCCTCTGCGGACGACGCACCAGTACAACGAACAAGGCCGCCGCGTCGGGACACGCTCGCGGATGGGTCCCCTCGGCGAGGACGGTAAGACAATGACGTACAACGACCGCGGGGATCAAATCGGAGAGACTCTCGAACACCAGGAACGTGAGTACGGCATCGACGAGGAAGGCCGCTTCGCGGACACCCCGGCAAGTGAGAGCAGGGTCCGGTCCGAAGCCAATTTCCGCTATGAATACGACACGCAAGGCAATTGGGTGACGAAGTCGATCGAAAGCCGCGGCGCGGTGGACCGCGCTTTCACCTTGTCCAGCATCGAGCGGCGCACGCTTAGCTATTTCGAATGATGCATGGCGACCCGCTTGACCGGCGAGTGACTCACGCTTATCGGCTCCTTGCGTTCGCGCTTCAACCATGGAACCCCCTCTCCGGTGCCGGCGACGGTTCGCCTGCGCAGAGGAACCCGGCCGGGACGGGCACGAGCGGCGGGCGCACCGAGGCTGGCGTCCAGCCGAAGAGATGGCTCGTAATCGGGCCGCAGATGCGGCCTTGGCAGGCGCCCATGCCGCAGCGGGTCTGTAGCTTGGCGTCCCGCCATTCGCGGTAGGGCTTTAGCGCCTCGCAGGGCACGTCCTCGCAGCGGCAGAGCAGCGTGTCCGGCTCGGCCAGATCGAAGAGGCGATGGTCCAGATGAAAGGCCGCGGCGAGATCGCGAACGAACCGGCCGGTTCCTGTTCGTCCGTGCGCGAACGGCCGGCCGGCGGCCACCGCACCGGCCCGATCGCCTTCCTCGAGCGCCTTGTCGAGCCCGCCGATGCCCGTCGGTTCGCCGGCGCAGTAGACCCCTTCAACGGTGGTCTCCTGGCGGCTGTTCACCGCTACAAAGCCATCGTCAAGGCGGCAGCCCAAGCGCTGGGCGACTTCGGTATTGGGTACCAGGCCGAAGCCGCAGGCGAGGTAGTCGATGGCCAGCGTGCGGCCGCTCGAGAGGGTCGTCCGGTTGGCCTCGAAGCGAGTGGGCCAGACGCCGGTCCAGTAGGGGACGCCGAGGAGACGTGCCCGGAGCGCGATGGCTTGGGGCAGCTTGGCGGGATAGCTGGCGAGGAAGGAAAGGATCCGCCCCAGCGGAGCTTGCTCGGCGACACCGGCTATGCGGGCGCCGTGTTTATGCAAAGTGGCCGCTACGGCTAGCAGGAGCGGCCCGGATCCCGCGATAAGGACGCGCTTGCCTTTGATGCCGAGGCCGCACTTGACCAGCGCTTGGAGCCCGCCGGCGCCGAACACGCCCGGCTCGGTCCAGCCGGGGAAGGGAAGGAAAAGCTCGCGGGCGCCGGTGGCCAAAATAAGCCTGGAGGCGCGAATGACGCCATGGGGGACGGTGTGGAGAGTGAAGGCGGGCTGAACGTCAAAGACCCGGGCCTCGAAAAATTGGGTGACGCCCGAGGGCACGTCGATTTCAGATGCGCGGCGCCAGATCTGCCCGCCGGGGCCGGGGTTGTCGTCGACAAGAGCGATGGCCTTGCCGACGAGCGCGGCCGCCCGGGCGGCGGCGAGTCCGGCGGGACCGGCGCCGAGGATGGCGATATCGAAGGTCATGGCGTCGTTACCTCCATGCCAGGGCGGCAGAGAGTCTGGCAGGCGAGGCTATGAGGATGACCGTCGATGGTGACGCGGCACTCCATGCAGACGCCCATGGCGCAGAGCGGCGCGCGGGGCTGGCCGATTGTAGATGTGCGGAAATGGCCGACGCCCGCCCCGAGCAGAGCCGCCGCGACGGTCGCGCCTTCCTGGGCCGCGATTTCCTTGCCGTTCCAACGGATGTTAGGCATTGTGCGGCTCCCTCGCACACGTGACAGTCGGACGCCGGAGCGCATCCTGTTGGGCCTCGACCGCGACTTGAGAGGACGGCGGAACGCACGGATTATCGCCTGCGGCCGTGGCAATGGCCGGCGCGAGATGGTCATGAAGTAAGGCTGCGCGGCGCGGGGTGATGAACTGCGCGGGGCGGCGGGGGGCTACGGCTTCACTGGACGGCAAGGTGGGCGGGTCATTGCCGGCGTCCGGCTTCGACGGCATCGGTCGAGCGCGGCGCGGAGCGATGAACGTCGCGGGCGCGGTGCGGTGGCAGGAGGCTGTGGCTTCAGCGGACGGCAAGGTACGCGTGTTACTGGCGACGGTTAGCGTCGCGGGCGCGGTGCGCCAGTGGGTCCCGGCTGTGCTGGCCTCGTTATACATGGAAACGCTCCGGGCGGTAGGGTTCGGGCGGGATGGGCGACTGGCGGCACAGGATCTCGGCGGCCAGGACCTTCGCGGTTCCGAGCGAGGTCGTCACTCCCAGGCCTTCGTGGCCGGTGGCGAGATAGACGTGTCCGCGGAGGCGGCCGATGATCGGGAGTTTGTCCGGCGTCGAGGCGCGGAAGCCGGTCCAGGTTCTGATCACGCCACAATCCCGGAGCCTGGGCAGGAAGCCGAAGGCCCGGTTTAACATGCGCTCCAATATGTGCCGATCGATGTCCGCCGTCTCCACATCATACTGGCGGGACGAGCCGATGAGCAGTTGACACGTTGGCCGGGGCTTGACATTGAAAGCTACCGACTCGCTCGACTCGCCGTGGGCGCTTTGGAGGTAGCCGACCTCGACCAATTGATGACGGACGAAGCCGGGGTAGCGATCCGTGATCGCCAGGTGGCCCTTGCGGGGCTTGATAGGCAGGGCTGGGACGAGCTTCGGCGTCAGGGCTCCCGTGGCGCATACGACCGCGCCGGCCTTCAGATCGTCGAGGTTGGTCACCGTGGTCCGCGTCACCTTGGCATTGGCCTGTTCCAGCAGCCAGCGGGCGGCGACCGGCGCGTAGACTACTGCGTCCCGATTCGCGAGTAATCCCCCGGCGAGGCCTGGCGCCAAGTGCGGTTCGGCTTCATAGAGCTGCCGCTCGTCGAGCATTTCGGCTGCAATTCCGTGTTGGCGGTAGACATCGGCTTTGGCCTTCGCGGCATTGAATTCCGGTTCGCCGGCCGCGATCCAGAGCGTGCCGCAAGCCCAGAATTCGGCGTGTTTGGGGAGGTCCTTTGCCAGCTTGTGCCAGAGATCCACCGATAGCTTGGAGAGGGCCAGTTCGGGACCGTTGCCGTCGAGAACGACGAGGTGCCCCATGCCGGCGGCGGTGGCGCCGCCGCCGACGATGCCTTGGTCCATAACCTCCACGCGAGCGCCGGCCCGCGCGAGTTCGAAGGCGCAGGCCGCGCCGACGATACCTGCGCCGACGATCAGGACGTCGGGCGAGCGAGTCATGTGGGGATGCCGTTGACGAAGGGGTCGGAGGGATCGAGGATCAGTTTGCCGTGCGCGCCGATCCAAGCCCGGCCGGTTATCGTTGGACGAATATACGAGCCTTCGGTTTGGTAGGTTCCCTCAAAGACGCTTCCGACAATGCTCTCCTGGCGCCAGACCTCGCCGGGGGCGAGTTTGCCATCGGCGGCGAGGCAGGCGAGCTTCGCGCTGGTCCCGGTGCCGCAGGGGGAGCGATCATACGCTTTGCCAGGGCAGAGCACGAAATTTCGATTGCCGGAGAAAAGCTCAATGTGGTCTATTTCGGCTCCGTTGGCGCCCGTGACGTGGTTGGCTTCCAGGGCTTGCCGGATGCGCCAGGTTACGCCCGTGAGGTGTTCGACGTTGGCCAGTCGCAGGTCCTGGCGGTGACCGTTGACGAGGAAGAACCAATTGCCGCCCCAGGCGACATCGCCGGTGATTTGGCCGAGGCCTTCGACATCGACGGTGACGGCTTTGGCATGGCGATAGCTGGGGACGTTGACGATGCCGACGCGGCCGTCTTCGTGGAGCGTCGCGGTGACCGGGCCGACGGGGGTGTCGAGTACGTGGCGGCCCGGCTGGATGCGGCCGAGGTAGGCCAGCGTCGCGACGACCCCGATGGCGCCATGGCCGCACATGCCGAGGTAGCCGACGTTGTTGAAGAAAATGACGCCGTTAGGCGCAGAGAGCAGCGCGCCGACGATGACGCTGGAGCCGCGGGGCTCGTTGACGGCGGCGGAGCGGATGTGGTCGAAGTCGCGGCGGAAGATTTCGAGGCGCTCGGCCATGGGGCCTGTTCCGAGGTCGGGACCACCGGCGATGAGGGTGCGCGTGGGCTCGCCGCCGGTGTGCGAATCGACGTATTCAATGGTGGTCATGACCGGGTCCCGTGGGAAGCTTCGTGTCGGGCATGGCGGGGCAGGGGACTGGGCGGCGCACGGCTGATGGGTGCGTCGTCATCACTTGGGCCGGGTAGCTAGGGCTTGGCGGATGATGGCGAGAATTCGGTCGCGTTCGGCGCCTTCGAGGGTCAGTCGCGGGGGGCGGGTTGTCTCGGCGCAGAGGCCCGTTTCCTGGGCGGCGAGCTTGATGTACTGGACCAGTTTTACGTCGACGTCCAGGTGCAGCAGCGGCGTGTACCAACGGTAGAGTTCACGGGCTTCGCTCCATTTTTCGGCGAGGATCAGGTCCCAGAGTTTTCGGTTCTCGTTGGGGAATGCATTGACCAGGCCGGAGATCCAGCCGACGGCTCCGAGCATGGCGCATTCCAAGACCAGGTCGTCGACTCCGGAGAACAGGATGTAGCGGTCGCCGGTCAGGTTGATGAGATCGGTGATGCGGCGGGGATCGCCGGAGGACTCCTTGATGGAGACGACCGTTGGCTCATCGGCGAGTTCGACGAACATTTCCGGGGTGACGTCGACGGCGTAGGCGGGCGGGTTGTTGTAGATCATCACCGGGAGGCCGCTGGCGCGGGCGACGGACCGGAAGTGGGCCAAGGTCTCGCGAGGGTCCGACTTGTAGATCATGGCGGGGAGGACCATGAGGCCGTCAAGACCGAGCCGTTCGCAATCGCGGGCGTAGCGGCAGGCGAGGGCGGTGGTTGTCTCGGCGACGCCGGAGAGGAGCGGGACGCGGCCGGCGACGGCCTCCTTGGCGGCTTCGAGAACCGCGATCTTCTCATGGTATTCGTGGGCGGTGTTTTCGCCCACGGAGCCGAGGACGACCATGCCGTGGACGCCGGCTTTTACCATGGCGTCGAGGTGGGTCTGGAAGGCCGGGATGTCATGTGAGAAATCCGGCTTGAAATGGGTGACGGCGGCTGGGAAGACACCGTGCCAATTGGGTTTGGTGATTGTAGTCATTGAGGTATCCCGTAGAAGCGCCAAGCGGACTGGAAGCCCGGCGCCAGCGTCTGTTTGGCGAGGCTGGCGCGGACGAGCTCGACGGGCATGGATCCGTTCTGAAGAATGGCGTCGTGGAACGCGCGTTCGGTCATTTTGCCGGAGACGACGAGTTCCGTGTGCAGCGCGCGGAATTGGAGGCCGCCGAGCATGTAGGCGGCCTGATAGAGCGGCGGGTAGGTGGTTTCGAAGGAGCGGCGGACCTCGGCGGCGGCGTTCTCGCGCTCGTGGCCGACGCGATCGACGAGGAAATCGACACACTGCCGGGCGGTCCATTTTTCCAGGTGGAAGTTGAGGCTGAAGAGGATGCGGGCGCAGCGGTGCATGCGCCAGAAGAGCATGCCGATGCGGTTTTCCGGGGTTTGCGGGAAGCCCAGATCCCAAAGGCGCATTTCCCAGTAGAGGGCCCAGCCTTCGATCCAGAACGGCGTGGTGAAGGCGCGGCGCCACGGGCGGTAACGCTGCGTCATGTACCCCTGCAAGTGATGGCCTGGGATGACCTCATGGTGGACCGTCGCGCGGGAAAAGTGGATGTTGTTGCCGCGAAGGCTCATGAGCTTGGCTTCGTGCGGCATATCGGCGGTGGGGAAGCTGACGATGATCTGTTCGCCGCCAAGGAAAAAGGGACTAATTCGCTGCTCGGCGGGGGTCATCATGCGCATGCGCCAGATGTCCTTGGCGTATTGGGGGATGGTGACGAGGTCGCGTTTTTCGAGGAAATCGATGGCTTCGAAGACCTGGTCGCGGACTAGAGTCGCTTGCCGGCCGGGCGGAACGTGAAGGTTCTTGACGTGTTCGAGGGCCTTCTTCCAGTCGTCGCCGTAGCCGAGTTCGCGGGACGCTTTCAGCATCTCCTTGTCGCACCAGGCGAACTCTTTTTCGGCGATCTTGACGAGGTCTTCGGGCGAGTATGGGACGATCTCGAAGCGGAGCTCGTCGCGGAGGGCGGCATCGCCAATGGGGTCGCCGACGATCGTGTCGTTGTCGGTTTTGGGAACGCCGGCGAGCTTTTCGCGAAGGTCGTCCGCGTAGGCGTCCATGGCTTTATTGAGCTTGGCGAATGGCTCGGCGGTCCACCAGGAGAAGTTGGGGTCGTAGCCGGTATAGAAGGTGTTCCATTCTTTGAGGTGATTGAGGAACTCGCGGGTGAGCCGGGCGGCGCGGTTGGCGGTGGCGGGTTTTGTCGTTCCTTTGCGGGAAGGGAGTTCCTTGCGGGCGCCGGCGATTTCCTTTTCGAGGCGGAAGAGAGTGGCGGCGATTTTGGCGGAGTCGGGGGGCTCGACGCGGACGCGGTTGTCGACGAGTACGAAGATGGCCTCAGCGAATGGCAGAAGGGGGAGGGCTTCGTTCAGGCGACGCTCGGTTTGTTCGATACGGCGGAGTTCGAGGTTGATCTTGTTGGTTAACAGGATTTGATCGACTTGAGCGTCGTGGGGGAGCTTATTGAAATTCAGCGCTTTCAGGGTTTCGAGCCAACTGTGGTGGAATGTGCGGAGGGCCTTGATGCGCTGAGGGGCCTCCTCGATGGTGTAGTAACGGTTGAGGGCGGCGAGGTCGGTTTGGTAGCGCTCGACGTGGGCGCGAAGGCCGGTTTCGGTATCGAGGCTGGCGGGGGCGGTGTAGACGATCTCCTTGGCGCGGGAGACGGGCGGGGGCGTTTGGGCGGTTATTGAGATAGCCAACAGGAGCAGGAGGGCGAGGGGCATGGCGGTTTTATCAATGTTAGAACAAGGGACCGGAGCCGAACATGCTCCCGCTGTTGCGCCGTTTGCGGGCGTCTTTGGTTTCCGGCAGGAGTTCAGGGACATCGCGGGCGGCGGACCAGGCGGCGAGGCCGGTGGCGATGGCGAGGTCGTCATGACTTGCCTTGGCGGCGGGTTGGGTGCTCTCGCCGGCGAGTTCGAGGAGCTCTTCCTGGAGCAATAAGAAGCCGTCGAGATCCCGCTTGCACTTGAGCGATTTGGCGGCCATTAGTAGCAGGAAATTCGAGATAACGGTTCGGCGCGGGACGCCGGTGTAGCCCCCGTTGAGGGTGTTGGCACCTTTGCCGCCCGTGATGATGATGGGTTTGACGATGAGGCCGCTATCGAGGTTGCGGCGGAGGCGATCGACCACGGGCGGGCCGGGACCGCCGGCGTCGATAATGAGTTCCCTGGCGGTCGTCACAGGCGCGAGGACGCGCAGGCACTCTTCAACCAAGTGATAGAGGTCCTCGTAGCAGAATCCTTTGGGAAAGCGTTTGAGGAAGCGGATTTCGAGCCGGGGCTCGAATTGGAATTCGAACGTGACGGGGCAGCGGCCCTGGGCGGACCACGTAAGCTCGAGCGCGGCGAGCGCGGAGTAGTCCTGGCGCTGGCCGAGGTCGAGACCGAAGTACCACTTCGGGTACGGGTGTTCGGCGCAGTGGCGGACGAGGCGCATCCGGCCGCCGGTGAGGGTGGTGGTCATAGAGTTCTCCTTAGTCTTCGTGCATGGACTGGATGAGTTTGACGCTGAAGAGGCGGTCGGGCGGTTGCAGAAATTCGCATTCGAAGTCCTGTTTGTATTTGATTTCGTCGGCTCGCCTCTGCATATCCAGGAAGTCCGGGTCTATTTCCGGACAGTCCTTGACGGTCGAGAATATCTTGTGCCAGCGTTTGTCTTCGCCGTGCCAGATGTTATAGAAAAAGCCCGCCTGGCGGCGCGGCGTGGACATGAGCCAGATGGCGCCGTGGGTCCTGCCGACAAAAGGGGACACCGAGAAATAGACTTCGTCCTTCACAAGCGCGGCTTCGTCGACGATTAGCACGTTGGCGGTGTTGCCTAGGCTGGTGTCGCTGGTATGGGGGACGGCGAAGATGTTACTCCCGTTGGGTAACTTGAGTGAGAATTGGTGGCCGAGAACTCGTCTGATTTTGTGACCGAGACGGGCGGCGAAGTTACAGGCGCGGTCAATCAGTATACCGGCTTGTAACTTGGTTCTGGAGATGATGACGATGTTCTGATCCTTGATCGTCAGTGCACGGTGGAGCGCTTTGATGGCGATGGTTGTTGTCTTGCCCCACTGACGGTTACAGCAGAGGATCAGGTACTTGGCGTCGATGTCGAGGACTTCGACTTGTTTGGGACTGGGCAGGAAATTGAGCGCCGTTTTGGCCCATTCGGAGGTCTTGGCGGCGGGTGTTCCAGCGTCCGGGCACACGAGTGGCGCGGCGAATTTAGCGAGGTCGCGGATGGCCGCTCCGAGCGTGAAGAATGGGCGATGCATAGTATTCCTTTAAGCTACTTATTCCTTTAAGCTACTTTTCGAGGAGCGACTGGCATGTCGTCCTCAATGTCGATCCCTTTGGCGACGTTGTCGGCGGGCAGCACGACGATTTCCCGGTTCGGGAACTGTTGCTCGTAAGCGCGGATGACTTCCGGCGTGTTCTCCGTGACAAAAACGGGCGGTTGAGCGTTTTCAACGGGTTGCCGAGACGCCGGCTGGGTTCGGCCGATTGCGACATGGGGATAATTGGCGTGGACGAACTTGAGGCGGCGCTCAAAACGGGCGATGCGGAGTTCGAGTTGGTCGATTTGGCGATTGAGGCGGTGGGCGATGGCGTCGCCCGAGTAGAGCGCCTTCGAACTGCGGGCCATGGACTCGATTTCGGCGAGTTCGGGGGCGAGGGCGCTGGGGGTGTTGGCGCTATCGACAACGGCCAGATTCCATTGCATGGTGAGGCAATGGTTGAGGCGTTCGACCTGCCAGCGGGCGTTGGCGATGCCGGTGACGATGGCGGCGGCGATCTGGTTTTTGGGCTGGTAGATTTCGATCAACTCCTGGAGCAAGACGTGGTAGGCGTGACGGTCCTCGTTGCAGAGGACGGCGGCGTGGGGCGGGAGGAAGAGGGCGAGTTTTTGGGCGTCGGCGGTGGATTCGACGGCGCTTTCGACGTTGGCTTCCGCGGGTGCCGGACCCTTGGGCTGGGCGTTGTTTTGACGGGCGAGTTTGTTGCGTATTCGCTTGGACATATTTGCTCCTTTTCGGTTTGGAAATAGCAAAGGCCCTCCGGGTTGGGCGGAGGGCCTTTGGGTGGGGGACGGTATTCCGATCCCAACGTCACAGTAGCATGGCGGGGGCGGGGAGTTGGGTGGTTGGAATTTAGAAGTTGTTGATTCGATGGGAAATATAAATATTAAAAAGTTCGCACTGGGTGAAATATGGGGGCGGAATTTGATTGGAATGGGCGAATTATCGGCGGCGTGGTCTTTTTGGCGCGATTAAGGGTCGTGAGCAATCTGCCTCGAGTTGATAACAAATTATGACATTTTACGCACAACTGGGTAGACCGAACCTAAAATCGTTTTTTGAAAGGCAATCACAATGAACGTGTCCTTGACTCCCGAACTTGAACACCCGGTTGTTGAGAAGGTGAAGAGCGGAATGTATCAGACTTCCAGCGATGTGATTCGGGAGCGACTTCACCTATTGAAAGAGCGCGACGACCATACAAACCGCTCAATGAAGGTAGGGAGAGAAGCCATGGGCCACTTCGGTCCGCCCTTCGTCCGGAATGAGGAGACCGCTGTGCCGCGGTTCGCGCTAATATCCGTAGAAAGAACCCAACACGTGATAATATAGCGTTTCAAGTTTGGGTTCACTTTACTTAGTATTGTCAGAAAGAACTCTGGCTTACATTCGTCTTACAGGGCACAATTTATTACTCACTTACCGGTTGCGGTCTCGGCCGATTTTTTCTCGATTTAGATTCGGCCAGCATTGAGAAAGACACACATAATGGCGCATCCATGAGAGAAACCTGCTACGCGCACAGCCGCGAAGCCGCGCCACAGCAACAGTGGCACCGCCTCGACAAACATCTCGAGGACACGGCCCGCCGCGCAGAATCCTTCGCCGCTTGTTTCGCGCCGGGGTGGGGTAACCTTGCCGGACTTTGGCACGACGCCGGTAAGTATCAGGATGAGTTCCAGCGCTATATTGGGGTTGACTCTTACTGCGAGGGAAGCCCGGGAAGGGTTGATCATTCGAGCGTCGGCGCACTGATCGCCAAGTCGAAGGGGCCACACGGATGGCCGCTCGCGATGGTCATCGCCGGGCATCACGGCGGGTTGAAAGCGCTAACGAAAGTCCACGGCCGGCTTGAGGGAAGCGCCGAACGGTTGAACAATGCGCGCCAAGGCGGACTGCCGGCGGACCTGGAAAATCTTCCGCTGCCACCTCCGCCCGACTGGGTCACAAACGAGCAAACTGCGGCGATGTGGACTCGCTTCGTTTTCTCGGCGCTCGTCGATGCCGACTTCCTCGATACGGAGGAGTTCTACGATTGCAGAACCCGCGACGTCTTCAAAATTCCGCTCAGCGAATTTCGGGACCGGCTGGAAACGTATCTGAATCAGTTCGCCGACCAGCCCGCTTCGCCGGTAAACGACATGCGGCGTAGGGTTTTGGAGGATTGCCGCAGGGCGGCGTCGAGAGAGCCGGGCGTCTTCCGCCTCACTGTCCCGACCGGTGGAGGCAAGACGCTGTCTTCCCTGGCGTTTGCGCTCAATCACGCGGTTTTGCATGGGTTGCGGCGCGTGATCGTAGTGATTCCCTTTACGAGCATCCTGGAACAGACCGCGGAAACTTACAGAAAAGCACTCGGCAGCGAAGACGCCGTACTTGAGCATCACAGCAACGTCGATCCCGACAAACCAGAGGACCATCGCAGCCGCCAAGCGTGCGAGAACTGGGACGCCCCCATCGTGGTAACAACCAGCGTCCAGTTCTTCGAAAGCCTGTATGCGAACAAGACCTCACGGTGTCGAAAACTTCACCGCATGGCCCGCAGCGTCGTGGTTTTCGATGAAGTACAGACGTTTCCTCCGGCCTTGCTTACGCCCATAGAACACGCGCTGAAACAACTCGCACATTACGGCACATCCATTGTTCTGTGCACCGCCACTCAGCCGGCTCTGAAACTCAATGCGGTCGAGATTGTCTCCGACGTGGAGCGCGAATTCGCCGCCGTCGCCGGACGAGTGAATTACGTCTTTCCCGAATCCGAGGAGAAGGTCCAGTGGGGGGACCTAGCAGAGGAAATCCGCGCTGAGGCGCAAGTTCTCGCAATTGTGCATCGGCGGGACGATGCGGTCGAACTCGCCAATCTGGTTGGCGGGGACTGCATCCACCTGTCCGCCCGGATGTGCGCCGCGCATCGATCCGAAGTCATTACTTACATCAAGCAGCGCCTTGCATCAAATCTCGATTGCCGGGTCGTTTCCACACAACTCGTCGAAGCCGGCGTCGACCTCGATTTTCCAGTTGTCTATCGCGCCATGGCCGGGGCCGACGCCTTGGCTCAAGCCGCCGGCCGTTGCAACCGCGAGGGCAATGGGCCGACCGGAGAATTACGTGTCTTTCATGCCCCGAAGCGCCCATTCCGTGAACTCGGCAAGGCTATGGACGAAGCCCTTGTCATGTTCCGGGAAGGCCGCCTGGATCTTACCAAGCCCCAGATCTTCCACGAGTACTTCAAGCGGCTCTATTCCGCGAGCGATACGGACCCCGGAGTGATCGCGGCGGAAAAAGCTTTCGATTTTCCCAAGTCGGCCGAGTTGTTCGAAATGATTCGAGATGAGGGCAAGCCGGTTGTGGCGCCCCGGGGAGACTCCGCCAAATGGGTAAGCCTCATTCGCTCAAAGGGTATCAATCGAGATTTCTCCCGTCACCTGCAGCGATTCATAGTGAATCTGTTTCCGATTGAAATTCAACGGCTTGAACGGCAGGGGCATATCGAGCAACTCGGAGGTCTGGAATTGTGGGTCACGACGCGTTACGGCCCGGGCGTATGCTACTCGCCGCGATTCGGATTCATGACCCAGGAAGCCCCGCTTGACCCGGCGGAGTTGATGAAATAGGAGCTTAAATGTCAAATATTGCGAGTTTTTCCGTTCGAATCCAAGGCGAGTACGGTTGCTTCACGCGGCCTGAATTCAAGACAGAACGGGTAAGCTACGAGGTGCCCACTCCGTCGGCGGTTCGCGGCGTTTTGGAGGCTGTCCTTTGGAAACCCGCCATCCGGTGGGAAATCCGCCGGATTCTAATGCTTCGGGAACCTCGCCTCATACAGTTCAAGCGGAATGAGGTGAATAAGAAGCTCTCAACCGACTCGGCCCGTTCCGCCATGAAAGCAGGTACTTCGCTCGACTACTTCGCCGATGAAGACCGTTCTCAACGCAACACCGTAGCGCTGGCGAATCTCGACTTCGCAGTAGAAGCAGAGATGCATTGGACGGCGCGGCGGGGAGCCGCCGACAACGAGCAGAAGTTCATCGAGATGTTCGAGCGCCGGCTGATCAAGGGGCAGTACCACATGCAACCCTACCTCGGCTGCCGCGAATTTCCAGCGGTGGTGGAGCCGTATTCAGGAGACCCAAAACCTATCGAGCGCACGCAGGATCTTGGGGTGATGTTGCATGACATCGCCTTTTCGCCAACGGGCAATCGCGCGGTTTTCTTCCTGGCGCAACTCGAGCGAGGCGTGATTCAGGTTCCGGCGTGGAATGCGGGAGCGGCTCAGTGATCCTCGCGAGTTTGAAGGATCTAGCGGTTCGTGAAGGACTTCTTGAAAACGCCGATTACGAACCAAAGCCGGTGCGTTGGAGAATCAATGTCAGCGACGCCGGCGAATTCCTTGGGCTTCTGGACACGCTCGGCGACGCAGCTACCGGGAAGAAACCACAAGCCGTTTCGCTCATGATTCCCCGCCGCGCCGGACGAACCGTTAAACCCGTCGCCGACTTTCTCGTCGACAAGTCCGAGTACGTGCTCGGCATCTATCCGGATGGTCAGCGTGACGCCGCCGCGCTCCTCAGAAAGCAGGCTCTCTTCCGCGAACAGGTTTCGCTCGCCGCCCAATCGACCGGCCTCCCCTCCTTACGGGCGGTGGCCCGATTCTTGGAGAGCAGTGAAGCCGTTGGTAAATGTATCGAAGAATTACAGTCACGCGTGTATGCCTCTAATGACTTGCTTGCATTTTTCTATCGCGGCGAATGGACCCACGATGCGTCAGAGGTCCGCGACTACTTCGCTTCCATCCGCAGTCCAGTAGTTGGCGAAACGTTGCAATGCCTAATTTGCGGCAAACTTCGTACGCCCGTTGACAAGCATCCTCAGGTCCAGATCTCGGGTGGTAGCTCAAGCGGAATATCGCTGGTTAGCTTTAACGCCCCCGCGTTTGAGTCCTATGGCTGGATTCGAAACGCAAACGCGCCCGTTTGCCGTCCATGCGCCGATGCCTACACGTCCGCGTTAACACGCAACTTAAAGGATGGCTATCTTGGTCCGGGTGGCGAGAAACTGGGCAAGCGAAGCATCCGCCTCAACGACAACACAACGGCCGTCTACTGGGCCGACACTTCCAGTGACGTTGTCGATCTGTTTGCCAGCCTATTCAGCGCGCCCAAGCCAGAAGCGGTCAAAGAGGTCCTGACAGCGGCGTTTCAGGGTTCCTCACCGCCACGACTTGGCGCGCGGCTGTATTGCCTGCTGCTCTCCGGAGGGCAAGGGCGGGCCACAGTACGCGGCTATCACACGGGCTCCCTGGAAGCGGTGGAGCGGAATGTGCGCGACTGGTTTCGCCTGGCCACGGTCGAAGACCGCCCAGTTCCACTGATGTGGCTCCTTCGCTCTCTGGCAGTCCGGCAGAAGGACGAAAATCTTCCGGCGGGTCTCGTCACCGAGATCTTCCTAAGCATCCTGTTCAACCGGCCTTTGCCGCGATGGGTACTGCACGCGGCGCTCCTTCGCAGCCGGGCCGAAGGCAAAGTTATAAAAGAACGGGCCGTGTTATTGGCCGCATATCTTTCGCGGGCTCGCGAAAGCGAAAGAAAGGAGATTGGCATGTCATTAGACTCGAATAATCGGGAAGCAGCTTATCTGCTGGGACGCCTTCTGGCGAAGTTGGAGCGTCTGCAGCGAGACGCCCAAGGAGCGGGGAAATCCGCGGCTAACCGGTACTTCGCGGCTGCCAGCACAAGACCGGTAACCGTATTTCCCGCCATGATCCGCCTCGCTCAGCATCATTTACGCAAGCTCAAGCCGGGCCTGGCGTTTCACATCAATCGGGAGATTGGCGAATTGATGGGCGACATCGCGCAGTTCCCGACCTCGCTGGCTGCCGCGCAGCAAGCGGAGTTCGCCCTTGGCTACTATCACCAACGCGAGTTCCGGCCAGCGGCGAAGCCGGAATTCACAACAGCAATAGAAGGACAGGAGAACGAAAAATGAGTGAATCAAACGTTTTGGAGCACCGGCACGAGTTCGTGCTGCTGTTCGACGTCGTACACGGGAACCCGAACGGCGATCCCGACGCCGGTAACGCGCCGCGAATCGATCCGGAAACCGGAATCGGACTGGTTACCGACGTCTGCTTGAAACGTAAGATCCGAAATTACGTCTCGATGACAAGGCAAGCCCAACCGCCCCATGACATTTACGTCAAGGATCGCGGCATCCTCGCCCGCGAACAGCGCAAGGCCTACCAGGCGCTTAGCATCGATGCGCAGGACTCCCCAAACAAAGATGCACGGGCGTGGATGTGCAAGAACTACTTCGATGTACGCACATTCGG
Organism: Bryobacteraceae bacterium; assembly: GCA_046155405.1. Classification (GTDB taxonomy): domain Bacteria; phylum Acidobacteriota; class Terriglobia; order Bryobacterales; family Bryobacteraceae. The sequence goes on along the minus strand of JBJXFL010000250.1, from coordinate 2,836 downwards.
CGCCGTCATGAGCACCGGCAAAGCGCCAGCGGAAGAATCCGAGGAGGCAAGCAACAAGGCGAAGAAAGCGAACCTCAAGATGTGGAACTGCGGGCAAGTTCGCGGCCCGGTCCAGCTTAGTTTCGCTCAGTCCGTCTCTCCCATCTTCTCTCACGAACACACAATCACTCGCGTTGCCCTAACTAACGCCGACGACGTTGATCGCGGATCATCCGGCGACGATGGCGAAGATGCCGTTTCGGGGCAGATGGGCCGCAAGCACACCGTCCCCTACGGACTTTATCGCACTCACATCTACGTTTCGCCATTCCTGGCAGACGACACCGGCTTTTCAACCGCCGACCTCGACTTGCTCATCGAATCGTTCAAGAACCTGTTTGAACTCGACCGCTCCGCCTCGCGCGGCGAGATGACCGTGCGCGGCCTCTTCCAGTTTGAGCATGACGCGAAGTTGGGCAACGCTCCGGCACATAAGCTCTTCGAGCTCATTCGCGTCACGCCGAAGAACGAAACAAAACCAGCGCGTAGCGTCAGCGATTTTGAAATTGCCGAGCCGCCGGAAACCGGGGCAGTGCCCGAGGGAGTCACCTACCGAAAGCTGGTGTGACACGTATGTTCAGCGAAGACGACCTGATCCCGATCTCGGCCCTCCAGCACTTCGTTTTTTGTGAACGGCAGTGGGCGCTGATTCATCTTGAACAGATCTGGGAAGAAAACCGTCTGACCGCCGAGGGCCGGGCAATGCATGAGAAAGTCGATACACAGCCCGGGGAGACCCGGCCGGGCATTCGCATCGCGCGCGGCCTTTTGCTCCGGTCCCTGAGCATCGGACTAATCGGCCGCGCCGACGTGGTTGAGTTTTCCGATGGCGGCCGCCGCGTTGTGCCCGTCGAGTATAAGCGGGGCCGCCCCAAACCCGATTGGTGCGACGAAGCACAGCTCTGCGCCCAAGCTCTTTGCCTGGAAGAAATGCTCGGAGTTGACATCGAGCGAGGCGCGATATTCTACGGACAACCGCGCCGGCGGCATGAAGTGGCATTCGATGCGGAACTGCGCCAAGCGACTATCGCGTTGGCGGGCCGCATACGCGCGGCTCGCGACAGCGGGGTGACTCCGCCGGCGGTTTATGAAAGAAAATGCCAGCAGTGTTCCTTGATTGAGCGGTGCATGCCCAAAGCCATGGGTCAACCCACCCGCGCGGAAGGCTGGCTCAGCCGCATGTTGGAATCATCATGAAGAAACTGCTCAACACGCTCTACGTCACCACGCAGGGCGCGTACTTGCATAAGGAAGGCGAGACCCTGGTCGTTCGCGTCGAGCAGGAGACGCGGCTGCAGATTCCGGTGCATACGCTGGGAGCCGTTGTTGGGATGGGGGCCGTTACAGCAAGCGGCGCGCTCCTGGGTTTCTGTGCGGAACGCGGCGTTACGGTGGCGTTCCTAACCGAGCATGGGCGCTTTCTCGCTCGGGTGGAAGGTCCAGTTTCCGGCAACGTACTTTTGCGCCGGACACAATATCGTTGGGCGGACGACCCTAGCCGCTCGGCCTCGCTCGCGTTGCGATTCGTGGCCGCCAAGGTCGCCAATTCGCGCCAGGTTTTATTGCGCGCCCAGCGCGAAGGCGAACCCGATCCCCATTTGGAATCCGCAGCCAAGTCATTGGCATCCGCCCTAGAACGGCTCTCTCGATCGCCTGAGAATGTCGACACCATCAGAGGGCTGGAAGGCGAAGCGGCGGCCGGCTACTTCGGCGTCTTCGATCACATGATCGTCGCCCAAAAATTGGAATTCCAATTTCGCGGCCGCTCCCGCCGTCCACCGCTCGATCCCATCAACGCGCTCCTTTCGTTCCTCTACACGCTCCTGGTTGCCGACGCGCGGGGGGCACTCGAATGCGTCGGACTCGATCCACAGGTTGGCTATCTTCATCGTGACCGGCCCGGCCGTCCTGGTCTGGCTCTCGATTTGATGGAAGAACTCAGGCCCTATTTGGCTGACCGGCTCGCGTTGACGCTCATTAACCGTAAGCAGGTCCAAGGCGCGGCATTCCGCACCACCGAAAGCGGCGCTGTCGTGATGGACGATGCTACCCGCAAAGAAGTTCTCATCGCCTACCAGAAGCGCAAACAGGAAGAAATCCTCCATCCGTTTCTCAACGAAAAAATTCCGATCGGCCTAATTCCGTTCGTCCAGGCTAGTCTCTTGGCACGGCACATGCGGGGCGACCTTCCAGAATACCCGGCGTTCTTTACGAGGTAGGTTCAGCGATGATGGTGCTTGTGGCGTATGACGTTCAAACTGAAACTGACGCTGGCCGGCGCCGACTTCGGCGCGTAGCTAAGGCCTGTGAGGACTACGGACAGCGTGTTCAATTCTCCTTATTCGAGTGTATTGTCGATCCAGGCCAATGGACAAAGCTGCGGACTCGCCTAGTCCAAGAAATTGACCAAGGTACCGACAGCCTCCGGTTTTACTTCCTCGGTGTGGAATGGCGGCGCAAAATGGAGCATGTGGGTGCAAAGGCTGGTTACGATCAGGAAGGTCCGCTCATCGTTTAAGCGGCGAACCCCAAGCGCACATGAAATCCCTGGGAGGTCCGCGCGTTGAATAACCGTAACAGTTTCAATGAGAAGCCATCCTTTTTGTCTTACACCTCTACAAATCGAGCGGTTGTTGGCGGCGGTCCGCGTATAGTTCGTCGTAAACTTTAGTAAGTGCTTGGCTTACGTCGGGCGCCGTCGCCCCCCGCGCGGGGGGCGTGGATTGAAACGAGTGCGAGTGGTGACCGACTATTTAATGCCCGCGTCGCCCCCCGCGCGGGGGGCGTGGATTGAAAC
>JBJXFL010000241.1:0-82776 GCA_046155405.1 Bryobacteraceae bacterium | reverse complement strand
AAGGCCGGTCGGGGGCCCAACCCACGACGAACTCTCGCCCACCCCCAGCCGCGACCGAGTCCGTTTTGCGCCGGTTCATCATCGGCGCAAAGGCCGGTCGCGGCCTCCGACCGTTCACGAACTCTCGCCCAATCTCAACCGCGAGCGAGTCCGTTTGGCGCCGGTTTATCGGAGAGAGGGGCGCGCGGAATGCGGGTTCCGGGCGCCCCTCCAGCCCTTCGGCTACTCGTCGTCGTCCACGGCGTGGACGCCGGCAGCCTTGGCGGCCGCCACGATTTTGTCGGCCTGGAGCGGCGGAACGTAGTCGTAGTGGTCGAACTCCATGGAGAACGATCCGCGGCCCTGGGTCTTGGCCGTGAGGTCGTTCTGGTAGGTAAGCATTTCGGCCATGGGAATCATCGCGCGGATGATCTGGGTGGCGCCTTTGACCTCCATGCCGTTCATGCGGCCCCGGCGGCCGGTGACGTCGCTCATCAGGTCGCCCGCGAATTCGATGGGACCCTGGATTTCGACGCGCATGACGGGTTCGAGCAGGGACGGCCTGGCGGAGAGCATGGCGGCCTTAAAGGCTTTGCGGGCGGCCAGCTTGAAAGCCATTTCCGAGCTATCGACGTCGTGATAGGAGCCGTCATAGACGGTGACTTTGAAGTCGACCATGGGGTAGCCGGCCAGGAAGCCATTCGCGGCGGTTTCGACAATTCCTTTTTCTATGGCGGGAATATAGTTGCGGGGAACGGCGCCGCCGAAGACCTCGTTGGCAAACTGGAATCCGACGCCGCGGTCGAGCGGTTCCATGCGGATCCAGCAATCGCCGAACTGGCCGTGCCCACCGGTTTGCTTCTTGTGGCGGCCCTGGGCGGTAGCCGAACCGCGAATGGTTTCGCGGTAGGGAATCTTAGGAGCGTGAAGCGCGACATCGAGGTGATAGCGCCGCTTGATCTTGCTGACGACCGTTTCAATGTGCGCTTGGCCGGTGCCTTGCAGCAGGAAATCCTTGGTCTGCGGGTCGCGGGCGAAACGGAGGCAAAGATCCTCTTCCATGATCCGGTGAATGGTCTGGCCGAGCTTATCCTCGTCGTTGCGGCTCTTGGCCGAGATGGCGTAGGAGATGGATGGCTCGGGCAGTTGCACGGGCGGGAATTGGACGGGGGAGGCCTTGTCGTGCAGCGTGTGGCCGGTCAGCGTGTCTTTCAATTTGGCCACGGCGCCAATGTCGCCGGCGTGCAGTTCGATAACGGGCAACATCGTCTTGCCCAGGGGGCAGGCGATATGCGCGAAGCGCTCGTCCGTCCCGCTGGAGGCATTGATGAGATGAGCGTCGTTCCTTAGGACGCCGCTGATAACGCGGAAATAGGACAGGCGTCCGGCGAAGGGATCGGAAATGGTTTTGAAGACGAAGACGGAAAGCGGATCGCCGTCATTCATTCGGCGGACTACCTGCTGGCCGTTCCAACTTCCGTAGGCGTTGTCGCGTTGGACTGGGCTGGGAAGGAGTTCGGCGAACTGGTCGAGCAGTTGCCCGGTACCTATGTTGTGTAGCGCGGAGCAGCAGAAGACCGGGAATAGGCGGCGTTCGCGGATGGCCTGGCGGAGACCGTCGACGAGGCTTTCGACCGGGAGCGTGCCCTGGGCGAAATACTCCTCGAGCAGCGCATCGTTACCTTCGGCGACCATTTCGACCAGAGCTTCGTGGGCGGCGTTGGCGGCGTCAAGCATGTCCGCGGGAATGTCCTGTTCCCGGCCCTTGCCGTCTCCGTCGTTCGAATAGACCCAGGCGCGCATCCGGACGAGGTCGACGACGCCTTTGAATTCCCGCTCGGCGCCGATGGGCAGATGAACGGGAATAGCGCCGCGGCCAAAGGCGGTATGGACGCTTTCGAGCGCGCGTTCGAAGCTGGAACGTTCACGGTCCAGTTTGTTGACGATGAAGACACGCGGGATGTTGAGATCCACGCACAAGTTATAGACGTGTTCGGTGCCGACTTCGACGCCGGCCACGCCGTCGACAAAGATCGCGCCCGAATCCGCGCCCACAAGAGCCGCTTTGGTTTCGTAGAGAAACGAGTTGAAGCCCGGCGTATCGACGAGGTTCACCTTATTTGTCTTCCATTCCACGGGGGCGATGGCCGCGGAAATCGTGATCTTGCGGGCCACCTCTTCTTCGTCGAAATCGGTGGGTGCGTTGCCTTCGTCCACTCGGGTGAGCCGGGATGTGGCCCCGGCGGTAAAGAGCATAGCGGCGGTCAAGGATGTCTTGCCGCTATGAAGATGGCCGGCCAGCGCGACGTTGCGCAGGTCGATGCCGTCATAGACCTTCATGATGACTGCTCCTTTCCCTGCAAGGAGATTTCGTTCGCTCCCCACAGGCCTGGAATGTCTCCCAGTCGCCGATTGGCAAAGGGGAGAAGGCGGATGGTAACAGAGTTGAAGCGCGAATGGAATCGGGGTGTAGGGGTAGTGCGGTCGATCGGGAGAGGCGGAGCGGGTCTTCCGGCGCCGGCGTTTCGAAGCCTTTTATTCGTTTGAAGACGGCATCGTTGGCGACAAATCCGGTTGAGGCCGACTCGAGGGCAGTTGCTGTTCCGCCGGGGCCGACCGTGCCTTCGGACTCCACTGCTTTCATATGATGCCGTGCTCTGTGCCGATCATGGCGCATGCACTGTGAAATCAGATTCAAAGAAGAATTTTCCGCCGTGACCCCGACCGTCGAACTCGCGGATCACATGGAAGTCCGCTGAAAGCTCAGGCCAACGCGAGTGGCATCACATCCGCCGGTTTTGTGCGGCGGATCATTGAAGAGGCCCTGGGCAGAGGCCTTGGCTCCGGCGATGCCACAAGGGCTGAAGCCGAAAAAATCAGCCTATGGGCCGCTTGCGAAGTACGGCTCCGGCTCGTCGGCGGAAGAAATCGATGAAAACCGCAAAGAGATGTTCCGCGGCTTTGCCGAGGACACACCTTGATCGCGGGCGTGGCGACACTCATAAGGTCATGACATTGTTCCGGCGCCGAATAGTCTCGCCGAAAATCGTCGCGGCCACGGCGGAATGTCCGTCACGGTCGCCGTCTCGATCCGGTCCAGATCGCCGCCGCCGCCGCAGTGCGGGCACCGCTCGGGCGTCGCTACTCGCACTTGGATATCCGTGGGTTGTTCGAGGGGCGCGGACCGATTCGTAAAAGTACCTTGCCCGGGCTCGCGTCCGGGCCGTTTGGGATTCGGATTCGGCTGGTTCCTGGAAAATGGACTGGCCCGCCGCCGCGATCCGCGCTGCAGTTCCTCGATCTGTCTGCGCAATTGCTCGATCAACTGTATCTGCCGGCGCACCAACCCCACCAGTTCTTCGCGAGTCAGTTCGTCGAGCCGATCGATGTTCGCAGTCGAGTCCACTGCAATCAGTATGCCCACATTTGAAACATTTTCAACTCTTTTTGTTTAGGCCAAAACTTTGCGGCCGCATCGTGGGCGGGATCAAGCCGCTAACCAAGTACAATATCCTCCCCCCGTGGCGAACCCGCCATTTTCTCTCGCAACCGATTGCAAACAAACAAAACGGGCCTTAAAAAACAGTTTTTGTTTGACGCCTCCCAAACCGTTGTGTAATTATTCAGTGTATTGAATAATAATTCAATCGAGAGCCGTAGTTCCATGCCCACGTCGGTAGCCGAGCAGCCCGTCCTGAAAATGTCCGCGCCCGATCTGCGCACCGACCTGGACCTCACGGTCAACGAGCTCAACCGTCTTCTCCGCCTCGCGATTGACCTCAAGCGCGACCCCGCCCGCTACGCGACTGCCCTGCGGGGACGCTCGCTCAGCCTGCTATTCGAAAAGCCCTCGCTCCGCACCCGGCTGACTTTTGAACTCGCCATCCAACAACTCGGCGGCCACGCCGTCACCAGCATCGGCAGGATCGGCGATCGCGAGCCGTTGAAGGACGTCGCCCGTAACCTGGACCGCTGGACGCAGGGCATCGTGGCCCGCGTATTCTCGCAACAGACCATCGAAGGTCTCGCCCAGTGGTCCCGCGTGCCTGTCATCAACGCGTTGAGCGACCTCTACCATCCGTGTCAGGCGATCGCCGACGCGCTCACCATGCTTGAGCGCTTCGATACTTTGGAAGGCCGGAAACTCGCCTACATCGGCGATGGCAACAACGTCGCCCATTCGCTCATGCTCACCGCCGGCCGTCTCGGCGTCCATGTCGCGGTAGCCACCCCGCGGCGCTACCAACCAGACCCTCAGGTCACGGCCGCGGCCCGGGAATCCGGCGCCAATATTACATTGACCACGGACCCCGCCGAAGCCGCCACCGGCGCCGCCGCCATCTACACCGACGTCTGGGCCAGCATGGGCCAGGAAGACGAAGCCGACGAGCGCCGGCGTATTTTCGCGCCCTATCAAGTGGACGACGCCCTGATGGCTCGCGCCGCGCCCGGCGCCATTTTCCTCCACTGCCTCCCCGCCAAGCGCGGCCAGGAAGTGACTGACTCCGTCATGGAATCCCCCCAATCGGCCATCTTCGATCAAGCCGAAAATCGGCTGCATGCCCAGAAAGCGCTGCTGCTCATGCTCCTCCGGTAACTCATGTCGTCCAGCGAAAAACTCCAGCTCTGGGGCGGCCGTTTCCAGTCCGGCCCTTCCGCGACTTTTGAAGCCTTCTCCGGCTCTCTTCACTTCGACAAGCGTCTGGTCGATGCCGACATCCGCGGCTCCCAGGCGTTCGCCCGCGCCCTGGAACGGGTCGGAATTCTGACCGCGGCCGAACGCGAACGACTCGTCGCCGCCTTCGACGCCATGCGCGCCGAGGCCCACGAAACCGCCTTCTTTGAAGGCGCTACCGACGAGGACATCCACACGCTCGTCATCCGCCAACTGAAAGCCAAGGTGGGCGCCCTCGCCGACAAGATCCATACCGGCCGCAGCCGAAATGAGCAGGTCTCGCTCGACACGCGCCTCTGGCTCCGCGAGACTATCGACGAGACCCGCGCCCTGCTCCGCGGTTTCCTCCGGGAACTGCTAGCCCTCGCCAATCGCCACCGGGATGCGGTTGTCCCCGGCTACACCCATCTCCGCCGCGCCCAACCGGTGCTGTGGGCGCACTACTGCCTGGCCTACTTTGAGATGTTCCTGCGCGATGACGAGCGTCTGGCTCAGACCCGCTCCAGGGTCAACCTCTGCCCCCTCGGCAGCGGCGCTCTCGCCGGCTCCGGCTTCCCCTTCGATCGCGAAGCCATCGCTCGGGATTTGGGCTTCGACGGCATCACCCGCAACAGCATGGACGCAAGCGGCGACCGCGACTGGGCGCTCGATTACCTATACGCCGTCTCCACCCTGATGCTCCACCTCAGCCGGCTCGCCGAGGACTGGATCCTCTACTCCTCCGATGAGTTCGGCTGGCTCGAACTCGGCGACGGCGTCACCAGCGGCTCCAGCCTCATGCCGCAGAAGAAGAACCCGGACTCGCTGGAATTGATCCGCGGTAAATCCGGCCGCGTCTTCGGCAGCCTGACGTCCCTTTACGTCACCGTAAAAGGGACGCCTATGACTTACAACCGCGATATGCAGGAGGACAAGGAGCCGCTCTTCATCGCCGCCGATCAGTGCAACGGATCGCTGGCCATGATCGCCGAGGTCACCCGCACCGTCCTCCTGAAACCGGAGCCGCCCGCCGCGGCGGCGGAGGTAAGCTGGGCCGTCGCAACCGATATCGCCGAAGCCCTCGCCCGCGCCGGCACGCCCTTCCACCAAGCTCACAAGCTGGCCGGCAAACTGGTGCTCTATAGCCTGGAAAACGGCCTGAAGCCATCCGACTGGAGCCCGGAGAATCTGGCCTCGTTCGCGCCGGAGTTGAGGCCGGAGATGGCCGCGTTGATGAATCCCAAGGAAGGCATGAAGAGCCGGCAAGTTCCCGGCGGCACCGCCCCGGAACAGGTGCGGCAAGCGCTGGCCGAGGCCGCCGAAAGGCTCGCCGCGCTGGAGCCATGAACAAGTCGTACAGGCAGGGACAAATACTCCGCGTCATCGAGCGCCGGCAAATCCATACCCAAGACGAGCTGGCCCGCGAACTGGCCAAGACAGGCCTGCAAACCACCCAGGTCACGCTATCGCGCGACATCCGCGATCTCGGCCTCGCCAAAACCGGCGCCGGCTACCAGCGCTTGACCGGCGAAGCCGCATCCTTCGGCCCGGACCTGGCCACCATCGTCGCCGAGTTCCTCACCGACGCCCGCGTCGCCCAAAACCTGCTGGTGCTGCGAACCTCGCCCGGCAACGCCAGCAGCCTGGCCTCGGCCCTCGACCGCGAGTCCTGGGAAGAAGTCGTCGGCACGCTGGCCGGCGACGATACGGTCCTCGTCATCGCCGGCGACAACCGGCAAGCCAACGCCCTCCGCGACCGCCTTCTCGGCTTGGCGTAGTATCAGGCGTCGGTGGATTCCTCAGTTGGGGCGATTCCATTGCGCCATAATGAGCTTATGGTGACGTCGGTCGAAGGAGTCTACCGCAACGGAAAGGTCGAGCTAATGGAGCCAATCGCCGAGGCCGAGGGTTCCCGTGTAATCGTGACCTGGATTCGACAGGCCAGTTCAGTCGATCTTCGAGAGAGGGGAATCGACGAGTCTCAGGCGGTCGACCTGCGCCGGCGGCTGGCGACATTTGCAGCGGACTGGGATCGACCGGAAATGAACGCCTATGATGAATTGCCGCCGCGGTGAGTACGAGCGCATCAACCACGCGCGGAACAATGACCGTTAACGCCACCCTAAAACCCGCCAGCCAGCTTCCGCGTCCCCGCCTCCACCACTAGCCAAGCCTTCTCCGGCGTGGATAGCCGGATGCGCCGATCCAAAACCTGAAACTGCTTCTCCTCGATTCGCCCCAGCAGCCGGTAGTAGATCTGGATCAGCGCCCACAGCGACGCCCGGCTCTCCCGATGGACCAGGCCGATCAGCGGCATGGCCTCGTCGTAATAGGCCCGCGCCCGCGCCGCCTCGAACCGCATCAGCTCCACGAACTCCGGCGTATAGGAGATCGCCGGCGGCCGCACGCCGAACCGTTCCAGATCCTCGGCCGGCAGATACACCCGCCCCAACGCGATGTCTTCCCGCACGTCCCGCAGAATGTTGGTGAGTTGGAAAGCGATGCCACACTTCTCGGCCAATTCCAACGCCTTCCGATCGTCGAATCCGAATATGTGGATGATGGTCAACCCCACCACCGACGCCACCCGGTAGCAGTACCCGTACAGGTCCTCAAACGTCCGGATCGATTGCGGCGCGAGGTCGCTCGACACACCGTCGATCATCTCGTGGAAGTAGGCGTGCGGAATCTTGTAGCGGCTCACCGCGTCATGAAACGCCGGCCACGCGCGATGCTCGCCGAATTCGCCCGCCAGCGCCCGGTCAAGGTCGGCTCGCCAGCGCTGCATCGTCTCTAGCGTTGTCGATCCCGCCTCGTCGCTCAGATCGTCGCAGTACCGCATGAACGTATAGACCGCGCACATCGCGTCCCGCTGTTCGGCCTTCAGCAGCACGAAGGAGTAGTAGAAGTTCTTGGCCCTGCGCCGCGCCACCTCGCGGCAGTAGGAATACGATTCGGCGACTGTCAAGCTCACGCCGCCACCCGCCCTATCGCAAAGGACAGCACAGCCCGCAGCAGCAGGCGCACACGCTCGCCCTTGGTAATGTGTGGCCGCGCCGTCAAAACGTCGTACCCTTGCCGTTCGATCTTGTCCAGTATGTACAGCCCGCCGCGCGAGAACAACGTCACGTCCAGCGCCAGCCGCCTATCGAGCAGCGGGGGAAGCGCCAGGCCTTTCACGAACAGTTCCCGCGCCACCCCGCAGGCCTCCCGCATCGCCGCCGCGAACTCCGCCGTGAATCGCCGCGCAAACAGGTCTTCCACTGGCACGCCATGCCGCGCCAACAGGTCGAGCGGCAGATACACCCGGTCCTTTTCCAGGTCCACGCTCACATCCTGCCAGAAGTTGGCCAACTGCAGCGCCGTGCAGGTCGCATCGCTCAGCGCGTAGCGTTCCGCGTCTCGAAACCCGCCCAATCCCAGCACCAGCCGCCCCACCGGGTTTGCCGAGTTCACGCAGTAGGCGAAGACCTCGTCCCAGTTGCCGTACCGCGTCACCACTTGATCGTGCTCGAATGCCGTAATCAGGTTCGCGAATGGCTCGATAGGCAGCGCATGTTTCCGCACCGTCGGTCCCAGCGCCACGAACACCGGATGTGACGCTTCCCCGGCGTACATCCGCTCTAGCTCCCCGCGCCACCAGTGCAGCAGGCGCAAGCTGTCCGCCGTGTCTCCAATCTCGTCGCCCAGGTCGTCCGCCCACCGGCAGAACGAGTAGACATTGTAGAAGTCCTGGTGCAGACGCTTCGGCAGCAGGAAGCTGACCACGTGGAAATTCTCGTAGTGCCCGGTCCCCATCCACCGCGTATACGCCAGCGATTCATCCATCGGCCAGACGCGGCCCATCGCTTCCCGGTCCCGGACAAATTCCTTCGGTGACAGCATCGCGCCTTAGGGAATGATCGCGGTCTTCAACCGGCCACTGGAGTTCATCAACAGCCGCAAAACGTCCTTCAGGCTCGAAAGCGGCGCTTGGCCGGTCACAAAATCGCGCGCGCAAATCTGTCCCTGCGCCACCGCATCCAGCGCCTGTTTCACCAGCCGCGGCGTGTGATGGAAGCTGGCCTTGCAAGTCAATTCCGAGTAGTGCAGCAGGTTCGTGTCGAGATCGACATGCGTCTCGTTGGGGCAGCCGCCGAAAAAGTTTACCGTGCCGCCCTTGCGCAGCAGTTGCACCGACAGATTCCAGACTTCCGGTTTGCCGACAGCCTCAATCACCACGTCCGCGCCGCGGCCGTCGGTCAAGCCGCGAACCACGCCGATCGGGTCTTCCGTCTCCGGCAGGCACACCAGATGAGACGCGCCCATCCGCTTGGCAACTTCCAACTGGGCTTCGCGTCGAGCCATCGCGATCACCCGCGCGCCGATGACTTTCGCCATGCGGACGAACATCAGCCCAATGGGACCCAGCCCGATCACCACCACCGTATCGCCCGCCCGGACGTTTGACTCCTCCAGCCCGCGCAGCACGCACGCCAGCGGCTCCGCCAACGCCGCGTCCTGGTAGTCGATATGCACCGGAATCTTATACAGGTTCTTCTGCACAATGCGGCCCGGAATCAGGATGAACTCCGCGTAAGCGCCGTTGTTGAACAGCAGGTCCTCGCAAAGGTTCTCCAGATCGCGCATGCAGTAGTAGCAGTCGCCGCACGGCGCCGAGTTCCCGGCCACCACCCGGTCGCCCTTCTTGAACCGCGTCACGCGCTCGCCAACGGCGACGATATCTCCCGCCAGTTCGTGCCCGAACACCGCGGGGGGCACGATCATCCGTGCGTGGTACCCGCGCCGGAATACCTTGACGTCGGTGCCGCAGGTCAGTGCCGCTTTTACGCGCACCAACACGTCGTTCGGACCCACCTTGGGGATGGCCACCGATTCGACTTTTACGTCTTCCTTGCCGTAAAGCACGGCGGCCTGCATTTGTTCTGTCACTGGTAATGTCCCTGTGGCCTAACAACAATTTTCAAGGATTTCGTCGTCGGATGCAACGCCATGTCGAACCCCTGGGAAATTTCATCCAGCCCCACCCGGTGGCTAACCAACTCACCCACCGGAATGACGCCGTTAAACACAAGATCGGCCGAAATCCGTTGCAAGTCCATATCCGCGCTGTAGGAACCGAAAATTAGCCGCTCCCCCATGCAGATGTCCTTGCCGGACAACTCGATTCTCTCATTATCGGAAGTCTGTGCAAATAGAAGGATTTTAGCCCCCGGACGCGTCGCCCGGACGGCTTGTTCCACGATTCCCGGCGCCGACGCGGCCACGAACACGACATCCGCGCCGCGCCCCTCCGTCAACGCCGCGCACTCGGCGGCCACGTCGGCGTTGCGGGGATCCAGGCAGCGCCCGGCGCCGAACCGCTCGCTCATCGCGCGGCGCTCCGCCATCGTATCGGTCGCCAGCGTGCGGACACCCTTGTGCTTCAGCAGCATGGTGAAGATCAGCCCGATCGGTCCTTGCCCCATCACCACCGCCAGATCGCCCGGCTTGGGATCGGCCATCCAAACGGCCTTGACGCAGGTGTTGACGGGCTCGACGAAGCACGCGGTGTCGAACGGCACGCCATCGGGGATCGTCTCCACGCCGCGTTCGACAATCCAGTCCATGATTCGGATGTACTGCGCGAAGCCGCCGCCAGCCGGCTCAAATCCGGCCGTAATGCCCACTCGCTTGTATACGGCGCACTGGGCGTAGAGCTTGCGCCGGCAGTAGAAGCACGTGCCGCACGGAATGTGGTGAAAGGCTACAATGCGGTCGCCGGGCTTGAACTTCGTCACGCCCGCGCCGACGGCCGCCACCACGCCCGCCGTTTCGTGGCCGTAAATCCGGGGCGGGGGAAGCAGATCGTACTCCACTTTCTTCAGGTCCGTGTGGCAGATGCCGCAGGATTCGACGCGCACCAGCAACTCGCCGGGACTGATCGCGGGGACCGGAACCTCCTCCACGCGGACGGTACTTTCTCCGCGATAAACGGCCGCGCGCATGGTGCCGGAGTTAGAAGCGGGATTGGGCAAGGAACACTCCTAATGTCTCAGATGCGGACGGTCCGCGGGAAGCCATGCGGATCAGGTCCGGCACGTAGCGAATGGGATGAGCGGCCGCTGCCAGCGCGATGCGGCCGCGCGAGAAACGCCCGTCCGCGTCGCGGTAACGGTTGAAGTCAATGGCAAAGCGCTCGTCGGCGCGGTCGCTGACGACCTTCACCGCGGAGAAAGGAAGACCATGAGCCGCGGCGTATTGAGCCACCGCGGCCGCCTCCATTTCGACGATGCCGAAGCCCCGCTCCGCCCACTGCCGCTTCTCTTCCGGCTCGCCGAGGAAGCGGTCAATCGACAACAGCCGCCGCACCGATCCGCCCGGCAGCCCGCGTGCGGGCCAAGTACTCTCGCCGTCGCCGACAGCGCTCGCCGTGCAAACAGCCCGCAGCGGCAGCGCAAGATCTAGCGCTCCGCACAGCCCCACGCTCATAAGTCCATCGAACGGGCCAGCTCCCCGCACGGCGATTTCGACAGCCTTCGCCGACAAACGCGGACCGGCGCCATTTGCCACCGCAAACAGCGTCGCCTCGCCCCACCGCGCCATCCGCGCGAATGGCACCGGCCACGCCAGCTTCTCGACTGATCGGCAGCGGCGCAACCACGGCTTCAGTTCCAACGCCTCCGCCGCCACCGCCAGGATTTTCACGCGTAACCCTTCTCGCGGAACCAGGACACGGCATTGCCCAGGGCGACGGAGGCGAGGGCCGCCTCATAACCGAGTTCCCGCGCCGCCTTGTCATGCCGCACCCACATTTTCTTCTTCGCCATCCGCACGCCCTCCATCGGCGCGCGCGGCGGCTTGCCGGTCCACTTCGCGATAATGCCGCCCACCGCCGCCGCCGTCCACGCGACGCTATAAGGAATCCGCACGCGCGGCGCCGCGACGCCGCTTTGGAGAGCAAGCTCGGCGAAGATCTGATGGAGCGTCAGGTTCTCACCCCCCAGGATGTAGCGCTCGCCGACGCGGCCTTTCTCGCAAGCCAGCAGATGGCCGCGAGCCACGTCGCGGACATCGACAACGTTAAGGCCCGTGTCGAGATAAGCCGGCATGGCGCCCCGCAGAAAATCGACGATCGTCTGACCGGTGGGAGTGGGCTTGAAATCGTGATCGCCGACGGGCGCGGTGGGGTTGACGATGATCACGGGCAGGCCTCTTTCGGCATAATCGAGCGCGACTCTTTCGGCCAGAAATTTTGACCGTTTGTAATGCCCGGACATATCGGCAATCGACACCGGCGTCGTTTCATCGCCCAGGCCGCCCTCGACAAAACCGATGCAGCCAACCGTGCTCGTGTAGACCAAGCGGTCGACGCCAGCCTCGCGCGCGGCTCCCAAAAGTTGTCGCGTGCCTTCGACGTTCGACTGATACAACTCCGCCGGATTTGGCGACCAGAGACGATAGTCCGCCGCGACGTGATAGACGACGCTGCACCCGTCAACGGCGCGTTCAAGCGAGTCGCGGTCGGTCAAGTCCCCCCGCACCACTTCCACGTTCAGATCCGGCACCGGATTTCGCCCGCGCGTCATCGCCCGCACCGGCACGCCCGATTCAGCCACGAGCCGCGCAACATGCCAACCGACGAATCCGGAAGCTCCCGTTACCAGAACAGGCCGCACGGCTCAATTGTCCTGCAACCGCGTCTTGCGAAACGTCGCCAGCGCCAGCAACGGGAACGAGTTCCGGTACATGTGATAGTGCAGGTAGAAGACGCGCGGAAAGCCGGTACCGGTGGCCTGCGGTTCATCCCACGTGCCGTCCGCGCGTTGCGTGCGGACAAGATAGTCGGCGGCGCGTTCAATGCTGTCGCTTCGTGTATCTCCGCTGGCAATCAGGCCGAGCAGCGCCCAGGAAGTTTGCGACGGAGTGGAGGACGCGTTGACGTAAGTGCCTTCGACGTAACTCTCCGGGCTTTCCCCCCAACCGCCATCGGCGTTCTGGATCGCGCGAAGCCATTCGCCCGCCCGAAGAACATGCACCTCGCGGTCGCTCTCGCCCGCGGCGCGCAGGCCGCGTAGCGCGAGGTAAGTGCCGTAAATGTAATCGACTCCCCATCGGCCGTACCAACTGCCATCGTCCTCTTGAGCGCGGATCAGATACTGCACGCCGCGCCGCATTGACGGATGGTCCGCGGCCACGCCGTGCAGCGCCATCCCCTCCAACACACGCCCGGAGATATCCGGGCAGGTGGGGTCGAGCATCGCATTATGATCGGCGAACGGCACATGCGCCAGCACCGGCCAATTGTTGTCGACATCGAACGCCGCCCAGCCGCCGTCCTTCGCCTGCATGGCCATCACCCAGCGCAGCGCCCGTTCGATAGTCGCCTGTTGCGCCCCCGGGTTGGCGCTTCGCGCGAAGCCGAGCGCGATCAGCACCATGCCCGTGTCGTCGATGTCTGGGTAATACTCATTGGCGAACTCGAAATACCAGCCGGACGGCTCGACATCGGGCCGGTGCATACTCCAGTCGCCCTTCTTGCGAACCTCTTTGCTAATCAGCCAGTCGGCGGCGCGCTTCAACGATTCCTGCGGGGCCGTGCCCGCCTCGCCCAACGCATGAGCCGCGATCGCGGTGTCCCAAACCACGGAGAAGCAGGGCTGGAAAAGGAAGCGCTGGCCGTCGTCCACCATCAGGTTCAGGAACTGCTGCTCGGCTTCATCCCGGTCCGGATCGCCAGGCTCGCAGCCCAGCAAATCGAGCGCCATGATCGTGTACAGCATTGGCGGATAAATAGCCGCCAAGCCATCCGTGTACCGCGTCCGTTCGAGCACCCACCGCTTGCACTCTTCAATCGCTTTGGCGCGGATAGACCGGCTGCCGTAACGCTCCCATAGTTTGCAAAACCGATCGACGCCCAGGAAAAACGACTTCCATGACAGGAAGCTATCGGGACACGGACACGCCTTCGAAACACCCGGAACATAAAGTTCGTCGATGGTGAATCCATCGGGCGCCGGCCGCCCTTTATTCAGTGATTGCACGATGGCCAGCGGCACGATGATCGCCCGCGCCCACGCGCTCATGTGATAAAGCACGCGGCCCATCAGAATCATCTCCGGCGGCACCGACGGCACGTGCTCCCGCGGGTAGAGGTCGAACAGGCTCAAGTTAATCTTGACGTAGCTGTTGCAGGCTTGCAGCCCGCCGTGGGACAGGATGCATTCGCGGAGTCGCGTCATCGGCTCGCCGGCGGGATCCACGCCCGCCAGTTTCAACGCGAAGTAGGCCTTCACGGACGCGCTGACATCGGATGGCCCGCCTAGATAAATCGAAAAGCCGCCATCGGCGCTTTGCCGTTCAAGAATGGATTTCACAGCCCGGTCGATCTGAACCCGCGCCGGCGGCGTCCACTCACCGCCGACCGGCGGATACAACCACAATTGGAGCAGAATGTAGTCGGATTCAAGCGTCGTGTCCGCCGTCAGGTCACCCCACCAGTAACCCTTCTCGCTCTGCTGCGCCAGCAGCCAATCCGACGCGCGCGCAATGGCTTGCGCGATGCCGGCGGCCACCGAGTCTGTCATTTGCAAACCCGGGCTCATCGCTAAATTGTCGGGCTGATCTGCGTTAATCGCGACGCATTGAGTTCCGGGGGAAGCGAAAACCGCACATCCTCTTCCTTCACTTCCAGCGTCTCCAGAGTGCCATATCCATTGGCGCGCAAGAAATCTATCAGCCGCTCCACCAAGTGTTCGGGGGCGGAAGCGCCGGCGGTGATCGACACCGTATTCACGCCGTCAAACCATTCCGTCCGCACGTCGTCTTCATCGTCCACCAGATACGCCGGGCGGCCTTCCTTGCGGCAGACCTCAACCAGGCGCTGCGAGTTGGACGAATTGCGCGAGCCGACGACCAGCAGCAGATCCGTCAACGGCGCAACCGCTTTCACCGCCACTTGGCGGTTCTCGGTGGCGTAGCAAATATCCTGCGAGTGCGGCCCTTGGATCAATGGGAAACGCTCCCGCAACCGGGCGATAATGTGCGTGGTCTCATCCAGACTAAGCGTAGTCTGCGTAAGGAATGCCATCTTGGATTCGTCCGCAACCCGCAAACGATCGACGTCTTCAACGGTCTGAACCAGCACCATGGCATCCGGAGCCTCGCCTAGCGTGCCGATCACTTCGTCATGATTTTCATGTCCTATCAGGACAATCGTGTAGCCTTTACGGGCGAATTTCACCGCTTCCAAATGGACTTTCGTAACCAACGGACAAGTAGCGTCGATGACGTTGAGCTTCAACTCCTTCGCCTGCCGGCGTACTTCCGGAGAAACGCCATGCGCGCTAAAGATGACCCGCGCTCCGGCGGGAGCCTCTTCCAGTTCGTCCACGAAAACCGCGCCCAAGTCGCGGAGTTCATCCACCACATGCTTGTTGTGCACAATCTCCTTGCGCACATAAATCGGGGCGCCGTACGTCGAAAGCGCGATCTTTACCACATCGATCGCCCGGACCACACCCGCGCAAAATCCACGCGGCGTGAGAAGCACAATTTTCTTTTCCCCGACGCTCTTCTCCGCCATCAGGGTCGCTGTCCGGGATTCCATAGTTCTCTTTTATTGTAGCAACGGTCCAACAGCGCCAGCAGCTCCGCTTCATTTTCCACTTCAATTCCGATGCGCAGCCACCGGATTTCTAGCGGTTTCAGTAATTCTTCCGTGCCGCCCGGTAGGTTCATCCAGTCTTTCTCCGTGGTTAACAACACGGTCGCGCCCGCTTCCAGCGCATGTTGACGCAATCGCGCGAGTTCCTCCGGCCGGTACTGGTGATGATCCCCGAACGACCAACGGAAACTGGATTTAACGCCCATTTGCCGCAAAGTAGCCCAGAAAGACGCCGGATTGCCGAGGCCGCAGAAGGCGGCGGATTTGCCCGCCGGAGGCGCGGTTGGCATCCAGCCGTGCGGCACGACGCGGGAACTGAACACCGGCATCCCCGGCGCTTTTTCCTCGATATAGGCGCGGAGGCGGCGGTATTCGCGGCGGCGCTGCATGCGGGTCAGCAGCACAGCGTGGGCGCGGGCCAGGCCCTCCGGCTCTTCGCGCAACCGCCCCAGCGGGAACACGCCCCCCCCGCTTAGAGGGTCCTGCGCGTCCAGCAGCAGCAAATCGAAATCCCGATATAGACGGCGATGCTGAAACCCGTCGTCGAGCAGCACCACGTCGACAGGCCATTTCGCCAGCAATTTCCGGCCGACGTCCACGCGGTCGCCGCCGATGCCAAGATGCGCGATCCCGGCGCGGACGAAGATCTGGGCTTCGTCGCCGGTCTCGGAAACCGGGGCGGGTTCGCCTGCCCCGATAAGCGTGCAGGGCGCCGGCGACAGGCGCCGGTAGCCGCGGGTCAGAATCCCCGGTATGTGGCCCGAAACGCGGAAATGTTCGGCCAAATGCAGAACCGTCGGCGTCTTCCCGGTGCCGCCCATGGCCAGTCCCCCGACGCACACCACCGGTGCCGTCAGCCGCTGCGCGGCCATTTCCTGTTTGCGCCGCGAACGCCGCCCAACCCGCGTCCACAACCAGCTCAGCGGGCCGAGCAGCAGCCAAAGGATGAGCGGATGGCGTCGTCGCGGCCAATTGGCCTCCAAACTCTCGATGGCCGCTCGACAGGCGATATCGGTCGCGCCGCGTTTCGACTCCGCCAGTGCGCGCGCCGTTTCCCCAATAGTTCCGGGATGACTTAGAAGCGCGCGTAGCCGCGGCGCGAGTTCCTCCGCCGTTTGAATGCGCGACAACGCGCCGGCGGCGGTAAACTCCCGGGCGATCTCGGCGAAATTCTCCATATGTGGCCCCGCAACCACCGGCTTGCCGAAGAAAGCGGGTTCCAAGATATTGTGCCCGCCGCGCCGGACCAGCGTGCCGCCCATGAATACGGCGCTGGCCAACGGAAACAGGCCGCTCAGTTCGCCCAAAGTGTCTAGCAACAGAATGCCGGGCAGCGTCAACGTTCCCAATTGCGAACGGCGCACGAACGGAATGCCGCGGGCGCCGAGCTTCGCGGCGGCGAGGTCGAATCGCTCCGGCCGCCGGGGAACGTGGATCCACAAAAGCCCCGGCGTGGCCATGGCCTCAAATGCGGCGAACGTCAGGTCGTCTTCGTCGCCATCGTTCAAATCGAAGCCCGGCATGGTGGACGCCGCGATCACCACGTGCGCCGGCCGGAGTGCCTCCACCCACGCCGCGATGTCAGGCGACGTGCGAATGCGATCCGGGTAGAAATCGTACTTCAGATTTCGGCCAAGATGCAGCCGTTCGGCCAGTGCGCCCAGTTCGCTATAACGCATGACGTCCTGCTCGCTTTGCGCGTATATCGCATCGGGAATCGCCAATACGGGTGCGAAGAACCAGCGAAACTGCCGGTAACGCGGCATCGCTCGATCCGAGATCCGGGCGTTGACAATCAGGAGTCCCGCGCCGGAGCGCTTCGTCTCCCGCCACAAATTCGGCCAGATTTCCGTCTCCATCACGATGAGCAGCGTGGGCTGGATGGCCCGCAGAATGCGGCGCACGGCGAAACAGTAATCGAGCGGTGTATAAAAGACCCCGTCGCACAAATCAGTCAGTTTTTCGAGCGCCAAGGCGTGGCCGGTGACCGTTGTAACCGACACATAGAGAGGCGTATCCGGAAGCCGTTCGCGTAGCGCGCCCAGCAGCGTTCCCGCGCTCATCACTTCCCCCACCGAGACGGCATGCAACCAGATGCCGCCGGGAGCCGTCACTTTAAAGGGGAGGCCGCCGAAGCGTCCAGGAATGGAGCGAAGCCAGTCCGGGTTCTTGGCCCCTCGCCATAACAGGTAAAGTACGATGAGTGGGGAACCAACGACCTGCAAGAGGCGGTAAATGAAAAAAATGAGTAGCGGCAAGTGCCTTTTACTTTTTCTGAGTATAACGGCGGGCCTGTGGGCCGACAAGAAAGACGCGGCGTTTCGCCCGGAGCCGGCCGAGTCCTATCCGGCCAAGCAGACCATCGAAGGCCTGACCATCGCCGTGCAGCCATTTGACGATTCGGATGAGGCCAAGACCGCCTTCGGCAAGCTGAACCCCTACGAACACGGCGTTCTGCCGGTATTGGTCGTGATGAAGAACAACGGCAAAGGGACCGTGAGTTTCGATAACCTGCAGGTGAGTTATGTGGCCCCGCGCGGCCGGAAAGTGGATGCGACGCCGGCGGCCGACGTGCTTTACTTGAAGGCCGGAGGCCGGCCGAAAGTTTCCAATAGCCCGATTCCCACCGGCGGTTCCCGCGTGAAAATCGCCAAGAATCCCTTGAAGAATGACGTAATTATAGAGCGGTCCTTCGCCGCCAAAATGCTTCCGCCCAACGATTCCGCCCACGGGTTCTTCTACTTCCAAACCGGCCATTCCCGCGGCACTTCGCTCTACATTTCCGGTATCCGCGAGGCGCAGTCCGGCAAGGAGCTGTTCTACTTCGAGATCCCGCTGGACTAACGGTGACAAGCGAGGACGAGCGAAGTTGGGGGAAGGCGGCCAGGTTTAGGCGGTCCGGCCGCGAAGCGGAGTAATGGCTTCTCCGTTCGCGGGCGGCCTTCACCCAAGAGCCGTTTGCCGCGTTTTTTTTCTCTTGCGAACCGGCGACGGGAATCACATGCGGTCACAAGCTGCAACGTCCCGCTCAGTCTGTGACCCTTTTGAAACGCTTTGAGACGTCCCTCACGAATCCCTGAGGATAGCTTCCAAGTGTTTCTGGAGATGCTGTTCCAGTGCAGGCGTGCCACCGATCGAGTCATCGTAAAAAATGACCCGGTAGCTGCGAATGTCGAAAGGTAGTTCTCTTCCTCGCTGAGCGAGAAGTATCGTCGGTTTGTTAAGGGCATGAGCATAGCCCAACTCATAATAGACGTTTTGATTGGGTGCGGTAATCTCGGCAATTACTATTTTGGCTTCCGCGATTTGACGCTTAATATCTTCAAAAATTATTCCGGGACCGGCGATCTCGTCGATTCGGATGACATTCAACCCAAGGTCCGTGGCTCGTGGATAGATGACTTCCTTGTAAAGCGTATCGTAAGGTTGGCCGAACTGCATGGCGACGAATACTTGGGCCTTGGACGAATTTACGCTAAGTTGGCTGAAATCCACCCGCGCCTTGCCCCAGGCAAATAGTCCCAATTGACTTCCGGCCAGTGGCTGCGCCAGGATCCGTTCGATAACGTTGACGCCATCGACAGCCATTCGAATCTCTTGACCGGTTTGGCGAACGTCGATTTTATACACCTTGCCCGCTTCGAGATTTTTCGCGGAGCCAGAGTTCTCAATGCCCTGCCAAGCGATCCCAGGGACGAATTCCCCAATCGAATATGCCCTTCCGTAAGCGCCCATCTGCACGATCAGATAGCGAGACCGTTCTGATTGAAAGCCAAGTACAAGGCCAGCGGAGATGTGGCCTTCAAGGTCGACTTCAGACAGCTTAATGTTGACTCGAACAGACCCGTCCGTCAGGTTTTGATTCGTCAACGCAATCCCATAAAGTGGAACTCCCTCCGCTGACGATGGTCCCAGGTATGTTGCCGAGGACTCTGCAAACTGCCACAGTCCGGATATGGGAGCCCAACGGACCGCTTCATCGGGACCAAGCGGAGTTGTTAACGTTCCATTATTCGCCATATCGCACTCACCTGACAGAATAGCAGGTGGCGCCGCCAAATCCGGCGTTTCCGCTATATAGCCGGGGTGCGGGCTGCCGTCGATTCATCCGGGCGTCGGTAAGGTTTCTTGCTGAGCGGGCGTTCTCAATACCCTGCCAGCCGGCTCCAGGGACGAACTCACCAGTCGCCTATTCCCTTCCCCGCAAGCGCCAAACTGCATGATCGCCTAACGGACCGATCGGGTTGAAAAGCAAGGACAAGGTCTACGGAGATGTTGCTTTATAGGTCAACCTCAGACAGTTCAATGTTGGCTCGAACAGACCCCTCCGGCAAGTTTTGATTCGTCAACGCAATCCCGTAAACTAAGCCACCCTCCGCCGAGACTGGTCCCAGGTACTTTGCCGAGTACTGGTTCAGTATAAACTGGCGGAAGGAGCCGAATGACGAAATACGAAATCATTCTGTATTGGAGTAACGAGGATGAGGCGTTTGTCGCCGAAGTGCCGGAACTGGCCGGGTGTGCCGCCGATGGCGCCACCAGGCAGGAGGCACTCTCCAACGCCGAGATCGTGATTGCCGAGTGGTTGGATACCGCGCGGGAACTCGGGCGCCCTATCCCTGAACCTAAAGGGCGTCTCTTGTTTGCGTGAGCCGGATGGACCTCGATCCCAACAAGGTCGCAGGACACTCTCGAACTCCATTACTGGTGGATGCCGCCGGGTGAACTGAGAACCGTATCGGCGCTAACCCTTTTTCGACGGAGCCGGAGCCGCCGCAGGCGCGGCCTTCTTCACCGCAGGCGCGGCTTTCTTCTTCATAGCCGGGGCGACCGGCTTCGGGGCATTGGGATCGGCGACGCGAGTGATCAGCACGCGACTCATCTTCACGGGAACATCCGGCTTGTCGCCACGGTTCCGCGGCAGCCGAGCGATCTTCGCCACTAACTCCTGCCCTTCAATCACCTGGCCAAAAATCGTGTGCTTACCGTTCAGGCTGCCCGGCGTGCCTTCGGTGATGAAGAATTGGCTGGACCCAGTACCGGCTCCTGCGTTGGCCATCGCCACGCGGCCGGGAATATCGAAACGTAGCGACGGGTGATACTCATCGGGAATCGGATCTGTACCGCCCATCCCGTTACCCTGCGGGTCGCCGCCCTGGATCATGAATTCAGGAATGACCCGGTGAAACGTCAACCCCGTAAAGAGTGGCGCTTTCACCCGAGTACCGGTCCGCGGATTCAGCCACTCTTTCCGCCCCTGGGCAAGGTCGACAAAGTTCTTCACCGTAATCGGCGATTCCTTCTCATAGAACTTAAAGGTGATGTTGCCAAGCGGCGTTACACCATGCGTTATGGAAAGCGTGCAATAAAGGCCCGGCTCACGCGCCGGTTTCGCTGGCGCCGGGGCGACGGGCTTCGGCATAGCCGGTTTAAGAGCCGGTTTAGGAGCCGGTACCGGCGGCTGCGCCATCAGACCAAAGGCGAATACGGTAGTGGAAACAAGGAAACGTGCGAACATAAACTCCAGAATAACAAGGCGCGCGGCGGAGCACCCTAAACGGGCGCATTTCGCCGCGCGCGGATCCTCACGGGACGCTCGGGCGCTGGCCGTTATTGGGCCATCGCCGGCGTCCTGCGAGACTCGGGGGAGAGTGGCGGAACTTGTTGGTGCGGATGGAACTTCACCGAGACGATCTTCGACACGCCCGGCTCCTCCATCGTCACTCCGTAAAGCGTCTGGGCCGCCTCCATCGTGCGCTTGGCGTGCGTGATCACGATGAACTGCGTTTCCGACGCCATTTCCTTCAACAGCCGCGCCAGCCTGCCGGTGTTGGCCTCATCGAGCGGCGCGTCCACTTCGTCGAGGATACAGAACGGACTCGGCTGATATTTGAAGATGGCCATCAAAAGCGCCATCGCCGTCAGCGACTTTTCGCCGCCCGATAGCAGCAGCACGTTCTGCAGCCGCTTGCCCGGCGGCGAAGCGATCATCTCAATCCCGCATTCGCCGATATTGGTTTCATCGGTCAGCCGCATCTCCGCGTGGCCGCCGCCGAAGAGCGTTTTGAAGATCTCCTTAAACTGCGCGTTGACAGCTTCAAAGGCTTCGGCGAACCGCTTGCGCGATTCGACGTCGATCTCCTGGATCGCCTTTTCCGTATCGCGAATAGAGTCAAGCAAGTCCTGCCGCTGCGTGTTCAGGAAGTTGAAGCGAAGCTCGGATTCCTTGTACTCTTCCAGCGCCTGCGGGTTGACCGCGCCAAGAGCCTCAATCCGCCCGCGTACTTCCATATACTTGGCGTCCAGTTCGTTCAACGCCAATTCGTCGAGATCCGGATCGTCTTCCCGCACCAGTTCACTGGCCGGGGCCGCGAGATCCTTGCGAGCGTTTTCGTCCAAATGTTTCAGGTCCGACTGCAACTGCACCAAATGGATTTCAATCTGCGTTCGACGATCCTGCGCCTCCTGCACCGCCACCCGATGTGCCTTCAACGCTTCATCGAACGCCGAAAGCCGCTCGCGCATTTCGTGGTCTTGTTGTGCCGCGATCTGCACGAGACCTTGCAGCCGCAGAATCTCTTCCTGCAGCAGATTGACCGTGGCGTCAAGCTCCATATTGTCGTTCAACAGCCGCGCCCGGTCCAGGCCAAGCCGTTCAAGCTCCGCCGCCACCGCCCCGCGCCGCCGCGTCAACTCGCCGATTTGCATTTCCAGCCGCTGCCGCGCCGCCGCCTCACTCCGCTGCCGCTCGTCCAACGAGGCCAATTGCACCCGCAGCACCGAATGCTCTTCCGACACGCGCTGCACCGATTCCCGCAGCAGATCCAGCTCGCCGCGCCCGTTCACCAGTTCCTTTTCCTTAAGCGAACGGGACTCTTCCGTCGTCGCGTGAAGCCGTTGCTTCTCTTCCTTCTGGCCGGCCGAACGCTGGGCGTCGCGCTGCAGTCGATCAAGCTCCAGACGCGCCGTCGAAAGGCGCGCGTTGGACCGGTTGGTCTCCTCGCCAAGGCGCCGCATTTCGTGGTCCAGCGCCAACACGTCCTTCTCCTCGCGCTGCTGCTTTTGCCGAACTTGTTCCTGCTCTTCGCTAAGTAATTGCAGCGCGTGTTCCAACTCGCCGATCTGCTGCTGCGTCCCTTCAAACGCGCGCTGCTTCACGCTTACCGTCCCGGTCAATTCGCGCAGTTCCCGCTTCAGCCCTAGCGGTCCGGAACCCGTCTTGCGCCCGCCGCTCACGGCGTGGCCGTGGTAACAAACGCCATCCGGGAGAAGGAAGAAAATGTCCGGATACTGCCCCGCCAAGCGCTGTGCCGCCGTACGATCCTGAACCAGATAGCAGCGCGAAAGGCGCGGCAGCAGTTCCGCCGGCGCCTTCGTCAGGCCGTTGGTCATTTTCAGATAGTTGCTAAGACGGCCGATAATGCCCGTCTCCGGTCCGACGGGCGGCTCCGCGGCCGGGGCGCCGGCGTACTTGTCATCGATTTCCGGATGAACCAGGAACGTCGCGCGCCCATCGAGATCGCCGCGCATCAGGTCGATACCGCTATCCGCCTGGGACCAATCCTTCACCACCACGTACTCGAGCTCTTCGTGCAGGAATTCCTCGGCGGCTTTTTCGAACGCCGGGTCAACTTCAATGAAATCGGCCAGAACGCCGGAAGGCCGCAGCGCCATCGTTTCGCCGCGCTCCACCGCCGTGAACAGCCGCTTCACGGATTCCGTGGTGTACGCCCGGTGCGAGAGAATTTCCTCCAGCGAATCCTTGCGCGCCTTCAGCCGCGATAGCTCCGCGCGCACCGCTTCCAACTGCCGGCGCGCTTCACCCAGAGAAGATTTGCTGCCAAGAAGTTCCTCTTCCACGCGCTTCTTGTGATCGGCCAGCGACTCAAGCTGCATCTGCCGGTCGCCCAGCTTCGCATGCAGTTCCTCGCGTTGCCCGGCCAGGCGCATCAAGTCTGCGGTCGCGCCCTCTTCTTCCTTCCGCGCCCGCAGCCGGTCGCGCTCGTTCGAGGCCAGATACTCTTCAATCTGCGCCAACTGATTGCGCAGGGTGGAAGCTTCTCCCAGCAGCCGCAGCACATGCTGCCGCGCCGCTTCCAGGCCCTGCTCGCGCATGCGCAATTGGCCCTGCAACTGCTCCCGTTCCTCGTTCTTCAGCCGCAGCCGCTCCCGCGCTTCGTTCGCGTTTGCCGACGCTTCTTCCAGCGATACCCGGTGCCGCTCGACATCGGCTTCCAATGCCGCCAGCCGCTTCTCCACTTCCTGCGACTCGTTCTCGCCGCCAGCCAGACGCTGTTCTATGGAGGCCACCTGCTGCGACTGGCTGTTCAATCGCCCGCGCGTGCGCTCCGCTTCAAGCTGCAGATCGGCCAGTTCCTTGCGCTGCGCCGTCAACGCTTCCTCATGCTGGTAACACGCCTGCCGCAACTCCGTGTACTCGGACTCCCTGGTGCGCAGATCCGCGCCGAGCGTTTCAAACGAACCGGCCGCCAGACTCATTTCGATCGCGGCCTTCGACGCTTCGCGTTCCAGCGTTTTGTACTTGCCGGCCAGCAACAGGCGCAGGTGCGTCACCATCTCCTCGCGCAGTTTTACATAGCGCTCCGCCTTCGCCGCCTGGCGCTTCAGCGAATTCACCTGCCGCGTCACCTCTTCCAGAATGTCGAATACCCGCGTCAGGTTTTGCTTCGCGCCTTCCAGCTTCGCTTCGGCCAGCCGCCGCTTGGTCTTGAAACGGGTAATGCCCGCCGCTTCTTCAATCACCGCGCGCCGGTCCTGCGGCCGGGAACTTAATATCTGGCCGATACGGCCCTGTTCAATGATGGCGTAGGATTCCGGGCCTAGCCCCGTTCCCATAAAGATGTCCTGAATGTCGCGCAGCCGCGCCGCTTTGCCATCGATCAGATATTCGCTCTCGCCCGAACGGAACAAACGGCGCGTAACCGTGATTTCGTGGCGGCGCTCCCGCTGCGCGTGTTCCGCCTTGGCCGTCGTCACCGCCGCCGATTCCCCCTCGCTCGGCGTGTGCGGTTCGGGGGAGGGAAGCTCGACCTCGTAGGTCGGGTCGATGAGCGACAGCGTCACCGACGCCATCCCCAACGGTTTGCGGTCGCGAGTGCCGGCGAAGATGACATCTTCCATCCGCGCCCCGCGCAGGCTCTTGGCGCTTTGCTCGCCAAGCACCCAACTAATGGCGTCGCTCAAGTTGGACTTGCCGCACCCATTAGGCCCAACGACCGCAACCACCCCGACCCCGTTAAACCGTAATTCCTGGCGATCGGCGAAGGACTTGAATCCTTGGATTTCAACGCGCTTGAGTTTGAGCAACGCTAGCGTCCCCTCATAGATCAGTTTTCACTACAGCACATACCGTAGCGCTCGGGGGGATGCCTTCATACTACGGGCGATCAAAGCGAAATGCAAGCAGCAAGACCACTTCCCTTTGTATATTTTTTCTAGGAGCCACAATATGTCGTGCTACAGCTTCCACCGCACCACCAGAACATAGCGATCCGCGCCCCGCCCGGAATCGTCAATCTGCACCCTCGCGGTGAACGAGTTGGCGGCGCCGGGGGATTCCAGGACCCGTAACGTGCCGCGACCCTTCGTTTTCCGGATTTCGAACGCCGCCATCGGGCGCTCGGGGATCACGCCTGTGCACCCAATGCTCGATTCCTTCTCCGCCTGTCCGCTCAACACCTGGTACGATGCCGTCTCGCCGCGCACCGCGACAATTACGCTCCCGTCGATCACCGCTTCGAGTTGGCAGGTGCCTTCCGTGGGCGCGGCGGCAATGTTGTTGGAACCCTCCGGCCGCGGCACTGCGTTCTCGCCTACGCCGAGGTACGGGTTATAGATGTAGTCGAGGTCCACCGGCAAAGTCGCGGGCCATATGAGATTGCGGGTCATCGCAAAGGCCGGATCGAGCGCCCACTGGCCGGTGTTCAACACCTTGCCGCGGCGCGTGCGTTCGTCATGCCAGCCCCAAAACGGTTTGGCTTTATTGGCGCCGTGCTTGCGGCCCCGGAAGGAGCCCATGTAACGCAGGCCGCCGCCCGGCCGATTGCCGAATGGTTGATAGTCGTAGGGCGCGTCGAAAATGCGGTCGCCGGCGGCCTGCTGCGCGCGCTGCCACCAAGTGTCTTCGATAGAGATCAAGTCGTACCCTACATTGCGGTCATTGCCGTGCAGCGGACGCTCGGCGGCGCCTTTGTACACCAACGTGACGCCGCTACCGGACGTGAAGTCCTGGCGCGCGGCGGAGAACGTGGAGTTCCGCGCCCCGACGGCCAGAGCGCCGTGTCCCCCCGCTTCCAGATAGACCATCGGATGGTGACCGTCGTGGAAATCGATCTTCGCGTCAATGTCGTGCGCGCCTTTCCGCAGCCGGTTGTCGTTCGCGTAAGAATAGACATTGTTGTGCGCCAGCGTCTCCATTAACTCGAGCGTTCCAAACTCTCCGCCGTCTTTGCGAACGGCCAGGATGATGCCTTCATTGTCGTTTTCGTGGCAGGTGCCGGCAACGCAGTTGTCGGAGTAGTCGCGCGGATGGAAGAAATTGTAGTGAAGAAACCAGTGGGATTTCGTCTCCACGCCGGCATAGTGGACATAGGCCTGCGAAGTTCCCGCCTCCGTGTTGTCCCAGTTGTTGTCGCCATTCCAGTCGCCGTCGAAATCGAAGCGGGTGGGGATGTCGGCCTTTGGCTGCCACCAGGTTTCCTGCGCGATGAAGGGCGCCCAATATTCGGCCAGTTTGCGATAGCGGTTGTTGTCGGCAACGGCGGGGAAGCTGGTCGTTTCAGCCGTTTTACGAGAGGGCGCGTCAACGGTGACGCTGATCTGCGCGGAGCCTTTGACGCCTTTGGCCTCCGCCTCAATGGCGTAAGCGCCGGGCTGCGCGGGCGCCGTATAAAGCACCGCGTCCTTCAACACAAACTGGCCCGAAACATTCTGGAAAATCTGTGCAAAGCCAGTGCCGCCCGTGTTGACAAACCCGCCATCGTCCACGCCTTGGAAACGGTACGGCTTCGATAACCACCCATTTCCGTCCGCCACCTTCGCGTTGGCTGTTTCGCGCAGCCGCCCATTCGTCCGCGTGCCGTCGCTGGCGATGGCGTCGCCCCACACCTGCACCTGCACCGCCACCGTTTCACCGGGGCGTACTCGGCCCTCCGGATCAAATCGGAATCGCAACTCCTTTACTTCGGTAGATTGCGCGATGGCTGCCAGCGAGCCGAGAAATATAGCCGGTATTCTCACACCGCATATTATGACCGCATCGGATGCCAACCGCCAACCGGCGGCAATCTAGAAGTTCTCCCTTGATCGGGCTCGATTCTGAATGCCGCTTTGACTATGCAACGGCGAAGCCAAACCGGTGTGCCGGCCACCCACGAGTCGAACCCATAGTCGTCGTGTTGGCCCCAGATGCGCCCATCCGCCTTGTTCACCCCGCGAAATCACTCGATTTGACCGCTCTCCGCTTCCCTAAGATCCTCAACATCGGCCAGATCACGCAATCTGCCTGCCGCAAGTTTCGATGCGATGAGATCGCTCCGGGAGATGAAATAGACGCTTAAATTTCTTTGCGGGTCAATGGTTCCTACGATTCGCCTTTCCCATGCCTCATCGAAGTCGACGCCGTCAATGCCGGGGAGAATATCGACCGCTACCGGTTCCTGCCCGAAACGGATGAAGTGAAGCGGGTTGGCGAGGTCGCCCGCGGTGATACCGCCGAGTGGAGCTCCGAATGTGACGAGCGCCGCATAGGCTGCCTTCGCGTTAGCCGCGTCCGCTTTTATGAACAGGTCCATATCCTTGGTAGCGCGCGGCTGGGCATGGAAGGAAACGGCATAGCCGCCGACAATAAGATATTTAACGTTCTGGGCGTTGAAGGCGAATAAGAGGTCTTCGAAGTCCCGGAACATCGGAAACAGCGCCCTTCATCGCGTAGGCGGCGAGGGTGATCTCAGTCACTGCATCCATACGCTCATGCACCGGTCGGCTTTGCCAATACCGGTATTCGTCCGCCTTCATCTCTTTGTGACTGGAATAGATGCGGACGGTTTTGTCCATGCACTCGTTAGTATGACGGATCACCCAGCCCGTTGCCAACCGCCATTAAGCAAAGGCACCGTCGCACACGCCGGACCGCCGTCTCGCGCGCGGCCCCCGATGACAGCCTCCAAACGATCACCCGCGGTTAGCCCAAATGGCAAACCCGTCAATGGAATCTTCGCCCGGCGTGTCCAACGGGTATCCGTCTGCCCGGCCATCGTCCCGCTGCACACATAAACGAACCGCTTCCCCGGCGGGCCCATCGCGAAGCGTCCATGAACACCTGCATTTGCGTCAAGCTCGATGAACAACTCGAAGGAAACGTCGGCGCCCGTAGACAGCGTCGGGCTGCTACGCGCGAGCGACCGGTCCTGCAGGCAAAACATGACGCCCGGCGGCGGATCGATCAGCGTAATGCGTACCGGAATGGTGATTCGTTGCGGCATGTTATGGCTCCAATAATATTCGTTCCCGCGTCGCCGCTTCCACTGCTTTGCGCGTGAAGGGCATTGGATGATAGCGGCCATTCGTCCAGTCGTCGATCAGATCCGCATAGTGCGGACTCTCCGGGTCGCCCGACTCGCCGGGCATATTGGTCATCCGCGAACGGTCCCAATCCGCGACATCGAGCAGCATGCGAAAGCTCGCTCCAACCGACGCGCGAAAGCCCGCGCCCGCGGCCACGTTGATGGTCGATGCATCTCCGCCCAACGGAATCGGCCCACGGTCAAACGCCTTCTCCATAGCCGGATGTTTCAAATACAGGAAGTGCAGATTCCCATACCGCCAACGCCCCGGGTCCGGTCCCAGCGCCGTTTCAAACTCCTGCACCGTCGCATCCAGAGTTCGCGCCAACAGGTCCGGCCGCGGCTTGGCTTCCAGCGTCCGCAGCGTTATCTCCACACTCGCCGCCAACCCCGCCGGGGACTCCACCACCACCGCCGTCAACCGCGAAATCCACATCAGGAATATCGCCGCCGCCGCCGACTCCCGCGTCATCCGCCCATCCCAAGCGCGCAGCAGCGGCATCACCGTCGCGGCCTTTGACCCAGCCGTCGGCGTCCACTTCCGCGCCAGCGCCAGCAGCCGCTTCGCCGGCGTTGACTCCACGTCCAATTGCAGCGCCTGCATCGCGTCCAACGTCCATCCGCGCCGCGCCCGCAGTTGCCGTTCGATGCGGCCGATTCGAAATCGCGGCGCCCATTCGTATTGCAAAGTGTGCCTGTAGCCGGGCGGCAGAATGTTATTGTTCGCGGAGGCGAAGAATCCGGACGGCGGATCGAACATCCGCGGCAATTCTTCGGGCGGCAGGAACCCCTGCCATTCATATTCGCCCGTATGTCCCGGCACCGGCAGCAGACCCGTCCAATTCTTGCGCACCGGCGTCAACCCCGTCACGGCGAATCCAATGTGCCCGGCCGTATCGGCGTATACCAGGTTTTCCGCTGGTGTTTTGTAGCGTCCGACCGCCGTCAAAAATTCCGGCCAGTCTTTCGCCCGAGCGAGCGACAATCCCGCCAAATATCCCGCTGTGCCCGGTTCCGCGCCCACCCATTTCATAACGTACGCGCGCCGCAAGGCCAGGTCCATGCCCACCACCGGCCCGTGCGCCGTATACTGCGTCTCCACCATGCGCCGCTTCTCGCCCTTTACGGCGATGAAATGGCGCTCCGTTTCCAGCCGCTTCCAGACACCCTTATACAAATACTGCGAAGGATCGGAAGGATGCAATTGCTCGATATATAGATCCTGCTGATCCGTGCCCGTGATCGTGAACCCAAACCCGATCGTCTCATTGTGGCCCAGCGCGATACCCGGCAGCGCCGGTTCACCGGAGCCAAACACATTCCACCCAGGCCCTACGAGATGCACCGTCCGCCGCAGTGACGGGATCTGCATTGCGCGGTGTGGATCGCTCGCGAGGAGCGGCTTGCCCGTGGCGGATAAGCGCGGCCCGATCACCCAGTTGTTACTCCCCTGCGTCACGTCGTCTACGTCATCAGTCGCCTCGTCGAACGCCGCCAGCGAGCCCACGCGCACTTCCTTCAGATTCACCTCGCGCGGAATTTCGATCTTTACGAATGGATCGGGCGGCATCCATTTTTCGATCGCCGCGGCGCCATAGGTGTCGACCAGCCGCGCCCGCTGCACTTCAGAGAGCAGATTCGTCATCATCGAAAACACGGCCATTCGCGAAACCACATCGTTCGGCTGCCATAGTCCCGGCTCATATCCCAGCTTCAGAAACTCCGCCGTCTTCTTCCGCCGCGGATCCTGAATAAAGGCGTTAACGCCCCGCACAAAGGCGTTCACGATCTGCCAGGTATCGGGCGCATAGCTCGGCCATTCCTTCTGCCAGTCGCCCCGAAAGCGCAACAGTAATGCTATCCGGTCGCGCTCCACGAACTCCGGGCCCAACACTTCGGCCAGCTTGCCCGTCCCCTGCCGCCGCCACAGGTCCAACTGAAACAGCCGATCCCGCGCCGCCATATACCCCTGCGCAACAAACAAATCCTCCTGCGTCTGCGCATAAATATGCGGCACGCCCCATCGGTCGCGCAACACTTCCACCGGCTTCCGCAAGCCGTCCAATTTCACTTCCTCGGCGCTAGCCGCCAGCGCCAACCATGCCGCCAGCCAATACTTCACCGCCACACCGGCCGCCGCTTTTCCTTGAACGCTGTCACGCCCTCGACGTAGTCGGGATGCTGAAACACCTGCGTCCGCAATTCGCGCGCCATGCGTCCCGCTTCCTCCGCTGGAAGCGCCCGCGCCTCGTGGACATACCGCATGCCCAGGGCCACGATTTCCGGGCTATGGCCCGCAATCGTGTGAGCCAGCGCCGACGCCCGGTCGTCCAACTCAAACTCCGGCGCCGCCTGATGAATCAGCCCAATCCGTAGCGCCTCATCCGTCTGAAAAACCCGCGCCGTCAAGCTCAGTTCCAAAGCCCGCCGCTCGCCGATCGCCGCCGCCACCGCGCGGAAAATCACGAATGGAAACATCCCAATCCGTAACTCTGTAATGCCGAAGTTCGTCCCCATCGCGGCCACCACGACGTGCGCGTTGCACAGCAACCCGATGCCGCCAGCCAGCGCCGGCCCTTGCACCGCCGCTACTATTGGCTTTGTGATTCGCGAGCCTACAGTAAAGAGGCGTTCATGCACCTCCAGCCCTCCCGTAGGGCCATGTTCCAGCGCCTCATCCAGATCCATCCCCGAACAAAACACTTTCCCCTGCGCGTCCAGCAGAATGCATCCAGTATCCGGATCGGCGACCGCGTCGTCAAACGCCGCCAGCAGCGCTTCGCACATCTCGATGTTCAGCGCATTCCGCTTCTCCGCCCGCGCCATCGTAATACGGCGCACGCGGCCTTCCTGGTTAATCGGTAAGCTCGGACTCATCAACCTCAATCTCCATGCCGAGCAGCCCGGCCGCCATCGTTTTGCCCTGTGCGTCGATCCGCAGCGAGAGCGTTCCCCCGCCCCCCAGCGCTCCATAACAAAGAAAGTTCAACGCCCCCAGATTCGGCAGTTCGAAACGCTCCACTTCGCCCCCGATCAATGACCCGAAATGCGCCTTCACGCGCTCCGGCGTCACCTCTCGGAGCAGCACTGGAAAGTGTGCGTCTTTATACGCGATAACGCCGATATTCGACGTATCGCCCTTGTCCCCGCTGCGCCCATGCGCAATCCGCGAAAGCGGTATCTTCATCCCACCACCTCCACCCGCGTGTCGATTTCTTCACGGGGAATCAGGGCGGGCCAATACGCCACCACCTCCCGCACCGGCGGCCGGCCGTCGCCATAGCCCGTCCCCGTTGGCGGCCCGTTCAACACCAGCGGAATCAGCTCGCGCGTAAACCGGTCCACGGCCTTCTTGTCCTTCCCGCGCACGCCCACGCGCAACATCACCTCCGCCGGCTGCGCCACCATCGGCGCCGCCGGCCCATGACACGCGTTGGCGCCGAAAAACTCACTATATATCTCTTCAAACCGCAGCCCTAACGAATCCAGCCGTGACCGGACGATCGCATCGGCCGCTTGCGCTTTTTCCAGCGCGTCGGGCCAGCTATACACAATCGTCCCGGTCGCTTTATAGCCGTACAAGTAACTGATCGACACTTTCAAAAACGGCGTCGCCGGCCGGCCTTTGATCCCGCTCACGCGCACCCGGTCCGCGCCGTCATCGGTCAATCGAACCGTCGTAAAATCCGCCACGCAATCCGGCGTGATGTAGTTCCGAGGGTCGCCCAACTCATACAATAACTGCTCTTTCACCGTATCCAGCGATACGCGTCCGCCGGTTCCGCGATGCTTCGTGATCACGAAGGACCCATCCGGCTCCGCCTCAATAATCGGATATCCGATATTGGCGAAATCCGGAATCGTTTGCCAATCCGCGATGCAATTCCCGCCCGTGCATTGGGCGCCGCACTCCACAATATGTCCGGCGATCGTCCCCGCCGCCAGCAAGTCAAATTGGTCCTGGCGCCACCCGAACTCATGCACCATCGGCCCCAGCGCCAATGCCGTATCCGTCGATCGCCCCGCGATTACCACATCCGCGCCCGTCGCCAGCGCCTCCGCCAATGGGAACGCGCCGATGTAGGCGTTCGCCGAGGAAATCCGCCCGCGAATCGCCGACAGCGGCTCGCCGGTATCGAGGTTCTTCAACTCCAGCCCGCGCGCCAGAAAATCGTCGACCCGGTCATACACATCATCGCCCAGCACCACGGCTACTTTCAGATCCGGCGCCAGCCGCTTCACTTCGCGTGCGCAAGCGATGGGGTTCACGCCTCCGGCGTTCGCCACCACCCGCACCCGCCGCTCCTTCATCTTCGCCGCAATGCGCCCGATCAGCGGGGGAAAATCCCGCGCATAGCCGAGATTCGGATCCGCCTGCTTTTGCTTCTGCACAATCGACATCGTCACCTCGGCCAGATAGTCCAGAATCAGATAATCGATCGGCCCCTGCTCCACCAGCCGCACCGGCGCTTCCAGCCAATCGCCCCAGAACCCCTGCCCATTCGCAATCCGGATCATAAACGCTCCAATACCAAGTGTTCGCGATGCCCGCTCGCCAGGCACACGTCCAACGCCAACAACAAGATCTCCCGCGACAGCGCCGGATCGATCACCGCATCGCAATGCCCGCGGGCCGCGGCATACTTCGCGTCCAGCCACCGCTCATAATCCGCGCGCGTCTTCGCAATCCGCCGCTGCAAGTCCTCCGGCACGGCCTCGCCCGCCTGCTTCAACCGTTCCAACTCCGGCCCGTGCACCGCCTGCACCGCCGCCTCTCCCTCCATCACTCCAATCCGCGCCGTCGGCCACGAAAATGTAAAGTGCGGGTCGAACCCCTGCCCCGCCATCGCGTAATATCCCGCGCCCGAAGCATGATTCACCG
The DNA here is from genome assembly GCA_046155405.1 of Bryobacteraceae bacterium. Taxonomy (GTDB): domain Bacteria; phylum Acidobacteriota; class Terriglobia; order Bryobacterales; family Bryobacteraceae. The sequence goes on along the minus strand of JBJXFL010000241.1, from coordinate 50,032 downwards.
TCAATACAATCTTCGGCACGGTCGCGCAGGCCATCGATTCCACCATCTCCGCTCCCGCGCGAATGATGCCGCTCTTCTCCGCGTCCAGACCCACCATAAACCCGCTCACGTCTTGCACGTACAAAATCGGTGTCCCCGCCCGTTCGGCGCTCTCCACAAAATAGCTCACCTTGCGGGCCGACTCGGTGTAGACAATCCCCCCGATCCGCGGCCCCGTTCGCGACTTCAAAAATCCTCGCCGGTTGGCGATCACGGCCACCGCGCGCCCTCCCAGCCGAGCCTCCGCGCACAACATTTCCGCCGCATAGTCCGGCTGAAACTCCTGAAAACCCTCCGCATCCAAAATGCACCCCAGCAACGCTTCCATTGAATAGGGCAGCCGGTGATCGCCCGGCAAAACATCGTAAATTTCGGACGCGGGCCGCGCCGCTGGCGAATCGGCCGACACAATCGCCGGAACCGGAAAAGCCGCGAACCGCTCCCGAATCTGCCGCAAACAATCCGCATCGTCCACAGCCCGAAAATGCGCCACGCCGCTCTCCGATGTGTGCATCCGCGCCCCGCCCAAATCCTCCGCCGTGTTCACCTGTCCGGTCGCGCCTTTCACCAGGTTCGGCCCGCCCAGGCCCATGAAGCTCGTGCCTTCCACCATATAGATCACATCGCTCAACGCCGGCAAGTACGCGCCACCGGCGATGCACATTCCCATCACCGCCGCGATCTGCGGTACGCGCAGTTTCCGCCGCATCAGCGAGTTGTAATAGAAGATCCGCGCCGCGCCGTACTGGCCGGGAAATATCCCGTCTTGCAACGGCAAATTCACGCCGGCCGAATCGACCAGATAGACGATGGGGACCCGGTTCCGCATCGCGACTTCCTGCGCCCGCAATATCTTCGTGATCGTCTCCGGCCACCACGCCCCGGCCTTCACCGTGGCGTCATTGGCGATCACCACCGCGGGCCGTCCGGCAATCCTCCCCACCACCGTAACAACGCCCGCCCCCGGCGCCTGTCCGTCGTGCAGATCATGCGCCACCAACAGGCCCACCTCGAATGAAAGCGTCCCCGGATCAAGCAAAGCCTCGACGCGCTCCCGAGCCGTCAGCTTGCCATCGCGGTGCTGTTTGTCGACTTTCGCCGGCCCGCCCCCAGCCCGCAATTTCTCTTCCAGGGCCTGCAGTTCGGTTAGCCGTTCGCGAATCCAATTCGCCATGCCGTTGGCTCCCAGTATAGTTCCGATGCTACGTTCAATAGACAATCATGCTCGGTATCGATCCCCGCGCCGCCCGCATCACCTGGACCGTCTTCCTCGTTCTGCTCTGCCTGGAGCTCGCCTGGCTGGCCCGCACGACACTGCTCGTGTTCGCCATCGCCCTGCTCCTCGCATACCTGCTCCACCCCCTCGTCGAACTCATGCGGAAAGCCCTCCCGCCAAAAGTCCCGCCCGCGCTTGCGCCGAGCCTGGTCTATCTTGGCGGACTAGCCATTGTGATCGCCGCCATTCTCGTTATCGGCACCCGCATCGCGGCCGAGGCCACTTTGCTCGCCAGCCGTTTGCCGGAATTCCTGCAGCAACGCGACACCATGCTTGAGCGCCACCTGCCATCCTTCCTCGCGCCTTATCGCGACCAGATCGCCGACGCTCTCACCGGGCAGTTGGAAACCGGCAAAGAGATGCTCCTGCCCGCCCTGTCCGCCATCGGCAAGGGCCTCCTCAAGCAGGTATCGACGCTCCTGTTCGCTATCCTCATCCCCATCCTCGCCTTCCTCATCGAACTCACGCTCAACGAGAGCCGCGCCGCCGTCGTCACGCTCTTTGTACGCGACGATCACCAGCAACTGGCCCACCACATCGTCACCGATGTCGATATACTCCTCGGCCTTTATATGCGCGCCGTCTTCCTTCTCGCCCTCGCGACTTTCACCTCGCACATGGTCATCTTCGGCGTCATTGGCGTCCCCTACGCCGTGTTGCTGGCCGGCATCTGCGGACTGCTCGAATTCGTTCCCGTCGTGGGCCCATTGTCGGGAATGGTAATTGTCACCACAGTCGCCGCTTTTAGCGGCTATGACCACGTTGCGGGTCTCATCGCCTTCTTCCTGGTTTACCGTCTCTTTCAGGATTATGTTTTGCAGCCCTGGCTCTACAGTTCAGGGATCGAAATGCATCCCTTGCTCGTACTCTTTGGAGTGCTCGCCGGAGAACAGATCGGCGGCGTGACGGGAATGTTCCTGTCCGTCCCGTTGCTGGCCGTCTCTCGCGTTATCTATCGCCGGTCATTGGCGGCAAAGGAAATATGAAACCGATACTCTTCGTTCTTGTCGCGGGCGCAATCTGGGCGCAAAGCCCCGTCCAACAGGCGATGGACTACATGGCCGCCGCGTCCAAAGCCGGCGCCTTTATGGGTACCGTTCTCGTCGCCCAGGATGGCAAAGTGCTGTTCTCCAATGGCTACGGCTACGCCAACGCGGAGCACAACGTTCTGAACACGGTCGACACCAAATTCCGTCTGGGCTCCATCACCAAACAGTTCACCGCGCTCGCCGTCCTGCAGTTGCAAGAACAGGGCAAACTAAACGTCTTCGACCCCATGTGCGACTACGTCGAGAACTGCCCCGGCGGATGGAAGCCCATCAACATCCATCAACTCCTCACCCACACCTCCGGCATCTTCAACTTCACCAACGATCCCGAATACCTGCGGACGGCCATGCTGCCCTCCCCGCCCGCCAAGACGCTCGAAAAGATCCGCGACAGGCCGCTCCGATTCCCGCCCGGCTCCAAGTACGAATACAGCAACTCGGGCTACCTCGCCCTCGCCATCGTCATCGAGAAAGCCTCCGGCGAAAGCTATCCCGACTATTTGCGAAAGCACGTCTTTCAACCCGCCGGAATGCCGGACTCCGGTCACGACGACCACACGCCCGTCCTCAAGAATCGCGCCACCGGCTACACGGGCGCCGGCGCGGCGCTGCGCCATGCGCCCTATCACGACATGACCATCCCAATCGGGGGCGGCGATTTGTACTCTACCGCGCAGGATCTCCTGCGCTGGGATCAGGCATTGAACGGCGACACCCTGCTAAAGGCGGCCGCCCGCGCGAAACTCTTCACGCCCGAGCAAAACGACTACGCATACGGCTGGAGTGTCGCCAAGGTCTTCAATCGCGCCGCACATTCCCACGGCGGCGGCATCCACGGCTTCAGCACCCACATTCTCCGCCTGCCGGAAGAGCGCCTTGTTACCATCGTCCTCTCCAACAACACAAGTCCCGCCAGCGGCCGCATCGGCCGCGACCTGGCCGCGATCTTCCTCGGCGAAAAGTTGGCGCGCACGGCCATCACCCTGCCGCCCGGCACGCTCGACCGCTACACCGGCAAGTTTGCCCTCGCCCCCACCGCCATCATGTCCATCACCCGCGAAGGCGATCGGCTCTTCACCCAACTGACCAGCCAAGGCAAAATCGAAGTTTTCGCCGAATCGCCGACAGCGTTATTCCCGCGAGTGGTCGACGCCCTGATCACCTTCCGCTTCGGCCCCGATGGCAACGCGACCGGCATCACGCTCCACCAAAACGGCCGCGACATGCCCGCCGAGCGCGTACCTTAAGCGCTTACACATTCTCGAAGCCTCAGGCCGAGCCAGGGCGGTCGTAGAGCGCCTGTCAATGCCCACTTCGATCTGCGGCTATCCGCTTCCGCAATTTCTCCCTCGTCAGCACCTGAGCTTCGCCGTTTTTGACGGCGGCAAGAAGCTGTTTGCCATGAATGTCGGCGCCGAGAGGGACCGGGCTACTCGAACGGGATGTTCACTTCGATGTAGCTGGCGGGCGTGGCGGCGTTCACGTTGGCGGCGATGCGTTCAAGATGTAAGCGTACGCGCGACCATTTGGTCGTCCCAGTCAAAACGACGAGGGCAATTTTGCGGCCCGTTAGGTTCTGTTGGTAACGAATTCTCCGGTCCGTCGTGAACAAGAGATCAACCGCCGCTTCCTCGGCCGCGTTTAACAAAGCGCCGTTGGTCAGTCTGTGCCAGCCTTTAGATTTGGCAGTGATGACGGTGTGAGCGCGAAGTGCACGGGCAACGCCCTGGGGCGCTCCATGATCAAAGAGAATGAGCATCAAGGGGCGCGGAAACCTCTGCCGGTACTGACGCTCTAAGGCTATGCGCGACAAATTCAAGCACGGCTGTGATCTGCTCCCGCGTCACGTCGAATTGTTCCATCACTTCCTCGACGCTCAAATCTTCAAGGTTCTCGATGACGGTGGCAACGGGCAGCCGTGTGTCCCGAAACACCCACGCGCCGCTAACCTTGCCGGGAATGCTCTCCACGGCGGCGCATTGCGTCCAATCCAGACTTGCCATAACAGGAACCTCCTCACTTTAGAGTACACTCGCAAGAGCCTTCGCGAGCGGTCATCTCGGATAGGTCCCGCCTCGAAACCGCGTACTAACGCGCCGTAACCCGCGGCCAGGCGAGCTCAAATCCCTGCGCCACCAGCTTCGACTGCAGCGCCGCTAGCAGCGGCTTTGTATTCCGAATATGCCGCGGCGGGTTGCCGGTCTTGACGGCCTCCGCCGCTACCGCGCCGGCCGCTTCCCCGATATTCCATTCCACCGGATGGAGCCGGTAGCAGCCATTCGTAATGTGCGTCACACCCAGATTTTTCGACCCGGCCAACACGTTCTCCACGCGCCTCGGAATCAGCGCGCCCAGCGGAATCTGGAACGGCAGCGAACTTACATCGATGTAGTTATCGCCCCCGCTTGAAGGGTGCAGATCGATGCGGTAACTTCCTACGCCGACGCTATCCGCAAAGGTCTCCGCATCCGGCGACTTTCGCGCCTCCGCCGCCACATGCCGCTCCACCACCGTGAACTCCGCCCTGATCCGCCGCGACTCGCGGATGTACGGATACTTCGCCAACCCGTCCTCGGTACCGGCCAAATCTCCGCGCAGCCGGAGCCCCTTCCAGCCCTGTCCGCCGTCCGTCCGGGGCGCCTCCGTCTGCATCCAGTAGAGCAGCGACAAGCTCAACTGTTTTCCCCGCTCCAAATTCCGCGCCGCCTCCGAGACCGCATTCCCATGCAGATTTCCCAGCCAATAATCGTTCTGCGGCCAGTTAATCAGCGATACATCGCCCGCATACGCGCCCGGCGTGAAGTTCCGCTTGTTGGCAATTCGCCGGTAAATGAACAGGTTCAACTGCCCCGGCGGGTTGTTCTCCGCCGTTGGATCGAATATCACTTTCCGCTCCGTTAATCGGACCGGGTCGCTCATCGACCAGCTCAACAGTCTCCCCGGCCACGCCGGTTTCATCGCCGGCACATAATCTCGCCAGAACCCATACTCGGCCGGTTTCTCAATCGTATGATCCTCGCCCGCCACATAGTCCACCGCGAAGCACACCGTGAACGCCTGAATGTTCGTCGGCTGCGCCTCCGCCGGTGCATGCGGCTCCTTGGTTTCCTTTTGCGATTCAAACCCCGTCACAAACTCGATTCCGGCGATCGGCAGCAGATCTCCCTGCTCCGTGGCATCCACGAAATAGGGGGCCGTGATCGTCTTCTCGACACCCGACTTATGCCGCAGCGTCACCGCCCGCACACGATCGCCTGAAACATCCGCCCGAACCGGGACCGTATCGTGGAGCACCGTCAACTGCCCGCCCGAAAGGTAACGCGCCAGCATGGCTTCCAGCACCGCGGTCGACACATGCGGCTCATGCGTGATGCGCGACACGCTCCCATCGCCCGGATTCAAGTTCCAACGCGAACGAGCGTCCGGCGTCAACGGATAATGATCCCGGTAATACGCCCGAATCCGCGAACGATACTCCCGGTAGAGCCGCGTCGCGCCAAACTGCTCCACCCAGGGATGCTCATCCGGCGGCACCATCTGCGAAGTTAACTGGCCGCCGACCCAATCGGTCTCTTCCGTCATCACCACGCGCATCCCATTGCGCAGCGCCGCCAGCGCGGCCGCCACTCCGCCCGTCCCGGCGCCAATGACCGCGACGTCACAGCGCAACTCCCGTGCCGCCGGCCAAACCGCAGCCGCGCCCGCCAGTAACAAGGATCGCCGATGAAGCATTTCCCCATCCTATTACGCGTACCCTTAAGAAGTAAGCGTTACCGGAGGTGTACTTGATCTTTAGATTGTTTTTGTTCGCCGCGGCTGGAACTCTGCAGGCCCAACAGATCATAACGACGTTTGCCGGTACGGAATGGGTGTTCCCCGATACGGGCCGCTCCGCGCTCACGGCGCCCCTCAGCTCGGTCTTAAACACGGCCGTCGATTCGCAGGGCCGTCTTGTTATCGCCGACGGGCTTAACCACGTCATCACCCGGGTCGATTCTTCCGGCGCCCTCACCGTCATCGCAGGCAACGGCGTCCACGGCTTCTCGGGCGACGGCGGCGACGCCCTCCGCGCCTCTCTCAACCAGCCCCAGGGTATCGCCTTCGACGCCAACGGCAATCTCCATGTCGCCGACCTCGGCAACCGGCGGATCCGCCGGATAACGCCTTCGGGCATCATCACAACCGTCGCTGGGAACGGCACTTCCGCCTTCAACGGCGACGGCGGCCCGGCTACCGCCGCCGGAATGCTGCCCTGGCGCATCGCGTTCGATGCCGCCAACGCGCTTCTTATTTCCGATTTCGACAATCGTCGCGTCCGCAAAGTCGGTCCCGACGGCGTCATCTCCACCATTGCGGGCACCGGCCAAGGCGTCTTCTCCGGCGATGGCAGGCCGGCTCGCGAAACCAGCCTGATCCCCAATGCGATACATGTCGACCGGAGCGGCCGTATCCTCCTTTCCGACACCGAAAACTATCGCATTTACCGCATTGGAACCGACGGCATTCTCACCACGCTCACCGGCATTGGCAGAAGAGGTTTTTCGGGCGACGGCGGCCCGGCCGCCGCCGCGGCTACCACGAACATCGACGCCCTTACCACGGACGCGGCGGGAAACATCCTCCTCGCCGACACCTCCAACCGCAGGATCCGCCGCATTAATTCGGCCGGCGTCATCTCCACCATTGCCGGCGGCTCCGATACCGCGGTCACTACGGCCCCCGTGGAAGCCCTGCGCGCGGCCATCGGATTCCCCGACTCGATCTCGGTCGATTCCAGGGGCCGCATTTTTATCGCCGACATCGAGAGTCAAAATGTGCTCGTTCTTTCCGAGGATGGACGGCTGCTCTCGCTCGTCGCCGGAAACGGAAGTTTCAAAGCGCTGCCGCCCGGCACTCCCTCCCCGCTGGCGACCATGACGGAACCGACCGGTATCGCCATCGCTCCCGACGGGTCCATTTACTACGTCGAATTGCAGGGCCACCGGATCGCGAAAATCTCCCCCGGCGGCGCCGTCACGCTCATCGGCGGCAACGGCGTCGCTTCCTGCTGCGTCGACGATGGGCCCGCCGCCAACGGCCGCTTTGCCTGGCCGAACGCCCTGGCATTCGCGCCCGACGGCGCGCTTATCATCGTCGACGGCAGCAATCAGAAGATCCGGCGCATCTTCAACGGCACCGTTACCAGCATCGCCGGAACCACATTTCAAAGCGGCTTCGCCGGGGATGGCGGCCCAGCCACCCAGGCGCTTCTCCACAACCCGTGGGGCGTCGCCGTCGACCGGTCGGGCAACATTTTTTTCGCCGACCGGGAGAATCACCGCGTCCGCCGCATCGACACAAGGGGAATCATCGATACCGTGGCCGGGAATGGCCGCGCCGGCTTTTCCGGCGATGGCGGTCCAGCCACCGCCGCCAGCCTGAATCTTCCCCATGCCTTGGCCTTCAACGCCGCCGGCGATCTGCTGATCGCCGACTTCTACAATAACCGCGTCCGCGCGGTCTCCCCGGCCGGCGTCATCCGCACTTTCGCGGGCAATGGAACCGCCGCCTACTCCGGCGATGGCGGTCCGGCCACGGCGGCGAGCATCAGCGGACCCTTCGCCCTGGCGACGGACCCCCGCGGCAACACTTACCTTTCCCACGACTACAGCGTTATCCGGCGCATCGATTCGACCGGCGTCATCTCGACCCTTTCCGGCCAGAATTTCAGCGGCTTTTCGGGCGACGGGGGACCGCCGCAATCGGCCACGCTCAACGTCCCCTATGGCCTCGCCGTGGATCCCGCCGGCAACCTGTACATCGCCGATAGTTTTAACCACCGCATCCGCGTCATCCGCAACGTCTCTCTCACCACCACGCTCTCGCCGTCCCCAATCAATATTACGGCGGTGGCGGGATCCGGAAGCACGGTGCCCGCCCGCGTGACGGTCGCCAGTTCCGTCAACGGAATTCCCTTCACCGCTTCGGCCGCCTACGGGCAGTCTCCCGGCAATTGGCTGACCGTGAACGCCTCGGGATCGAACGCGCCGGCGACGCTGACGCTCACCGCGAACGCCTCCAATCTGGGTCCCGGCCGCTACACGGCCACGCTCAATGTCGTCACCAACCCGGCCGGCTCCTCGAACCCCGTCTCCGTGGTCCTTACGGTGGATGATGTGCCCGCCAGCTTGACGCTCTCCGCCGAGTCCATGTCGTTCAGCCGGAACGAAGGCGCCGCCGCGGATAGCAACGTTCTGGAAGTCCGCAACTCCGGCGGAGGTCTGCTGTCGTATCAGGCGACCGCAACCACCGCCGGCACGCCGCAGTGGCTGAAGCTCGCGTCGGCCGAGGGCGCGCTGCGCGCCGGCCAGGTGGCGGCCATCAATGTCACCGCCGATCCAGCCGGTCTGAAGGCCGGAACCTACCTTGGGTCCATCACGGTCATCGCCGGCCCGGTCCGCAAAGTCGTCCCCGTCACGCTGAGCGTCCGCGCCGGGCGCCGCACCATTCTCGTATCCCAGTCCGGCCTCACCTTCACGGCACTGGCCGGCGGCGGCTCGCCCACGCCGCAGAAGATCGGCATTCTGAACATCGGCGCCGGGGCGCTCACCTGGAACGCGGCGGCGAAGGGCCGCTTCGTCCGTCTGGGCGCCGCTTCCGGAACCGTCAACGAGCCCTGGCTCGAGGTCAGCGAGCTTTCGGTGGGCATCGTTCCTTCCGGCCTCGCCCCCGGCCAATATTACGAGCAGATCGAAATCACCGGCGACGCGGACAATTCCCCGCAGTTGGTAACCGTTCTTCTGAACGTGCTTCCGGAAGGCTCCAACCCCGGTCCCGATGTCACGCCATCGGGCATGATCTTCATCGCCAAACAGGGGGAGAACCCCGGCTCGCAGACAGTCACGTTGAACCACTTGGGCAGAGGGGCCGCGACCTATGATTCTTCCCGGCTGGGCACATGGTACGAAACCGCGCCCGGCTATGGCCGCGCCCTGCCCGACGCCCCAGGTTCCGTCGTGATTCAGCCTTCGCTCTCCACACTGGCGCCCGGCGTGCGCCGCGGCGTCGTCACCTTCCAGATGCAGGAGGATGGCAGCGTGCGGACCGTGAATATGTTGGCCGTGGTGGCGCCGCCCGACGCCGGCAATAAGGATCAGCGCTATGCCGCCAGTTGCGCCTCGCCGGCGCTTCGGGTTGAATCCACCGCAGTTCGGGACGGGTTCTCCGTCCGCGTGGGCGAAGCCGTAACCGTCGAGATCAAGGCCGCCGATGAATGCGGCAACCTGCTGACGCCGCTCGCCGGCGGTAGCGGCGCGCAGGTAGTCGCGCGGCCCGAAAACGGCGACCCGCAAGTGACCCTCGCCCATGTCGGAAACGGCGTCTGGCGCGGCACGTGGCGTCCGGTCCGGGCCGTCGCCAATACCCGGCTCACCATCGTGGCCGTGTTCCTGGGGACCTCGGCCGATGTCATTGCCGGCCGCGGTCAGGCCGGCAAAGTCGAATTGAGCGGCAGCGTTCTCGCCCAGGGCGCCACCTCCGCGCCCGTGCTCACCGCCGGTGGAGTGGTCCACGCGGCGAGCTTCGAGAGCGGGGTGCCAATCGCCCCTGGAAGCCTGATCACTCTCTACGGATCCAGGCTGGCGGACAGCACGGGTTCGGCGGCCGGGATCCCGCTGCCATCGTCGCTCAATGGCACCGAAGTGAGCCTGGGCAACCGCCCCCTGCCCCTGCTTTTTACCAGCGACGGCCAACTGAACGCGCAAATCCCGTATGACGTATCCGTCGACACGCAGCATCAAATCTCGGTGAAGCGCGGCGAGGCCATCGCGGTGCCGGAGACGCTGACCGTCTCCGCCGCCCAACCCGGCGTCTTTACCAAATCGCAAACCGGCACGGGCCAAGGCGCCATTGTGAAGCAGGACGGGGTGACCCTGGCCGAGCCAGGCACGCCCGCCAATCGCGGAGAAGTGATTGTGATTTACTGCTCCGGACTGGGGCCGGTAAGCCCGGCGGTGGAGGCGGGCCGCCCCGCGCCGTCGTCGCCGCTGAGCGGAGTCGTCAACCCGGTCACGGTAACCATCGGCGGCCAGCAGGCACAGGTGCTCTTCGCCGGTCTCGCTCCGAGTTTCAGCGGTTTGTATCAGATCAACGCCTTCGTCCCGGCCGCCTCCGCAACCGGCGACGCGGTGGAAGTCGTAATTGAATCCGCCGGGCAGCGCAGCCGGACGGTGACCATCGCCGTCAGGTAACCCGCGGACCGGCCGCTGGCCGTGGACTTCGTTGGTGGCGTTTTCCGCGTGTTGGCGGCCGTTTGTTTTCAACGACATTTGGGACGGTCCGCTTGTACAGGCACGTTTTTCGAGGCGAAGCAACTCACGTTCGAGGCGATGCCGTTCGCGGGCGAAATGGGCGAGCCGGGCGTTGAAACGATCCATGTTGCCGCCGGCGACGGTGACTTTCCTTTCGGCTTCGAGGTTCAATTTGGCCTGGTCCCGGCAGTGCGGCGAACTTTTGGCGATGGCGGCAAGTTGGTCGCGAACGTAGTCGTTTTTGGCGGTTTGGAGACGCCCGGTGTCGCAGAGATTGGCGGTGAGTTCATCGACGAGGCGCTCGTCGAGAAAGCCCTTGGGTTGCCAGTAGGCGTGGAGTTGGTCTTGCAGGTCGGCGTATTCGTGGGTGGATTCGCTGGGGAGTATGTAGCGGCGGACGGCGTAGAAGCCGTGTTTGCAAGCGGCGGTTTGGGAACGTAGGAGTCCTTCGGACGTGATGGGACCGCGGGATTTGGCGCCGTTATTCCGGGCGGAATCGGCGCGCGAGAGTTTTGCGGAGTGCGGTTGCATTCTGGTTCTACTGTAGAGGGGGTGTCTATAGTAACCGCCGGGTTGGGATTTTGTGGTTTGGGGGTAAGTGGTTGGGCGTGAGTGGGTTGCGTAGCGTGAGCGAATGGCAAGCTCAATGTGGGTAGAGAAGCCGAGGTCGAGTCCGATGTACCACTTACTTTTCGGCTGTACGCGGCGGACGCGCGAGGCGAGGGAGGGGTCGAATGTTATTTCTTTTGGTAAGTACATGGGTTATAAGTTTCTTATTTGAGGTCGAGTCTGGGAAGTTTGCGGGCGCTGAGAGCCGGGTTGTCAGTTGTCCGGAGGCGCTCGACCGAAATCAGGCGACCTGGGGCCGGGGTGAACTCGCAATAGAACTCCTGGCGGAATAAGTGCGGCGCTCCGGTGCGGTGTAAGTCGATGAAGTCCTTCGATATCTCCGGGCAGTCATCGACGGTGGAGAAGATACGCGTCCACTGCGGGTGTTTGTCGTGCCAGAAGTTATAGAAGAAACCGCTTTGGCCGCGGGGCGTGGACATCATCCAGACGGCGCCGCCGGTGTGGGCGATGAAGGGCAATGTCACCGAGAAGACGTTGTCCTTGACGAGGCCGGCCTCGTCGTATATGAGTACATCGGCGGTGCGGCTGGGGCCGGATTCGGTGGAGTGGGCGATGGCGTAGATGCGGGCGCCGTTGGGCAGTTGGAGCGAGTGCTTGTAGCCGCGGACGCGGCGGTCGGGCATGCCGGAGAGCGAGGCGAAGTCGATGACTTTGGCGAGGAGTTCGCCACCCTGCTGTTCGGTTCTGGAGACGACGACGATGTTCGATTTCGGGTGTTCGATGGCGAAATGCAGGGCTTTTATGGCGATTACGGTGCTTTTGCCCCATTGGCGGTTGCAGCAGAGGATGAGGCGTTTGGTATGGGCGTCGAGGACGCGTTTTTGGATTTTATTGGGCTTGAAGTTGAACTGTTCCTCGGCCCATTGGGAGGGTTTTGGAAGTACGACTGGGGGTGCGGTTTCGGCTGCGTCCGGGCACGGCGCGGCACCCCAGGCGGTGTTGTAGAGCAGGTCGCCCGAGGGGTCGTCGTCAGTCCAGAAGCGCGGCATTTCATTTTCCTTTCGAGTTCGTAAATAATTTGAGCACCGGCTTCCCTTACGGTCGCGGCTCGGTAACGGCGTCAGTTGGCTCGATGACTATGAGTTCGCGGCCGGGGAAGAAGAGTTCGTAGGCGGCGCGAGTAACTTCGGACGGATCGTCGGTTACTAGCGGAAATTCGTTTTTTTCGTCCGGTTGTGTCGTTTCAACGACTTGGATTGGTTCGTCGTTGGTTAGTTCGTAGTTCGTTTGTTCGGTTTCGCAGTTAGCTATCTGGATCCCGAGGCTCGGGAAGTTACTGTTGACGTAGCGGAGCCGGCGTTCGAGACGGACGGCGCGGTTAAGCAGACGGTCAATGGCGCGGTCGAGATTGGTGTCGGTTTTGGTGAGCGAGTGAGCCGAGTTAATCGCGCATTCGACGGGGATCAACTGGGGCGGTAGTTGGTGCTCCTTGTGTTTTTCCTGGAGGTAGGCGCGGTTCCAGGAGGAGGCTTTGATGAGCTGCGTGCGCGTCATTTCCCAGCGGGTGGAGGCGATTTCGCGGACGATGTCGAGGGCGACCGGGCCGATGGGACGGTAAAAGGCGATGAGCTCATTAAAGAGGCGGTAGTAGGCGCGGCCGCCTTCGTTACAGAGAACGGCGGAGTGGGGCTCGGCGAGGTGGCGGAGGGTGGCGGCGCGGTGGCCGTGCGTGAGGGCGTTGGCGCGCGAACGGTCCTTCCCCCGCAGTAGTACCCGGGCCTTTCGATTTGGCGCCGTTATTGCGGGCGATTTGAGCTTTTTGTTCCTTGGTCATTGTCGGTCCTTTCCCGGTGCTAGAAATGCGAAGGCCTCTCGTGCCGGTTAGGGCGGCGAGAGGCCTTGGCGAAGTCGGAAATCTTAGTTGGGGCGCAATGTGCGCCTTCGATTAGAACTGTAGCAGATCGATTGGCGATTCCGGCTCGGCGGAAAGTGGGAATTCCTTGTAAGTGTATGAGGTGATGGGAGAAAAAGAAATTTGCATCTAACGTGACTCTATGAGAGCGGGGTCCGGTATTTGGCCATAAAATGGCCCCAGACCAGCGCAAAAGGAGGCGCTGCAGCGATGGAACGGCAACAAAGCAACGGACTCGACGTCCATAAGGACTATGCGGTGTTTCGGATTTTGTGGATAGCTTCGCCGGCGGTGCGGGGTCCGGGTACCGCGGGCGACGAATCCGGCGATGCGGAGGGAAGCGCGAATGAGGCGTGTGCGGCTTGGAATTGACATGACATGGTTGTAGGCTCTATTCTGTAGGTACAGACAATGACGGGATACGAGTGGGACGAGAACAAGAACCACACGAACGTCGCGGACCACGGCGTTGACTTCGAGACCGGTCAACAGGTTTTCAACGATCCGCTTTTCATAACCTTTGTCGAAAGCGTCAAGGACGGTGAAGAGCGTTGGCACGCAATCGGGATGGTTGACACGGTAGTGTTACTGGTGGTTGTGCATAGATATCGAGTCGAAAGTAGCGACTAAGTGATCCGAATCATCTCGTGCCGAAGGGCTGGACGCCATGAAAGGAAACTATATGAAGAAGGCTGAACAAATTGTTAACACTACCGGAATCAAACCGTTAACCCTGAAACAACGGAATAATTTACGTAAACTAACCGAACTGCCCGAAAGTGAAATTAATTTTTCAGATATTCCGGAGATCAAGGACGTAAAGGTTATAGGAAGGGGTCCGCTCACGGCAGAAGACCGGAAACAGTTGCTTGCGCTGTCCAGGCTGCCTGACAGCGAGCTTCTGAGATTACCGCTCGGTCTAGTGGAAGGCAAATTTTATCGCCCGCGGAAGACAAGTTTGACGATGCGGCTTGACGCCGATGTGGTTGATTGGCTCCGTGGAACCGGGGAAGGTTATCAGACTCGTGTCAATGCCTACTTGCGCGAGTTAATGGAGCGGAACGCCAAAGCCTAAGTGGATTGGGTGGCAGATTGTATGATCGGTCTACTTAGTGTTTCGTTGCCGTAATTGGCGGGATCGTTCCCTGACGGTCGCGGCTCGGTAACACCCGCCGCTAAGGTAACACGGGTCGCTCAGGAGCGAGATAACAAAGGATATGGTGAAGCGGTAGAATCCAGTTGAACAGAATGCCGACTATCGGCGATGCAAGTTTTGCGATACGGAGCCGGAGAAGTTCAATCATGAGAACTCGCCGCGACGATTCCGGCGGCTGTTCGCGAGAACTTCGGTGTGGTCCACGGCAAGGCGGGCGTGATTGGACTGGGCGGCGGGGGCAGCGCGTCGTTTCCAGGAAGGGCCATTGAAACGTATTCGGCTATGTGCCTTGTCCGCTAATATTCCCAGTGTTCATGGCGGACGGGGAGGCGGTTGAGCATTTCCCGGTAGAACCGCCACTTGGCTTCGGCACTCGCGAGAAATGACCCGGGTATGCTCACGAAAAGTGACCCACCGGCCCGGCAGGGCCGGGGATGCTAACGCCTTGCCTACCTGTGGCTTGCGGGCCATGGGGCGGCGCCTGGGGCGGACAACTCTAACGGAGCACAAGTGGGTAAGTTTTGGTGAGCGCCGAGGCCACTTGGGCATGAAGCGGTCCATTAGGCTGATGAAGCGGGCATTGTGGGTGGGTTCGAGGAGGTGGGCCAGTTCATGGACGACGATGTATTCGAGGCACTCGGGCGGTTTTTTGGCGAGGTCAGTGTTTAGGCGGCTGCGGGCGGCTGCGTGGCTGCAACTGCCCCGTTTGGTTTTCATTTTTTGGATGAAGACGCGGGCTACTTTTACGTTTAAGAGTGGTTCCCACTTTGCGATGAGCGGGGTGACGGCCTGGCGTAGTTGGCGGCGGTACCATTCGTCGAGGATTTCACGGCGTTTTTCTTCGGAAGCGGCGGGGCGGACGCGGAGGATTAACTTGCTGTGGGCTCGCTCGATTTGCGGCGGGGCGTCGTGTTCTATGACGGTGAGGAGGTAGCGTTGGCCCATACGTAGTGGCTCTCACGCTCGCTGACACGGGGGGATTCGCGTTCCTGCTCGATTAGTTTTCGTTGTTGTTGTTTGATCCACGGGAGTTTGGAAATGGCGTAGACGCGGATGGTTTCCAGGTTCATGCGGAGGGGCGCGGCGATGCGCACGTTGCCCACGGGCGGGTAGACGCTGAGGTGCAGGTTTTTGATGTTTTTCTGGGTGACATCCACTGTCAATGAGCCGAGTTGAAGAGTAGGCATGATCAGTATTCGGGCTGCCGCTGGATGATTAGAAAGGTGCGTTCGACTTCGGCGATGTCGTTGAGGATCAGGAAGAGTCCGCGTTTCATGGCTTGCTCGCGGGCCTGGATGCCGCGCCATCCGTCAGACCGGACTTTCCATATGGTCTCATGGATTATTATCGCCAGATCCTGGTCTTTGCCGAGATTATTGAGTTCGTCGCGGAAGTGCACAGGAGAGTGATGGGAGCGGCACACGCGTGACGTTTGACCTCGGCTATTACTGCAAGGCGAGCGACAGTTCTCCATCCGCACGTCAAAATGATGCACCATTGGTGGCCCGCTTACGAGTCGGTGCGATATTCTTGGGTTCATGCGCATTTCCCGCCGTACGAGCGGCGGTCGTGGTGAGTACGAGATCAGCGAACCCGCGCCGAGCGGGTTGACGCCGAGGAATTTGTTCCTCCGGCGGATCTTCCTGGTGTTCTGTCCGGATTGGGTTGTTGATTCGGGTGTGCACCTGACGAATCAGGGTGGGAAGCGCCGGCTTCGGCTGTTGGATGCTGAGGTGCAGTTGCATCGTCAGGTTGCTGCTGCGTTGATGATGCCGCATTCGGTGCGTGCTGATGCCTCGTTAGGACGCGGCATGCCGATCTTGCAGGCCGACCGGTATGCGATTGAGCATGTCGAAGTCGGTGACGCCGAACTCGTCGGCGCTGATGCGGTCCGGATTACGATTCGCGATGTCATCCTGCGGAATTTGAGTCATCATGCGGAGCAGCTCGGGTTTGCGGCGCGTCTCGGCAAGCTGGATCATGTTTGGCAGTTCCGGGCGGCATTTCCCGAGTACCTTGCAACACTGATCGACCAGCATCGCGCGATCACGCGCGCGAGCACGCCCATACCGGAACTGGCGGAAAAAATTATCGAGCAGTTACAGCATGCCGTGACGGAAAACGCGTCGGACCTTGGTATTTTGTATCGCACCGAGGGACAGGATGCGTTAGATGACTTGGTTGCGAGCGTGAGTGATCCGCCTGCCGAGCCACCGATCAAAGTCGCTGATGTCGATCCCGATGAGACGGAGATTCGCCGCCGCACCGTCAAGGAATGGCGACGCTGGGCCGCATCGCGGGGAGCCGCAAGTGCCCGATTTCGACGGGCCGTGCGGGAGGCATGGAATTCCACTTGTTCTGTTTGTGGCCTGCATCTGCCGCCGACCTCCGTCAACTCTTCAGCCGGTGTTGATGCGGCCCACATTCTCCCGTGGGCGGACTACGATCTCGACAATGTGTGCAACGGCATCTGCCTGTGCAAGCATCACCACTGGGCGTT
Organism: Bryobacteraceae bacterium; assembly: GCA_046155405.1. Classification (GTDB taxonomy): domain Bacteria; phylum Acidobacteriota; class Terriglobia; order Bryobacterales; family Bryobacteraceae. Next base: position 33,242 of record JBJXFL010000241.1, on the reverse strand, counting down.
CGACGAAGGACTGCTCGTGTTCCGAACTGAAGGTTCGAGCTTACGCGTGGAAGTTCCTGCAGATCTTGTCGAAAGGATCGCGGCGGAGAATGCTGCGTTCAGCTTGGAGTGCTTGCTCTCCTTCGAAGGGTTGATCCCGGAGCATAGGTTGCCGCGGCGAGTGGAGGATCGCCCTGATGCCCGTTATCTTACCCTACTTCGCGAGAGCAACCGGTAACTCTCCTGGGTCGCGTGCCCATTGAGTTTGCCTGCGGCGGCTTTTGATGCGTTGTCGGCGATCGCAAGGTAGGTCTTGATGCGTTCCGCGAGCCATTGGGCGACGGGCACGGTTACGGCATTGCCAAGCGCGTGGTAGCGGAGCGTGTCGACCTTGTCCGGGTCGGTGATGTCGAGTTTTTCGGGTATCGTCCATCCTTCCGGGAACCCTTGGAGTCGTTCGCACTCGATGGGCATAAGGCGTCGGACTCGCCCATCGGGGTACGAGACATAGTTCCTGCTCCAATCCGTGCCTGTGTGTCGTGCGGAACACGCGTACAGACAGTATGCCAAGCTTGGGGTTATTGGGCCTTTGAGAGGATCTCCAATGCTTTCCTTAAAGGGGGAAATAGGTTTCGTCCCATTCGATCCGCTCGACGTAGGATGCCTTTGGCCGCATTCGGACTCAAAAAGTATCTGTCCGGGGCCTCGCGGGTCTCGATGACACCCGACAATGTAGACTCGTTGACGTGACTGGGGCACTCCGAAATACCTGCTGTTAAGCACACGCCATCCCACGCCATACCCGAGGTCGGCCAGCGTTCGTAAGATGATCTCAAAATCTCTACCTCCGTGGCTAGAGAGGAGACCTGGAACGTTCTCGATGATGAAAACTCGGGGACGTCCTCTTTCAAGTAGTCGAGCAAATTCAAAAAACAGTCCAGATCTTTTCCCTTTAAGCCCAGCTCGCGGGCCCATTCTTGCAAGTGAGACGTCTTGGCAGGGGAATCCTCCTGCCCAAACATCTGAAACAGGGACATCTGCATCGGTCATCTCCTTTATGTCATTAAATCGGGGGAGTTTCGGCCAGTGTGCTTTGAGCACGCTGCGGCAAAACTTGTCTAATTCGCACTGCACAGTGAGGCGGAAGCCTACGTTGGCGAAACCGAGGTCGACGCCACCGATGCCCGAGAAAAAGGATGCGAGGCCGGGCTTCATCGTTCGCCCCCGAGGAACCGACGGATTCGTGCGGTGAGTCGCGCTTCGTTGTTCAAGTGACACTCCCATACGACCATGCATCTCCATCCGAGCCGTCGCAGCGCTGCCGTGTTCTCTTTGTCTCGTCGGCGGTTTAGGTCGAGTTTCGCGTTCCAATATTCCGAGTTGCTGCTTGGTCGACGTCCGTCTTTGCAGGTGTGCCCGTGCCAGAAACATCCGTGCATAAGAATCACCGCTCCCCGCTTTGGTAAGACAATGTCGGGTTTGCCTGGCAGATCCTTGCGGTGCAGGCGGAACCGGTAGCCGAGTTGGTGGACAAGGCGGCGCAATTGTAGTTCGGGGACAGTGTCGGTCGAACGGATGTTCGCCATGATCGCGCTGCGCCGTTCGGGCGTAAACATATCTGTCATCGGCTACTTTCCGAACCGCAGTGGAAGTTGCGGTGCCTCAACCAAACGGCCACATTCCTTTTTGAGACCCGCAAGCTCCTCTTCGGTGAAAACGCGCCGACCATTACGATCTTTGAACTGGGTATCCTTCACTTTGCCGCACTTGAGCCAGCGAAAGTAGGTAGCCCGGCTCAGGGACGCGGAGGCCAGCGCCTCGCCGATACGATAAAGCTTCTTTCCTTCAATCACCAAGGGCACAATAAAAAATCCACCTCAATACGTCTTGAGACAGTATGAGACACTAAATGCAAAAAGTCAACCGAACACGGGTGCGCGACATAAAAAGACGTTTTCGTGTTTCCCCTTTTTTTCGCGCCTTATCTGGAAGTAGTATATACTGTCAGCAAGAGGCTTTGTGCCAGACTCTCTCCCTGACCTAGAATCCCGCCGCGCCGATCTGCTCGACTCTCTTTCCTCCCTTGGCGACTTACGCCCTGGCTCCATCGTGGCGGTGATTCGCCGTTGCGGCAAACCGACTTGTCATTGCGCTCAGCCGGATGATCCCGGACACGGCCCCAGCCTGCGCCTGACTCATAAGCGCAAAGGGAAAACAGTCACCGAGGCCCTTTCGACACCCGCGGCGGTACGCAAAGCCGAGCGGGAAGTGGCCGAGTTCCGGAAGTTTCAGGAGATCGGCCACGAGTTCGTCGAAGTCAATGAGCTGATTTGCCAGCTACGGCCAATCGAAAACGCCTCGACAGCGTCGCAGGGAAAAAAACGGCGGACGCGATCGAAAAGGAAATCAAGCGCGAGCTAGACCAACTGGTGAGCGTCGTCTTCACTAGCCGTCGCAAGACCGGCCTGGTCGATCTGGGCAAAGAGGCCGGTTACTTGGACACCAACACCGCGCGCATGCGCTACCCCGAGTTCCGTCGCCAACACTTGTTCGTCGGCTCGGGCGTTATGGAGGCAGGCTGCAAAACCGTCATCGGTTCCCGCTGCAAACAATCGGGCATGTTCTGGACGGTGCGCGGAGCCAACGCCATCCTGGCTCTCCGCTGTTGCCACATCAACGGCCAATTTGAAGATTACTGGGAAAGCCGGGCGGCTTGAGCTTCAGTTTTATGTCGCACACCCGGCAAGATCTGCTGTCTCCAGCCCAACGCTTTCAAGTCATGGCTCTTCCGGCCAGTCTTCGAGAGTACGGGGAGTTGGACACACTCACTCCAGCAGATCTGGAGTTCATTGCCGCGCACCGGACTCATTCGAACCGGCTGGGGGTAGCCATGCAGCTCTGCTTCCTCCGGTATCCGGGCCGGGCGTGGACGTGCAGGTCTTTTCCTCCTCCGAGCCGATGGCCCGGTCGACCTTGGGCAGTCTCGCCCGCTCCGAATTCTTCGGTGCCTGGCGCGACCGTGGCGACATTACGGATAGCTCCGCACTCGCTGCCGTCCTGCGTTCCGAGGCCTGGAAACGCTCCGGGTAACGATCCTCATCGACACGGACGTATTCATTGAGTATCTCCGAGGCTCCTCCAGTGCGGAAACGTGGCTAGATTCACTGGAACAGGAGGCTTTTGCCATCCCAGGCGTAGTCGCGATGGAACAGCTTTTGGGGTGTAGAAACGCAATCGAACTGGCGCAAATCAGGCGTTTCATTGCGGAAAATCAAGTGGTTTGGCCCGACGACGCCGTATTCGCCCGAGCCTATGAGATCCTATGCAGCTTTCGTTTATCATCAGGCCTCGGCATCCCGGACTGCCTCATCGCCGCGATGGCCCTCGATCACGGCGTCCGTCTTTACACCTTCAACCTGAAGCACTTCAAGGCAGTACCCGGCCTGGACGCCCAGCAACCGTATGTTCGCCAGTAGGAACGCTGTTTCGAATTGTGCGCGAATGCGCTACAACCTTTCCTCGCGCGTCCCCGGTGGCGCAGTTTCTGAACGCCCTCGCACGGTGCCAGGGTCCTTCAAAAAGACGCCTACGCGGCGGCTGCGCTCAGGAAAGAGATTTCGCGGCGGTGTCGACGACCGGGAACTGCACACGGTCGAGATCCACGCGGGATTACTCAGGCGCGGCCCAGGCGACGGGGTGGGCGGTGACTTGGTGCGACCGGTTAGCCAGGCGCGACAGGAGGCGCCAGGGCAGGGCTGACTCCCAGCCGCCTATCTCTCTTTTCTTGAGATTCTTTAATATTTTGTAGCGAATGATGGCGTCAAAACCGGGCAAGAAGCCTCGGAATTGAGGTTTGAAACCGGCTTTTTGCATGGCTAGGGCCATCGTTTCCGGCTCAAAAAAGCTGATGTGGATTTCAGGAACAGCATAGCCCCAGTCCAGGATTTTGCCTCGCTGTGGCTTGGCGTTCCCGGTGGTCAGGAACAGCAAGCCGCCCGGTTTCAGCAGACGGCGAATCCGCCGCAAAAACTCCACTGGGTTTTCGACGTGCTCGATGACTTCAATTGCGGTGACGACATCGAACGTGCCGTCGAGCGGGGCAAGTTCGCCGGGAGTGAGAATGGGAATTCCGAAGGCGCGGGCTTGATCGGCGATCCAGCCCTCCTCGAAACCCACGATCCCGCACTTTGCCGCCTTTCGTACATGGCGGACCAGGCCGCCGTTGCCGCACCCGAAATCGAGCCACTTGGTCTCGGTGGAAACTTTTGTAAGTTGTTGCACTACCTGAAGAATTCCAGTCCATTCGTAAATGCGAACGGTGCGTTCGGGATGTTCTAACTCGAAGACATAATCGATCCACGGATCGGGTCCATGGCCGCGGTAATAGGCTTCGTTATAGATCTGGGCGTAATCGGTCCAAGGATTGGCGACGAAGGTGAAGCCGCAGCTTTCACAACGATGAAAATGAAAGACCCGATCACGATGGGCGCCTTTTTTTGAGCCGATCAGCGCGGCCGGAGCGCCGCAGATTTTGCACGTCATCGGCTAGGCGTCCCGGGGAACGACATAGAACTCAATGGCTTCGGGAGCGGAGAGGTTCGCCGGTTCCCTCTGGGCATCGGGGTGGGTGGAGCGGTAGCGCTTCAGGATCGATTGTTGCATCCCATCAACAACTTCCGGGTGCTTGGCGGCTACGTTGGTGAATTCGCCGGGATCGGCTTTTTTGTCGAATAGCTTTAGGTAGCGACCTGGGGTGGGGTTATCGGTCTCGTAGCCGTCGGTTCGTTTGCGGCGTCCGGAGCCGAAAATGAACTTCCAACGGTCATCGGCGGCGAACACTTCTTCATTTTCGAGGTATTGGCTGAAGATCTGCTTGCGTGGCAGGGACCTGATCCTTCCTTCGAGATATCCACGGAGGGATTCCCCGTGTTGGACTGGCAGGGAATCGAGGCCCATCAGGTCGGTTATCGTCGCCGGTACATCGATGTGCTCGGTGAAATTGTCGACGACCGCGCCTTTGCGGATCTTATTGGGATAGCGCACCAGGAGCGGCACGCGAAGGGCGGGTTCGTAGCCGCAGTGCTTCTCAAAACGGCCGTGCTGGCCGAGGCAATAGCCGTGATCGGCCATGTAAAAAACGCAGGTGTTTTCAGCCAAGCCCAGTTTATCCAGGGCTTTGAGCACGTCGCCGACGTTGCGGTCGAGCGCCGAAACGGAGGTGTAGTAAGACGCGGCGATGCCTTGTTTGTCGGCCGGGGAAAGGTCTCGGAATATCAAAGGGATTTGCCCGGCGTCCTCGGGGCCGACCTTGGGTACATCGAAGGTTTTGGGGTCGTATTGATCCTTCAAATCGATAGGAAAATCGTAGGGCGAATGAGGCTCTGGAAAGCTTACCCAAAGGGCGAATGGCTCGGCGTCGGCTTTGTGTTGGGTGAGCCAGTCGATGGCACGGTTGGCGGTGAAGGTGCCCCGCATCTCTTCGTAATAGCGGGGAAAGGGCAGTTTATCGGCGTTCAGCCAGATGCGGGCCGGGTCCTTGAAGGGTTGCCAGCGGGGCTTGCGGCCGACGCCGGCAGGGAGGTCCCGTTTGGGGGGAATGGCGCTCCAGGCCTTGTTGATGTCCTGCTCGGTCATCATCTCGTCGAAGCCGTAGAGGCCGGGCGCGCTGGGACGGTTGAGGTGCATTTTTCCGAATACGGCGGTCCGGTATCCCGCGCCTTTGAACTGTTTTGGGAGGGTGGGTTTGGCGGGGTCGAGCGAAGTTCTGAGCACCGTGACGCCGGCGGCGGATGGCATCTGGCCGGTGAGGAGACTTTGGCGGGAGGGGGTGCAGACGGGCTGGTTGCAGTAGTGGCGGGCGAAGCGGACGCCCTGGCTGGCGAAATGGTCAAGATTGGGCGTTGCAACCTTCTTATTGCCATCGGCGCCGAGGACGTAACCGGCGTGGTCGTCGGCGATGATGAAGACGAAATTTGGTTTGCGGGCGGGTTGAGCGGTTATGGCGGCGGACGAGGCGAGTAGTTCGCGTCGGGAGATCATTCCGCTATGCTACTCCACCCGCGTTTGGAAAGGTCGCGGTAGATGTAGTAGCCGGCGGCGGCGGAGAGCGCGAGCATGCCGATGCCGAGCGCGGATTCCTTGAAGAGTACTTTGCCGAGGCCGAATAACGCCATGTAGATCATGACGCAGCCGGCGATCCAGCAGCCGAGGTTGTTGAGGCCATCGGCGGCGGGTTTGACATCCGGGGCGAGGGCGGCGATGGGGCCCCATCCGTTGCGGGACGGGCGGGTGCGTCGGTAGAAGGAGACGAGCGTGTCGTTCGATTCCGGATCGGTGAAGAAGGTGGCGGCGAGCCAAGCCGCTGTCGTGACGCCGACGGTGATAATCATGAGCCAAGCGAATTCGACGGGATTGTCGGAATCGAGCTTCCAGACGATTTGCAGGGCGACGCTGACGACGAATGCGGCGCCCATGGCTACCACTTCACTCCAGGCATTGACTCGCCACCAATACCAGCGCAGAAGGAGCACGCCGCCGGTGCCGGCGCCGGTAACTATGAGTAGTTTCCAGGCGCCGGTGATGGAATCCATATAGAACGTGACGGCGGCGGAGATGAGAGTAATGACTACAGTAGCGGCCTGTGACATCAGCACGTAGTGCTTACTCGATTCATTGGGCTTGAGAAAACGCCGGTAGAAGTCATTCACGAGGTAACTGGCGCCCCAGTTGAGTTGGGTGGCGATGGTGGACATATAGGCCGCGGCAAATCCGGCGAGCATGAGGCCGCGGAGCGAGGGCGGCATATAGTCGATCATGACTTTGATGTAGCCGGTTTCGGGATCGGCGAGACCGGGATAGAGAATGACGCTGGCGAGGGCGGTGAGTATCCAGGGCCAGGGGCGAATGGCGTAGTGGGCAATGTTGAACCAGAGCGTGGCGAGGAGCGAATGGCGTTCATCGCGGGCGGAGAACATGCGCTGCGCAACATATCCGCCGCCGCCGGGTTCAGCGCCTGGGTACCACGTGGCCCACCAATTGAGCGAGATATAGACGAGAAACGTGATCATCGGCATCCATGGCGAGTCGAGATCGGGAACGAACGAGAGCATGGAGTTCTTGCCGCCGGGCGTAACGCCGCGGGCGATGTCGAGGGCGGCGAGTTTGGTCATCATCGCGTCCATTCCGCCGACCGCCTGGACGGCGCAGACGGCGAGAACGATAACCATGGTCATTTTGATGAAGAACTGGACCACGTCGGTGACCAGCACACCCCAAAGACCGGCCAGTGTCGATATCCAGGAAGTAACACCGATGAGGAAAAGGACGACAATAATCGCGGTGAATTTATCAATATTTAGAACTAGCATGAGTATCTTGACCATGGCCAAATTGACCCAGCCAAGCACGATGCAGTTGATTGGAATGCCGAAGTAGAGCGAGCGGAAGCCGCGGAGGAAGGCGGCCGGTTTCCCGGAATAGCGAATCTCGGAGAATTCGATATCCGTCATGACTCCCGATCGCCGCCAAAGCCGCGCGTAGAAGAATACGACCAGCATGCCGCCGGCGACAAAATTCCACCACAGCCAATTCCCGGCGATTCCATTGCGGGCCACCATACCGGTTACGGCCAGGGGCGTATCGGCGGCGAACGTGGTGGCGACCATGGAGGTGCCGGCGAGCCACCAGGGAACGTCGCGGCCGGAAAGGAAGAACTCATCGACGCTGGTTCCGGCGCGTTTTTTGTAGTAGAAACCGATGCCGATATTCAGCAGAAAATATATCGCGACAACGACCCAATCGAGGATGGAAATTTGCATGGGAATATGCCTTCGAATAATACAGGGTAACCTTTGGCCCGCCGGTTGCATTATATAGGCAGATGCTTCTTCGTTTCGGATTCTTAATCCCACTATTCATGCTGGCGGTTTGGCCCCAAAAAGTGGAAGTGGTGGCCGCCGATCCAGTGTTTTTTCCGGGTGTCGCCGATTCCAATAGTCCGATCCACTGGGCCAACGGGATGCGGTATGTGTATAACTCCGATGGGTTGCCGATCCGGAGCGAAGGCGCGGATCTGGCGGGAATGCGGTATGCGCGGGCGACGCATCTATTGGAGTCGACGGTAGCTCCGTGGTGGATGGAAGCGACGCATCGGGACGAAGACGGAACTATTTATGGCTGGTATCACCATGAGAGGTACTCCCAATGCCCTATGAGGGGGGACCGGTACACAGCGGTCCCGGTGATCGGCGCGGTGATTTCCAGGGACAACGGACACACATTCCGCGATCTGGGCATCATCCTGTTGGACGGTTATGAGCCGAACTGCGAAGCGAAAAACGGGTATTTTGCCGGGGGGAACGGAGACTTTTCCGTGATTGTGGACCGTGAAAAGAAATACTTCTATTTTTTCTTCTCCGCGTATGGCGGCCCGGCGGCGGAGCAGGGCGTGGCGGTGGCGCGAATGGCGTATGCGGACCGCAACGAGCCGGAGGGGAAAGCGTGGAAGTACCACGATGGGAACTGGGAATCGCCCGGTTATCACGGCAAGGTGACGCCTATATTCGCAGTGCGAACGCCGTGGGAGAGCGAGAATACCGACGCGTTCTGGGGGCCGTCGGTTCACTACAATCGCGAATTAGGGGAGTTCGTGATGCTGTTAAACCGAGCGTGCTGCGCACCGGACTGGCCCGCCGAAGGGATCTACGTCAGCTTTAACGCCGACATGGAAAATCCGAAAGGCTGGGCGGAGCCGCAACGCATTGTGGATGGGGGCGGCTGGTATCCGATGGCGGTAGGCCTGGAAACGGGCGACACCGACAAGGAGGCGGGCGCGCGGGCGCGATTCTTTATGGGCAGCGACTCCCATTGGGAGCTTATTTTCCGGAAGGGGCAGACGGGCGTTTTGCCGCTACCGGCTCAGTTGAATGGGAAGCGGAACGGCGTCGAGACTCGACGTCACAGGCGCCAGACATTCAAGTAGCGACGCCGAAACGCGGCAATACCCAGCGCATGAGCGCGAAGTAGGCGGCGAGTGCGAGGATGGGCAGAACGAATTCGGGCATCTACATTCAAGGATGCATCGGAGCGGCATTGAGTGACAAGGTGAAAAGAGAAACGCCGCCGGGGACCGACAGGAAGCCCTAGCCGGACTTTACAAGCTATCCGCAAAGTTTTGAACAAGCCTTGTCATTAGAATGACTTACGGGGAGTTTTCGATATGTCCTAATGAGCGATTGGGGAGAATCGCTGGAGGCGGTTTGCCGGGACGAGTCGGCGAATTGCAGTCCGCTGGTAGGGGAAACCGTGCGGTTAATGGCGGCACGCAGCGAGTACTGCTTCCCCCTACCGGCGATTGTTGGGTTAAGTGTCTATGTTTGAGCATCCCGCGGTCAGCCAGTTCAGAAGACGAGGATGCCAGGCACCGAGGCCTAACCGTATCTTGCAAACTCCCGCTAAGGACAGGGTTTCCCGGTCTCGATCTCACACAGGTGCCGCTTGTAGAGCGGCGCTGGGATCAAATCTTTCAGCTCGCGGAGTTCGCGGGCGACTCTTTCTCGTTTTGGGGCGTCTGGATTGGGTCCGAGTCTCCTGAGCGCGTGCTTGCGAATGGCCGCGACGAAAGCGTTCTGGTCCTCAGGCTTGCTATTGCTGATGGCGGTACTCATGCCCGTTCTGCTGAAGAGGAGACCGCGCGGGTAGACGTTCCGTTTGCGCGCGGCGCTCTCGCGGGCCCAATCGTTACGGAGCCGGTCGAGTTCGATGGCGCGCGGGGACAGGACATCAAGGCGCGTCTGGATGGCGGGCGTCACGCCGATCTTCAGCCGCTCGGTGTGCTGGGCGAGTCGCGGGGAGATGATTGCCTGCGGCAAGGGAGCATTCGCAACCGCTTCGAATGTGGCAACGTATATCTCGCGCTTAAGGGTGAGGGAGCCTATTTTGAGGTCTTCAACCGACCGCACCGAAGTTGTGCCGCTCGCGAAGGAAGCCGAGCCGCCATTGCCGATCGAGTCATTCCAGATAATATCTTCCTCAAATCCGGAGGTGGTGACGAGCGCCCTTTGAGACCGGAACAGCATCACGTCGCGGGCGATGACTCCGCCCCGGCCAAGCGCGCCGGCCTTCCAAAGGCTCGAGGTTGGAGTGTACGTCTTATCGTCGTCGACGCATCCTTCGCAATCGAGCAGTTGTGTCCAAGGCTGGGATATACTCGGCAAGCTCACCCAGAGCCGCCAGTCCCCATCATCGAACCCCGGTTCGCTGTCACTTTTGACCGCCAAGGAATTCAGCTTTACGCTCAGAGAGCGTACGCCATAGTTGCCGCGTGTGAGATCCGGATAGACCCATGCCGCGACAATTCGCTTGGCGAACCGGCCACCCTTCGGCAGGCGCGACAGATCGACGCGGACTTTCAGATATGGCATAGGCCCATCGATCACGCGCTCAATGATAGTGACCAGAAGGTCCCCGCGGGCCTTCAAGTGCGACTGCTCGGGATGATTTTCAATCGACACATAGAGCGGCGCGTCGATGGTTTTGACGACGCCTACTTCAGCCAGTAGTTGGCGCGGGCTGGGGGGCAGAAAGATATGGAACACGAAAGGCGCGGCGGGCGGGTCCGGCTGATGGGCGCAATTGGTGAACTTCTTTATTGGGGGACGGCCGGCAGGCTGTGGTACCTCAATGGGCGGATCGAGGGGGATGGCCAAGCCGTTGGAATCGCAATCGAGCGCCTGGCCGCCGTCCAGATTTGCCCAGATATCGGTGATGATGCCGGGCACGATTACACCCTGTCCGATGTCGGGGAACGGAGGATTGCCGAACGCCTGGGGCAACGTTGCGGGAAGCTTGATTGCCCTTTGGCGATGCACGGCAACCGCAATGGGCGGATGAATTTCGCCAATCCCGTCGTGGTCACAATCCACGATGTGATAGCCGAGGGCGCTCATCCGGTCGCCGATCAGCGGACGCATAGCTTCTTTCCATAGGTCGTACTCCCATTCAACTTCAAGCCCGCCGAAGGGGCGCGTGGGCGGGGCGTCCTCTGAGTTGATTCCTCTCACGAGCAGATTCCGGTAAGGAGGGTCCAATTCCATTTCGGCTATCGCGTCCATCTTTTCGTGATTGCGGATGTCGTCTACCGAGGAAATTTCTGAAAGGTAGACGATTCCTTCGGCAAGCTGGAGTTGCGGCGTATTGAACGCGGTAGTCAACCAATTGGGTCCCTGCAATATATGAATGCCTACACGGCCCTTGCAAAGATCGCGCTGCCGTTGATAGTCTTGCGGCGCGGTGGCGGGAACCAGGCTGGTGGAGCCAGAGACACGCGCGCTTGGCAGGCGGGGCGGGGCGAACTGGGGTGGGATCTGAAAAGTATCGAGTACCTGCACGGTCACCGATCGGGTTTCGGGGCCAATTTCTTCGACCGTTCTGATGGGCGTGTTGGTGGGGGTGAAGCCTGAAATGACCGAGACGGCGCAACTCTTCGGACACGCGGTAAAACCGACAGTGTAGCTGCCAGGGCGGTCGGGAACGAATTCGATACCGGGCAGTTTCGGATCCCTAATTTGGGTGGCGCTGCCCGCGGGCCCTTCGATTGCCCATTCGAATTCCGTAATGCGCCCCCGACTCTCGCCGCAATGCGCGCCGCCTATGCTTCGCTTGACGATCGCGGACCTGGAGCTGTCGACTTTGATGGTAAAGCCTGGAACCGGAGTGGCGACGACGGGCTGAACCACGATTTGGAGTTCCGGAAAATCATCGATGCAGCGTCCTTGAGGCAGGGCCTCTTGAGGCAGAACCTGGGCGAAAGCGCACGTACACGCGGCTAGTACAATCAAGTATCGAGTCATATCACGTAGTGACCGACCGACGGCAATCGTATCACAAAGCTAACCACCGACGAGAGCGGGGGGTTGAAGAAGATCGGCGCGCCCTGTAAGAAGGGGGTTTTGCCGCTGGCGACTGAACGGAGCGGGAATCGGAGCGGCGTCGAGACTCGACGTCACAGGCGCCGGACATTCAAGTAGCGACACCGAAACGCGGCAATACCCAGCGCATGAGCGCGAAGTAGGCGGCGAGGGCGACGAGGGGCAGAACGAATTCGGGCATCTACACTAAGATGCACTGAAGCGCCTTTGAGTGACAAGCGGAAAAAGAAACGGCGCCGGTGCTCCGCCCGCCGGCTTGAGGAACGGATTCGCCGAAGGACGGTCGCCAGAAGAGGACTTCGGCTCCGTCGTCCAGGCGCAGTCCCGTTCCAATTTGATAATGCTTCCGCTGGCATTGAGATACAATAGCGGTCCTCCGATTGCCACTCCGCGGAAGCGATTCGATGCCGCCCAACTTGATGGGTGTTTGTGGACCAATTCGAACCAGTAATGGAACGTATAAATTCTTTGAGCGTCCGGCCTTTAAGCGTCCGGATCGCGTGGCTAACTCCGGTCATCTTTCTGATTCTCGCGGCAACGGCCGTTCCGGTGGAGTTTCGGTCGCCGTGGCAGATAAAACCTGGCTTTAGCTTCTCCGTTGACGACTTCGCGGCCAACGTTTTGGGGTACGTGCCTCTCGGGATCGTGCTCGGACGCGCCGGGTTGCTCAGGGCGGCGATCACGGCGGCATTGATTTCGCTGTTTGCCGAGACCAGCCAATTTGCAATGATGCACCGCGACCCTTCCGTAATCGACGTGGCCGCGAACGTATTAGGAGCGGTATGCGGAGCCGCCGCCGCGCGCTGGAAGATTCACGCTCCGGCGTTCAGAATCAAGAAATGGCAGACGTCGATCGCGGCGGTAACAGCGATCCTGCTCGTGTTTGGCGTGTGGGCCGGATCGGGCGACCCGGTGAGCGCCCGGGGAGCGACCGCCCCGGGAGAACTCGAGGCACACTGGACCTTTGACGAGACCGGTGGCCGTGCCGCGCTGGATTCTTCGGGTCATGGGCTGAACGGTACTTTCCGCGGCAAACCGATGCGCGTTACGGGCGTCAAGGGCGGCGCCGTGAAGCTCGACGGCACTTCGGACTATATCGACTTTGGACATTCCACCGCGCTTCGACTGGCGGGCAGCATGACGATAACGGCCTGGATCAACTCGACGTCCTACCCGGTGGATGACGCGGCAATTGTGTCAAGTCATGACGGTATTGGTTTTCAGCTCGACACCACTGTGGACAGGGGGCCGCGCACGATCGGTTTCAAACTTGGCGATGAGTGTGGGCGCTTGATGGCGCGCTATGGCCGGACCCCGCTCTCCCTTAACACTTGGTACTACGTGGCGGGAGTGTACGACGCGGAGGCGCGCACGATGGACGTGTACTTGAACGGGGAGCTGGATGACGGTTTCCTGCTCGGTCCCGTAGCCGACGTCCAGCGGAGTTCGCGGCAACGAGTCTACGTCGGCAGGCGGGCTAATCCTCGAGGTTTCGAGTTCGCCGGCGCGGCGGACGACGTGCGCATCTACTCGCGCGCGTTGACGAAGTCTGAGATCGGGGCAGTGATGCACGGGACGCCTCTGGGTGCAAAATCCGCTGGCGGCAGCTCACACGACAGAAGGAATTCGGCCGGTCCATGCGCGGGCGAAACCGATCAGGAGGATGCGAAGATCCCAGGAGCGGCGGCAGCGCTGGGAGTGCTGGCCGCAGTCGCCTGCCTCGGGGTGTGGCCATCCGCTGGGATGCTCCGCTGCCTGACGGCGAGCCTTGCGGCGGGCTTGCTGCTTGTCCCGGCACTAGTGTCAACGTTACCGTTGGTCGACGTGTGGATGGCACCGTTGATCAGCCTGGCGGGAGGTGCGTCGGTAGCTTTCTCTGTGCGCCGTGACGAGGAGTAGGGGAGGGGGTGGCCGGCGATCAAGAATCGCCGGCGATTTGAGTGAACAGTATTGGCGTTAGAGCTGCGGCTGCGCCAGCTTTTCGCGCTGTTCCTTCAAGATGGCGCGGCGGCTGAGCTTGATCTTATTGCCTTCGAGCGCGAGCACTTTCACCATGATCTGGTCGCCCTCGTTCAGTTCGTCACGGACGTTCTTCACGCGGCTCTCCGAGATTTCCGAGATATGGAGCAGACCGTCGGTGCCGGGGAATATTTCGACGAAAGCGCCAAAATCGACAATGCGGACCACTTTGCCAAGGTAAGTCTTACCGGGTTCGGCGACAGCGCAAATGTCCTGAATCATCTGGAGGGCCTTTTCGCCGGCTCGGCCGTCGGTGGCGTAGATGTTCACCTGACCGTCGTCGTTGACATCGATTTTGACGCCCGTGGTGTCGGTAATGTTGCGGATTACCTTGCCGCCCGGGCCGATCAATTCGCGGATCTTGTCGACGGGGATAGTGATGGAAGTGATGCGGGGCGCGTAGAGCGAGAGCGTCGGGCGCGGTTCGCTAATGCAGGCATTCATTTTGTCGAGAATGTGCAGGCGGGCGCGCTTGGCCTGTTCCAGAGCCTCGCGCATCAGGGTGATGGGAACGTTGGGGACCTTAAGGTCCATCTGGAGGGCGGTGATGCCTTCCTTGGAACCGGCGACTTTGAAATCCATGTCGCCGTAATGATCTTCCGCGCCGGCGATGTCGGTGAGAATCGCGTAGGCGTCGCCTTCCTTGACCAGACCCATGGCGATACCGGCGACCGCGCGTTCAACCGGTACACCGGCGTCCATCATAGCGAGCGAACCGCCGCAGACCGAAGCCATGGACGAAGAGCCGTTGGATTCGAGAATGTCGGAGACGATGCGGATGGTGTAGGGGAAGGTCTTTTCGTCGGGAACGACCGCGATGGTGGCCCGCTCGCCGAGAGCGCCGTGGCCGATTTCGCGGCGGCCGGCGCCACGCATAAAGCCAACTTCGCCGACCGAGAAGGGCGGGAAGTTGTAGTGCAGGGTGAAGCGCTTGGAGAGTTCGGTGGGATCGAGCATTTCGATCCGCTGCTCATCGTCCTTGGTGCCAAGGGTGCAGGTGACGAGCGCTTGCGTTTCACCGCGGGTGAAGAGGGCAGAACCGTGGGTGCGGGGGAGGAGGCCGACCTGCACATCGATATTGCGAACTTCGTCAAAGGCGCGGCCATCGGGACGGCGGCGGGCCTTGAGCATTTCGTCGCGGAAGATGTTTTCCTTCAAGCGGTCGAACAGGCCGCCGGCTTCGGCGCGCTGCTCTTCGGGGAAGGCGGCTTCCGCTTTGGCGTGCGCGGCGTCGACGCGGGCGTAGGAATCCAGCTTGTTGTACTTCTTGGTATCCATGGCGTCGGTGAGTTCGGCGCGGACCAGGGTGTCGATTTGCGCCAACATTTCCTGGTTGATAGCCGGGGAGACGTACTCGTACTTCGGCTTGCCGCAGAGTTTCATGAGTTCACGGATGCCGGCGCAGATCTTCTTGCAGCATTCGTGGCCGAACTCAAGGGCGGCCAGAACATCTTCTTCATCGACGTGCTTGGCGCCGGCTTCCACCATGACGACACCGGTCTCGGTGGCGGCGACGATCAGGCTGAGGGGCGATTCCTTAGTCTGGGCGTAGGTGGGATTGGCGATGAACTTGCCGTCCACTTTGCCGACGCGAACGGCGCCGAGCACTTCATGGAACGGGATATTCGAAATGCCGAGAGCCGCGCCGGCGCCAACCATGGCGAGCGGAGCGGGGTCGCGCTCGGTTTCAGCCGAAAAGACGAGGCCGATGATTTGGGTTTCGTGACGAAAGCCCTCTGGGAATAGCGGGCGAACGGGCCGATCGATCAGGCGGCAGGTGAGCGTTTCCTTTTCGGTCATGCGGCCTTCGCGCTTGATGAACCCGCCGGGGAATTTACCGGCGGCGTAGGTGGCTTCGCGGTAGTCCACGGTCAGCGGGAAGAAGCTTGCGCCCGCGCGCGGCTTGCCCGAACAGCAAGCGGTGACCAGCACGACGTTGTCGCCCGAACGGACGATGACGGCGCCGTCCGCCTGTTTGGCCATAACGCCCGACTCAATGGAGAGAAGCGTCCCAAACAGGTCGATCTCGACTTTATGCAACATGTGATTTCCTTGAACCTTTGTAATCTCCGCGCTTTCCGGCGCGAACGGGAATCAAGGAGACGGGAGTGCTTGTTACGAGGGTGGGTCCGCTCATCGGAGCGAATTTGCCGGGTCTAAACGAAAACCCGTACCGATCGAATATCCACTAGCGGCGAATACCAACGCTGGAGATGAGAGCCTGATAACGTGCGGGGCTCCGGCTCTTGAGGTAGTCCAGAAGGTGCCTGCGGCGCGCCACCATGGTTAACAAACCACGGCGGGAACCGAAGTCCTTCTTGTGGGACTTAAAGTGCTCTGTAAGCTCGGTAATCCGTTGGCTCAAGAGCGCAACCTGCACCTCTGGCGAACCACAATCGTTCTTATTGATCCGGTATTTACTAATAATGTTCGTCTTGGACTCAATTGCCAGGGCCATGGTGTTGCTGTGGATACTCCTTAGTCTTACCTTAATCGCTATTTTTCAGTTTTCATGGTAGCACAAGCGGGCGGCTACCTGGGCGGCATGCGTAATGCGCCGTCGAGACGAATGGTTTCGCCGTTGAGCATGGGATTGGCCAGGATCGATAGCGCGAGTTGGGCGTATTCCTCCGGGCGTCCTAGACGGCTGGGGAATGGGACCGTTTGGCCGAGAGCTTCTCTCACCTGCGGCGGCAGGCCGGCGAGGAGGGGCGTATCGAACAAGCCGGGCGCGATGGAGACGACGCGGATGCCGCCGCGGGCGAATTCACGGGCGAGTGGGAGGGTTAGGCCGGCTATGCCCGCTTTCGACGCGGCGTAGGCCGCTTGGCCGATCTGACCATCGAAGGCGGCGATGGAGGATGTCATTATGATGACGCCGCGTTCACCTTCTTCGTTCGGCTCGTTTTGCATCATGGAGGCGGCGGCGAGGCGCACGACGTTGAAGGTGCCGACGAGGTTTATTTGAACCACGCGTTCGAAGGCTTCGAGCGGGAGCGGGCCTTCTTTTCCTACCGTTCGCTGGGCGGTGGCGAGGCCGGCGCAGTGGATAACGCCGTGGATGGCGCCGTGGACGTCTATCGCGGATTGGATAGCGCGGTTCACGTCTTCGGGGCTGGTGACGCTGCCTTGGACCGATGGCGGCGGGGCTGGTTGAAGGTCAAGGACAATTGGATGCCCGCCGGCGGCGGCGAGCGCGGCGGCGGTGGCGGCTCCCAGGCCGGAGGCGCCGCCGGTTACGAGAATGGCTTTGCCGGCGATTTGCATGGGCTAACGGCCAATACCAAACAGCGTCCCGTCCCCGCGCAGAAAAATCATCCCGCCGGCGATCGCCGGCGACGCCAGGAACCTCTCCCCAAGCTCGTTTTTAGCCAGCACCTCCGCCTTCCGCCCCGCCCGCAGCACAAACATCTCCCCCGTCTCGCTTAACAGGTAGATTTTCCCATCCGCCGCCACCGGAGACGCAAAGAAAATCCCGCCCATCCGTTCTTTCCAAACAACAGCTCCCGTCGCCGCGTCCGCGCAAGTCACGACTCCCACCTCGTTCGTCATATACAGCAGTCCCTGATAATGCACGATTGACGGCACGTACGATCCCCCATTCGGCATCCGCCATCGCAAATGGCTCCCGCTCACATCTCCGCGTCCGCCCGCCCGCAGCGCGAGGATATCGCTGTTCCGATATCCCCGGCTCAAATAGATAATGCCTTCATGAAAAACGGCCGACGGAATCGGCGTCTGCCGTTCGGTCCCGGCGTGCCAAAGCGACTCCCCCGTGGAAGGGCTGTAGGCGTCAATGCGCAAGTCCGAGTTGACGATCAACTCATCTCCGCGCGGTCCCGCGATCACGACCGGGGTACTATGCGAAACCCGCCCCTTCCCGCGGTCGACTTTCCAGCGCACCTCGCCGGTAGCGGCATCCAGTGCCAATAAATACGCCACCGGCCGGTGATCGCATAGCAATAGCAGCAAGTCCTTATAAAGGGCGGGCGAACTCCCATGTCCCCAATGGGTCACAAACGAACCGTGTTCCGAGGCCAGGTTGCGCTGCCAAACCGGTCGCCCGGCCATATCCAAAGCGGCCAACTGCCCATTCCCAAACCACGCATAAATCCGTTTCCCATCCGAAACCGGCGTCGGAGTGGCGACGTTGTGTTTCTCATGTAACTCCGGCCGCTCCCCTACCGCCGCCATCCGGTACTCCCAAACCCGTTTCCCATCGGAGCGCCGGAAAGCCTCGACAACCAGAAAAATCTTACCCTCCGGCCCCGGTTTGGAGCCAATGGCGTTCTCCCGCCCGGCCAGTGCGCGGTCATCCCGCGCCAGACGCGGATCGGAGCCGCTGGCCGTCTCATAACTCCCCATTTGCGAGGTTACGAGGACCAATTCGCCCACAACAATCGGCGATGACGTCCCGGTTCCAGCTAGGGAGGCCTTCCACGCCAGATTCTTGGAGGCGCTCCATTCCACCGGCAACCCCGTCTCAACGGAAATCCCCTGACTTCCCGGCCCCCGCCACTGCGGCCAATCCGCCGCAGCCAAAGTCCCAAGCAAAAGCAGCCAGTGTACTCTCACACCGCCAAGTATATCTACTCCTTCGGGCGGCCCTTCCGAATCCGTTTCATGATCTTGTTCAGGTGCTCCGGATTAACAACCGCGTCGAGTTCAAACTGCAAGTCCGGCGTCCGGTGAAGCGATAAACGGTGTGCCACCTGGGTCCGGAGATAGGCTCGGGCATGCTCCAGTGCCGCCATCGCCTCATCCCGCCCCTCGGCGGTATTGAGGGCCACCATTACCCGGGCCCTTCGGCCGTCGGGGGCGATGTGGACGTCGGTAACGCTGATCCCCTCAACGCGGGGATCGCTCATTTCATACTCGATCAGTTCGGTCAATTCCTCGCGTATCTGTTCGGAAACGCGCTGAAGGCGAATGGCGTCCATGGGGGTGCTGCTTTCGTATTCAAGTATCGCTTAGTCTAAAGCGATGCGCCTATTTGGCACGCTCCCGGCGCCGCTAACCGCGGGGCAGGTCGCGGTCGAGAGTGGAGGAAACTTGAGATGTATTGCTCGCGGAGGGACTGGCCCGCTAGCGGCCACGCGGATTGAGTTACGGAGCGAGACGGCGGGCGCGGACGGCTCGACAGGGCTGGAACTCACACGTTAAAAAAATTTTGCAACTATGAAACGATTCGTTAACACATCGCACTACATAGGTATTCAGTAACCGGAGGCTCGGCCCGGAAGCGCTGGTTTTGATATACTCCTCCTCTCCGGACCGACTGCTAACCTGTTGGCAAGAGGCCTTATGCAGTTCGTCACATTCGATAGTGCGTACGTTCAGCGCCTGTCCGCAGGCGATTCCGATACTGAACGGCACTTCGTCGCGTATTTTGGAGAGTTGCTGGGAATCAAGCTACGGGCGCGGGTACGTTCGTCGTATCTGGTGGAGGAGATCCGCCAAGAGGTTTTTTTGCGGGCGTTCCGGCTGATTCGCCGGCCGGACGGGATTCGCCAGCCGGAGCGGCTGGGACCGTTGGTGAACTCCATATGTGACAACGTCGTGCTGGAATACCGGCGTTCCGGGGAACGGGATCCGGCACCGCTGGACGAGACATACGACACGAAGGACGACGCGGCGGATGTGGAGACGGAGATGCTGAGCCTGGAATCCTCGACGGCGGTTCGAAATGTTCTTGATACGCTTCCGCATCGAGAGCAACTATTATTACGGGCGATCTATTTCGACGACAAAAAGCGGGATCAGGTGTGCAGAGAGCAGGGAGTGGATCGGGAATACCTCCGCGTACTGCTCCACCGGGCCCGGTTGACGTTCCGAGATAAATATCTGGAAGTGACCAAATAGCACGACAATGACTCACCAAGACGCAATAAACGCAAAACTGGTCGAACGCTATTTCCTGAGAGAGATGGCGGATTCGGAGCGGGATGCGTTTGAAGAACATTATTTCTCGTGCGCTCTGTGCGCCGAGGAGGTGGTGACCGCCGTGAAGTTCGTTGATAACGCACGGCGGCCTCTGCTCCGTTTGGAGCCGGAGTCAACCTCGAAAGAAGCCGAGCACCGGCCAACGCATGGCGCCATGCCGACCCGTCCGGAAGCGGCCTCGCGGCCGAAGCCGCGGGAAGAGCACTGGTGGGATCGCTGGCTGGCGTTGACGCCCAAGCCCGCGCTGGTTGGGCTGTGCGCCGGCTTGGCGCTGGCGTTGGCCTGGCCAACCAAACCGGCCGGCGTGGAGCCGGAGGTGACTGGCAGTTACTTCGTCACGGCGACCCGGGCGGCGGGCGGAGCCCCGCGGAGAATTATGGTTTTGCCGGGGCAGCGGCGCGTGGCGCTGTTGTTCAATCACACGGATACGACGGTATCGCGATTTCGATTTGAGCTGGCGAACGCCGATGGCCGCGCGCTCCAACAGTTTGACGGGGATGCCCCACGGGACACGAATGACATCCAGGTGATGGTTCCGGTGGCGCGTCTGCGAGCGGGGATTTACACGCTGCGTGTAAAAAACGCGGCTAGCCACTCGGATGTGGCTACGTTACCATTCGAGCTGGCGATTCCATAAACTAACTTTTATGTCTGAGCGAAGAAACTACTTTACCTACTCCGCGGCCGGTTCGGCTATAGGCGGACTCCTGACCAGTCCCAAACCGTTGAGGGTGCCGACGCAGGCGATGGCCTCGTTATCTCCATCGGGCGGCTACGCTTGCTCGACGGTGGAGAACTTTGGCATCGACGGTCTGTTGACCATGCGCCGCGGGACGACCGCGGTGGAGGGCGATGCGAGGCAAACCGAGGTGACGGTGACCGTGGAGGACGTCAAAATCATGAACCTCCTGACGGTGGACCTAATTGTATTGCGCCTGGTAAGCCACTCGGTTTTGGGGTCTACCGAGGCCTCGATTACGCCGGCTGGTTCGGTGATTAAGGGACTTCGGTATAAGGACACGGAGATCCCGGTGACTTGCAGTTCGGATGTGTTCGACCGATTTCCGACTTTCAGCGCGCTGGGACAGACATATCAGCCGTATCAAAATTATAAAGGGAGAGATAGGGATTACCCTTTAAGAGGCCTGATCATGGATCCAGAAAGGCCGGGTGAGCCGGGCATGGCGGATACGCTGAGCGGCCTGGAATCGCGAATAGGCGACGTTAAAGCGACGCTGTGCCCCCTAGACGACGAGTGCGGCGGGTTTCCGGTAGTAAATGGCGGTATTAGGCTAAACAACTTCGGCACGTTGTATTTGGGCGAGTACCGGATTTCAAAATTTGCCCGGCGGTTGACAATGTTGCGGGTGGAACTGGGCTGCGGCACGTCGGGTAGTCTAAGTTCGGCCGACGGGTCCGGAAACGGCCACTGGGAACCGCCGAACTGATGAGCGGCGGGCCAGTCCGAACGCTGGCAATCCCGCTGGCGATTCTGGCGTTTGCGGTAAGCTGTTCGAGGCCATTGCAGCCGGCGGAAGAGATTTTCGCGAAGGCGCAGACGGCATTCGACGATGAGCGGTACGAGCAGGCGCTGACTCTGATTCCGAGCGATGCGGTGCTGCGGGAGATGAACGCGGGCCGGGGATTGCGAGACCGTTTTGGTCTGCTACAGGCGGAGTTATTGGCGATGCGGCCGGATAGCGGGCCGGGATTGGCGCTGTTGGCGCAACCGTTCGCGAGGGGCGTCGATCCGGAATTGGACCGGCGGCGGCGGCGGTCCCTGGGATATGGGAAATGCCGCACGGCCCGGACGGCCGAAGAACGGCAGACGGGCATGGCCATGCTGGATGCGGTGCTGGGGGAGTCGCCATCGTTAAGCGCGGAGGCGGGGAACGTACAACTTAGGCGGGGGGCGTGTTTGCGGGCAATGGAGCAATTTGCCCAGGCGGAGGCGGCGTTTCAAGCGGCGTTGCAGGCGGCGAAAGCTTCGCGGGAAGCGCTGTTGGAGGCGCAGGTTCTGTCCGAACTCGGGAGTTTGTGCGCCAGCGGCGAGCGTTTCGACGAGGCGGCGGTCCATACGCGGGGCGCGCTGCTGGCGGCGGAACGGGCGGGCGCGGTGGGCCGGCATGTAACGCGGCGGGCAACCGACAACCTGGGATGGCATCAGTTGGGGTTAGGCGACTATGAGCGGGCGATGGATACGTTCCGGAAGTTTCAACCGATGCATGACCGGGAGCGCGTGGTGAACGAGAACAACCAGGCGCGGACGCTGTTGGAGATGGACGATCTTGCGGGCGCGGAAGTTCACTTTGAGAAGGCGCTGGCGACGGCGCGGGCGAGTACAAACATAAACGCCAGCCAGCAGGTGGCTTCCATGCAGGGGCTGGCGGCGGTGTCCTATCGGCGGGGAAAGTGGTTCGAGGCGGCGCGCTGGAACCGGGACGCCATGGAGTTGATTGGCAAGCTGGGGCAGCCGGACATGGAGCGAAGCGGGGTTCTGACGGACGCGCGAATTCGCTTGGCGCAGGGGGACGCGGCCGGTGCCGAGCCGGTGTTGCGGCGCCTATTGGCCGACAGCGGAAGCTCCCGGCAGGTGCGTTGGACCGCGCACACGGAATTGGCCCGGCTGCTTGCGGGGCTGAGCCGACCGACGCAGGCGGAAGCGGAGTTTCAGAAAGCCATGCGGCTGGTGGAGGAGGCGCAAGCGACCCTGACGGCGGCCGAGGACCGGATCTCGTTTCTTTCGGGCCGGATGGATGTTTACCGCGAGTCACTGCAGTTCCTGCTGCAGCAGAATCGGACGGACGATGCGCTGCGGATCGCGGAACGGAGCCGGGCTCGGGCGCTGCAGGACAAATCGGCGCGGCACCAAACGCGGAAGGGCGCAACCGTGCTGTTTTACTGGCTGGACGAACCGGCGTCCCACCTGTGGGTTGTGGGCCAGGCGAAGGGACCGGCGTATTTCCGGCTGCCCGGCGCGAAGGAAATTCAGGACTTGGTGGAGCGGCACAACCAGTTTGTGCTGCGAGCGCGGAATCCGCTTACCGAAAACGGACAGGAGGCGCGGCAACTGTTCGAAATACTGGTGAAGCCGGCTATGGGGCTGGTGCGGTCGCGGCGGGTGTTGATATCGCCGGATGGGGCGCTGCATGCGTTGAACTTTGAAACGCTGATTGCACCGGGGCCGGACCGTTACTGGCTGGACGATGTGGAGATCTCGGTGGTACCGGGATTGACGGCACCGGCGGGCGGATGGCGTCCGCATTCCAAGCAGATTTTGCTAGCGGGCGACGCGGTGGCTGGGGAGGCCGGATACGCTCCGCTGCGTCATGCGGGCGACGAGTTGGACCGGATTGCGGAGCAGTTCAATGCGGTCCCGTTGAAAAAGGAGGCTGCGACGCCGCAGGCGGTGCGGGACGGGATGGCGAAGCAACCGGCATACGTGCATTTTGCGGCCCACGCGCAGGCGAACCGGCTGCGGCCATTGGAATCGGCGATTCTACTGTCGCCGGATGGGACCTCTCATAAATTGTATGCGCGGGAGGTGACGACGATACCGATGCGGGCCCATTTGGTCACGCTTTCGGCCTGTACGGCGGCGGGAGCGAAAGCTTTCCGGGGAGAGGGCTTGGTCGGTTTTGCATGGGCTTTTTTGGGGGCGGGAGCGGAGAATGTGGTGGCCTCGTTATGGGAAGTGGATGATGCCAGTACGCCGCAGTTGATGGCGCAGATGTACCGGC
This sequence comes from Bryobacteraceae bacterium, assembly GCA_046155405.1. Taxonomy (GTDB): domain Bacteria; phylum Acidobacteriota; class Terriglobia; order Bryobacterales; family Bryobacteraceae. The sequence continues at coordinate 9,634 of JBJXFL010000241.1, read as the reverse complement.
AGTTGCAGTTGGGGAGGAGTCCGCCGGAGGCTTTGCGGGAGGCGAAGTTGGCGTTATTGCGGTCGGGAACGGCGCTGCAGAAACCGTATTTTTGGGGGGCGTTTTTGCATTTTCAGCAGTAGGCCCCTCGTCCTGCCGGAACCATTTACCAATCAGAACGCATAGCGCAATCCAAGCTGCACAATCCTCGGATCACCCGCGGTGGTGATCCGCCCAAAGAGAGCGTTAATGCGGGTGGTATTCGGGTTGCCCAGATTCGCGCGGTTGAACAGGTTGAAAAACTCGGCGCGGAACTCTAGTTTGTGGGCTTCGCTCCAAGGCATGGGCACGTTCTTAAAAGTGGAGAAATCGAACGTTGCCAGGCCTGGTCCGCGCTCGGTATTTCGGCCCAGGGTTCCGAAAGTACCGGCGGCCGGTTCGGCAAACGCCTGGGTATTAAACCAGCGCGCGATCCGCTCACCCTTCGGCCGGTCTTCCCCCAAGTTTGGATTGCCGACTACGTCCACCCTGTCCTGTCCGATGCCGGTGCGGGAGATATCGACGCCATTGGCGATAGTCAGCGGCCCGCCGGATTGCAGCGACACGATTCCATTGGTCTGCCACCCACCCGCGATCAGGCCGAGAGCACCCTTGCCCTTGTAGGGAAGCAGGTAGTTGAACGAAGCCGTCACTCGGTGGCGCCGGTCAAAATTGGAGGGGCCATAGTCCTTGTCAATCTGCCCGTAGGGATAGGTGTTCCCGTTTCCTTCGAAAGCCGTATTGGACAGAATATCCAAGCTCTTTTGCCAACTGTATCCGCCGAGAAAGGTCAGCCCGCTCGAGAAGCGCCGCTCCACGCTCGTTACCAGGGCATGGTAGTTTGAACGCCCGTAAGTACCGGCATAGGTGACTTGCGTGAACTCGGGCCGCGGCCTCCGTTGGTCGGTATTGGCGAGCGTGGCGCCGGGTCCAAATACCGCGGCGTTCAATTCGGCGGCATGGAAAAGCCGCCTCCCCACGGAACCCTGGTAGGTGCCGCGGAAAACCAGCGACCCGGGCAGCCCCTGCTCCACGGAGAGGTTCCACTGATGAATGTTCGGGTATGTAAAGTCCGGAGCGTAACCCACAACAAGGAACGGGAAGACGAACCGCTGCGAGGAGGCGATGGGCCGCGTAACCGGGAAAGGATTGACGAACCCACGATAGGGATCCTGTGTTGAAAACGGGGCGTTGATATCGACCCGCACCGAATTCGGAGGCGATGTGACTTGCCGGTTGTACGTCAGCGCCGACATCTGATCGTGGAACCGGCCGTAGCCGCCTCGTACGCTCGTTTTCCCCTTGCCGAAAACGTCCCACGCAAAACCGACGCGGGGATCGAATACGGCCCAAGCGGTTGGCACGCCGGACGTTGGGACACCGGGGTCGCCGGCCGCCAGTTGCCCCGGCGGGAGATTGGGAAACCGCTGCGACCTGACGCCGGCGCGGTATGCCGCATCATTGAACTGAGAAAACTGATTGGAAGGCTTGTCAGTGAAGGGCACGAATGGATTCCAACGCAGGCCAAGGTTCAGCGTCAGCCGCCGGTTCACCTTAAAGTTGTCCTGAAAATACAAACCATAGAGGTTCCGTAGCAGGTTGTAGTAAAGGGTGTTGATCTGGCTGAACGCGCTCGGCTTGCCAATCATGAAATCGGCCAGATTATCCCCCGAAAATCGCGAGCCGAACGTAAAGTTCCCGTCGGAGAGGAAATCCTGATCGAGAATCGTGTGCTCGCGCACGATGTCCAGCCCAAAATCGAGCTCGTGCCGCCCCTGGATTTTCGTCCAGGAATGAGTGAGGTTGTACTGGTTGCGGGGGACCCGGTATAACGCGTTGTACGACTGCCCAAAATACTGGCTGATGGACATCCGGAACGTGCTGCCGACACTCAGGTTCGGCACGTTGATGCCAAGCTCTTTATGGCCGGGAAATTGAGTGGGTCCAATCGCAATGTTGGACGTTCGATTAAACGATAGCCCGGTGCTCGAGATCAACGTCGGGCTCGCCGTGAACGTATAGTTGAACACCGCGCTCTGGCTCTGCCACCGCCGGTCCGGAAGCGCCGTCAGGAGATTCGAAGGGTCGACGATGGCCGGTATCTTTAGCTCATCGAAAAAGTATCTGCCCGACACCTGATGCCGCGTGGAAAACAGATGATCCACTCTGGCCAGATATTGATTGTCCGTCTGTTTGTCGCCGCGCTGATAAAACAATAGCCCGTCGGCGGACTGCGCCGTCGGAATGAACTCCAGGATCCGCAGCGCGATGGGGTCGAGCCGCGACGCGGGAATGATATTGCCGGGAAACGGCTGATTGGACGCCGCGGGATCCGTCAACTGCTGAGGCAGGTTGGAGAAGTTTCCCCGCCGCTGTGGCGCCGTCGCAACCACGGACGTCAGGTTTGCGGGAAGCGACCTTACCTGCGTCCCCTGCCAGGATCCGAAAAGGAACGTGCGGTCGCGCTTGATGGGGCCACCGAGGGCTAACCCATACTGGTTGCGCTTTAATCCGTCGTTGCGGGGGGCAAAAAAATTCCTCGCGTTCATCTTCGCGTTGCGCAAATATTCAAAGAACGCTCCGTGAAACTGGTTGGTTCCCGACCGCGTGACGATATTCACCACGCCGCCGCCGCGGCCAGCAAACTTGGCGCCATAGTTGTTCGTCTGGTAGCTAAACTCCTGAACCGCGTCCGGATTCGGCAGCACGTTGGCCACCTCCGTGTACGGATCTTCATGGATACCGCCGTCCATCACGAACGTGGTGGAGTTGCCGCGCCCACCGCTCGCCGAAATCAGTTCACTGCCCGATTCCGGGCGCGTGGCCGCCTGATTAAACGTGCCCGACGTGGAAAGCGTGCCCGGCGTCACGCGCAGGAGCTGCAGAACATTTCTCCCGTTGAGCGGTAAATCGGTCATCATTTCTTTCGTAATCACAGTATTCAACATCGAATTCCGCGTATCCACCGCGGCCGCCTGACCCACTACGTTGATTGACTCGCTGACCGCGCCCACTTGCAACTGCACGTTGGCGGTGGCGTTTTGATCCACCTGCAAGACCAGTTCGGGAATTCCGTAGGTCGAAAAACCTTCTTTGCTAACGGTGACCGAGTATCGCCCGGCCCCGAGCGCCAGCACGGTGTACAGACCGGAATCGTTCGACACGGCCTCACGGCTGATCCCAGTCGCGAGGTTCTTGACCGTAATGCGTGCACTGGGAACGGGCGCCGCGCTCGAATCCAACACGCTTCCCGCCACCGAGGCGGTCTGCCTTTGTGCCAGCGCCGCCGCCGCTAACGCGAGCGAAATTATCAATCCGCGTGCAAGTTGATTCATATGGCCTCCGGCTGGAATTTATCACAAACAAATCTCAGTTTATAGTACAGCCTCGGTCTTTGCCGCCTCATTCGCGAAGGTTTATCCCGCTAAGATCATGTGGATTTTTGACGGTCGGCGCGGGATGGCTATTGATCGTTTTTCATGCCTTTCTGTCTCCATGCCTATCCTTGGCTTTCCCAACGGAGCCGCCAGCCGGCGGATGGACGGAGCGGCGCGTGGTTGAGAACTTGCCGAATCATGAGCCGTGTCCGCCAGGCGGTTCCGCGGATGCGGGGGCAGCGAGGGAACGCGTGACGAATCGGAGATGTCACGCGATACGCCTGGCCGCGCAATTCGGAGGGATGGGGTTGGTTTCGAACTCGCGGGCGACGTCGTAGCGACGTTGCGCGACGCACTCGCCGTCCATAGCGTTCATAGAATTTTATAAAGTTGCCCCCACCTCCTCTGTCTGATAGCCTTGAGCCTCATCAATCGGAAAGATGTCCACTACGCTAGCCGCAGAATCCATGATTTTCGCGCGTGCGAAAGCGCAACTGCACTGCCTACAGGCGGGGGAACGGGTAGCGGCCATATTTTTCCTTTACCTCTTCGCGCTCGCCTGGGTTCGCCAATTAGGAATGGCCCCCCGCTTGCTCTTGCTCATATTGCCGTTGTTGATTTGCGGGCTGGCCACGGTGGAGTCGGGAACGTCCCGGCCTTGGTCGCGGGTCGTTCGCGATTGGCTTTCGATGGGACTGATATTAGTTGGATATTGGAGTATCGGCTGGTTCTCCGCGCCGCCCATCGTCGCGTGGCAGGAACGCTGGGTGGGTTGGGACCGCACGCTGCTCGACGCGTGGGGGCTGCGCGCGGCCATTGAGAGCGCGGGTTACCTGATTCCTTCGTTGTTGGAAGTAACGTACCTGCTGCTGTATGCGCTGCCGATGGTTTGCATGTGCGTGTTGTATTGGATCGGCGGGCGGGAGCGGGTACATCGATTTTTGTTCACGCTGCTGTTGGGCACGTTTTCCGCGTATGCGCTGTTGCCGCTGCTGCCCGTCCACGGGCCGCACCTCGCCTATCCCGGTTTCGATCTGCCAAACGTTCATGGTTTGGGGCGGAGCGTCAACGTGTGGATCCTGGATCAAATGGATATCCCAACCAGCGTCTTTCCAAGCGGACACGTCGCGGTGGCATTTTCCACCGCGTTTGGAATGTACCGCGCCGTGCGGACGCGGCCCGCGATCTGGGGCGCGGTGTTCGGTGCCGCCTGTCTGATTTATGCCGCGACGATATATTGCCGCTACCACTACGCGGTTGACGGGCTGGCCAGCGTTCTGATCGTCGCCGCGGCCTCCATGGCCATCCCGCGGGGACACGCGGTTGCATAAATTATTCTTCGCGGCGGCGCTTGTGGCCGGACCGCTGCCGTTGGCTGGGGAGCAAGTGTCGCAGGAAGTGTTGGTGCGCCTTACAACGCCCATAACCAGCACCGCGAAAGCGGGTGCGCGCATTGCGGGAATAGTCATCGGGTGCGCGTATGCCGATTGCGCCGCCCCGCTCCCAACGGGCAGCTCGATCCACGGTTTTGTACGCCAAGTGCTACCGGTGGGGTTCGGCGTCCGCCGGGAACGGGCGACTCTTGAATTGGAATTCGATGGATGTACTTTACCCAATGGAGACCCGGTCTCTTGCCGCTCCGAACTTCTTTCCGTCGACAACGCGCGCGAAAGCGTGACCAGGGGCAACCGGATTCACGGGATTCTGGCGGCGAATCATCCCCACAGCTACTTGGGGGGGCTGTGGGTCCGGCCCACGTCGGCGCTTTTGCCGCGTTCCCTTTCCGGCATCACGGGCGCCGGGCGATTGATTCGGTCCGGCGTGTCCCCGCACCCGCTTGTCGCCGGCGCAATCATCATTTCCCGGCTTGCATTTCTTCGGTTACCAGATCCGGAGATCCACATTCCCTCAGGGGCGGAACTCATTGTGCGCGTGACCGGCGAGAGGCACGAGTCTCCGGCGCCTTTGAGTTCAGCCGCGTTAAACGGAAACTTGGCGGAGTGGCTTACGGGAGCGCCGGTGCTAATCCTGCTACACGACGGGACGCCGGCCGTCGACATTATCAACATCGCTTTCGCGGGGACGGACAGCGACCTGACGTTGGCCTTCCTGGGGGCCGGATGGACGACGGCGGATGCGCTAAACGGCCGCACCTTGGCCCGGAGCTATCGCGCCTTTACTTCGATGAAATCCTATCCCACCGCGCCCGTTTCCCCATTGCGCTATCAGGACCGGCTTCCGGATTTCGTATTTCAGAAGTCGTTCAACTCGATCGCCAAGCGGCATCATATTCGCCTATGGAAGGTCGATTCACCGGACGGGCCATTGTGGCTCGGCGCGGCGACGCACGACGTTGGCATCGCATTCGACTGGAAACGGATGGTATTGACCCATCGGATCGACCCCGAGATTGACCGCGAGCGCGACAAGGTATTGGCCGACCTCTCCTTTGCCGGCTGCGTCTCGCACATCGCACGCGTGGAAAGGCCGGCCCTGGCCGTCGATACTGAAAGGATCTCTACCGACGGCGCCTTGCATCTGATCGAATCGCGAGTGTGCCAACAGCCCTCGACGATAGGCATGGCAGCCTCTCCGCGCAAGAAAACAAATCTTGGCAAGGCCATTCTGCGCCGCACCATCCTCGAATCCCGCCACTATCTGCTTCGCGGTAACGGATATTATTGGGCGTTCCGCGGTCTGCGATCCCGGCCGGTAGTCGCACTATTTTCCCGGCCAAAAGCGGCCGTGGCGGGTTTGAACCCCGTTATCGGCAAAGCGTGTTGGAGGTGCGGGTCGGGATCGAACCGACGAATAAGGGTTTTGCAGACCCTTGCCTTACCACTTGGCTACCGCACCCCTCGTTAGGGCCGACACTTTTAGCGTATGCTACACGATACCGGTTCCGCAACCGCGAGCCGTTGGAATTGAGGTATACCCCATGGAACGACGCACGGTGTTTTCCGCCCTCGCCGCCGGCATGGCCGCCCAGGGCGCAACGTTTACGAACCCCTTCGCGCAAGCGTTTCTGAAGAGCTTTGTCGCGCATTGGAACGACACGCGGGAGTACTCGCTGGCCGTCCTGGACGCCATGCCAGCCGATAAGTTCACCTCCAAGGCGAATCCCGCTCAGCGGACATTTGGCGAGCAGATGCTGCATCTGGCGGGAGCGAACACCGCCTATTTCCGCGGCTTCGAATTGCTTCCGCCGCCGGAAATGAAAGCTCCGGACGCGGCCGACAAGACGGCCGTGCGCGCCTACGTTGTCGCAAGCTTTGATTTCACGGATGCGGTACTGGCGAAGATGTCGGAGAAAGATGTGTTGCGGACCGACATCAAGTTCAGCCCGCGGCTGCCGGCGCACTCGGCGGTGGATATTTTCCTGCGGGCCTATATGCATACCGCGCACCACCGGGGCCAGATCGTTACGTATCTGCGCGTGAATGAAATCAAGCCGCCGGCTTGGAAGTTCGAGCCGCACACGTAGCGGCTATTCGTACTCCGGACGCCCGCGCATAAAGTCATCCAACTTCGCTTCCGCCGTCCAACTACGCAGCCAACGGATTCGTCCGCCTAGAAATCCATTTGCGCCGCCGAGAGCCTGCGCCGCCGAGACCTTTGCATCGCAATCATCCGTATGTTCGACGATCAACCCGTCTTCAAATCGAAACAGGGAATCGATGACATTACGGACTGGGCGCTTGGTGTCTCTGGCCGCAGCCCTTGTCGAGCTGCAATAAGTGATATCACATCTAAATTGTCGCTTGCTTCCAACGCGCTTGCCGGAAATAGACGATGGCGAGGAGGGACACAGTCAATTCCGCCAGCGCCACCGCGCCGTACATCCCGCGTGGCCCGAATCCCAGCGTGTGCGCCAGCGTCCAGGCGAGCGGGATCTGCACCACCCAATAGGCGATCAAATTGATACGTGTCGGCGTGGCTGTGTCACCGGCTCCATTAAATGCCTGCAGCATCATCATGCCGTAGGCGTAGAAGACGTAGCAGGAACTGATGTAGCGCAGACAAAGAGCGCCCGCCTCCAGCACGGCCGGTTTGTCCGTAAAAACGCGCAGGAGCCACTCGGGAAACAACATGAAGACCAGTGACAACGCGCCAAGGAAGATCGCGTTATAAAAGCCGGCCCGCCAGACCGCGGCCTCGGCTCGCTCCGGTTTACCCGCGCCTAAATTTTGGCCCACCAGCGTTGCCGCCGCGTTCGAAAGTCCCCACGACGGCATGATGCTGAACATGATCACGCGAATCCCGATCGTATATCCCGCCAATACGGTGGGGCCAAACGTGGCCGCTATCCGGACCAGCGCCGTCCAACTGGCCGTGGCGATGAAAATTTGAAACATCCCGTTCAGCGCCGGCCGCAGAATATGCCGCAGCAACTCCGGATTCGGTTTCCAATCCGCGGCCCGTATGTGGATGCGCCCGGCGCCCGTGCGAAGCAACCAGAGTTGATACAACACGCCGGTGCCGCGGCCGATCACCGTTCCCGCAGCCGACCCCGCGATGCCCATCTCGGGAAACGGACCGAGGCCGAAAATCAGGCACGGATTCAGAAGTATGTTGATGATGTTCGCCAGCCACAGCACGCGCATCGCGATGACGGCATCGCCCGCGCCCCGGAAAATTGCATTTAGCAGGAAGAGCATCATCAATGTGCCGCACCCGCTCAGTACGATTCGGGCGAACGTGACGTTCCGTAGAATACCGGGCGTCGCGCCCATCAATTGCAGCAACTCCGGCGCGAAAACGAATCCGATCAATCCAATCAAGGCGGACGACGCGATGCCGATTAACACGGACTGTGCCGCGCCTCGCGCCGCTTCTTCCGGATTCTTCTCGCCAATCCGGCGCGCGACGAACGCGGTGGTCGAAAAGCTCAACCCCAGCGCCACCGCGATCACCAGTACGACCAGCGATTCCGTCAGCGCCACCGTCGCCATCGCGTCCTCGCCCAGCTTCGAGACGAAGAAGATATCCACCACCGCGAACAACGATTCCATCGCAGTTTCCAAAATCATCGGAATCGCCAGCAAGAGCAGCGCGCGGTCCAGATTTCCGGCTGTATAGTCGACGTTTCCGCCGCGCAGCGCATCGCGTAGAGCGTGCCACCATCGATTTTGGTCCGGACGCATGAACTATTGTATCGGGAGTCCTTGACAGCCTGTCCGGATATGCCGACTACTCGGGTAATTGAATCGTAGCCGCATCGTCGTCACGCCGGAGCGATCCGCTGTCAATTCGGCTCTGCATTCGCTGATCGATTAGCGAGGCGCCGAGATCGCTATGACTTGCAATTTCGCCTCCGCTAGGCGCAATCGCCGCCGCCCGCGCCAGTATCTCCGCAAACGGTGATGACACAGAATGTTGCCAGCGCACGCGTGCCGCCAAACCGTCTATGTCTGGGAACAATGACGATGCATGAACGCCGACCCGAAACAGCTCGTACCGTATGGACGACTTACAACGGGCGGGAACCGGCATTTTCTCCATCGTCCAATTCGTTGGAAGCGCTTCATCAAGCGGCCTTTCAAGTTCTGCGCATGCCACAAAAAGGCCTTCTTGTGCCCGAATCCGCGCTGTTACTGAATTCGGATAAAACTTGACTGGCGATGCTATCTCAAACGGCGGGGATGCACGCGTTCGGTCCGAGGCTTTAACGGTGGCCCTCAATGCGAATATCTGCCCGTCTTGCTCTGGATGTGCCTCCACGGCAAAGAACAACGCTACAAGAGGATTCTGAGTCCAATCAAGTAGGCGCGTCGGAAGGCCGTGGTGCTGTGCGAGCGACAGCCATTCCCAGTCGTCCCGGGGCGGTGCACTAAGAAGGCCGACGGCTTCTCTACGGAAAATTTCGAACATGCTCGTCTCAAACTTGCTGCGCGACTTTGAAGTATGGACGCTACGGCCAACCGACGAAATTAGTTTATACGTGCACTGAGAGTGGCCGCGGAAGACCCACTGGCCCCGCGCCTCTTTGAAGTAGGAAGAATATGCCTGATCGAGGAGTGCGCTGATATTGGTGATCTCGCGCTGGCCCATGAACAGAGCCTATCGCATGCGAGTTTCAAACGTCAGCCACCGTGTCGTCAAGATGTCTCACGGGTGCGCGACATGAAAGTTGAAGTTAGGCGGCCCGGCGGGAGTCCCAGTAGTCCTCGAACCGGCCATTGAGATCACAGCAGCGCAGGGCGATGATCGCATTGGCTCCTAGTACCGACCAAAACATT
>JBJXFL010000231.1:0-2889 GCA_046155405.1 Bryobacteraceae bacterium | reverse complement strand
CCCCGGCGGCCGCGGCGTGTACGGAGACGAGGAGTTCGTGGGCACATAATTTGATGGCGAGCACGTATTATCCGAAATCCGGCAGTTGGAAAGATTCGAATAGAGGGAGACGCCCAATTTCATTGGGCGTCTCAGCTCGGCACATCACCCAACGGTTGATGACGGGACACCGGCGGCGGCAGCGTGAACATTGGGGTTGACGGCGCTTGGCGTGGTTGAACTGCCGGATTTAGGTTGATTCGATGGATATCCGGGAAGTAATTGCAAGGCAAGTGCTCCGCTTCGCGGCACCGCTCAATACTGCGGCTCGGGTGGGGAGAACGGTGCTGCCCTACGCAAGTATTCAGGTAGCTTCGATGCGGTTTCGGCTCAGCAAATGAGGGAATCGATCGAGAGTGAATGCGAGCACGTTGACGCCGGCCAATGGTAATTTCCTGCTTGACACCGATATTATCATTGCCTTACTCGAGGGAGATGAGCCGGTGTTATTCAATCTAAATTAGGCCCGGGAGGTCTTCGTTCCCTCAATAGCTGTCGGTGAACTCTATTTCGGCGCGGCCAAATCTGGCCGGCCGGCGGTGGTCAATCTCGGTGGGACGCAAAAGGCAGCCCGCAGCCAAGCGAATCCCGACATCAATCAGGACGGGACGGACGTCAAAGTGGCGCAATACCAACGAAGTCCCTTTTGGGGACCGCCTTTCAGCGAATCCGTTCCTGAGGGGTATGCACATGGGGTGCCGCAGCCCGCCACAATAGGAATGAAGAACGCCCCCCACCGGCGATTCGAGGCTAACAAAAGGGGAATCGCAGGAGTGCCTCAGGAGCCCGGCCGTCCATGCGTTTCGCCCTCGGCGGCGGAGAAGCTCGGCACGCGCTATTTGGCCGGAGGGGTGATGCCGATGCCCTTGGCGGAATACCACTTCAGAAGACGCACCTGGAGGCGTCCGGCTTGGATTGCGGGATCGGAATCGGACCATTTGCGAGCCTCCTCGACACTTCCGGTATCGAACAGGAAAATCCCCCGCATGTCTCCGGCCTCCGCCAACGGTCCCGCGAGAATCAGTTTGCCCTCCTTGGCGAGCCTGCCAATGTTGGCCATGTGGCCCTTCTGGATCTCCACCGTTTCCGGTGTCGATTCCGGCGTCCATTTCGGACCCTTTTCCAGAATGGCCAGGATATACCAACGCATGGGCACTTCCTGCGCGCAAAGCGCCAGCGCAAGGAGGAGAAAGAGCAGAATTCGCATAACGAGGCCAGTATAGCCTCTTAGACAGCCTGCGCGGCGGCGTAGGCGGACGCCCACGCCCATTGGAAGTTGTATCCGCCCAGCCAGCCTGTTACGTCGACACATTCGCCAATGAAATAGAGCCCGGGCGCGCGGCGTGCCTCCATGGTTTGCGACGATAGCTCCGCCGTATCGACGCCGCCGGCGGTGACCTCCGCCTTTTCGAATCCTTCCGTACCGGCGGGCAGGATCCGCCAATTGTGCAGGCCGACGGCGAGACGGCGCAGCGCATCGCCGGCCAGTTGATCAAGCGGGCGGTCCAGCCCTTGCCGCTCCGCCCAAACGGAAGCCAATCGCTCGGGAAGACACTCGCCCAGGGCCGTTCGCGGCATAGCCCGGCCGTTGGTTCGTTTGCGATCGAGAAGTAACGCGGCGGCGTCGATTCCGGGCGCGAGATCGATGCCAAGCGACGTTCCCGGCTCCCAGTAGGAGCTGATTTGCAGGATGGCCGGCCCGCTGAGCCCGCGGTGTGTGAAGAGCATTTTGTCTTCGAAATGGCGGGTGCCCGATGATACCCGCACCGCCGCGGCAATGCCCGCCAACGGCGACCATTGCCGTAAGTCGGTCGCGTTCCATGTGAGCGGCACCAGCGCGGGGCGAGGCGGGACGATACGGAGCCCGAACTGCCGGGCGACTTCGTAGGCGAAACTCGTGGCGCCCAGCTTGGGGATCGACAGCCCACCCGTCGCGACGACTACCGCTTTGGTTTCGATCAATCCGGTCCCGGTTCCTATAGTGAATTCCTGGGTTCGTTCGAGGTGCGTCGCCCGCGTGCGGCAGCGAATTTCGACACCGGCCTGGCGGCACTCCTCCAGCAACAAATCCAATATCTGCCGCGCTGATCCGTCGCAAAACAACCTCCCCAGCGTCTTCTCGTGCCACGCGATTCCATGGCGCCCGATCAGCGCGGCAAAATCGTGCGGCGTGTATCGGGCCAACGCGGATTTCGCAAAATGCGGGTTGGCGGACAGGAAGCATTCCGGGCGCGTATCGCGATTCGTAAAATTGCACCGGCCGCCTCCGGAGATCAGAATCTTGCGGCCGGGGCGGTCGTTGTGTTCAAGGACGAGCACCCGCCGGCCCCGCCGCGCCGCCTGGAAGGCGCAGAACAGGCCCGCCGCGCCGCCGCCAAGGATGACCACATCGAACGCCATGGGTGTAGGCAGTCTTTCCTATTGTGGATGACGCGCCAACACCCGTAGGGTGATGCGCGTCGCATTTGCGCAGCCCAATAACAGTGGGCGTCTCCGGCTGCTCGGAACTTTTCAATCGCCGGACCCAGGACAAATTTTGTTGGCCCCCGGAAAAGCTGTGATATAAAAGTTGTACTTGATTTACAACTTAAAATTCGTGGAGGATTTCGCATGAGTTCCCTGTATGAACAATTGGGCGGCCAGCCGGCCGTCGACGCCGCGGTGGATATCTTCTATCGCAAGGTATTGAGCGATGACAGAATCAGCCAATTCTTCGATGGCGTGGATATGGATCGGCAGATAGCCAAACAGAAGGCGTTTCTGACGATGGCATTTGGCGGTCCGAACAACTATACGGGACTGGATATGCGGAAGGCGCACGCGCCCCTGGTTGCGCGTGGCTTGAACGAT
>JBJXFL010000211.1:0-4235 GCA_046155405.1 Bryobacteraceae bacterium | reverse complement strand
GCGCACCGGCAAATCCTGGTCGGGCACCGGCACCGGCCCGCAGGCGCGGCAATGAATGATCGGAATCGGGCAGCCCCAATACCGCTGTCGCGAGACGCCCCAATCGCGGAGCCGGTACTGAACGGTTCCCGTGCCGCAATCGCTTTGCCGAAGCCTGGCGATGGCGGCCGATTTTGCGGCCGCGGTCGTGAGGCCGTCGAGAAAATCCGAATTCACCGCAACGCCGTCCTCGACGAAGGCCTCGGCGCCCGCTTCCAGCTTGGCGGCAAAGGCTTTGGCGTCAGGTCCTTTGGGCGCGACGACGCAGGTGACCTTGAGCCCGTATTTCCGGGCAAAATCCATGTCGCGCTGGTCGTGGCCGGGACAGCCGAAAATCGCCCCGGCGCCGTACTCCATCAGGACGAAATTGGCGACAAACACGGGAACCGCAACGCCGTCAGCGAACGGATGACGCGCCGTGAGGCCGGTATCGAAGCCCTTTTTCTCGGCGGTTTCGATACTGGCGGTGGCCGTGCCGGCCTTGGTGCACTCGGCGATAAAGGCCGCAATGTCAGGCCTATCGTGTGCAAGCTTGGCGGCCAAGGGATGCTGCGGCGAGATGGCGCAGAAGGAAGCGCCGAACAGCGTGTCCGGACGGGTGGTGAAAACTTCGAGGCGCTCGTCCATGTCCCGTCCGGCGGCATCGACCAGCGGCCAAAACACCCTGGCGCCTTCCGAGCGGCCGATCCAGTTCTGCTGCATCAGCCGGACCTTGTCGGGCCAGCGGGCGAGGCCGTCGATGGCGGTCAGCAGGTCCTCGGCAAAGCGGGTGATCTTCAAGAACCACTGGTTCAGTTTGCGCTGCTCGACCGGGGCGCCCGAGCGCCATCCCTTGCCGTCGATGACCTGCTCGTTGGCCAGGACCGTGTTCTCGACCGGGTCCCAGTTGACCCACGATTTCTTGCGATAGGCCAACCCCGCCTTCAAAAAATCGAGAAACATTTTCTGTTCGTGGCGATAGTAGTCGGGCTCGCAGGTCGCGATTTCGCGATCCCAGTCCAAGGAAAACCCGAGCGGCATCAATTGCGCGCGCATGTCCTTGATGTTCTGGCGAGTCCAGGCCCCGGGATGGACGCCGCGTTCCAGCGCGGCGTTTTCGGCCGGGAGTCCGAAGGCGTCCCACCCCATGGGATGGAGGACATTGAATCCCTGGGCGCGCTTGAACCGCGCCACCACATCACCCAGCGTGTAGTTGCGCACATGCCCCATGTGAATCCGGCCGGATGGGTACGGAAACATCTCGAGGACATAGTATTTGGGCTTTTTTGATCCGGCTTCGGCGGCAAAAACGCCAAGGTCCGCCCAGCGCTGTTGCCACTTTGTTTCGGTCTCACGGGAATTGTAGCGAACTTCCGGGCTTGCCATGGATCAACTCGATATCAAACAACCGACGTCGGCGAAATTTTTGAAAGACAGCAGCGCGCGTCAAAACCGGCGCGGGCCGGGTCCGCCCGAAGGGCCAACTAACCCTTGGGCTCTTCGGCGACCGATTGAAGTCGAAGCTCGCGCGCGCGGGTCAGCACGGAATTCTCGACCTCGGTCGCCACCTCGGCGCCGACGGTGGCGTCAATCCAACGTCCGGCGGCATCCTGGGTCTGGCGGAAAACCGATATTTTGAGACCGTCGGCGCGCAGCGCGCGATCGAGAATGTAGACGTTCAGTTTAAAGCGTTCGGCCGGGGTCTCTGGCGGCGCGTACCAATCGGTAATGATCACGCCGCCAAAAGGATCGGCGGAGGCCAAGGGCATGAACGCCAAAGTATCGAGCGATGCCCGCCACAGAAACGCGTTGACGGCGACCGCGCCCTCGCGCGTTTCGCCGTTGCTGCCGCTGAACAATGACAAGCCGCCGCCGGCGAACACGGAGTCGCTTTTCTCGGCACCGGTCGGCGCCTGATAATCCGGCGACTTCCGGTAGCTTTCGCCGGGCTCGGACGAGGAGCCGCAGCCGGTCAATAGCAGCGCGGCCGCGACCGAGGCCGTTAACGCTTTGCCGATACCTGTCGCACGAAACGCCATAATGATGATTCCCGGAATTCCCGAGTCGAGGGTGGCGGCACTTATACTGAACGCCGGCGGCTCTGCGAAGCCCCGATAAGTCCTTGCGGAACGACAACTTTTCAGCCGCCGGGACGGCCCCGCTCGCGGGCCGGCGGCGTCTCCATATTCACAAAAATGTCATTTTTTCGTCACCCAACCTACCCGTCGGGGGCCTATCCAGGGCCCGCCACGACCGGCGGGGAACGTCGATCATAGGCACGGATTTTGGGTATGTCACAAGGAGATATGCATGAAAACTGGTTCAATGATCGCGGCGCTTCTGGTCTCGACGGCATGGGTTGGGTCGCCCCAGGCGGCGGAACCGGCAGACACGTCGCGCCAGATTCAGGCCATGGAAAAGCAAATCCGCGACATGCAACAGCAGCTCGAGGAGATGAAGACCGGCACGCGGAGCGCGATCGAGGCGATCGCAAAGGAAAAGGCGGCACGCGAAGAAGCCGAAAAGGCCGCCCGCGAAGCCGCATTGGAAGCCGGCGGAACCCTGGTGTTTGACGCCGGAAAGCGAAAGGTTATCCCGGCGGCCAACCCCAAAGTCGTTCAATCAGGAACCAATCGTTTCACGCTGTCCAGCCCCGACAACGCGTGGACCATCGCGCCCACCGGCCGCATCCATTTCGACTTCGGCGGATACCTCAACCAAAGCCCCGAGGGCACGACGGGCCCAGGAACCGTTGCCGGCGGCAAGCTGACCAGCGGCGTCAACGTCCGCCGCGCGCGGTTCGGCGTCACCGGCCGCGCGCTCAATGACTTTACATATTCTTTGATCCTCGATGCCGGCGGCGCCACAGATGGAACGGCGTCCATCAACACGGCGTCGATCGGCTATACCGGGGTTTCCAACACCATCTTCGAGATGGGCTACTTCGCCAACTTCTTTGTCCTGGAAGAAGCCAGCAGCTCGAACGATTCATTGTTTATCGAGCGCGCGACGCCGTCGTCGTTGGCGTCGAGCTTCAGTGCCGGCGATCCGCGCTCCGCCGTGGGATTTAGGACCTGGGAACCCAACTATTGGTTCGGCGCCTACCTGACGGGCTCGACGCCCAACACGGCGCATGCGTTGACCAAGCGAACGCTCGCCGCCTACACCCGCGCCACCTACCAAATTATCGAAACCGGCCTTGAATCGCTGCACATCGGGGTCGGGGCGACGCATGTATTTGACGTCGCGAACTCGGGCGTCGGAACGGCGCACTCGGTAACCCTGAGCGAGCGCCCCGAACTGCGCATCGATCCGACGGTTATTCTCAACACCGGACCGCTCGGCACCGTCGCCAATCCGGTCACTAGCGTCCAAGTCTACACCGCCGAAACGGCGGCGGCCTTCGATGGTTTATTTTTCCAGGCCGAATACTTCAACACCGTGATCAACCGGCGCGGAAAAACCGACGCCAAATTCGACACCGGATACGGCGAGATCAGCTACACCATCGGCGGACGACGGACATACACCGCCAATTGCGGATGTTACAGCGGCGTCAACCCGGTCACGCCATTCAACGCCCTCAAGGGCGGTACCGGCGCGCTTGAATTCGCGGCGCGCATCAGCGTCGCTAATCTGACCGATCAGTTCGATCCGACGATCCTGGCCGCGGCCCAGCCCAACTTTGTCAACGGCGGCAAACAGACCAACTACACGCTCGGGCTGAATTGGTACTGGAATTCGAACATGCTGTGGAAATTCAATTACATCCACACCGACTTCGACAAGTTCAACCCGCGCACCGCCACCATTGCGACGCCAATCCCGCTCGGCCTCAAGGTCGACTCCATCAGCGGGCGCTTTCAGGTCATGTTCTAGTGTTCCGAAACGGACACTCGAGTCCCCTTCCCAATGTCATCCTCGGGCCTGACCCGAGGATCCGGGGCAATAAGCGGAAGCGGTCTTGGCCTTGGATTGCCGAGTCACCCAGTCGCACTGCACAGTGACTTTGTCTCTTTGGTTGAACGGCCTGAGCGGCTTAAGTGTCAGACACGTAAGCTATTCCGATTCGCATTTCGAACCGCCAACTTTGCCCTTACGTGTCTGACACTTAAGAGCACTTAAGCCATTCAGAATCTCTGTGCAGAGCTACTCGTCGCTTCGCTCGTGTTTTTAGCCGCGCAACCCGAGCGTTCGCTTTTGTGATTCTCATGGCG
>JBJXFL010000051.1:0-5341 GCA_046155405.1 Bryobacteraceae bacterium | reverse complement strand
TCCAAAGTGGACTACCGATCGTGAGCGGCTCGGTGGGCGTCATGACAACGTAACCCGGGAGATTTCGGTTTTCGGTGCCGAGACCGTAGGTGATCCAGGATCCCATCGAAGGCCGGCCGATGATGTTGTGGCCGGTATTCATGAGCGTGATGCAAGGCTCGTGATTGGGGATTTCCGCCCACATCGAGTTGATGACACAGATGTCGTCGGCCAAAGCGCCGACATTGGGCCAGAGTTCGGAGAACTCGAGACCGGACTGGCCGTACTTCTTGAATGCGAACGGCGACTTCATCAGGTTGCCCGTCTTGCGTTGGGTCAAGACGGCGGGTCCGGGCATGGGCTGGCCGTTGAACTTCTCGAGCATCGGTTTGTGCTCAAAGGTGTCGACGTGAGAGACACCTCCGTTCATGAACAGGAAGATCACGCGTTTGGCGCGCGGCTTGTGATGGAGTTGTTTGAGCACGCCGTCGGCGCCCGGAGCTTTCTCCGCCGCGCGGATGGAGTCCTGAAGCAGGTTGGCGAAGGCGACGAGTCCGAATCCTCCGCCGAGCTTGGAGAGCGCGTGGCGGCGCGTGAATACAGGTTGGTTGTGATTGCAAGGCATTTGCGGCGCTCCTAGTTCAAGTACAAGAATTCATTCGAGCTGAGCAGGGCCCAGCAAAGCGATTCCATCGACGGCGTGGGGGTTTTTGGGTCTTCGGCGGCAGGCTTGGCAGCCATGCTGGTGGCTGGAGGATTTAGAAACTCCAAAGCGAAGATCAATTCGGCGGGTGAAGGCATACGCTGGTAGGCGATTTCGTAGGCCTTTTTCACCTGCGCTTCCGGCGAGCCGAGGGTTTTGACGCGCTCGGCCAAATGCTCGGCCTGTTTGCGAACCATGTCGTGATTCAAGAAGAAGAGTTTTTGCTGCGGCACGTTGGTGGTGTAGCGGAACTCATTGGAGATGGTGGCTGCGGGCGCATCGAACGTTGCCAGGAAATCATTTGGGTACATGCGGCTGACGCGGCCGTAGACACCGCGGCGGGTCATTTTCAAATCACCGATCTCTTCGGAAGGTCCGCCAAGCTTTGAAACGTCAAGTTTGGCTGAAGCCGCGAGCAGCGCGTCCCAAACGGCGGCGATTGGCTCGCCAGTAGAACCGGGTGGCCGGATCCTTGGCGGCATTCGCTTCGATGCTGTTTGCCGATAGCTGATAGGTTTTCGAGATCAATATCTCCTTGTGCAGTTTCTTCCAGGAAAGGCCGCCGGAAGAGAACTTCGCGGCCAACAGATCCAAAAGGTCACGGTTGCTGGGCTGGGCGCCGACTAAGCCAAAATTGTTTGGCGTTTCCACAATCGCCGATCCCATGTGCCAACGCCAGATTCGATTGGCTACTACACGCAACGCGAGCGGTTGGCCGAGAATCGCTTCGGCCAGTTCCATGCGTCCACTGCCCTTGCTGAAGGCCTTGGGTTCGCCGTCACTGAAGAGCGAGAGGAACGCACGCGGGGCGTCTTCGCCAAAACTGTAAACATTCCCGCGAACGAAAACCTTCAGCGTGGTGGGCTCGGCGGCCTCGGCGATACCGTACACATAGGGAGGCTCCTTGACCATCTGCTTCTTGTAGGCGTCAATGTCGGCTTTCATGCGTCCGACCTGCGCCGCAAGTTCTCCGGTGAGGCGCTTCTCAAGCGGCCATTCGGTCAGCTTGAACAGGCCCGGTTTCTTCTTCTCTTCGGCGTTCGGATTGCCCGGGTTTTCCGGCAGATCATTTTCGAAAACATCTCGCCAAAGGTACTGCTTCTCCCGGCTCAGACTCTTGAGATCGATCTGGTGTTTATTCAGACGCCGCTTTTTGCCGTTCGGCAGCGGGTCATACTCCTCGACTTCGTCCTTGAGCTTGAACTTGGCGAGCGCGATTTCATTCTCTTCCCTCAATTTTTCGTACTCTCGGCTCACGTCGAGAATCGTGGCGTAAAACTGTTCGGCCAGTTTCTTGGCTTCTTCGACGGTGCCGCCCGAAGCCACCATGGCCTGCCAATCCTTCAAGTAGGAGTAATTCGAAGGCTGCTTTTTCAAGAATTTAATCCAGCGCTCCAGCAACTCTGCATCAAGCTTGTACTCCTCGGAAATCGATTGGACGGTAGCGCGTTTGACAGAACCGGTTCGCCATGCGGCGACCATGTAGTCGGTCGTCTGCGTGAGCAGCGACTGGGCGAACAGGCCGGACGCCTGTTCAAGGAATTTCTTCTGCGCCGTTTCTTTCTCTTCCAAGATTTTTTTCTGGCGCTCGTACTCCGCCCAGGCGTCTTTCGGGACCTGGGGATAAGGATGGAATTTGGTGCTGGCGAATACGCCGGCCAGCCGGTAATAGTCCTTAGTCGGAATGGGATCGTATTTGTGGTCGTGACAACGCGCTCAGCCGACGGTGAGACCAAGAAATGCCTTCGTGGTTACGTCAAGTTTGTCGTGCCACTCGTCGGCGCGTTCGATAGGCGCAGGGTTGTCCTGAAAGCTCCAAACGCCGGTGCCGTGCATGCCGAGTGCTGGGATAAATTTCCCTCGCACCTTTTCGTCCATCAGATCGGCGGCCAGTTGGGCTTTGACGAAGGTGTCGTAAGGCATGTCGTCGTTGAACGCATTAATCAGCCAGTCTCGATAGAGATACGCGTTCGGGTATCGCTCGGCGCGGTCGGGCATTTTGCCAACGTTGTAGTCATCTTCGCCATAGCGAACGACATCCATCCAATGCCGGGCCCACATTTCTCCGTAACGCGGCGAGGAGAGAAGCCGGTCAATGACCTTCTCCCAGGCATTCGGAGACTTGTCGGACTCATATGCTTTTACTTCTTCATACGTAGGCGGCAGACCGGTCAAATCATAAGTGACGCGCCGGATGAGCGTGCGGCGGTCGGCGACGGGACCGGGCTTTAGGCCTTCTTTTTCGAGACGCGCCAAAATGAAGCGGTCGATGTCGTTGACGGGCCAGGCGGCATCCTTTACCGGCGGTACGACCGCAGGCTTGATCGGGAGATAGGCCCAACGTTTCTTTTGGTTCTCCGTGACGACCATCTTGGAGGACTCAACGGTTGGCCAATAGGCGCCATCCTTGACCCACTGCGAAAAATCGGCGATTTGCGAGTCGGTCAACTTCACCGCATTCTTCGGCATTTGTAGCGGACCCGCATGGCGGATAGCCGACACCAGCCGGCTCTTTTCCGGATCGCCTGGCACAACCGCCGGGCCAGACTTCCCACCCTTCAAAAGGTCTTCGCGGGTATCCAGGCGAAGGCCGCCGGATTTCGAGTTGGTGTGGCACACAAAACACTGCTGTGCGAGCACTGGGCGTATGCGCGCTTCGAAGTACTCCTTCTGCCCGCTGGTGAGCGGTGCGGTCTCCGCGGCGAAAGCGGCGGACAACAAATGAATTGCGATCAGTATTCGCGTCATAGTGTTTTCTCTCGGAAAGGTTAGAGGGGAGCGGCAACTGACGCGGTTGCCGCTCCTGTTGGCGTTGGCTTAGAATTCGTAGCGGAGTGCGAATTGCATAACCCGCGGCGCGGTGGCGGCGGAGAATTGGCCGAAGTTCGACGGTGTGTTCGCATCCAGGGCCGGATTGACGAAGCTGACATTGTTGAATGCGTTAAAAGCTTCGGCTCGGAACTGGATGCGATGGTTCTCCCAAGGCAGGTAGAATGCCTTGGCGATGGCGATGTCGTAATTCATCAGGTCGTCCAGGCGAAGAGCGGCGCGGAGGCCGACCTCACCGGGATACATGGGCCGCCAGTTGGTGGCTTGTGTGGTGGAGCCGAACACGCTGGGATTGTTGAACTGATCGAAACCAACTTTGGATTCAAATGGCGCGACCGGGTACGCAATCGTGTTGAACGAGAAGTTGGTGGGCCACAGGCCCGTGTAGGCGACAGCCGTCGGCAAGCCGGAGCGGTATCGCATGATCGAGGAGATCTGCCAGCCACCCGCGAGTTGCTGTTTTACGCCCGTGGCTTCGCTGAGAAACCGTTTTCCGCGGCCGAACGGCAACTCCCAGAGAAAGTTGGCATTGACGTTGTGGCGAATGTCGAAGTCGGAGGAGCCGCGGAACGCGCCGTAGTTGTTCGGGTTGAGCATAATGCCGCCCGCCGAACCACCGCCGGCCTCGGGCCCGCCGCCATTGTCGATCGAGTGGCCCAGGGTGTAGTTGAAGTCGTAAGAGAAGCCCTTACTAAACGGTCTCCGAACGCTAATTGTTCCGCTGTGGAAAGCCGCGAACCCGGTATTGGTCCACATCGAGTTGCCGCTGCTCTGGACCGGATAAAGCGTGAAACAACCGGTCACGGAGATGCAGTTGGGAAACTTCGCCGAACGCAGGCGATCGACGTCGTGGACCGCGTCGGCGTCGCTGCCTCCATAGAGTCCCCAAATTAGGTGGTAGTAATTGGCCGAAGCGCCACCGGGAATATAGTGGTCCTTCAACCCAGGCCAGATATTTTCAATGAAGGGGATAGCCGGAACCAAACCGGGATTGGGTCTGACGGCACGCGGGTCGAGTCCTCCGTCTTTCAATCCGCGAATCTGCGCCGCCATTTCTTTCCAGGTCTGACGCGATTTCGGATCTGTGTATTGCAAGGCCCAACCACCGGCGTCGATCTGCATGAGAAGTTTGCGCGAGAGCCGACCGGCGTAGCCAACTTCAATCGTCATTCCGCCAGGCAGAGGCCGGGTTAGGGACGCGTTCATGACGTAGGAGTAAGGCGTTCGCAAGTCGGTCGACATACCCATGTAGTTGCAACAGATGGATGTGACTTCCGGAGGCGTGAAGGGGAAGACGTGTTGCGGCGCATCGGGAATAGTCGGAAGCGTCCCGTTGTAACGGGATCCAGTGGTGAAGTTAAACGACCTTCCCAAATTTTTGATATCGGTCAAACCGAAGGAAGCGGCGTTGTCGAACTGCGTTACGAGGTCGCTGCCAAAGCGGTCATAGACCATGGCCGCGCCGGCGCGAAAAACTCCACCGCTGCCAAACTCATCTTCGACACCATGAATTCGTAAGCCGCTCTGCTTCAATACGTTAGAGAATCTAAAACCGCCTAGTGACACGGAATCCGGTTTTTCGGCGCGAGGCGAATTAGGCAGACGTCCGAAGCACCGGCGGCATAGCAACGCCGCAAGCCTGGAAGACCTTACCGGCCACGCCAATGTCCTGCCCGCGAAAAACATAGCCCTTTCCGTTGAGGGCAACCTCCATCTCAACGACGGCGTCCAGATCGCGAATCACGTCGGCCCACTCGATCTTCCAGCCCTTGCGCGCCAACCGGTCCTCGAGCTCCTTGCGCAACAATAGCGCCAAAAACGAGCAAAACA